>CAXUDL010000007.1:99335-125670 GCA_964249855.1 uncultured Rhizobacter sp. | reverse complement strand
ACTCCGGCTTGTCAGCCGCGAAGGTGGCTCGTGCGCTCCGCCGGGCAACGGTTTCGCGTGTCGACGACCTCGTCGGCGATGGTGTTCCACTTCCTGGGCAAGTCGGCAAGGCGCTGCGGGGCGGCGCGCGCACGCGGCTCGCGACTCCTCGCCCGTCGCCGTCAGCGAGATGGTCGCTCCCGCGGCCGCGCTCGCGCGTGGCACGGAGCCGCGCGACAAGGAGCCGACGCGCTCCTAGGACGGCTGCTTCGTCGTCCGCAGGTAGGGCTTGATCGTCTTGAAGCCCGGGAACGCCTTCTCGGCGTCCTCGTTCGAGACCGCCGGCGTGATGATCACGTCGTCGCCCGACGTCCAGTTGGCCGGCGTCGCGACCTTGTGCTTGGCGGTGAGCTGCATCGAGTCGAGCACGCGGAGGATTTCGTCGAAGTTGCGCCCGGTCGTCATCGGGTAGGTCAGCATCAGCTTGATCTTCTTGTCGGGGCCGACGATGAAGACCGAGCGCACCGTCGCGTTGTTTGCCGCGGTGCGGCCGTCGGCGCCCACTTCGTCGGCCGGCAGCATGTTGTAGAGCTTCGCGACCTCGAGGTCGGCGTCGCCGATCATCGGGTACTTGACCGGCGATCCTTGCGTCTCTTCGATGTCCTTGGCCCATTCGGCGTGGCGGTCGACCGGATCGACCGAGAGGCCGATGAGCTTGGCGCCGCGTCGGGTGAACTCGGGCTCGATCTTCGCCATGTAGCCGAGCTCGGTCGTGCAGACCGGCGTGAAGTCCTTCGGATGCGAGAAGAGCACGGCCCAGGAGTCGCCGATCCATTCGTGGAAATGGATCCGGCCCTGGGTCGTCTCGGCTTCGAAATCCGGGGCGGTGTCGTTGATGCGCAAGGACATGGGATGACTCCGGAAGTGGACGGTTTGCGAATGTAGCGCAGCGGCGCCGGCACGGTCGGCGGCGGTCGGGAAGGCGCACGGCGCACGTCGACGAGGATCTTCGACTATCGTCTTTCAGGAGTTCGCGACGGCGGCAGGCGCATCTCCGCATGTCGTGCGCGCGACCCTGCAACCCCGATCGACGATGGCGGAAGTGTTCCCTCCCAGTGGCAGTCTGCAGCCGTATGCCCACGGATATCGCGACGGCTTCCGCGACGGTTTCTCCAGCGGCCGCACGGACGGGCCCGACGCCCCGGGTGCCGGCGCCGCGCCGCCGAAGGACGATCCGTCGAAGGCGGACGGCACGCCGGACAGGGGTGACAAGCCCGAGAAGTCCGAGAAGTCCGAGAAGTCCGAGAAGGGTGACAAGGATGACAAGTCCGACAAGGGCGACGACGACAAAAAGGACGCCGCGCCCGGTGACGGCAAGACGCCGCTCTACAAGCGCCCGCTCGTCGTCGCGCTCGGCCTCGCGATCCTGCTCGGGCTGATCGTTGCCGCGATCGTCTTCTGGCGTCAGTCCAAACAGCACGAGTCGACCGACGACGCCTTCATCGACGGCCATGCGAGCGCGGTCGCGTCGCAGGCCGCCGGCCGGGTCCTGAAGCTGCACGTCGTCGACAACCAGACGGTCAAGGCCGGCGACCTGCTCGTCGAGATCGACTCGCGCGACGCCGACGCCAATCTCGCGCAGTCGCGCGCCCGGCTCGCCGACGCCGAGGGCCAGCTCGCCACGGCGCGCGCGCAGGTCGTCGTGCGACGGGCGTCGATCGGCGAGGCTGCGGCGCAGACCCGGCAGGCGCAGGCCGAGCTCGCGAAGGCCGAACAGGACCTGGCGCGCTTTCGTGGCGTCGACCCGGCGGCGATCGCGCGGCAGCAGACCGACGCAGCTTCGACGACCGTGCAGAGCGCCCGCGCCCGGCTCGATGCAGCGCGCAGCAGCGAGCGCTCGGCGCTCGCCCAGGTGGCGGCCGCCGAAACGCAGGTGCGCACGGCCGAGGCCGGCGTCGAGGCGTCGCGGGCGACGATCCAGTCGGCCGAAGTGCAGGTCTCGTACGCGCGCGTCGTCGCGCCGATCGACGGGCACGTGACGCGGCGGACGATCGAGGTCGGCAACGTCGTGAGCGCCGGCCAGCCGCTGATGTCGATCGTCAGCGACCAGCTCTGGGTGACCGCCAACTACAAGGAGACGCAGCTCGCGCGCATGTCGACGGGCCTCGCCGTCGACATCGTCGTCGACGCCTTCCCCGACGCCCATTTCCGCGGCCACGTCGACAGCGTGCAGCGCGGCACGGGCTCCTACTTCAGCATGCTGCCGGCCGAGAACGCGACCGGCAACTACGTCAAGGTCGTGCAGCGCGTGCCGGTGAAGATCGTCTTCGACGAGCTCGACAAGATGCGCCGCTATCCGATCGGCCTCGGCATGTCGGTGAAGCCCGACGTGCAGCTTCCCTGAGAGGGCGCCGGCGTGACGCCTTCACTGCAGCATCGTCGAGATCTCGCCCGCCGACTCGGCAGAGCGCCGCGCGAGATCGCGCACCTCGGCCGCGACGCCGACGAAGCGGCGGCCGCCTTCGCCCGCCCGCGCCGTCTCGATCGCCGCGTCGCCGGTGACCTGTCCGCGCAGGGCGTCGACCTGCTGCCGCGCGTCGTCGAGCGAGCCGTCGCCGAGCGGGGCGAGCAGCGGCGGGCTCGGGTCGCAGGCGACGCCGTCCGCGCTCGATGCGAGGGCCGCCCAGGACACGCGGCTTGCTCTCGGGCGGTCGGTGCCTTCCTTCGGGCCGGGCGCCGCGGACGCCCGGCGCCGCGCTCGCCGGTCGCCGGGCGCGCCTGACATGGCCGACCCGACCCTGCCGCGCTCGGCCGCCGGCGACCGCAGCCCCTGGCTGATCGCGGTCGTCGTCTCGATGGCGACGTTCATGGAAGTGCTCGACACGACCATCGCCAACGTCTCGCTGCGCCACATCGCCGGCGGCCTCGGCGCGAGCCAGGACGAGAGCACCTGGATCCTGACGAGCTATCTGGTCGCCAACGCGATCGTCCTGCCGGTGAGCGGCTGGCTCTCGACGCTGATCGGCCGCAAGCGCTTCTACATGATCTGCGTCGCGCTCTTCACCGGCAGCTCGTTCTGCTGCGCGCTGGCGCCCAACCTCGGCGCGATGATCGGCTTCCGCGTGCTGCAGGGCATCGGCGGCGGCGGCCTCGCGCCGACCGAGCAGTCGATCTTCGCCGACTCGTTCCCGCCGGCCAAGCGCGCCGCGGCGTTCGCGCTCTACGGCGTGACGGTGATCGTCGCGCCCGCCATCGGCCCGGTGCTCGGCGGCTGGCTGACCGAGTCGTTCTCGTGGCACTGGATCTTCCTCATCAACCTGCCGGTCGGGCTGCTCGCGCTGACGCTGATCTGGTTCCTCGTCGACGAGCCGCCCGCCGTCCGCGAGGACACGAAGCGTTTCCGGGCCCGCTTCATCCCCGACTGGCTCGGCTTCACGCTCGTCGCGCTCACCTTCGGCTGCCTGCAGATCACGCTCGACCGCTTCGAGCAGGACGACGGCTTCGCCTCGCTGTCGATCACGCTGTTCGCGACCGTCTGCGTGTTCTCGGCGGTCGCGCTCGTCTGGTGGGAGCTGCGCCACCCGCAACCGGTGTTCGACGTGCGGCTCTTCCGGATCCCGTCGTTCGCGGTGGCGAACCTGATCATGTTCCTGCTCGGCTTCACGCTCTACAGCACGACGCAGCTGATCCCGCAGCTCGCGCAGACGCTGCTCGGCTACGACGCGCTGACGGCAGGGCAGTCGCTCGCGCTCGGCGGCATGACGGCCGCGTGCGTGATGCCGTTCGCCGGCCTCGTCAGCACGCGCGTGCCGCCGCGCTTCCTCGTGACCGGCGCCTTCGTCGTCACCGGCCTGGCGTTCCTGCACACGGCGCATCTGAACCTGCAGATCGCGTTCGGCGACCTCGCGCTGGCCCGCGTCTACCAGAGCATCGCGCTGCCGTTCCTCTTCGTGACCATCACGACGGCCGGTTACGTCGGCGTGCCGCCCGACAAGAACGCCGACGCGTCGGCGGTGATCAACCTGATGCGCAACCTCGGCGGCAGCGTCGGCGTCGCGATCGCGACGATGAACGTCGCCTGGCGCACGCAGTTCCACCATGCGCGGCTCGGCGAGAACATCTCGAGCATCGGCCCGAGCGCGCCGGGCCTGCTCGATCCCGGCACGCTCGCTGCCGCGCAGCAGGCGGTGCAGACGCAGGCGCAGGCGATGAGCTACTTCGACATCTTCTGGATCTGGGGCGTGGCGACGCTCGTCGTCGCGCCGGTCGCGCTGATCCTCAAGACTCCGCCGAAAGGACAGGCGCATGGCGGCCATTGAGCGCAGCCTCGTGGTGCTCGCGGCGCTCGTCGCCGGCTGCACCGTGGGCCCCGACTTCCGTCGCCCCGAGGCGGCGCCGCCGGCCGCATGGTCGGCGGCGGCGTCGGCCGCGCAGCGCGGCCGCCCGAGCGAGGCCGTCGCCGCGCCGTTCGACGGCAAGCGCTGGTGGGCGGTCTTCGGCGACCCGGTGCTCGACCGCCTGATCGACGACGCGCAGGCGCAGAACCTCGATCTGCAGACGGCGGTGCTGCGGATCGAATCGGCCCGGGTGCAACGCGTGTCGGCCGCCGGCGCCGCGTTGCCGCAGGTCGCGGGCAACGTCGTCGCCGGGCGCAACCGGATGAGCGAGAACGGCATCGCCGGTGCGCTCGGCGGTGGCGGCGGCGGCTCTGGCGGCGGTGGCGGCGCATCGGGCGGCGACGGCAGCAGCACCTCGCTCGCGTCGAATCTCTTCCAGGCCGGCTTCGACGCGGTCTGGGAGCTCGATCTCTGGGGCCGCGTCCGCCGCAACGTCGAGGCCGCCGACGCGCAGATCGTGTCGGCCGAGGAGGCCCGCCACGACGCGCAGGTCTCGCTCGCCGCCGAGATCGCGCGGACCTATTTCGGCTTGCGCGGCACCGAGCGGCAGCTCGAGATCACCGATGCCGACGTCGCGACGCAGCGGCGCATCGCCGAGCTCGTCGGCTCGAAGCAACGCGCCGGCCTGGCGTCCGAGGCCGAGCTGACCGCGCAGGCGGCGCAGCTCAATGCGGTGCTCGCTCGCCTGCCGCAACTCGAGCAGGCGAGGGCGCAGGCGCGCAACCGGCTCGGCCTGCTGCTCGCGCTGCCGCCGGGCGCGGTCGACGAGCGCCTCGCCGCCGCCGCTGCCGCCGACAGGCCGTTGCCGGCGCAGATTCCCGTCGGCCTGCCGGGCGACCTGCTGCGGCGCCGGCCCGACATCCGGCGCAGCGAGGCCGAACTGCACACCGCGACGGCGCGCATCGGCGTCGTCGCGGCCGGGCTGTTCCCGAGCGTGCGGCTCGGCCTGGCGGCGGGCCTGCAGTCGTCGGCCGCGTCGACGCTCACCGACTGGGGCTCGCGCTTCTTCCTCGGCGGCGCGGCGGTGTCGATCCCGATCTTCCAGGGCGGGCAGCTGCGCTCGCAGGTCACGCTCGCCGACCTCTCGGCGCGCGAGGCGGCGCTCAATTACCGGCAGACGGTGCTCAACGCCTACCACGAGGCCGACGGCGCGCTCGTCGCCTACGGCCAGGAACAGCGCAGGTCGCTCGCGCTCGCGCAGCAGTGGGCCGACGCGCGGCAGAGCCGTGCGCTCGCCGAAGGCCGCTGGACCAACGGCCTCGCCGCGTTCATCGACGTGCTCGACGCCGAGCGCACGGCGCACCAGTCGGAGCTGCAGCTCGTGCAGAGCCGGGCCGACGCCGCGACCGACCTGGTCGCGCTGTTCAAGTCGCTCGGCGGCGGCTGGGACGACGGCACGCCGCCGGTCGCGCCGATGTAGCGGGCCGGCAGACGCCGCATTCATTGGCTGACGATCCCGGAGCCGACGAAGGCGCAGCAACCAAGCGCACACAAGGCCCGATGTCGCGGCCGCCCTGCGCGCATTGCTCGCGGCAGCGAGCGTCGAGGTCAACCGGCCGGCCGTCGAGGCGGGTCTTGCGCTGCTCGACGCCGGCGGCGATTTCACCGACGGCGTCATCGCGTACGAAGGCCGCTGGCTGGGTGGCGAGACCTTCGTGTCGTTCGACCGAAGCGCTGTCGCGCGACTCTCGGCGCTGGGGCATCCGGCGCGACTGCTCGGCTGACTGCCGAACCGTCAACCCGCCTGGATCTCCCGCGCCATCGACCCGAGCGGCAGCACCCGTTCGGCGGCGCCGCGCCGGATCGCCTCCCGCGGCATGCCGAAGACGACGCAGCTCTGCTCGTCCTGCGCCAGCGTGCGGGCACCGGCGTTGCGCATCTCGAGCAGCCCGGCGGCGCCGTCGTCGCCCATGCCGGTCAGGATCATGCCGAGCGCGTTCGCCCCGGCCGCCTTCGCGACCGAACGGAACAGCACGTCGACCGACGGCCGGTGTCGGTTCACCGGCGGCCCGTCGACGACGTCGACGTGGTATTGCGCGCCGCTGCGGCGCAGCAGCAGGTGGCGGCCGCCCGGCGCGATCAGCGCCCGGCCGGGCAGGACGCGGTCGTTGCTCTCGGCCTCCTTGACCTCGATGCGGCACATCCGGTCGAGCCGCGCCGCGAACGCCGCGGTGAACTTCTCCGGCATGTGCTGGACGATCACGATGCCGGGCGAGACCCGCGGCAGCGCGGTCAGCACCTCCTCGAGCGCCTGCGTGCCGCCGGTCGACGTGCCGATCGCGACCAGCCGCTCGGTGGTCTGCACCATGGCGCGGCCCGACGCCTGCGCGAGGACCGCGTCGGCGGTGTGACGGGGTTCGACGACCGCGGCCGGCCCGGCGGCCCGGCGCGCTGCGATCTGCCGCACGTTGGCGCGCGCGGCCGCGCGGACGGTGCGCAGCAGTTCGTCGGCCGCGTCCTGCAGGAACTGCTTCAGCCCGATCTTCGGCTTGGTAATGATCGCCACCGCACCTGCCGCCAGCGCGTCGAGCGTGGTGCTCGCGCCGCGCTCGGTCAGCGTCGAGCAGATCACCACCGGCGTCGGCCGCGTCGCCATCACCTGGCGCAGGAAGGTCAGGCCGTCCATGCGCGGCATCTCGACGTCGAGGACGATCACGTCGGGCCAGTCGCGCTTCATGCGCTCCTGGGCGAGGATCGGGTCGGCGCAGGCGCCGAGCAATTGCACGTCGGGCGCCTCGGCGAGCATCGCGCCGATCACCTGCCGGACCACCGCCGAGTCGTCGACGACGAGCACCTTGATCTTCGTCATTCGAGGCTCGCGGGCATGCTCGCCGGGCTGCTCTGGCGGGCCCAGACATCGCCGGTCGAGATGTCGAAGACGATGCGCCGGTGGCCGACGCCGAACAGGCTTCCGGAGGCCACCGCCAGGCCGCGGGCCTCGAGCATCGCGCGGGCGCTCTCGCCGTTGCGCCGGCCGACGGCCAGGTCGCCGGGGCGCGAATGCTCGGGGAACATGTCGCCGCCGCCGAAGAGCTTGGCCTCGCAGGTGCGGACGTCGATGCCGAAGGCGCCGAGCCGCTGCGTCATCAGCGTCAGCGCATCGGCGCAGTAGCGGCCGTCGAGCTCGCCGCCGCTCGGCTGCGCCGCCCGGCCGAGCACGAAGTGCGACATCGCGCCCACCCTGCGGTCGGGGTGCCACAGCGTGATCGAGACGCACGAGCCGAGCACCGTGTGGACGCGGTGGCGGGCGTCGCCGGCGAAGTGTTCGCCGGGATTGAGGTAGATGTCGGTCACGGGCGGGTCACGGCTTGCGGTAGGACGCCGGGGCGATGAGCGTCACGTCGTCGTTGATGTCGTTGAGCGTCTCCGAGTGGCCGATGCAGAAGAGGCCGCCCGGCTCGAGCTGCCCGAGCACCCGGGCCACCACCTGCCGTTTCGTCGCGGCGTCGAAATAGATCATCACGTTGCGCAGGAAGATCACGTCGAAGCGGCCGATCGACGGCAGCGCGGTGTTCAGGTTGACCTGCAGGAAGCGCACGCGCTGGCGCAGCGACTTCTGCACCAGCAGCGTCCCGTCCTGCTCGTCGATGCCGCGCAGGCAGTGGCGCTTGAGCTGCGCCGGCGCGAGATTGCGGGTTCGCTCGAGCGGGTAGTGGCCGGTCGCGGCCCGCTCCAGCACGCGGCTGCTGATGTCCGAGCCGAGCACCTCCCACGGCGCGTCGCCGAGCGTCTCGGCGAGCACCATCGCCATGCTGTAGACCTCCTCGCCGCTGGAACACGCGGCGCTCCAGACCCGAAACGGCTTGCTGCGGCCACGCGCCGCGGCCCGTGCCGTGTCGCGCAGCAGCTCGAAGTGGCGCGGTTCGCGGAAGAAGTAGGTCTCGTTGGTCGTCAACAGGTCGACCGCCGCCTGCACCTCGTCGGCGTTCTCGCCGCTGCCGAGCAGGTCGAGGTAGTCGGTGTAGCTCGGCAGCGCATGGCGGGCGAGGCGCTTCGCGAGCCGTCCGCTGACCAGCGCCTTCTTCGAGGACGACAAGGTGATGCCGGCCGCCTCGTGGATGAAGCGCTGGAAGCGGACGAATTCCTTGTCCGTGAGTTGGACGTCCTGCATGGTTCAGTAGCGAACGAAGCGCCGCTCGTCGGGGTCGGATGCGGCGTTGACGTCGCCCAGCGTGCCGGCCGGCTGGACCCGCGGCCGGGCCGTCTTGCGCCGCTCGGCCGGCTTGTCGAGCGCTCGCAGCGGCGTCCGCCCGAGGGCGCCGCGCGGCTCGGGCGCGGCCGGGCTCCCCGCGCCGGCGCCACCGGTGCGGAAGAAGCCCATCGTCTGCTGCAGCTGCTCGGCCTGTTCACTCATCTCTTCGGCCGTGGCGGCGAGTTGCTCGGAGCTCGACGCGTTCTGCTGCGTCGTCTGGCTGAGCTGCCCGACCGCCGCGTTGATCTGGCCGACGCCGCTCGACTGCTCCTCGCTCGCCGCGGCGATCTCCTGCACCAGGTCGGAGGTCTTGCGGATCGCCGGCACCATCTCGTCGAGCAGCCGGCCGGCGCGCTCGGCGAGCTCGACCCCGCCCTCGACCGCCTGGGTCGAGGCCTTGCCGGCCATGCCGTCGGTGACCTTGGCGTTCTCGGTGTTCTGCGAGATCGAGGCCGTCATCTGCTCGAGCGAGGCGCTGGTCTCCTCGACACCGGCGGCCTGCTCGGAGGCGGCCTGGCTCAGCGACTGCGCCGTCGACTTGAACATCGATGCTGCTTCTTCGATTCAGAGGGTGACGGATTCGGTGTCGATCGGCGAGAGGCTGCCGATCTCGTCGAGCGACAGCACGTGGCCGACGTCGAGCAGGATCACGAAGCGGCCCTTGACCTTGCCGACGCCCTGCACGAAATCGCTGCGCATGCGGGTGCCGAAGGCCGGCGCGCTCTCGATCTCGCTCGCCGCCAGATCGATCACTTCGTTGACCGCGTCGACCACGACGCCGACGGTCGGGCGCGGCGTGCCCGCATCGGCTTGCGACGGCGGTTCGACGATGACGATGCAGCTGCGCTTGCCGACCGGGCTCGAGGCCTTGCCGAAGCGCGCGAGCAGGTCGACGACCGGCACCACCGCACCCCGCAGGTTGATCACGCCGCGGACGCAGGCCGGCATCATCGGCACTTCGGTCAGCTTGCCGTATTCGATGATTTCCTTGACCCTCAGGATGCCGATCGCGTAGGTCTCGCTGCCGAGCACGAAGGTGAGGTATTGGGCCGGTCCGGCCGCGACCGCGGGCGCGGCGGATACGGGGGATGGCAGAAGGGCGGTGGTCATGGGGCGGGGCCTCCTCGATCAGAATCGTGTGAATTGGGTTTCGTCCGCCGCCGCACCGGCGGTGGCCAGGCTGAGCCCGAGTCGCCCCGCCCGCGGCTTGCGGGTGTCGCTCGCGGACTTCGGCCGGGACGTGGCCGTGCGGGCGGGCGCAGGCGAGTGAGCGACCGAAGCGGCGGGGCTGGGCGCCGCGACGGCCGCCTGGGCCGCGCCGACCCGGAAGAACGCCATCGTCTGCTGCAGCTGCTCGGCCTGCGCGCTCATCTCTTCGGCCGTGGCGGCGAGTTGCTCGGAGCTCGACGCGTTCTGCTGCGTCGTCTGGCTGAGCTGCCCGACCGCCGCGTTGATCTGGCCGACGCCGCTCGACTGCTCCTCGCTCGCCGCGGCGATCTCCTGCACCAGGTCGGAGGTCTTGCGGATCGCCGGCACCATCTCGTCGAGCAGCCGGCCGGCGCGCTCGGCGAGCTCGACCGACGACGACGCGACGGTGCCGATCTCCTGCGCTGCGACCTGGCTGCGCTCGGCGAGCTTCCTGACCTCCGCGGCGACGACCGCGAAGCCCTTGCCGTGGTCGCCGGCGCGCGCCGCCTCGATGGCGGCGTTGAGCGCCAGCAGGTTGGTCTGGTAGGCGATGTCGTCGATGATGTTGATCTTGCTGGCGATCTGCTTCATGGCGGCCACCGTCGCGCGCACCGCCTCGCCGCCCTCGACCGCCTGGGTCGAGGCCTTGCCGGCCATGCCGTCGGTGACCTTGGCGTTCTCGGTGTTCTGCGAGATCGAGGCCGTCATCTGCTCGAGCGAGGCGCTGGTCTCCTCGACACCGGCGGCCTGCTCGGAGGCAGCCTGGCTCAGCGACTGCGCCGTCGCGCTCACCTCTTCGGAGGCGCTCGAGAGCGAGTCGGCGCTTTTGTTGACGCCGCCGACCACGGCCGAAAGCTGGGCGACCATGCGGCGCATCGCGGCCAGCACGCTCGTGTCGTCGTTGCGGCGGGTGGCGATCTCGATCGTCAGGTCGCCCTCGGCGACGCGGTTGGCGATCTCGGCCACCAGCGTGGGCTCGCCGCCGAGCTGGCGCATCATCCAGCGCGTCATCAGCAGCGCCATCGCCAGGCCGATCGCGATGGCGGCGACCACGCAGCCGATCAGCCAGAGGCGTGCACGGGTGAAGAAGGTCGCGGCCTGCTGCGACGAGTCGTCGGCTCCGGCGCTGTTGATGGACACCAGCTTGTCGGCGTCTTCGCGGAGCGCCTCGAAATGGCTCTGCGACACGCCGAACAGGAAGGCGGTGCCGTCGCGGTCGTCGAGCAGGGCGTCGAGCTTCGGCTGGTCGGCCATCGCGACGTCGAAGTCGGCGAGCAGCCGCTCGTAGGCCGCGCGCTCGTCCGGTGTGCTGACCAGCTTCGCATAGTCGGCGACCTTCGCTTTCAGCTTCGCGACCTGGTCCGCGAACTGCGCCTGGGTGGGTTTGCGCGCATCGGCCGTCTTCTCGAGGAAGAGCCGGTATTGGGCGATGCGCATCCGGTTGACGTCGGACTTGATGGTCAGCGCGGCGCGGACCGAGGGCATCCAGTTGCTCGCGATATCCACTGTCGCGTCGTTCACCGCCGACAGCTGGGTCACGGCATAGATCCCGGAGCCGCCCATCATCAGCAGCAGGATGAAGAAGGCGCCGAAGAGGCGGGTCGAGAGTTTCATGGTGTTCGTGTCCGGTGTAGAAAGAAGTAGTGAGCGGGGGTCAGGCCGATGGCGCCGCAGCGGCCTGCGGCTTCCTGCTGCCCTGCGCGTCCGCCTGGCGGATCAGCGCCGGGATGTCGAGAATCAGCGAGACCTCGCCGCTGCCGCGGATGCTCGAGCCGCTGATGCCCTTGACCTGCGTGAAGACCTTCGAGAGCGGCTTGATCACCGTCTGCGCCTCGCCGAGCAGCCGGTCGACGACGAGGCCGACCTTCTGCGCGCCGTGGCGCAGCACGACGATGTTCTGCCGCGCCCCGGGTGCGCCGCCGAGGTCGAACTGCCGGCGCAGCCGGATCAGCGGCAGCACCTGCCCGCGCAGGTCGGTGTAGTCCTGTTCGTCGGCGGCGTCGGGCCGGTATTCGACGCATTCGTCCACCGTGTCGAGCGGCAGCACGAAGACCGAGGCGCCCACGCCGACCTGGAAGCCGTCGATGATCGCGAGCGTCAGCGGCAGGCGCACCGTGACTTTCGTGCCGAAGCCGGCGCGGCTCGTCACCTCGACCGTGCCGCGCAGCGCGGTGATGTTGCGCTTGACGACGTCCATGCCGACGCCGCGCCCGGAGAGGTTCGTCACCTGCTCGGCGGTCGAGAAGCCGGGCTCGAAGATGAGGTTGCAGATGTCGGCGTCGCCGAGCGTCTTGCCGGCTTCGACCAGCCCGCGCTCGATTCCCTTGGCGAGGATGCGCTCGCGGTTCAGGCCGCGGCCGTCGTCGCTGACCTCGATCACGATGCGGCCCGAGTCGTGGAAGGCGTTGAGCGTCAGCGTCCCGCGCGGCGGCTTGCCGGCGGCGAGGCGATCCGCCGGCGCCTCGATGCCGTGGTCCATCGCGTTCCTGACCAGGTGCGTCAGCGGGTCGCCGATCTTCTCGACGACGGTCTTGTCGAGCTCGGTCTCCTCGCCGAGCACGACGAGTTCGATGTCCTTGCCGATCTCGCGCGAGACGTCGTGGACGACGCGCTGGAAGCGGCCGAAGGTGGCGCCGATGCGGACCGTGCGCAGTTGCAGCGCGCTGTCGCGCACCTCCTGCACCAGCCCGTCGAGCATCGACTGCGCCTCGACCAGCTCGGCGTCGCGGATGCGCTGGGCCGCCGCGCCCGAACGGGCCGAGGCGGTGATCAGCTCGCCGACGAGGTCGATCAGCCGGTCGAGCTTGTCGGCATCCACGCGCACCGTCTGGCTTTCCCGGCCGCGCGCCTCGCTCGCCCTGTGCTGCTTCTCGAGCGCGGCCTGCACGACCGCGGGCTCGACGCGGCCCTGCTCGACGAGGATGCGGCCGATCGGCTTTTGCGGCACCTCGGCGGCCTGCGCCTGCGCGGCGAGCGCTGCCTGCAGTTCGTGCGCGGTGACCGTGCCGCAGTGCACCAGCATCTCGCCGAGCCGCGGCGGCGACTCCGGCAGCGCCGCGATCAGCGCGACGAAGGCCTCGATGCGGCTCGCCGGCGGCAGGATGTGCAGCGTGCAGCTGTCGAGCACGAACTCGAACACGTTCTCGATCGCGGCCTTGTCGGCGGTGCTCTGCAGCGCGATCTCGAAGCCGAGGTAGCAGCGCTCCGGGTCCATCTCCGCGGCTGGCGGCAACGCGTCGGCGACGGTCGCGATCCGCACCACCCGGCCGACGGTGTTGAGGTAGCGGATGAACGACATCGGGTCCATGCCGTCGCGCAGCACCTCGGGCCCGAAGCGCAGCGAGAGGTGCCAGATGTCGGCCCCGGCCGCCGGCGTCGCAGCGCTGCTTTCGAGCGCGGCGGGTGCGTCGAGGATGTCGGTGATGTCGGTGATGTCGGCGAGCGCGAGCGCGGTCGTGACGCCCATGCGCTCGCGCAGGCGGGCGAGCAACGGCTCGGCCGCGGCCTCGAGCGCCGGGTCCGGCAGGACGTTGCCGCCGGCGATGGCCTCGATCAGCGAGCGCAGGTGGTCGGCGCTCGCCAGCAGCACCGCGACGAGCGGCGCGTCGATCTGCACCGCACCGCTGCGGACCTCGTCGAGCAGGCTTTCGGCGACGTGGGTGAAAGCGACCACGTGGTCGAGCCCGAACAGGCCGGACGAGCCCTTGATCGTGTGGGCGGCGCGAAAGATCGCGTTGATGGCTTCGCCGTCGACGCTCGCCGCGTCGAGCGACAGCAGCGCGCTCTCCATGGCGTCGAGCAGTTCGCGGCTTTCCTCGATGAAGGTGGGAAGGGCTTCGTTGATGTCCATGGCGTAGACGTTCAGACGGCGGCCGGCATGACCAGCGGGTCGCCGAAATGGCTGCCGAGGTCGAGCAGGTCGAAGGCGCCGAGCACGGCGGGGCTGTGGCCGACGAGGCGCAGGACCGCGCCGCGCACGGCCGCTTCGCGCTTGGCGAGCATCAGCAACTGCACGCCGGCGGTGTCGAATTCGGTCACCCGCGACAGGTCGCATTCGACGGTCACGCCGGGCGCGAGCGCACCGAGCAGGGTCTGCTTGGCGTCGTGGGCGCAGAAGATCGTCAGCTCGCCCTCGAACGCGATGGTGGTGGCGCCCCCGCTCATGGCAGCACCAGCTTCTGCACCACGCCGATCATCTGGTCCGGCTTGAACGGCTTGACGACCCAGGCCTTGGCGCCGGCGGCCTGGCCCTCGGCTTTCTTCGACGCCTCGGATTCGGTGGTCAGCATCACCACGGGCGTGAACTTGTAGGCCGGGAACTGCTTCAGCGCCTTGACGAAGCTGATGCCGTCCATGTTGGGCATGTTCACGTCGCTGATGATCAGGTGCACTTTCTGGCCGCGCAGCTTGGCGAGTGCGTCCTTGCCGTCGCAGCCCTCGAGCACCTCGTAGCCGGCGCCGCGCAATGCGATGCCGACGACCTGGCGCAACGAGGCCGAGTCGTCGACGATCATGATGGTCTTGGTCATGGTCTTGGTTGTCCGGATCTAGAAAAAGGTGATCTCGTCGACCGGCGCGGCGGCCGGCTTCGCCGGGGTGCCGGCGGTGCCGCGGTCGTGCGTCGCGCGCTCGTGGGCCATCGCGTAGCTGCTCTCGAGCTCGGCGAGCAGCCCGCGCACGTCGAGCGCCGCCGGGGCGTCCGCCGGGTCGGCGGCCAGCAGGAGCTCGGCGCGGTCGACGTTCTGCCGCACGTGGCTCATGACCTGGCTGACGCGGTCCTGGAACTGCATCTGCACCAGCGCTTCGCCGATGTCCGCCTGGATGCCGACGCTCGCCTCCTTGAGCAGGTCGGCGGAGGCGACGAGCGCATCGGTCACGCCGCGAAACCCGCCCAGCACGCCGTTGATGCGGGTGTCGCATTCGCCGAGCGAGGCGACCTCGCGCTCGGCCGAGCGGACGGCGCTGGCGCGGGCATCCTCGATCGCGGCGGCCATCATCTTGGCCTTGCCGGCGATGTGGCGGCCGACCTCGCCCGACAGCGACGAGAGCCGCCGCACCTCCTGCGAGACGACGGCGAAGCCGCGTCCCGATTCGCCGGCGTGGGCGGCCTCGATCGCGGCATTGATCGCGAGCAGGTTGGTCTGCGCCGAGATCTTCGCGACGTCGTCGGCCATGCCCTGCAACTCGGCGACGAAGCCGTGCAGGCTCTGCACTTTCTCGTGCATCGCGCCGTTGCTCGCCATGGCGGCGCGCAGGGTGTCGAGAAGGGCCCCGAGTTCCGCCGCGCTCGACTCGAACACCGCGACGACGCCGGCGTCGGCGGCCGAGGTCCGCGTTGCCGCGAGCGCCGCGTCGAGCCGCTGCACGATGCCGCCGAAACGCAGCGCGAGCGCCGCGACCGCGTCCTCCATCTGGCTGCGCGAGTCCTCGATGTGGCGGCTCCAGACCGGCAGCACGTCGCGGCCGAGGTCCGCGACGCTCGCGCGGTAGGCGCCTGATTCGGCGGGCGCCGTCTCCACGCCGCCGGCACGCGACCACCCGGCCGCGGCCGCGGCGGCGAGAAAGAGCGCCGCCATCACGCCGCCGGTCGGGCTCCAGTCGCTCGCCACGCAGATCGCCAGCCCGCCGGCGAGCACGATCGCACCCTGACGCGAAAGCAGCGCCCGATAGAACGGGCGTTGGGCGGCGCCGTTGAGCAGGGAGAAATCGAGGCGGCTGCGCATGACGGAGGGGTCTCGGCGTGAAGATTCCTCGGCTTATCGGCGGCACCGGCCCGCGCTTTAGGTCCGGCTGCGGATTTGCTCGCCGGCCGGCCGCCGAGGCGGCCGGCGATGCCATGTCGCGCAAACCAGGCGAGACGGCGCCGTGCGGCTCAGCGGAGTCGTCGCGCTGTCGGCCCCGGGGTGGACCCGGGCGGCGGCGCCCGGGAAGTCAGCGCCGGCCGGCGCTTGGGCGCGGCGGCGAGCGCTCGGCGGACGCTGCCAGCCTCACTCGCCGCCTGCCTGCAGCGGCGCCTGCGTCGCGTCGGGCCGGCTCCAGCGCTCGTGCGGCGGCGCGGTGCCGGCTTCGATGAAGAGCCGGCGGATGACCGGAAAGCGACCACGCACCTTCGCTTCGATCGCGCCGATCGCCGCGGCGGCGGCCGATGCCGGCGTGTCGGCGTCGAATTCGACGTCCATCGTCACCAGCGCTTCGTCCGGGCCGATGTACATCGACAGCACCCGGCCGACCGCGCGCACGCCGGGCTCGGCGAGCGCCAGCTCGCGCACCTGGCGCGCCGTCTCCGGGCGGATGCCCTCGCCGATCAGGAGCCCGCGCGACTCGCGCACCAGCAGCACGGCGACCGCGGCGAGCAGCAGGCCGATGACGACCGAGGCGACGCCGTCGAGCTCCGGCATGCCGAGCGCATGGCTGCTCCAGATGCCGAGCGCCGCGACCGCGAGGCCGGCGAGCGCCGCGGAGTCCTCTGCGAGCACGGTGTAGGTCGTCGGGTCCTTGCTGAGGTGCAGCGCGCGCCAGAACGGCGTCCGGCCCGACTCCTTCTTGAACTGGCGCAGCGCGATGCAAAAGCTCGTGCCCTCGAACAGCGCCGCGGCGGCGAGCACGAGGTAGTTCCACTTCGGGTCCTTCGGCGGCTCCGGTGCGCGGATGTGCTGCACGCCCTCGTAGATCGACATGCCGCCGCCGAGACCGAAGATCAACACGGCCACGATCAGGCTCCAGAAATAGAGCTCCTTGCCGTGGCCGAAGGGATGCTCGGGCGTTGCCGGCCGCTTGCTGAGCCGTTGGCCGACGAGCAGCAGCACGCCGTTGAAGGTGTCGACGGCGGAGTGGATGCCTTCGGAGAGCATCGCCGAGCTGCCGGACACGCCGGCGACGACGAACTTGGTGATCGCGATCGCGACGTTGGACGCGATCGCGCCGAAGACCGCGACGTTCGAATCTGCCATGCGCCGAGACTAGCGAAAGCCGAGGAACCGTGCCGGCTCGAAGCGTCGCGACGCCGTCCTGCGGGTCGTGTCCTACGCGGCCGGTCGTCGGGGTCCGACCGGATGTGCGGGCGCGGGTCAACTAGCATCGCGGTTTCCCCAATGACCACTCTTCCAGGAGAGACGCGCATGAGCACTGAGACCACGACCGACACCAGCTCACTCGACATCGGCGCGGCGGGCCGGCAGCTCACCGACCTGGTGGTCGCGAATCCGGTGCCTTCGGTCCTCGCCGCTGCCGCGACCGGCGCCGGCCTGATGGCGCTGGTCGCCCTGATGGCACGGCCGAACGCGCGCCTGCCGTCGCTCTCCGAGCTGCAGTCGATGGCGAAGGACGCGGCGCCGAGTTCGGTCGACACGCCCGACGTCGGTTCGGTGCGCAGCCAGCTCGCCGATCTGCTCGAGCGCGTCAGCAGTTCCCTGCCGACGAAGAGCGACGCCAAGCAGACGCTGACCGGCGTCGGCGACAGCGCGCGCGATTCGGCGCTGAGCGCTTGGGACGCGGTGCGCGACCAGGCCGCGAGCGTGCTCGACACGGTGCAGCCGCAGCTCAAGTCGGCGACGACCGCCGCGACCAAGGTGGCGCGCGAGAACCCGCTGTGGTCCGCCGTCGCGGCCGCTGTCGTCGGGACGCTGATCGGCGCGCAGTTCCTCGGCAAGCTCTACGACCGCTGAGGCGGCGACGGGCCCGCGATGATCAAGGTCAGCGTCATGTACCCGCAGCGGGAAGGCGCCCGCTTCGACCACGACTACTACCGCGACACGCACTTGCCGCTGGTCGCCGCCAAGGTCGGTCCGAGCATGGTCCGCTACTCGATCGACCGCGGGCGTTCGGGAGGTGGCGCAGCGTCGCCGCCCGTGTACGTCGGCATGTGCCACCTGTTCTTCGAATCGGTCGAGACCTTCGAGCGGAGCTTCGGTCCGCACGCGAAGGCGATCATGGCCGACGTGCCGAACTACACCGACATCGCGCCGGTGATGCAGATCAGCGACGTCGTCGTCGACTGACCGGGCCCAGGCCTCGGGCCCGAGGCCGCGGATCGGCGGCGCCCCCTGCCGGACCGTCGC
The DNA here is from genome assembly GCA_964249855.1 of uncultured Rhizobacter sp. GTDB lineage: Bacteria > Pseudomonadota > Gammaproteobacteria > Burkholderiales > Burkholderiaceae_C > LMDS01. The sequence continues at coordinate 107,857 of CAXUDL010000007.1, read as the reverse complement.
TGCCGGCGCATCGGATCAGCTGAACGTGCCGCCCTCGGCCGCGAGCCGCTGCAGCGAAGCCGCCGGCTGCCACGACGGATCGGCGCCCGGCTCGGCCGCGAAGCGCTTCAGGCTGCGCACGACCTGCCCGGCACCGACCGTGTCGGCGTGGAGCATCGGCCCGCCGCGGTGCAGCGGGAAGCCGTAGCCGTTCAGGTAGACGACGTCGATGTCGGACGCCCGCGCCGCGATGCCGTCCTCCAGGATGCGCGCACCCTCGTTGACGAGCGCGAAGATGCAGCGCTCGACGATCTCGGCAGCGCCGATCGTCCGCGGGACGATGCCGTGCTCGGCGCGGAACGCCGCGATCAGCGCCTCGGTGGCCGGGTCGGGGATCGGATCGCGGCGCCCGGCCTCGTAGCGGTACCAGCCGGCGCCGGTCTTCTGCCCGAAGCGGCCGGCCGCGCACAGCGTGTCGGCGACGCTCGGCGCCATCGCGACGCCGGCTTCGGCGGCGCGGCGCTTGCGCGTCGCCCAGCCGATGTCGAGGCCCGCGAGGTCGCCCATCCGGAACGGCCCCATCGCCATGCCGAACTCCTGCAGCGCCGCGTCGACCTGCTGCGGCAGCGCGCCGGCGTGGATCAGGCCCTGCGCCGCCGCGCCGTAGCGCGCGACCATGCGGTTGCCGATGAAGCCGTCGCAGACGCCCGAGATCACGGCGATCTTGCGGATCGTCTTCGCGAGGCCCATCACCGTCACCAGCACGTCGGGCGCGGTCCGCGCGCCGCGCACCACCTCGAGGAGCCGCATCACGTTGGCCGGGCTGAAGAAGTGCAGGCCGACCACGTCGTGCGGCCGCTGCGTGAAGCCCGCGATCCGGTCGAGATCGAGGTAGGACGTGTTCGACGCCAGGATCGCACCCGGCTTGCAGACGCCGTCGAGCGCCTCGAACACCTGGCGCTTGACGTCGATGTGCTCGAACACCGCCTCGATCGCGAGGTCGACGTCGCGAAAGCCGTCGTAGCCGAGCGTCGGCGTGACGAGCGCCATCCGCTGCTCGACCTGCGCGGCGGTCAGCTTGCCCTTCTTCGCCGAGTTCTCGTAGTTCCTGCGGATCGTCGCGAGGCCCTTGTCGAGCGCCTGCTGGCTGGTCTCGAGCAGCACGACGGGCAGGCCGGCGTTGAGGAAATTCATCGCGATGCCGCCGCCCATCGTGCCGGCGCCGATCACGCCGACGCGGGCGACCGGCCGCGGCGCGGTGCCGGCCGGCACGTGGGGCACCTTGGCCGCGGCGCGCTCGGCGGCGAAGACGTGGCGCAGCGCCCGCGACTCCGGCGTCGCCATCAGGCCGAGAAAGGTTTCGCGCTCGAGCCGCAGGCCGTCGTCGAAGCGCTCGCTGACCGCCCAGCCGACCGCGTCGACGCACTTGAGCGGCGCGGGGAAGCGCTTGGACATGGCGCCGACGGTGTTGCGCGCGAACTGCAGGAAGGCGTCGGCGTTCGGCTCGCGCACGGTGAGATCGCGCAAGCGCCGCGCCGGGCGCGACTCGGCGACGACGCGCGCTGCGAACGCCGTCGCCGCGGCCACGACGTCGCCGCCGGCGTCGACGACCGCGTCGAAGAGCGGCGTGCCCGCGAGCCGCGTCGCGGCGACCGGCGAGCCGTCGACGACGAGGTTGAGCGCAGCCTCGAGGCCGAGCAGCCGCGGCAACCGCTGCGTACCGCCGGCGCCGGGGATCAGGCCGAGCTTGACCTCGGGGAAGCCGATCGACGCATCCGCCGCGGCGACGCGGAAATGCGCGCCGAGCGCGAGTTCGAGCCCGCCGCCGAGGCACACGCCGGCGATCGCCGCGACGACCGGCTTCGCGCTGTCCTCGAGCTGCGCGATCAACGACGGCAGGCTCGGCTCGCGCGCTGCCGCCGGGCTGCCGAACTCGGTGACGTCGGCACCGCCCGAGAAGGCGCGGGCGCTGCCGGCGAGCACGATGGCGCGGATCGCCGGGTCGGCCTGCGCGGCGGCGACGGCGTCGGCGATCCCGCGCCGCAGCTCGGCGCCGAGGCTGTTGACCGGCGGCCTGGTCATCTCGATGACGGCGATCGTGCCGTCGTGGCGGCTGCGCACGGAGGAAGGGGTCATGGTCGCTCCCGGTCGTTGTCCGAATCGGCGCCGCAGCGCGCGGCGAGCGCCATTCTTCCCCAACCGGAGCCGCGACACGCCTGCGCTACGATTCGGCGCTTCTCGGCCTGGCCGCCCCGGCGGCAGACGCGGCTCGGCGATGACGCACCTCGGAAATCCGGTTCTTGCAGCGCCTCGCGCGATGGGGCGCGACAGGCTGGCGCGCGGGTGAGCGCTGCACCGACGATCGGCGACGTCGCGCGGCGCCGCGGTCCCTTGCCGCTGTCGAGCGCGATCGCGTTCCTGCTCGCCATCGTCGCGGTGATCGCGATCGCGCTGTTCTCGTACCGCTCGCAGGCCGAGAGCGCACGTGCGGCGCGCGGCGTCGCCGGTTCGCTCGACCAGCTCGAACAGCTCGACGCGCTGCTGTCCGATTTGAGGGATGCCGAAACCAGCCAGCGCGGCTTCCTGCTGACCGGTGCCGACGACTATCTCGGTCCGTACGCCGCGGCGCGCACCGACCTGCCCGGGCGTTTCGCGGCGCTGCGCGCAGCCGCGGTGGGCGACCCGCTCCGGACCGAGCGGCTCGCGCTCGTCCAGCGCGTCGCCGACGACAAGATGGCCGAGCTCGCCGAGACGATCGCCAGGCGCCGCGCCGGCGACCTCGACGGCGCGCTCGCGATCGTCCGCAGCGACCGCGGCCGCGTCGAGATGGACCGCGCACGCTCGCTGATCGGCGAGATGCTCGGGCAGGAGCGCCAGCGGCTCGCGACCGGCCAGCGCCAGTCCGCCGAGGCCGCGGCGTTCTCCTCGCAGGTCACCGGTGTCGGCTCGGCGGTGCTGCTGCTGCTGGTCGCCGGCAGCGCGGTCGTCGGAATGCGCGAGCACCGGTCGGCGCAGACCGAGGCCTGGATCCGCAACGGTCAGGCCGCGCTCGCCGAGCAAGTGCAAGGCGAGCAACGGCTCGACGTGCTCGGCGACGCGGTGCTCGCGTTCCTGGCGCGCTACGTCGGCGCGCAGGCCGGCGCGCTCTATGTCGACGACGCGGGCGGCCGGCGTGGCGGCGCAGGCGCGCCGGCCGCCTACCGGCGCGTCGCCGGCTTCGCGATCGCGCCGGGTGCCGCTTCGGTGGTCCGGCCCGGCGACGGCCTCGTCGGCCAGGTTGCGAAGGACGGGCGCGCGCTGCGCGTCGATGCCGTGCCCGCAGGCTATTTCACGGTCGCGTCGAGCCTCGGCCAGGGGCCGGCGCTCGAGCTGTTGATCGCGCCGGCACGCGCCGACGGCAGCGTTCAGGCGGTGCTCGAGCTCGCGTTCCTCGGGCGCGTCGACGACGCGAGCATCGCGCTGCTCGACCGGATCGCCGAAATGCTCGGCGTCGCCGTGCGCTCGGCGCGCGACCGGAGCGGGCTCGAGGCGCTGCTCGACGAGACGCAGACGCAGTCCGAGGAGCTGCAGGCGCAGCAGGAGGAGCTGCGCGTCAGCAACGAGGAGCTCGAGGAACAGGCACGGGCGCTGAAGGAATCGCAGGCGCAGCTGCAGCTGCAGCAGGTCGAGCTCGAGCAGACCAACTCGCAGCTCGAGGAGCAGGCCGAGCTGATGGCGGCGCAGCGCGACGCGCTCGAGCAGGCGAGCGCGTCGCTCGGCGTCCGCGCCGAGGAGCTCGAGCGCACCGGCCGCTACAAGAGCGAGTTCCTCGCCAACATGAGCCACGAGCTGCGCACGCCGCTCAATTCGACGCTGATCCTCGCCAAGCTGCTCGCCGACAACAAGCCCGGCAACCTGAGCGCCGAGCAGGTGCGTTTCGCGAAGACGATCTCCGAGGCCGGCAACGACCTGCTCGCGCTGATCAACGACATCCTCGACCTGTCGAAGATCGAGGCCGGGCAGGTGCAGGTCGAGATCGAGCGCGTCGACCTGGCGCGGCTCGTCGACGACATCGCCCGGCCGGTGCGGCCGCTCGCCGAGGAAAAGGGCCTCGCGTTCACGACGGCGATCGAACCCGGCGTGCCGGCGCAGATCGCGACCGACCCGCAGCGGCTCGGCCAGATCCTGAAGAACCTGCTGTCGAACGCCTGCAAGTTCACCGCCGCCGGCGACGTGGCGCTTCGCGTCGCGCCGGCCGACGGCGGCGCCGCGCTCGCGTTCGCGGTCAGCGACAGCGGCATCGGCGTCGCGCCCGAGCAGCAGTCGCTGATCTTCGAGGCGTTCCGCCAGGCCGACGGCAGCACGCACCGGAAGTACGGCGGCACCGGCCTCGGGCTGTCGATCTCGCGCGATCTGGCGCGGCTGCTCGGCGGCGACATCGGCCTGCAGAGCACGCCCGGCGTGGGCAGCATCTTCACGCTGACGCTGCCGGTCGGCGCGACCGCGACCGTGACCGCGGTCGCGCCGACACTGCAGCCGGCCGCCGTCCCGCCCGCCCCGGTGCGGCCGGTCGCCGCGGGGCAACCCGACGCCGCGCTCGCACAGCCGCCGGACCGCAGCCAGCGCACGATCCTCGTCATCGAGGACGACGCCCGCTTCGCGGCGATCCTGCGCGACCTGGTCGACGAGATGGGATTTCGCTGCATCGTCGCGAGCACTGCCGCAGAAGGACTCGCCGCGGCGGTGCGCGAGCGGCCGAGCGCGATCCTGCTCGACATGAAGCTGCCCGATCATTCGGGCCTCGGCGTGCTCGACCGGTTGAAGCGCGATCCGGCGACGCGCCACATCCCGGTCCATGTCGCATCGGTCGCCGACCACTCGCGCGAGGCGCTCGAGCGTGGCGCGGTCGGCTACGCCATCAAGCCGGTGGCCCGCGAGGAGCTCGTCCTCGCGCTGCGCCGGCTCGAGGCCAAGTTCATGCAGCGCGTGCGCAGCGTGCTCGTCGTCGAGGACGACCCGCGGCAGCGCGAGAGCATCGAGAAGCTGCTCGACACCGGCGATGTCGAGATCACCTGTGTCGAGACCGCGCGCGAGGCGCTCGACGCGCTCGGCCGCACGACCTTCGACTGCATGGTGCTGGATCTGCACCTGCCCGACCTCAGCGGCTACGAGTTGCTCGAGCAGATGTCGACGCGCGAGCACGTCGCCTTCCCGCCGGTGATCGTCTACACCGGGCAGACGCTGCGGCGCGACGAGGAACAGCGCCTGCGCAAGTTCTCGAAGTCGATCATCGTCAAGGACGTGCGCTCGCCCGAGCGGCTGCTCGACGAGGTCACGCTCTTCCTGCACCAGGTCGAGTCGCGGCTCCCGACCGCGAGCCAGCAGCTGCTGCAGCGCGCCCGCGACCGCGACACCGCGCTCGACGGCCGCCGCATCGCGGTCGTCGAGGACGACGTGCGCAACATCTTCGCGCTCTCGAGCGCGCTCGAAGGCAAGGGCGCGACGATCGAGATCGCACGCAACGGCCGCGAGGCGCTCGAGCTGCTCGCCCGCGAGACGACGGCGGGCGGCGACTGCAGGATCGACCTCGTGCTGATGGACATCATGATGCCGGAGATGGACGGCTTCACCGCGATGCGCGAGATCAGGAAGCGCCCGGAATGGAAGCGCCTGCCGATCATCGCGCTGACCGCCAAGGCGATGAAGGACGACCAGGAGAAGTGCCTCGCTGCCGGGGCGAACGACTACATCGCCAAGCCGCTCGACGTCGAGAAGCTGCTGTCGCTCGTGCGGGTGTGGGTGCGCAAGTGACGGCGCTGCCCGAGCCGGTCGGCGGCGCGGCGTTCGACGACGACGACCGCATCTTCGAGATCGAATCCGGCCTGATCCTCGAGGCGATCTACCAGAAGTTCCACTACGACTTCCGCGGCTATGCGTGGGCATCGCTGAAGCGGCGGCTGGCGGCGGCGCTGCCGCGATTCGGCTGCAGGAGCCTGTCGCAGCTCCAGGACCGGCTGCTCCGCGAACCCGACGTGTTTCCGGCGATGCTCGACGTCCTCACCGTGCAGGTCAGCGAGATGTTCCGCGACCCGAGCTACTTCCGCTCGCTGCGCGAGAAGGTCGTGCCGCTGCTGCGCACCTATCCGTCGCTCAAGATCTGGATCGCCGGCTGCAGCGCCGGCGAGGAGGTGTATTCGCTCGCCATCCTGCTGCGCGAGGAAGCGCTGCTCGAGCGCAGCCTCATCTACGCGACCGACATCAACACCGCGGCCTTGAAGCGGGCCGAGGCCGGCGTCTACGATATCGACCGCATCGCCGCCTTCACCGAGAACCACCGCCATTCCGGAGCGCGGACGTCGCTCTCCGACTACTACACCGCAGGCTACGGCCACGCGGTCTTCGACAAGTCGCTGAAGGAGCACATCGTCTTCTCCGATCACAGCCTCGCGACCGACAGCGTCTTCGCCGAAGTGCAGCTGGTGTCGTGCCGCAACGTGCTCATCTACTTCAACCGCCCGCTGCAGGACCGTGCGCTCGGCCTGTTCGGCGAGGCGCTCTGCCGCCAGGGCTTCCTCGGCGTCGGCGCGAAGGAAACACTGCGCTTCTCGTCGCAGGCCGGGCGCTTCGACGAGTTCGTGCGCGAGGACCGGCTCTACCGCAAGCGGGTCGGCGCATGACCGTGCGGACGCCGATGCGCCCGCCCGGCATCGACGCGATCGTCATCGGCGCGTCGGCCGGCGGTGTCGACGCGCTCTCGACCGTGCTGCCGGCGCTGCCGGCGCGGCTCGCCGCCTGCGTGCTCGTCGTTCTCCACCTGCCGCGGCAGCGGCCGAGCCTGCTCGCCGACATCTTCGCGCCGAAGTGCGCGCTGCCGGTGCACGAGGCGCACGACAAGGAAACGCCGCTGCCCGGCCACATCTACCTCGCGCCGCCCGACTACCACCTGCTCGTCGACGCCGGCCCCGCGCTGGCGCTGTCCATCGACCCGCCGGTGCGCTTCTCGCGGCCGTCGATCGACGTCCTGTTCGAATCGGCCGCCGACGTCTACCGCGAGCGCCTGCTCGGCGTCGTCCTCACGGGCGCGAACGCCGATGGCGCCGACGGCCTCGCCGCGGTGTTGCGCGCAGGTGGACAGGGCTGGGTGCAGGCGCCGGGCGACGCGCATGTGAGCGCGATGCCCGAGGCGGCGCTGCGCCGCTCGCCGGGTGCCGAGACTGCCGACCTCGGCGAGATCGTGGTGCGCTTCGCGGCACTGCCCGTGCGGGAGGACCCGTGGTGAGCGCCGCGCCCCTCATCCGTGTCGCCTGCCTGATCGTCGACGACCGCGACGAGAACCTGCTCGCCATGTCGGCGCTGCTGCGCGGCGACGGTGTCGAGGTGCTGACCGCGCGCTCGGGCGTCGAGGCGCTCGAGCTGCTGCTCGTCCACGACGTCGCGCTCGCGTTCCTCGACGTGCAGATGCCGCTGATGGACGGCTTCGAGCTCGCCGAGCTCATCCGCGGCAGCGAGCGCACGCGCCACATCCCGCTGATCTTCGTCACGGCCGGCGCGCGCGACCAGCACCGCGTCTTCCGCGGCTACGAGAGCGGCGCGGTCGACTTCCTCTACAAGCCGATCGACCCGCAGATCCTGCGCAACAAGGCCGACGTCTTCTTCCAGCTCCACCGCCAGAAGCGCCAGCTCGCCGAGGAGCTGCAGGCACGCACCGACACGCTGCGCCTGAACGAACTGTTCGTCGGCATGCTCGGCCACGACCTGCGCAATCCGCTCACCGCGATCCTCGCCGGCGCCAGCCTGCTGCAGCGGCGGCTCGACGACCCGCCGCTGCGCGAGCACGCCCGCAAGATCGAGGAGGGCGGCCGGCGCATGGCGCGCATGATCGCCCACCTGCTCGACCTGACGCGCGCGCGGCTCGCCGGCGGCATTCCGCTGCAACCCGCGCCGTGCGACCTCGGGACCATCGTCGAGCGCGTGGTCGACGAATGCCGGGCGGCGTCGCCGGGGCGGATCGTCACGGTGCTCGTCGAGGGCGACCTCCGCGGCGCCTGGGACGCCGACCGGCTCGCGCAGGTCGGCTCGAACCTCGTCGGCAACGCGATGCACCATGGCGACGTCGCGGTGCCGGTGGCGGTCGAGCTCGACGGCCACGATGCCGACGCGGTCGTCCTGCGGGTCGTCAACGGCGGCCGCATCTCGGTCGAGCAGCGGATGTCGCTCTTCGATCCGTTCCGCCGCGGGCGCCCCGAGCGCAGCAACGGCGAGGGCCTCGGCCTCGGGCTCTACATCGTCCAGCAGATCGTGCACGCCCACCGCGGCCGGATCGAGGTCGGCGACGTCGATCCGGCGGCGACCGCGTTCACCGTCGTCCTGCCACGGCGTCCTGCCTGAAGAACCTGTGGAGGAGCCCGCCACGCCCGCTCCGCGGCCGCCAACGCCGCCGCTCGTCGTTGCAGCTGGTCGCCGTGGAAGAGACGGCGACTGCGCGTTGCGCCTCCATCGGCTGCGTGTGCGGCCGCCGCTCGGGCGCGCCGGATTCCTCCACAGGTTCTGACGGCTCGCTCTCG
>CAXUDL010000007.1:51182-99235 GCA_964249855.1 uncultured Rhizobacter sp. | reverse complement strand
TCGCTCTCGACCGCCGACGACGGGCGGTCGCGCGGCCGTCCTACGTGCGCTGCCGGAACCGGGCGCGAGCATGCGTCGTTTCCGCGCTCAGGAGCGTTCGCCATGCCCAGCCCGACCCCCGAGGCCGTTGCCGCGCTCAGTCGCCGCAGCCTGTTGCAATCCGCCGGTGGCGCAGCGGCGCTGACGGTCGTCGGCGTCGACGGTGCCGGCGCGGCGTCGCCGGCGCTCGACGCGGCGCCCGCCGGCCGGCCGCCGCGGCCGGTTCGGCTGCGCATCAACGGCAGCGACTACGCGCTGTCGCTCGAGCCGCGCGTGACGCTGCTCGACGCGCTGCGCGAATATGCCGGTCTGCCCGGCACGAAGAAGGGTTGCGACCGCGGCCAGTGCGGCGCCTGCACCGTGCTCGTCGACGGCCGGCGCGTCAACGCCTGCCTGACGCTCGCCGTGATGGCCGAAGGCGCCGACATCACGACGATCGAGGGCCTCGGCACGCCCGAGGCGCTGCACCCGATGCAGGCGGCGTTCATCGAGAACGACGCCTTCCAGTGCGGCTACTGCACGCCGGGGCAGATCTGCTCGGCGGTCGCGCTGCTGAACGAACACCGCGCCGGTCAGGCGAGCGCGGTCACCCGCGACCTTCGGCCCGGCATGGCGCCGCTCACCGACGACGAGATCCGCGAGCGCATGAGCGGCAATCTCTGCCGCTGCGGCGCGTATCCGAACATCGTCGCGGCCGTCCGCAGCGTCGCGCAGCCGCGCGGCACGGCGGCGGCCGGGACGCCCGACGCCGGTCGCGGCTGAGCAGGGGAGCCCGACGATGATCGACATCGACTACCAGCGCGCCGGCAGCGTCGCCGAGGCGATCCGCCTCGTCCAGCAGCCCGGCACCGCCTTCATCGGCGGCGGGACCAACCTGCTCGACCTGATGAAGGGCGGCGTCGCCAATCCGACGCGGCTCGTCGACGTGAGCCGCCTGCCGCTCGCGCAGATCGTGCCGCTCTCGGACGGCGGCCTGCGCATCGGCGCGATGGTGCGCAACTCCGACCTCGCCGACGACCGCAGCGTCCGCGAGCGCTATCCGCTGCTGTCGCAGGCGCTGCTCGCCGGCGCCTCGCAGCAGTTGCGCAACATGGCGACCGTCGGCGGCAACCTGCTGCAGCGCACGCGCTGCAACTACTTCTACGACACCGCGTTCACGTCCTGCAACAAGCGCCAGCCGGGATCCGGCTGCGCCGCGCGCGATGGCGTCAACCGCATCCACGCGATCCTCGGCGCGAGCCCGCAGTGCGTCGCGACCAATCCGTCGGACATGAACGTCGCGCTCGCGGCATTGCGCGCGACGATCGTCGTGCAGGGGCCGACCGGCGAACGGCGGATCCCGATCGGCGAATTCCACCTGTTGCCGGGCAACACGCCGCAGCTCGAGACGACGATGCTGCCCGGCGAGCTGATCACCGCGGTCGACTTGCCGGCGTCGCCGTTCGCGGCCAATGCCTCCTACCAGAAGGTGCGCGACCGGGCGAGCTATGCCTTCGCGCTCGTCTCCGTTGCCGCCGCGGTCGACGTCCAGGGCGGGATCGTCCGCGACGCGGCGCTCGCGCTCGGCGGCGTCGCGCACAAGCCGTGGCGCGTGCCGGCTGCCGAGCAGGCGCTCGTCGGCAAGCGGCTCGACCAGGCCGCGTTCGACGCCTGCGCCGACATCGCGCTGCAGGGCGCGCGCGGGCTCAAGTTCAACGGCTTCAAGATCGGCCTGGCGCGCAATGCGATCGCCCGCGCGCTGGCCGTCGCCGGAGGTCAGGCATGAAAAGCGTCGGACAGGGAATGAACCGCGTCGACGGCACGCTGAAGGTCTGCGGCCGTGCGACCTTCGCCGCCGAGTTCGCGGTGCCGGGCGTGACGCACGCGGTCATCGTGACGAGCACCGTGCCCAAGGGCCGCATCACGCGCATGACGACCGCGACGGTCGAGCGCGCGCCCGGCGTGCTCGCGGTGCTGACGCCGGCGAACGCGATGCGCCTGCCCGAGGGCGGCAGGGCGGCGGTGAAGCCGCCGGCGGGGCGCGTGCTCTCGCTGCTGCAGGACGACGCGGTCGCCTACAACGGCCAGCCGGTCGCCGTCGTCGTCGCCGACACGCTCGAGCACGCGACCGCCGCCGCGGCGCTGCTCGAAGTCGGCTACGCCCGCGACGCCGGCGCGGTGCTCGACTTCGAGAAGGCGAAAGCCTCGGCGCATGCGCCCAAGACGGCGAACCGCGAGCCGACCGACAGCAGCCGCGGCGACGTCGCCGGCGGCCTGGCGCGCGCGCCGGTCAAGCTCGACGCGCTCTACACGACGCCGGTCGAGCACCACAACCCGATGGAGCCGCACGCGACGATCGCGTCGTGGACGGACGATGGCCTCGTCGTCCACGACGCGACGCAGCACGTGACCGGCGTGAAGGAAACCCTCGCGAAGACGCTCGGCCTCGCGGAAGACAAGGTCACGGTGATCTGCCCGTACGTCGGCGGCGGCTTCGGCTCGAAGGGCTCGATGTGGTCGCACGTCGCGCTCGCGGCGATGGCGTCGCGCCGCGTCGGCAAGCCGGTCAAGCTCGTGCTGACGCGGCCGCAGATGTTCTCGCTCGTCGGTTTCCGGCCGCACACCGAGCAGCATCTCGTCCTCGGTGCGGCGCCGGGCGGCCAGCTCGCCGGCCTGCGCCACGACGTGATCGCCGAGACGTCGGTGCTCGAGGACTGGGTCGAGACCTCGGCGCTCGTCTCGCGCATGCTCTACGCCGTGCCGAACCAGGCGACGACGCACCGGCTGACGAAGATGAACGTCGCGACGCCGACCTTCACGCGGGCGCCTGGCGAGGCGAGCGGCAGCTTCGCGCTCGAGTCGGCGATGGACGAGCTCGCGGTGCAGTTGAAGATGGATCCGATCGAACTGCGCCTGCGCAACCACGCCGACAACGATCCCGAGAAGGGCCATCCGTTCTCGAGCAAGTCGCTGCGCGAGTGCTACCGCGTCGGCGCCGAGCGCTTCGGCTGGAATCGCCGCAACGCCGAGCCGGGTGCGACGCGCAACGGCCGCTGGCGCGTCGGCCACGGCATGGCGACCGCGACCTACCCCGCCAACCGCAGCGAGGCCGAGGCGCAGGTGCGGATCGGCGCCGACGGCCGCGCGCTGGTGCAGTCGGGCTCGCAGGACCTCGGCACCGGCACCTACACCGTGATGACGCAGGTCGCCGCCGACGCGCTCGGCATCGCGCCCGAACGCGTGCGCTTCGAGCTGGGCGATTCGCGCATGCCGAAGGCGCCGGTCTCGGGCGGCTCGCAATCGGCGGCGAGCGTGGCGCCGGCGGTGCAGGCGGCGTGCATCGCGGCGCGCGAGCAGCTCGTCGCGCTCGCGATCGCCGACGCGCGGTCGCCGCTCTACCGGCTGGCCGCCGAGCAGGTCGTCGTCGACGGCGGCCGACTGCAGTCGGCGACCGGCGGCGGCAGCGGCGAGACGATCGAGGCGCTGCTCGGCCGCCGCGGCGGCCAGCCGATCGTCGCCCGCGGCTCGGCCAAGCCCGGCGACGAGCGCGGCAAGTACTCGATGCACTCGTTCGGCGCCGTGTTCGCCGAGGTTTGGGTCGACGCGTCGCTCGGCATGGTCCGCCTGCAACGGGTCACCGGAGCCTACGGCGTCGGCAACCTGCTCAACGCCAAGACGGCGCGCAGCCAGCTGATGGGCGGCATCGTCTGGGGCGCGGGCATGGCGCTCTTCGAAGAGACGTGGCGCGACCTGCGCGACGGCCGCGTCGTCAACGGGAACCTGGCCGAATACCACGTCCCGGTCAACGCCGACATCGGCGCCGTCGACATCGCCTTCGTGCCCGAGAACGACCCGGTCATCAATCCGCTCGGCATCAAGGGCATCGGCGAGATCGGCATCACCGGCGTCGCGGCGGCGATCGCCAACGCGGTCTACAACGCGACGGGCAAGCGCGTCCGCGACCTGCCGATCACGCTCGACAAGCTGCTCGCCGACGGCTCGCTCGCCTGACTCGCCGCGCACCGCCGGAAGGCGTGCCGGTGCGGGCGTCCGCCGGTCGCGGTGGGCCGGGGATCCGGGCGGCACCCGCTCGCGGGTCGGGGCGGTTGGCTCGATCGTCGTGCGAGGGCCTGCACCCGCCGGTTGAACCGCCGCGCGTCGGACTCACATGACGGGAGCCGATCGACGGCGTCCCCCCCATGCTCCGACTCTTCCTGATCTCCGGCCTGCTGCACGCGTACGTGGCCTGGCGGCTCGTGCCCGACCTGCCGGGCGACGCTGCCTTGCGGGTCGCGCTCTCCCTCGCGCTCGTCGTCAACGCCGCGGCGATGCCGATGGCGCTCGTCGCGCGGCGCTGGCGAGTGCAGCCGCTGTCGGACCGGCTCGCCTGGGCCGGCGGGCTCGCGATGGGGCTCTTCTCGTCGCTGTTCGTCGCGACCGTCCTGCGCGACGTGCTCCTGCTCGTCGCGGGGCTCGCGGGTCGGTGGCTGTCGCCCGCGTTCGCGGTCGACGCCCTGGGCCCGGCGACGGCCGCGCTGGTGCCGCTGCTCGCGTTCCTCGTCTCGGTCGTCGGCCTCGCCAACGCGCGGCGCACCGCGGCCGTCGTCCCGGTCGACGTGCCGATCGCCGGCCTGCCGGCGGCGCTGCACGGCTTCTCGATCGCGCAACTGTCGGACATCCACGTCGGCCCGACGATCAAGCACGCCTACCTGCGCGACATCGTCGTCGCGACGAACCGGCTCGAGGCCGACATGGTCGCGGTGACCGGCGACCTCGTCGACGGCTCGGTGCCCGAGCTCGCGCGGCACGTCGGCGCGCTGGCCGCACTGCGCTCGCGCCACGGCACGTTCTTCGTCACCGGCAACCACGAGTACTACTCGGGCGCGCCGGGCTGGGTGCGCGAGCTGCGCCGCATCGGCCTCAAGGTGCTGATGAACGAGCACGTGGTGCTGTCGCACGACGGCGCAGCGCTAGTCGTCGCCGGCGTGACCGACTGGAGCGCGCACCACTTCGATCCGGCGCAGAAGAGCGACCCGGCGGCTGCCCGTGCCGGCGCGCCGGCGTCGGCGCCGAGCGTGCTGCTCGCCCACCAGCCACGCAGCGCCGACGCCGCCGAGCGCGCCGGCTTCGATCTGCAGCTCTCCGGCCACACCCACGGCGGCCAGTTCTGGCCCTGGGTGCATTTCGTCCGGCTGCAGCAGCCGTTCACCGCCGGCCTGCACCGGCTGCGGCGGCTCTGGGTCTACACCAGCCGCGGCACCGGCTACTGGGGTCCGCCGAAGCGCTTCGGCGCGCCGTCGGAGATCACGCTGGTGCGGCTGGTCCCGGCGCCTGCCTGACGTGGCCGACCGTCACCCTCGCGCTGCCCGGGTCGATGCCCCGGAGCGCGGCGGAGGCCAGACTTACAATCGACAGGATTTGCCGACGCTTCGTCGCGCGGCGTTTTCGAAGGTGTTGCCAGTGTTCCCTTTCATCTCCGACGCGTACGCGCAAGCCGCTCCTGCCACGTCGCCCGGCCCGGGCGGTTTCGATCCGATGCAGCTCGTGCTCTTCGCCGGCATGTTCGCGGTCCTCTACTTCGTGATGATCCGGCCGCAGATGAAGCGGCAGAAGGAAGCCAAGGCGATGATGGACGCGCTCGCCAAGGGCGACGAAGTCGTGATGGCGAGCGGCATCCTCGGCAGGATCACGAAGATCGGCGAGAGCTACCTGACGGTCGAGATCGCCGGCGGCGTCGAGGTGCAGGCGCAGCGTTCGTCGGTGGTGCAGGTGCTGCCGAAGGGCACCCTCAAGTAGCCGGACCGCGGACGGCCCGGCGACGGCGGCGTCGACCGGTCGACGCGCTCGTGCCGAGCCCGAAGGAATCGCGATGAACCGTTACCCCGCCTGGAAGTACGCGCTGCTGGCGATCGCGCTCGTCGTCGGCCTCGTCTACACGCTGCCCAACCTTTTCGGCGAGGCACCGGCCGTGCAGGTCAGCGGCGCGAAGTCGACGGTCAAGGTCGACGAGGCCATGGTGCCGCGGATCGAAGACATCCTGAGGTCGGCGAAGCTCGCGCCCGACTTCGTCCAGTTCGAGAACGGTTCGGTCAAGGCGCGTTTCGCCGATCTCGATCAGCAGCGCCTGGCGCGCGACGCGATCGCCGCGGCGCTCAACCCGGACGCGGCCGACCCGGGCTACATCGTCGCGCTCAACCTGCTGTCGCGCTCGCCTCACTGGCTGACGGCGCTGCACGCGCTGCCGATGTACCTCGGCCTCGACCTGCGCGGCGGCGTCTACTTCCTGATGCAGGTCGACATGGCGTCCACGCTCGCCAAGCGTGCCGACGCGACCGCCGGCGACGCCCGCGGCCTGCTCCGCGACAAGAACGTGCGCCATGCCGGCATCAGCCGCGACGGCAACGACGTCGTCGTGCGCTTTCGCGACGTCGACACGCTCGCTGCAGCGCGCAAGGTGCTCGCCGATGCGCTGCCCGACCTCGCCTGGACCGACACGCCCGACGGCAGCGACTTCCGCCTCGTCGGCCGGCTGACGCCCGCGGCCGCCGTTCGCATCCGCGAAGCGGCGGTGACGCAGAACATCACGACCTTGCACAACCGCGTCAACGAGCTCGGCGTCAGCGAGCCGGTGATCCAGCAGCAGGGCACCGAGCGCATCGTCGTGCAGCTCCCCGGCGTGCAGGACACGGCGCGCGCCAAGGACATCATCGGCCGGACCGCGACGCTCGAGGTGCGGATGGTCGAGGCGCAGTTGAACCCCGACGTGCGCGACTACAGCCCGTCGAAGATCGACGACGCCAAGCGCGGCATCGTGCCGGTCGGCACCGAGCTCGTCGTCAGCAACCGCGACGGCCGGCCCGAGCCGCTGCTGCTCAACAAGCAGGTCGTCTTCACCGGCGAGAACCTCACCGGCGCCGACGCCGCCTTCGACAGCCAGGGCTCGGGCTCGATCGTCCGCGTGACGCTCGACGCCAAGGGCGGCGCGGCGATGAAGGCGGTGACGCGCGACGGCATCCACCGCCGCATGGCCGTGCTGCTGATCGAGAAGGGCAAGCCCGAGGTGCTGACCGCGCCGACGATCCAGGCCGAGCTCTCGACGCAGTTCCACATCTCGGGCATGCGCACGCCGCAGGAGGCCAACGACACGGCGCTGCTGATGCGCGCCGGCTCGCTCGCCGCGCCGATGGACATCGTCGAGGAGCGCACCGTCGGCCCGAGCCTGGGCGCGAACAACATCGTCAAGGGCTTCCAGAGCGTGGTGTACGGCTTCGCGGCGATCGCGCTCTTCATGTGCGCCTACTACCTGCTGTTCGGCGCGTTCTCGACGCTCGCGCTCGGCTTCAACCTGCTGCTGCTCGTCGCGGTGCTGTCGATGCTGCAGGCCACGCTATCGCTGCCCGGCATCGCCGCGATCGCGCTGACGCTCGGCATGGCGATCGACGCCAACGTGCTGATCAACGAACGCGTGCGCGAGGAGCTGCGCTCGGGCGCACCGCCGCAGGTCGCGATCAACATGGGCTACGAGCGCGCCTGGGCGACGATCCTCGACTCGAACGTCACCACGCTGATCGCCGGGCTCTCGCTGCTGACCTTCGGCTCCGGGCCGGTGCGCGGCTTCGCGGTGGTCCACTGCCTCGGCATCCTGACGTCGATGTTCTCGGCGGTCGTCTTCTCGCGCGGGCTCGTCAACCTCTGGTACGGGAGGCAGAAAAAACTGAAGGGCGTTGCGATCGGCCAGGTCTGGAAGCCGGCGCTCGCCACGCCGGCAGGCGCCGCGGTCCTGCCCGTGCCGCCGGTCGCGCCCGCGATCCCGACGCCGCCCAAGCGCCCGGCAACGCCGGTGCGCCGCTGACCCAAGGCCCGCCGACATGGAATTCTTCCGCATCCGACGCGACATCCCGCTGATGCGGCATGCGCTCGTCTTCAACGTCATCTCGTTCCTGACCTTCGCCGCCGCCGTCTTCTTCCTCGCGACGCGCGGCCTGCACTTCTCGATCGAGTTCACCGGCGGCACGGTGATGGAGACGTCCTACGCGCAGCCGGCCGACGTCGACCGGATCCGCACGACGGTCGACGGCCTCAGGTTCGGCGAGAGCCAGGTACAGAACTTCGGCAGCTCGCGCGACGTGCTGATCCGCCTGCCCGCCGCCGGCGGCCCGAACCGGCAGACCGAGGTCGTCGCCCGGGTCTTCGGCGCGCTCTGCGCGGCCGAAGGCGGCACGGTCGCGACCCGCGACGTCGCCGGGCCGAAGGGCGAGGTCTCGAGCCGGCCGGTGTGCGCGGCGGGCACCGCCGAGCCCGTCGTGCTGCAGCGCACCGAGTTCGTCGGCCCGCAGGTCGGCCGCGAGCTCGCCGTCGACGGCGCCAAGGCGCTGCTCTCGGTCGTCGTCGGCATCATGGTCTACCTCGCGATCCGCTTCGAATGGAAGTTCGCGGTCGCGGCGATCGTCGCCAATCTGCACGACGTCGTCATCATCCTGGGCTTCTTCGCGTTCTTCCAGTGGCAGTTCGACCTGACTGTGCTCGCCGCGGTGCTCGCCGTGCTCGGCTATTCGGTCAACGAATCGGTCGTCATCTTCGACCGGATCCGCGAGGCGTTCCGCAAGTTCCGGAAGATGAACACCGAGCAGGTGATCGACCATGCGATCACGAGCACGATGAGCCGCACCATCATCACCCACGGCTGCACGCAGGCGATGGTGCTGTCGATGCTGATCTTCGGCGGCCCGACGCTGCACGGTTTCGCGATCGCGCTCACGATCGGCATCCTCTTCGGCATCTACTCGTCGGTGTTCGTCGCCGCGGCGATCGCGATGTGGCTCGGCGTCAAGCGCGAGGACCTCGTCAAGACGACGCCGAAGGACGCCGCCGCCGCGCAGGATCCCAACGATCCCAACGCCGGAGCCGTGGTGTAGAGTCGTTCGTCGCCTCGTCGCAGGACCTTCCTCCCCCCATGCCCGCACCCGCCAGTTCGCCGGCCTTGGCCAGCCAGGCCCGGCGGTCGTACGTCACCGGGTGGTTGAACAACCTGCCGGGTCTCGTGCGTGCGGTGGACCAGGGCGTGCGCGTCCTGGCAGGCCAGGTGGCGGAGCCTGCGGTCGCGCTCAAGCGCCGCGAACTCGTCCCCGAATTCCGCCGCGGCGCGTCGCACTGGCTGCGCGGCATGAACGCGATGCTGCGCGCGGCGCTCGACTCGGGCATCGTCTCGGCGACGCGTTTCGGCGATCTGCCGCCGCCGCCCGGCCGTGCCGTCAAGCTGAGTCTCGTCGAGGACGACACGATCGAGCTCGAGATCGTCAGCTCGCGACTCGCCCTCGCGATGATGGACCGCTCGGCGTCCGAGTTCACCGACCTTCGCTCGCGCATGAACCAGCTCGAGGGCCGCGACGAGTTGGACACGAACGACGTGCTGCGGCCGCATGTCGTCGCGCGCATCGTGACGGCGTCGTGGCAGTCGGCCGGGCTGGGACTCGACGCCTGGCGTGTCGCCCAGGTCGTCCTGCACGACGAGTTTTCGCACTGTGCCGAAGAGGGCCTGCACGAGACGAATCGGCTCCTGATCGAACGCCAGGTGATGCCCGAAGTCGATCTGCGGCCCTTCATCCGGCGCGCGCCGAACACGGCGTCCGCGCCGTTCGGCGGCGGCGGCTCCGGGGGCGGCGGCAGCATGGCCAGCAGCAGCGGCGGTGGCAGCAGCGGCGGTGCCGGCGGCGGAATGGGCGGCAGCGGCGGCGGCAGCGGCGGCAGCAGCGCTGGCGGCAGCAGCATCAGCGGTGCCGGCGGCAACGGCGGCATCGGCGGCAACGGCGGCATCGGCAGCGGCGGCAACGAATCGGGGTTCGCCTCGCGCCGTGCCGCCGCCGGCCGCCGCGCCACCGACACCTCCGACGAGACGCGGATGATGACGCGCAGCGGCCCGCTCGTCCGCGCGCCTGGGCACGCCGAGGCCGTGCTCGTCGGCCTGAACCGCGTCGTCGGCAAGCAGCTCCCGGGCTTCGGCGACACCTCGCGGAACGAACGCGTGGTCGGCCCGAAGCTCAAGGCCGCGATCGCCGACGCGCAGGCGAGCCTGTCGCAGCGACTGTCGCTGCCCGCCGGCGCGGTCGGCGGGCGCACGGCTGCCGGCGGCCTCAGCACCCCCGAGCTGCTCGAGGAACTGAACCAGCGCCGCATCGCGCTGAAGCAGGCGGCGACCAGCCCCGTCGAGCGGGCGACCATCGAGATCGTGGCACTGCTGTTCCAGAGCATCCTGACCGAGGAGCGCATCCCGGCGGCGGTGCGCCTGTGGTTCGCGCGGCTGCAGATGCCGGTGCTGCGCGTCGCCGTCGGCGAGCCCGACTTCTTCGCGACCATCGACCATCCCGCACGGCGGCTGATCGACCGCATGGGCGCCTGCGTGATGGGCTTCGACGCGAACAGCAAGGCGGTCGGCGACCTGCTCGAGAAGGAGATCAAGCGCGTCGTGCAGGTCGTCGAGGCCTATCCCGACACCGGGCGGCGCGTCTTCCAGACCGTGCTGACCGAGTTCGAGAAGTTTCTCGAGCACTACTTCAAGACGCAGAACGAGGCCTCGCGCAAGGGCGTGTCGCTCGCCCAGCAGGTCGAGCAGCGCGAGACGCTCGCGATCCAGTACACGATCGAGCTCCGCAAGATGCTCAACGAGATGCCGGTGCAGGAAGGCGTTCGCGAGTTCCTGTTCCAGGTCTGGGCCGACGTGCTCGCGATGACCGCGGTCAAGTCGGGCAGCGGCAGCGACGCCACCAAGGACATGAAGCGCGCCGCCGCCGACCTGATCTGGTCGGCGAGCGCGAAGGTCTCGCGCGAGGAGCGCGCCGACGTGATCCGCCGCCTGCCGCCGCTGCTGAAAACGATCCGCGACGGCATGGACGACGCCGGCGTGCCGCTCGACAAGCAGGATGCGCACATCCAGCGCCTCAACAATTCACTTGCCGCCGCATTCACCGCGAAGACGGCGGCGATTCCGCGCGAGCGCCTCGAGGAGCTGAAGACGCGCCTCGAGACGCTCGAGGAGTTGCTGCCCGAGGCGCAGGATCTCGAGATCGACGAGTCGATGATCCACGACCTGTCCGGCCACGAGAGCTCGGAGCTCGAGGTCGTCGGCGAGGGCGGCTCGATGCCGACGGCTGCGATGGTCGCCTGGGCCGCCGAGCTGCAGGTCGGCAGCTGGTACATGCTCGACTACCGCGGCCGCAACGAGCAGGTGCAGCTCGCCTGGCACGGCATGCGCCGCCAGCTGACGCTCTTCGTCTCGCCGGTCGGCCGCGGCATCCTGTTCCAGCAGCACCGGCTGGCGTCGTTCCTGCAGGCCGGCCTGCTGGTGCCGGCGCAGGAGGAATCGCTCACGGTACGCGCGACGCGCGACGCGATGGCCAAGCTCGACGGCGATCCGGCGCGGCTGCTCGCATGAGCAGCACGTCGACGAACCGACAGGCCCGTTCCGCAGCATCGAGCGACGCCACTCGTCGTTCGCAGGCTCGTCGTCGAGCAGACGACGCCGAGGCACTCCGCCTCGCTCCGCACCGCTGCCGGCCGCCGCGCCGCTCGGCGCGCCGGACCATTCACGGGTTTCGACCGCCGATCAGCGCGGCGCGGCGGCTGCCGGCAAGCCGAAAAGCTTGTCGAAGCCCCAGGTGAACACGATCGCATAGACGAAGAAGAAGGCGAGCAGGCCGAGATTGGTGACGAAGGCGTCGGCGAGCGGCACGTCGAGCCCGACGGCGAGCACCGGCACCAAAAATACCGTCAGTCCGCCTTCGAAGCCGATGCCGTGGGCGATGCGCCGCAGCGGCGGGCGCCCGCCGACCGGCCGGCGCGCCTCCCAGCGTTCGAACACGGCGTTGAAGACGTAGTTCCAGGCGAGCGCGATCGTCGACATGACGACCGCGAGCAGGAAGCTCGTCGCCGCTGGCCGCTCGAACAGCCAGCCGAGCGCCGGGCCGACGACGGCCAGCGCGACGGCTTCATAGAGGACGGCTTGGACGACGCGGCGAGCGGTCGGCGTCATGGATCGGCGCGCAGGGGACGGTTGGCGGCCGTGCCGCCCGACCGGCTCAGTGGATCAGCCGGTCTTCGGCGTCGACGAAGAGCTCGTCGAGGATCAACGCGTCGGGCTCCTCGCCGAGGCTCCAGAACACCATCAGGACGATGATCTTCAGGTCTTCGAGGTCGAGGGGTCCGCCCGGAATCGCGTTGGCGCGGTCGATCACCATCTCGCGCATCGGCGGCGGCAGCACGCCGGCCGACTCGAGAAAGCTGATGAAACCGACCGAGTCGCCGCCGAGATGCTCGACCTCGACCGGCGAATACACGCGCATGCTGTGCTCGCCCTGCGTACCGACGTACGACTGTGCGGCGGTGGCGACGCCGTCGAGCCACGTCAACGCTTCCTGGATCTCGTCCGATTCGAAACCGACCGAGGAAAGCTTGCGGGTCAGCTGGTCGTGGTCGGGGCAGGCATCGGGCCGCCAGTAGGTTTCGTACAGGTAGACGAGTACGTCGAACATGTTTCACTATACCCCAGCGTCCCGGTGGCATCGCGGCTGTCAGGGGCTCTTGAACCGGTGCGAATCGACGCCGATCAGGGGCCGCCGACGCGCTGGAAAAGCTGCCCCGGCAGCCGGGCCACGCGGCCGTGCAGCTCGAGTTCGAGCAGGCGCACGCTGAGCTCGGCGGCCGAGAGGCCGGTCCGTCCGGCGAGCGCGTCGAGCGTCGCCGGATCGAAGCCGAGCGCGGCGAGCACCGGGTCGGTGTCGGCGTCGTCGACCACCGGCGGCGGCGCGTCCTGCGCCTCGCGGATCGCGGCGGATCCCGGGCGGAGTTCCTCGAGGATGTCCTCGGCCGACTCGACGAGCTTCGCGCCCTGGCGGATCAGCGCGTGGCAGCCGCGTGAGAGCGGTGAGTGGATCGACCCGGGGATCGCGAAGACTTCGCGGTTGGACTCGACCGCCAGCCGCGCGGTCGAGAGCGACCCCGACCGCAGCGCCGCCTCGACGACGAGCGTGCCGTCGGCGAGCCCGGCGATGATCCGGTTGCGCATCGGGAAGTGCGCCGGCAACGGCGGCGTTCCGAGCGGAAATTCGCTCACCAGCGCGCCGGTGGCGGCGATGCGCCGGGCAAGCGCCAGATTGCGCTTCGGATAGACGCGGTCGAGGCCGGTACCGACGACCGCGACGGTGGGCGTCGCCCCGGTCGACGCGCCCTCGTGCGCGGCGGTGTCGATGCCGAGCGCGAGGCCCGAGACGACGACGAAGCCGGCGTCGCTCAGCCGGCGCGCGAACGCCGCCGCGTTCTCGCTGCCTTGCGCCGTCGGGTTGCGGCTGCCGACCACCGCGATCGCCGGCGCCTGCAGCAGCGCCGGGTCGCCGACGACGTAGAGCAGCAGCGGCGGGTCGCCGGTCTGCAGCAGGGCTTTCGGGTACATCGGGTCGCCGAGCACGACGACCGTGCGGCGCTCCGCGGCGTCGGCATGGAGCCACGCGAGCGTCGCGGCGAACCTCGCATCGGTTTCCGCCGACGCCGTTTCGAGCGACGCCGCTGCCGCCGGCCCGACGACCGCGCGCCGTGCCGCCGTGCCCGCGGCGATCGTGGCCTCGGGCGAGCCGAAGGCGGCGAGCAGGCGGCGGGCGGTTTCGCGGCCGACGTCCGGTGCGTCGAGCAGACGCAGCCAGGCGCGCAGTTCGGGCTCGGCGATCACCGGCCAGACGCCGATGCGGGCGGCGGTCCGCGTCTCAGGGTTCGGAGAACCGGTCGCCGGCGGTCACCGGCTCGTTGACCGACATGATCAGCGCGTACGACATCCGGTCGAACACCCGGAACACGAACAGCACGCCTTCGCGCTCGTCGGGCAGCTTGATCGCTGTGCGCTTGCCGTCGGTCGTCGTGTCGACGGCATTGCGGCCGTCGCGCAGCAGCGCGAGCACGTGGCCGCGCTCGATGCCGTCGGCCGCGCCCTTGTTGAGCGCGACGATCTGGTTGCTGCCGGCGTAGAGCGCGTCGCCGTAGACCGAGACGATCCGGCCGGAGACCGGCGCCTGCGGCGCGTGCGGCAGGTAGTTCGCGAATTCCCGCGGCGGGATGACGGCGAGCCGGTCGCCGACGCCGGCTTCCTGCTTGACGCTCGTGACGACGAAGGTCGCAGGCACGATCTGCGTCTCGCCGTCCGCGCCGCTGCGCGTCTCGCCCTGGCGGACATACTCGGCGGCGCCGACGTAGCGGGCCTCGTAGCCGAGCAGTTCCTTGGTGCCGGGGTCGCGGAGCTCCTTCGGCTCGCGGAAGATCCGGAATTCGCGCTCCTCGCCGAGATCGCCGCGGACGTAGGCGGTGTCGCCGCGGCCGAGGAGCACGCGGTCCTGCTGCGTCGCGACGATGCGCGGCGCGGCGGCGAGATCGTTCTTCTCGAAGATCACCGCCTCGTTGAGGAAGGGCTCGATCAGGTTGAAGGCGATCGACGTGATCGCGCCGTTGCCCGGGTCGCTCGCGCGGACGCGCGGCGACAGCCGGACCGTGCCGTTCGAGCCGCCGACCGCCTGGCCGAAGCGCAGCCGCGCGCGGCCGCCGCTGCGGTCGAGTACCAGCAGCTGGCCGGGATAGATCAGGTGCGGATTGCGGACCTGGGCGAGATTCATGCCCCACAGATCCGGCCAGCGCCACGGACTCTTCAGGAACAGCTTCGAGATGTCCCAGAGCGTGTCGCGCGGCTTGACGGTGTAGGTGTCGGGCGCGTTCGCTGCGAGATCGCCGAGCGCGACGCCGGCCTCCGCGACTTGTCGCGCCTCGTTGCGTTGCCGCTGGGTGACCGGATAGTCGCCGGGCGCCGCGGCGACGCCGCAGACCGACAGGCATCCGAGCAGCGCGGCAACGCGCCACGGCGAGGACAGGCGAAGGCCCGGGCGGATCGAAGGGCTCATGGAGGCGTCTCTCGAAAAGTTCGGCTCGGGACCCGGCGAGCGCGTCGTCGACCGTGCGGCCGCGACGGAGACGCGCTTCGGCGAAAATCCCCTCAGTTTCGCAGATTGTGGCGGGCGTTCGGTACTTGCTTTCGGCCGAACAACGACCCACTTCGACCCCATTTGTGCGTGGTGTCACGCTTACCGCTTCCCATGGCCCAGCTGTCCATCCTCCGTTATCCCGATCCGCGATTGCACACCGTGGCCCGGCGGATCGCCGCCGTCGACGAGCGCATCCGCCGGCTCGCCGACGACATGCTCGAGACGATGTACGCCGCCGACGGCGTCGGTCTCGCCGCGACGCAGGTCGACGTGCACGAGCGCCTGATCGTCATCGACACGTCGGAGGCGCGCGACGATCCGCGCGTGCTCGTCAACCCGGAGCTCGTCGCCCGCAGCGACGAGATGATCTTCGCCGACGAGGGCTGCCTCTCGGTGCCGGCCACGTTCGACAAGGTGCGCCGCCACGCGCGCGTGACCGTGCGTGCGCAGGGCCGCGACGGCGCGATGCAGGAATTCGAGGCCGACGGCCTGCTCGCGATCTGCGTGCAGCACGAGATGGACCATCTCGAGGGCAAGGTGTTCGTCGAGTACCTCAGTGCCCTGAAGCGCGACCGCATCCGCACGAAGATGCTGAAGAAGCAGCGTGAAGATGCCCGGGTCTGAGCTGCGGATCGCCTTCGCCGGCACGCCCGATTTCGCGCGCACGGCGCTCGCCGCGCTGCACGGCGCCGGGATCGACATCGCGCTCGTCCTGACGCAGCCGGACCGGCCGGCCGGGCGGGGGCTGAAGCTGCAGCCGTCGCCGGTCAAGGCGTTCGCGCTCGCGCACGGCGTGCCGGTCGCACAGCCGAGCGGCCTCCGGCTCGACGGCAAGTTCGCCGACGACGCGCACGACGCGCGGGCGCGCCTTGAGGCTGCTGCGGTCGACGCGCTCGTCGTCGCCGCCTACGGCCTGATCCTGCCGGCCTGGGTGCTGGCGCTGCCGCGGCTCGGCTGCCTCAACATCCATGCGTCGCTCCTGCCGCGCTGGCGCGGCGCCGCGCCGATCCACCGCGCGATCGAGGCGGGCGACACCCGCACCGGCATCACGGTCATGCAGATGGACGCCGGCCTCGACACCGGCCCGATGCTGCTCGCCGAGGCGCTCCGGATCGACGCGCACGACACGACCGGCAGCCTGCACGACCGGCTGGCGCCGCTCGGCGGCCGGATGATCGTCGACGCGCTGCGACTCGCCGCCCGCGGCGACCTGCAGGCCGTCGCGCAGCCCGATGCCGGCGTGACCTACGCGCACAAGGTCGGCAAGACCGAGGCGGCGATCGACTGGACCGAGCCGGCGGTGCAGATCGAGCGCCGCCTGCGCGCCTTCGATCCGGCCCCGGGCGCATCGACAGAGCTCGACGGCGAGCCGATCAAGTGCTGGCGTGCCGACATCGTCGCGGCGCGCGACGGCGTGCCCGGCCGCGTGCTCGGCGCCGACGCGCGCGGCATCGTCGTCGCCTGCGGAGACGGCGCGCTCGCACTGACCGAGCTGCAGCGCGCCGGCGGCCGGCGGCTGTCCGCGGCCGCGTTCCTGCAAGGCCGGCCGGTGGCCGTCGGCGCGCGATGTGCCGGCCGGTCCCGCTGAACATCCGGAGCATCCCCATGACGACCTTCCCCGCCGGCTTCCTCTGGGGCGCCGCGACCTCCGCCTACCAGATCGAAGGCTCGCCGCTCGCCGACGGCGCCGGTCCGAGCATCTGGCATCGTTTCGTGCGCACGCCGGGCAAGGTGCAGCGCGGCGACTCGGGCGACATCGCCTGCGACCACTACCGGCGCATGGCCGACGACGTCGCGCTGATGAAGCGCCTCGGGCTCACCGCCTACCGCTTCAGCATCGCCTGGGGCCGGGTGCTGCCCGACGGCCGCGGCGCCGTCAACGCGGCGGGGCTCGGCTTCTACGAGCGCCTCGTCGACACGCTGCTCGCCGCCGGCATCGAGCCGATGCCGACGCTCTTCCACTGGGACCTGCCGGCCGCGCTCGACGACCGCGGCGGCTGGCTGAACCCGGACATCGCCGAGTGGTTCGCCGACTACGCGACCGTCGTCTGCCGCCGCCTCGACGACCGGGTGCGCCACTGGACGACGCTCAACGAACCATGGGTCGTCGCCAACGGCGGCTATCTCGAAGGCACGCTCGCGCCGGGGCATTCGAACTGGTTCGAGGCGCCGATCGCGTCGCACCACCTGCTGCGCGCCCACGGCCGGGCGGTGCAGGCGTACCGGGCGATCGGCAGAAACCGCATCGGCCTCGTCGTCAATCTCGCGCCGAAGCACGCGGCGTCCGACCGGCCGGAGGACGTCGCCGCCGCGCGCCGTGCCGACGCCTACATGAACCGCCAGTACCTCGACCCGGTCTTCTTCGGCCGCTATCCCGACGAGATGACCGACATCTTCGGCGCGGCGTGGCCCGACTGGCCGGCCGACGACTTCCGCCTGATCGGCGAGCCGATCGACCACGTCGGCGTCAACTACTACATGCGCGACGTGATCCGCGACGATCCGGCCGCCGGGCCGGTGCGGACGGCGCTCGTGCCGCAGCCGCGGTCGACCTACACCGACACCGGCTGGGAAGTGCACGCGCCGGGGCTGACCGAGATCCTCGCCTGGGTGCGCGACCGCTACGGCCCGGTGCCGCTCTACGTCACCGAGAACGGCGCGGCGTTCTACGACCCGCCGACGGCCGACGACGGGCGGCTCGCCGATCCGCTGCGCGTCGCCTACCTGCGCGACCACCTGCGCGCTGTCGCCGCGGCGATCGGGCAGGGCGTCGACCTGCGCGGCTACTTCGCCTGGTCGCTGCTCGACAACCTCGAGTGGTCGCTCGGCTTCGCGAAGCGCTTCGGCATCGTCCACGTCGACTTCGAGACGCAGGAGCGCACCGTCAAGGACAGCGGCCGCTTCTATGCCGACGTCATCGCATCGCACGGCGCGGCGCTCGACGCCTGACCGACCCGCGCAGGGGACGGGGCGCGCCCGCGCAGCAGTCAGGACCGACGCGTCTCGTCGTGGCACGTGCTCGCCGTCGAGGAGACGACGATCGGGTGCGGCGCCCCGACCGGCGCCGACTCCGGCCGCCCACACTCCGAGCCGCCGTGCGGCGTGCCCCGACGCGCTTTCCTTCTCCTTATCGAGGGAACGCACGGGCGCCCGCTCGCTCAGACTGGTGGCGCCACGGCCGTCCGGGCGGGCATGGTCGCTGCCACGAAGCCGTCTTCCCTACCTCGCATACTTCTGACCATGTCCAAGATCACTCGGCGCAGCTGGCTGGCGTGGAACGCCACGGCGGCCCTCGGTGGCCTCGCGGGCTGCCAGTCGGTGTCCGACTCCCTGTCCCGGACGCGCTTCTTCCGCAGTCCGGTGTTCGACACCAGCGACGCCGACGCCGCCTCGGCGTCGGCCGCCGCGATCGAGCCGCCCGGCGTGTCGCAGCCCGCGCTGCCCGCGCTCTTCGACGACATCGAGCGCCGCACCTTCGACTTCTTCTGGACGACGGCCAATCCGGCCAACGGCCTGGTGCCCGACCGCTATCCGAGCCCGTCGCCGTGCAGCATCGCGGCGGTCGGCTTCGGCCTCACCGCCTGCGTGATCGGCGCCGACCGCGGCTTCGTGTCGCGTGCCGACGCCCGGGCGCGGGTCCTGGCGACGGTGCGCTTCTTCCTGCGCGCGCCGCAGGGCCCGCTGCCGCGCGGCACGACCGGCCACAAGGGCTTCTTCTACCACTTCATCGACATGAAGACCGGCCTGCGCGCGGGCCGCAGCGAGCTCTCGACCGTCGACACGGCGCTGCTGATCGGCGGCATGCTGCACGCGCAGGCCTACTTCGATTCCTCGCACGCCGAGGAGGTCGAGATCCGCGACGCCGTCGACGCGATCTACTGGCGCATCGACTGGAAATGGGCGCAGGTGCGCGGCCAGCTCATCAGCATGGGCTGGAGCCCGGAGAAGGGTTTCATCCCGCACGACTGGCTCGGCTACAACGAGGCGATGCTCGTCGTGCTGCTCGCGCTCGGCTCGCCGACGCACTCGGTCGAGGACTCCGCCTGGAGCGCCTGGACCGAGAGCTACCGCGGCGCCTGGGGCCGCTTCATGGGCTACCAGCACCTGAGCTTCGCGCCGCTCTTCGGCCACCAGTACTCGCACCTCTGGATCGACTTCCGCGGGCTGCAGGACGCGACGATGCGCCAGCTCGGCATCGACTATTTCGAGAACAGCCGCCGTGCTGCCTACTCCCAGCGCGCCTACGCGATCGCCAACCCGAAGGGCTGGTACGAGTACGGCGCCAACGTCTGGGGTTTCACCGCCTGCGACGGGCCGGGCAAGCTGCGCGAGCGCGACCGCAGCGGCCGCGAGCGCTACTTCCTCGATTACTCGGCGCGCGGCGCGGGCTTCCACCGCACGCTCGACGACGGCACCATCGCGCCGACCGCGGCGCTGTCGTCGCTGCCGTTCGCGCCCGAGATCGTGATCCCCGCCGCCGAGGAGATGCACGGCCGCTACGGCGACTTCATCTACGCGCGCTACGGCTTCCTCGATTCCTTCAACCGCAGCTTCACCGCGGCCGACGTGACGCTCGCCGACGGCCGCGTCGACCCGGACTTCGGCTGGATCGCCAAGGACTACCTCGGCATCGACCAGGGCCCGATCCTCGGCATGATCGGCAACTACCGCAACCAGCTCGTCTGGGACGACATGCGCCGCTGCGTGCCGCTGCGCCGCGGGCTCGAGCGCGCCGGCTTCAGCGGCGGCTGGCTGTCGCCACCGCAGGCCTGATGCGCAGCGGCGCGGGCCACGCGCGGCGGCGGGTGCTGCGCGTCGGTCTCGCGGGCGGCGCGGCGCTGCTCGGCGCAGGCTGCGGGCGGCGCGCGACCGACGAATTGAATTTCTGGGCGATGGGCAGCGAGGCGGCCGTCCTCGGCCAGCTCCTGCCCGAGTTCCATGCCCGCCATCAGGGCGTCCGCGTCCGGGTCCAGCAGCTGCCGTTCTCGGCGGCGCACGAGAAGCTGCTGACCGCGTTCGCCGGCGGCTCGCTGCCCGACCTCTGCCAGCTCGGCAACACCTGGCTGCCCGAATTCGCGGCGCTCGACGCGCTCGAGCCGCTCGACGGCCGGGTGGCGGCCGCCAACGTCCCGCTCGACGACTACTTCCCCGGCGTGCTCGCGACGAGCCGGCTGCCGGGCCGGGGCCTGCTCGGCCTGCCGTGGTACGTCGACACCCGGCTGCTCTTCTACCGCGCCGACCTGCTGCGCGAGGCCGGCGTCGCCGAACCGCCGCGCGACTGGGCGGCCTGGCGCCGGGCGATGGCGGCGGTCGCGCGGCCGGGCCGCTTCGGCGTGCTGCTGCCGCTCAACGAACCCGACCCGCTTTTCGCGCTCGCGCTGCAGCAGGGCGACGTGCTGCGCGACGACGCCACGCGCGGCGCGTTCTCGCAACCGCCGTTCCGCCGCGCACTCGACTTCTACGCGGGCCTCTTTCGCGACGGTCTCGCGCCGGTCATGGGCGGTGCGCAGATCGCCAACGTCTGGGACGAGTTCGGCCGCGGCCTGTTCGCGTTCTACGTCACCGGTCCGTGGAACATCGGCGAGTTCCGGCGCCGGCTGCCGGCCGCGCTGCAGCACGCCTGGGCGACCGCGCCGCTGCCCGCGCCGTCCGGTCCGGGCGTCTCGAGCGCCGGCGGCTCGAGCCTCGTCGTCTTCCGCAGCTCGCTGCGCAAGGACGCCGCCTGGGCGCTGATCGCCTATCTGAGCGAGCCGGCGACGATGCAGCGCTTCCACGCCCTGACCGGCGACCTGCCGCCGCGCCGCAGTGCCTGGGCCGCGCCGGCGCTGCGCGACGATCCGCCCTCGCGTGCCTTCGCCGAGCAGCTCGAGCGCCTCGCGCCGGCGCCGCAGATCCCCGAGTGGGAGCGCGTCTTCCAGGAGATGCAGGCCGCCGCCGAGCGCGTCGTCCGCGGCGTCGAGACCGCCGACATCGCCACCGCCGCGCTCGACCGCAGCGTCGACGCGATGCTCGAGAAGCGCCGCTGGCTGCGGGCGCGGGCGGCGCGGTGAGCCGCGCGGCCGCCGCCCAGCCGATCGCCTGGGTGCTCGCGGGCCCGGCGCTGCTCGTGATCGCGGTCTTCTTCGTCGTGCCGGTCGCGGCCGGGCTCGCGCTCAGCCTGACCGACTTCGACCTCTACGCGCTCGCCGACCTGTCGACGCTGCGCTTCGTCGGCCTCGGCAACTACGCCCGCCTGCTCGGCACGCCGCTCTTCTGGGAGGCGCTCGGCCGCACGCTCTATTTCGTCGTCGTCGGCGTGCCGCTGTCGCTCGGGCTCTCGCTCGGCGCGGCGCTGCTGCTGCACTCGCGCTTCGCGCGCTGGCAGCCGCTCTTCCGCACCGCGCTGTTCGCGCCGGTCGTCACGACGGTCGTCGCGGTCGCGGTCATCTGGCGCTATCTGCTGCACACGCGCTACGGCCTCGTCAACGAGGCGCTGGCTGCGGTCGGCATCGCACCGGTCGACTGGCTCGGTGATCCGCGCTGGGCGATGCCGTCGATCATCGTCTTCGCCGCCTGGAAGAACTTCGGCTACAACATGGTGATCCTGCTCGCGGCGCTGCAGGCGGTGCCGCGCGAGCTCTATGAATCGGCGCGCGTCGACGGGGCCGGCGGCTGGCGGCAGTTCGTCGACGTGACGCTGCCGATGCTCTCCGGCACGCTCGCGCTGGTCGGCATCCTCACCGTCTCGGGCTACTTCCAACTGTTCGCCGAGCCCTACGTCATGACGCAGGGCGGGCCGCTGCGCAGCACGGTCAGCGTGCTCTACTTCATGTACGAGGAAGGCTTTCGCTGGTGGAACCTGGGCAACGCGTCGGCGGTCGCGTTCCTGCTCTTCGTCGCGATCTTCGCGGTCAGCACGGTGCTGCTGCGCTTCGACCGGAGCCCGGCGGCATGAACGCCGCGCGAGCGCCCGGGCGCGCCGGCATCGGCCGTGCGTGCCGCGGGGTGCGCCGATGAAGCGCGGCCTTGCCTTCTGGGTCGTCAACGGCCTGCTGCTCGGGCTCACCGCGGTCGCCGTCTTTCCGCTGCTCTGGATGCTCGCCGTCTCGCTGATGCCCGCGGGCGCATCGAGCCGCCTGCCGGTGCCGATCTTTCCGCTCGCGCCGACGCTCGACAACTACCGGCTGCTCTTCGGCAGCGTCGGCATGGGCCGCTACCTCGTCAACAGCTTCGGCGTGGCGCTCGCCGCGACGCTGCTCTCGGTCGTGTTCAACGTCGGCGCCGGCTACGCCTTCGCGAAGCTGCGCTTCCGCGGCCGCGACGCGATCTTCCGCACGCTGCTCGGCGCGCTCGTCATTCCCGGGCAGGTCGCGATGCTGCCGCTCTTCCTGATGCTCAAGGGCCTCGGCCTCGTCAACACCTATGCCGGCGTGCTCGTGCCGATGCTCGCGAGCGTGTTCGGCATCTTCCTCGTCCGCCAGTTCGCCCGCGGCATCCCGGACGACCTGATCGAGGCGGCGCGCATCGACGGCGCCGGCGAATTCCGCATCTTCCTGACGATCATCGTGCCGGTGCTGACGCCGGTCCTCGCGACGCTCGGGATCTTCGCCTTCCTCGGCAGCTGGAACGACTTCATGTGGCCGCTGATCGTGCTGACCGACGATTCGCTGCAGACGCTGCCGGTCGCGCTCGCCGGCCTGTCGCGCGAGCACGTCCAGGACAACGAGCTGATGATGGCCGGCTCGGTCGTGACGGTGCTGCCGGTGCTCGCGGTCTTCCTCGCGCTGCAGCGGCACTACATGGCCGGACTGATGGCCGGGAGCGTCAAGGGATGAGGCGCGCGCCCGCCGCGCTCATCCTCCTTCTGACCGGAGCGACGACGATGGCGCAGCCGCCGGCCCTGCTCGACGACTTCAGCGACCCCGCGGCCTGGCACGTCGGCGCGACCGACGACGTCCGCGCCGCGCTGCGCCCGGTCGCGGACGGCCTCTGCGTCGACTACGACTTCGGCCGCGTCAGCGGCTACGTGACCTTGCGGCGGCCGCTGCCGATCGACTACCCCGCCCGCTACGGCTTCGAGCTCGACGTCCGCGGCGACGCCGTCAACACGCTGCAGTTCAAGCTCGTCGACGCGAGCGGCGAGAACGTCTGGTGGGTGCCCAAGCCGGCATTCCGCTGGCCGGCCGACTGGCAGCGCCTCAAGCTGCGGCAACGGCAGGTCGACTTCGCGTGGGGCCCGACAACCGACCGCACGCTCCGCCGCAGCGCCGCGGTCGAACTCGTGATCGTCTCGGGCACCGGCGCGTCGAAGGGCTCGGCGTGCTTCCGCCGCCTCGCGTTCCAACGGCTGCCCGACGTCGCGCCGCCGATCGCGCAGCCGGTGTTGTCGACCGACGGCGCGGATTTCGGCCTCGCCCGCGAGTTCGACACGCTCGACCTGCGCTGGCCGGCCGGCACGGCGCCGTCGGCCTACGGCATCGAGTTCTCCGACGACGGCGTGACCTGGCGCCGGGTCCGGACCGTCGAGCGCGCCCGCGGCGACCTGCAGTCGCACTGGCTGCCCGACAGCGAGACGCGCCGCGTCCGCGTCGTCGGCGACGGGCTGGCGCCGCTCGCCGCGATCGAACCCGCGGCCGCGCCGACCGCCAACGCCTTCTTCACCCGCCTCGCCGCCCGCGCGCCGCGGGGGGCCTACCCGCGGGCCTACGTCGGCGAACAGTCGTACTGGACGATCTTCGGCGTCGACGGCGGCCCGCTGCCGTCGCTGCTGAGCGAGGACGGCACCGTCGAGCCGGTGCCGGGTGTCGGTGCGCTCGAGCCGATGCTCGTCGTCGACGGCCGTGTCCGGACCTGGGCCGACGCCGGCGCGAGCCACCGGTTGCGCGAAGGCGACCTGCCGATGCCGTCGGTGACCTGGCGGCTTCCCGCCGACGCGCTCGCCCTCGACGTCGAGGCCTTCGGCGCCGGCACGCCGGCGGCGGCGCAGGCGCTGGCCCGCTACCGCGTCACCAACCACGGCGACCGGCGCCGCACGGTCGGCCTGGCGCTCGCCTGGCGGCCGTTCCAGGCGAATCCGCCGACGCAGTTCCTCGCCCATCCCGGCGGCGCGAGCACGCTGGCCCGGCTCGACTGGGACGGCGAGCGGCTGGCGGTCGACGGCGTCGCACGGCTGCGGCCGCTGAGCGTGCCGTCGGCCGTCCGGATCGAGCCGCTCGCCGCCGGCCCGGTCGGCGAATGGCTGGCTGCGGCCGGCGACACGGCGCGCGGCGTCGTCGACCCGGCCGGCTTCGCGAGCGCTGGGTTGCGCTGGGACCTCGACCTCGACGCCGGCGAGACGCGCGAGATCGACGTCGCGCTGCCGGTCGTCGGCGATCCGGGCGCGGTCGACGTGCCGCGCGAGGCCGAGCGCGTCGCGGCGCACTGGCGCGACCGGCTGTCGCGCGTCCGCATCGACGGCCCGCCCGAGGTCGCCGCGCTCGCCGAGACGGTGCGCAGCGCGCTCGGCCACATCCTCGTCAACCGCAGCGGCGCGGCGCTGCAGCCCGGCCCGCGGGCCTACGCGCGCTCGTGGATCCGCGACGGCGCGCTCACGTCGTCGGCGCTGCTGCGGCTCGGCGAAGACGACGTCGTCCGCGATTTCCTGACCTGGTACGCGCCGTTTCAGTTCAGCAGCGGCAAGGTGCCGTGCTGCGCGACGGCCGCCGGCGGCGCCGACCCGGTGCCCGAGAACGACAGCGACGGCGAGTTCATCCACGCCGTCGCCGACTACTGGCGCCAGACCCGCGACGACGCGACGGCGCGGGCGCTCTGGCCGCGCGTCGAGGCCGCCGCCGAGCACATGGAGGCGCTGCGCGCCGGCGAACGCTCCGACGCCAACCGCACGCCCGCCCGCCGCGCCTACTTCGGCCTGATGCCGCCGTCGATCAGCCACGAGGGCTATTCCGACAAGCCGGCGTATGCGTACTGGGACGACTTCTGGACCGCGATCGGCGACCGCGGCGCGGTGCAGCTCGCGACCGGCCTCGGGTTCGCCGACGCGGCGACGCGCCTCGCCGCCCGGCGCGCCGTCTTCCTCGCCGACCTCGACGCCTCGCTCGTCGCGAGCACGCGGCAGCACGGCCTCTCGGTCGTCCCCGGCGCCGCCGATCGCGGCGACGTCGACCCGACCTCGACGACGATCGCGCTCGCGCCCGGCGGCCTGCTCGGCGTCCTGCCCGAACCGCTGCTGCGCGCCACGTTCGACCGCTATTGGCGCGACTTCGTCGCCCGCCGCGACGGCGCCGCGACCTGGTCCGACTACACGCCGTACGAATGGCGCAACGTCGGCGCCTTCGTCCGCCTCGGCGACCGCGACCGCGCCCTCGCGGCGATCGACTTCTTCCGCGCCGACCGCCGCCCCGCGGGCTGGAACCAGTGGGCCGAGGTCGTGATGCGGCAGCCGCGCGAGCCGCACTTCCTCGGCGACATGCCGCACGGCTGGGTCGCGTCGGACCAGATCCGCTCGGTGCTCGACCTCTTCGCCCACGAGCGCGAGGCCGACGAGGCGCTCGTGCTCGGCGCCGGCGTGCCGATGCGCTGGCTCGGCGGGCGCGGCATCCGCGTCGACGGCTTGCGCACGCCGTTCGGTCGGCTCGGTCTCGCGATGCGGTCGCATCGTGCAGGCGTGCGCACGGTCGTCGATGTCGAGATCGGCGCGCTGCGCGAGACGCCGCCCGGGGGCGTCGTGTTGCGCGGGCCGTGGCCGGCGACCGCCGAGGTGCGTGTCGACGGCCGCCGCCGCACCGGGCCGGCCGACGCGATCCGCATCGACCGGACGCCGGCGGTCGTGCGCGTCGTCCTGCCGGCGCGTTGACACGTCTCGTGCGGTGCACGGCGCCGATGCGATCATCGCGACATGCGCTCTCCCTGGTCCCGCCTCGGCATCGGCATGGCGCTCGTCGGTGCCGTCTTCGCGCTGCAGGCGGCTGCCTGGCTGCTTGGCCCGTGGCTCGGCCCGACCGCGACGGCGGCGCTCGCCGCGACGCTCGCGGCCGGTGGCGGCTCGGCGGCGTTCCTGCTGGTCGTGCGCCGGCTCGAGCGCCGACCGGTGACGGAGTTCGGAGGCCGCGGCGCTTTGCGCGAATGCGCTGCCGGCCTGGCGACGGGCGCCGCGCTCTTCGGCGCGACGATCGGCGTGCTCGCGCTGGCCGGTTGCTACTCCGCAGTGCCGACGGGTCGAGCGGACGCCATGCTGATCCCGCTCTTCGTCTCGGTCGGCTCCGCCGTGCTCGAGGAAGTGATGTTCCGCGGCCTGTTGTTCCGGCTCGTCGAGGAGGCACGCGGCACCTGGGTGGCGCTCGCGGTGTCGTCGACCGTCTTCGGCGTCGCCCATCTCGCGAACCCCGGTGCGACGCTGCTGGCGGCCGTCGCCATCGCGATCGAGGCGGGCGTGCTGCTCGGCGCCGCGTTCCTGGCGACGCGCCGACTCTGGCTCGCGATCGGTCTGCACGCCGGCTGGAACTTCGCGCAGAGCGGCATCTTCGGCGTGCCGAATTCCGGCCTGCAGATGGAGGGCCTCTTGCGCGGGCGGCTCGAGGGCCCTGCGTGGCTCAGCGGCGGCGCCTTCGGTGTCGAGGCGTCGATCGTCGCGCTCGCCGTCTGCGGCAGCGCCGGCATCGCGATGCTGTGGCGCGCGCGGCGGGCCGGCCGCATCGTGCCGCGCCCGCAGCGACGGCTGCCGGTGGCGGCCGGCTCCGCGGGACGCTCGGCATGAAGCCCCGGCGCCACAGCGCGCCTTGCGCCGGCGCCGGCGGCCGGCCACCGGCCGTCGCCGATGCGGCGACATCGGGGCGATCGACCGCCGCCGCCGTGGGCGACCGCCCCGTCGCGGCGCCGCGCTGAACGGCATCCTCCGCGCTCCGACGACGACGACCGCCGCCTTGCACCGCTTCTCTTTCCGCCAGCTCCTGCTGCTCGCCTTCCTGCTGATCACGCTGCTGCTCGGCGCGGCGTCGCTGCGCGGCATCTTCGCGCTGGAGGGCCTGATCCAGCGCAGCAGCGACGGCGCGCAGCAGGCGATCGCGCTGAGCGCGGCGGCGCAATCGCTCGCCGAGCGCAGCGTGGGCCTCGAGCGCGCGGCGCGGCAGTACATCGTGCTGCAGGACCCGGCGTTCCGGCAGCGCTTCGACGACGCCACGCGCGATGCGAGCGAGGCGCTGGCACGCGTCGAAGCCGGGCATGCGCCGGGCGCCGACGGCAGCGCCTGGCGCGCGAAGCTCTCGGAGATCCAGGACGAGATCTCGCTGCCGGCCGCCGCAGCGCCGTCGCGCGACCTCGACCTGACCTCGGCGTTCCGCGACCTCGAACAGATCAACTCCACCCTCGCCGAACAGGTGCGCCGTGCGAACGAGCAGCGCAACGCCGTGCTGCGCGACGAGATCGACGCCGGCCGCACGCAGCTCGCGCGGCAGATGATCGCCGCCATCGTCGTCGCGGTCGTCCTCGCGCTCGGCTTCGGCGTCTGGCTGGCGCGGCCGCTGAAACACCTCGAGCACGCGATCGTCGGACTCGGCGAGAACCGGCTCGACGAGCCGGTCGAGATGTCCGGGCCGTCGGACCTGCGCCTGCTCGGCCGGCGGCTCGACTGGCTGCGCTTGCGGCTGGTCGAGCTCGATTCCGACAAGGCGCGCTTCCTGCGCCATGTCTCGCACGAGCTGAAGACGCCGCTCGCCGCGCTGCGCGAGGGCGTCGCGCTGCTCGAGGAGGGCGTCACCGGCGAGCTGAGCGAGAACCAGCGCGAGGTCGCGCGCATCCTGCGGCAGAACACCGTCGCGCTGCAGGGCCAGATCGAGGACCTGCTCCGCTTCAACGCCGCGGCGTTCGAGGCGCGGCGGCTGGTGCGGCGGCGGACCGAGCTCGTCGCCTTGCTGCGCGAGCGCGTCGAGCAGCAGCGGCTGCAGTGGCAGTCGCGCCGGCTCGTGGTCGAGCTCGGCGGCGCGCCGCTCCACGTCCAGGTCGACCCGGAGCGGCTCGGCACCGCGTTCGGCAATCTGTTGTCCAATGCGATCCGCTACAGCCCGCCGGAGACCACCATCCGCATCCACGTCTCGCGGCTGCCCGGCCGCGCCGTCATCGACATCGTCGACCAGGGCCCCGGCATCGCCACGGCCGAGCGCGCCCGCGTCTTCGAGCCGTTCTTCCGCGGCGAGCTCCAGCCCGACGACGCCGTTCGCGGCAGCGGCATCGGCCTGTCGATCGTGCAGGAGTACGTCGTCGCCCACGGCGGCCAGATCGAGCTGCTCGACGACGGCCCGGGCGCCCATTTCCACATCGAACTGCCGCATGCGGACACGGACTGAGCGGCGGCGGTGCATCGCGGTCGCATGGCCGCTGCTGGCGTGCGGCCTGGTGCTCGCGTCCGGCTGCGAGCAGTTCCCGCAGCGCGCGCCGAAGCCGGCGCCGCCGCCGGTGGTCGAGCCCGCGCCGCCGCCGCCCGCGCCGGCGCCCGCACCGGTCGCCGTCGACCCGCCGCCCGCGCCGCCGCCCCCGATGGCGGTCGACGCGGTCGCGCAGCGGCTCTTCGCCTTCAACGACTACCTGCGGCAGCTGCCGCAAAACGAGCTGGCGCAGGAAGTCCAGCGCCTCAACGCCGTCGCGAGCGCCTCGCCGAACGCCGCGAACTTCCTCGAGTTCGCGCTCGCGCTCGGCCTCACGCGCAGCAACGGCGACCTGGCGCGCGCGATGGGCCTGATCGAGCCGCTGCTGCGCTCGACCGCGCCCGACGTCCTGCCCTGGCAGCCGTTCGCCCGCTTCCTGCAGATCCGCTACGCCGAGCAGCGCCGTCTCGAGGAAGCGCTCGACCGCCAGATCAAGGAGCAGCGCGACACCCGCAACCGCCTCGACCAGGCCAACGAGAAACTCGAGGCGCTGAAGGCGATCGAACGCAGCCTCGGGCCGCGGCCGGCGCCCCTCGTGCCCAACGCCGCGCCCCGCGTGCCCTGACCGGTCCCCTCGCATGCCTGTCCATGTCCTTCTCGTCGACGACGACGCCGATCTGCTGAAGCTGCTGTCGATGCGGCTCACCGCCGCCGGCTACCGCATCACCGCGGTCGGCTCGGCCGAGGAGGCGCTGACGCAAATCGCCGTGCAGCGCCCGCAGCTCGTCGTCAGCGACGTGCGCCTGCCCGGCCGCGACGGCCTGGCGCTGTTCGACGAGGTGCGCTCGCGCTATCCCGGCCTGCCGGTGATCCTGCTGACGGCGCACGGGACGATTCCGGACGCGGTCGAGGCGACCGCCCGCGGCGTCTTCACCTACCTCACCAAGCCGTTCGACGGCAAGGCGCTTCTCGACAAGATCGCGCAGGCGCTCGCGCTCGGCGCGCCCGAGGCGCCGGCGCGCGGCGGCAACGAGGATTGGCGCGCGCCCATCGTCAGCCGCTCGAGCGTGATGGCCGAACTGCTCGACGAGGCGAAGATGGTCGCCGCGTCCGACGCGAGCGTGCTGATCTGCGGCGAGAGCGGCAGCGGCAAGGAACTGCTGGCACAGGCGATCCACCGCGCGAGCCCGCGCGCCGCCAGGCCCTTCGTCGCCGTCAACTGCGGCGCGATCCCCGAGGCGCTGCTCGAATCCGAGCTCTTCGGCCACACCAAGGGCTCGTTCACCGGCGCGGTCGCCAACCACCGCGGCCTCTTCCAGGCGGCCGACGGCGGCACGCTCTTCCTCGACGAGATCGGCGACATGCCGCCGGCGCTGCAGGTCAAGCTGCTGCGCGTGCTGCAGGAACGCGCGGTGCGGCCGGTGGGCGCGAGCCAGACGATCTCGGTCGACGTGCGGATCCTCTCGGCCACACACCGCGACCTCGACGCCGCGATGGCGCAGGGCCAGTTCCGCGAGGACCTCTACTACCGGCTCAACGTCGTCGCGCTGACGCTGCCGCCGCTCGACGACCGGCGCGAGGACATCCCGCTGCTCGCCAACCACTTCCTCGCGCGCCTGGCGCAGAAGTACGGCAAGCGCCTGAACGGCTTCGCGCCCGACGCCGCCAAGGCGCTGGCGACCGCCCACTGGCCCGGCAACGTCCGCCAGCTGCACAACGTCGTCGAACAGGTGTGCGCGCTCACGAGCACGCCGCTCGTGCCGCTGACGCTGGTGCAGCGGGCGCTGCGTGTGCCCAGCGTCGAGGTGCTGACCTACGCGCAGGCCCGCGAACGCTTCGAGCGCGAGTACCTGGTCGGCCTCCTGAAGCTGACCGACGGCAACGTCTCCGACGCCGCGCGGCTGGCCGATCGCAACCGGACCGAGTTCTACCGGCTGCTGCAGAAGCACGGCCTCACGCCGGGGCTGTTCCGCGCCGAACCTCCGGCTGTCGCTGGATAGCGACACGGTCCTGGCCCCCGATTCAGGGGGCAGCAGCCTCGAGTGGCGCCACGTTGTCGCCGCGCGGCGACAGGTTTCAATGGAAATCCCCGCACTGCGGGGCGTTGGTGCCGACATTCGTCTCGGCACACACGCAAGTGCTTGTTCGGCAACGCAATTTTGCATTGGCACAGCGGTTGCGCTGTGCTGTGCATGTGCCACCGTTTTCTTCGTTCCCTCGCGCCGGCCGGCGGCTTCTTCGGCCTTGGCCCGGTCGACCGCGAAAGCCGCTTCGCACCGGGCGTCGCGGGCGCTTCGAGCTTGGCCGCGGGCCGGCTGGTCCGCACGCTCGTCGGAATCGTCTTCGGCCTGGTGGTCGCCACCGGTCGCGCCGAGGCGTTCGGTTTTGACGACGTTGCAAAAAAAGCTGCGGCGTTGTCAGAGGCAGCTTACGTGCCCGCGCCCGACACCTTGCCGGCCGAGCTGAAGAGCCTGACCTATGACCAGTACCGCGACATCCGCTTCCGGCCCGACAAGGCGCTCTGGCGCGCCGAGAAACTGCCGTTCGAGCTGATGTTCTTCCATCGCGGCAAGTTCGCGATCGAACCGGTCAAGGTCAACGAGGTCACGCTGCAGGGCGAGCGGCCGATCGGCTTCGACTCTGCAGACTTCGACTACGGCAGGAACAAGCTGTCGCCTACGTCCTGGAAGCAGCTAGGCTTCGCCGGCTTCCGCGTGCACTACGCGATCAATGCGCTGGCCTACAAGGACGAACTCGCGGTCTTCCTCGGCGCCAGCTACTTCCGCATGCTCGGCGCAGGCCAGCGCTACGGTCTCTCGGCGCGTGGCCTCGCGATCGACACCGTCGGCGGCAAGGGCGAGGAGTTCCCGCGCTTCACCGAATTCTGGATCGAGCGCCCGGCGGCCGACGCGAAGCAGCTCGTGATCTACGCGCTGCTCGATTCGCGCCGCGCCGCCGGCGCCTACCGCATCGTGCTCAAGCCCGGCGCGAGCACCGTCGCGAGCATCCAGAGCCGCACCTTCCTGCGCCGCGGCGGCGACCCGGTCGCGACGCTCGGAATGGCGCCGCTCACGAGCATGTTCGAGCACGCCGCGAACCAGCAGTCGCCGACCGACTTCCGCCCCGGCGTCCACGATTCCGACGGCCTGCTCGTCGCGAGCGGCGACGAATGGCTGTGGCGGCCGCTAACGAACCCGAAGAACGTCGTCGTCACGTCGTTCTCGACGCAGAAGCTGCGCGGCTTCGGCCTGATGCAGCGAGCGCGCCGCTTCGACGACTACGAGGACGTCGAGGCCCGCTACGAGCTGCGCCCGAGCGCGTTCGTCACGCCCGTCGGCGAGTGGGGACCCGGCCGCGTCGAGCTGATGCAGCTCCCGGCGCCCGACGAGACCTACGACAACGTCGTCGCCTACTGGGTCCCCGAGCGCCTGCCCGCGCCCGGCACGCCGATCGACATCGCCTACGACCTGTCGTGGGAAGGCGAGGCGATGCACCGGCCGCCGAACGGCTGGGCGGTGCAGACGCGCCGCGGCCACGGCTTCAAGCGGCTGGGGGCCGGCGAGGTCGAGTACGTCGTCGACTTCAACGGTCCGTCGCTCGCGGCGCTGCCGGTCGACGCGAAGGTCAGGGCGGTCGCCACGGCGGGCCCGACGGCACAGGTCCTCGAAAGCAACGCCTATCGCAACGAGGCGACCGGCGCCTGGCGCATGACCTTGCGCGTCAAGCGGCTGCAACCCGACCAGCCGGTCGAGCTGCGGGCCTTTCTCCAACGTGATTCCGATGCACTGAGCGAAACATGGACCACTCTCATTCAACCCGACTGAGTCAACGGGCTGCCGACGAAGGGGCCTCGCTGTTCGACACCGCGCCGGTGTCGCAGGGCTTCGGAGCCAGCGCGCCGCCGATCCATCGCAGCTCCATGGTCGCCACGCCCTGGCGCGGCTTCTTCGCCGGCGCCGGGGATCTCCTGCGCGGAGCGTTCCGCAGCAACCCGGCGGGCCGTGCGCGCCTCGCGTGGGAAGAGGCCGCGGTGCGGCGGCGCCGGGTGCTGCTGGCGCTGATCGCGGTGTCCGCCGTGGTCGCGACGGGGCTCGTCAGCCGCGTGCTGCCCGAGCTCGACAGCCCGGCCGTCCGCGTCGCGCAGATCTCGCTCTTCGCCGTCCTCTTCACCTGGGTCGCCGCCGGCTTCTTCACCGCGCTGATGGGCTTCTGGGTGCAGTTGCGCGGCGATCCGCACGCGCTGTCGGCCAAGTCGGTCGCCGGCGACGACATCGCCGATACGGCACGGACGGCGATCATCATGCCGATCTGCAACGAGACGGTCTCGACCGTCTTCGCCGGCCTGCGCGCGACGTGCGAATCGCTCGCGGCGACCGGCAAGTCGTCGCTCTTCGACGTCTACGTGCTCTCCGACAGCGGCGACCCCCAACTGCGCGCCGCCGAGCTCGCCGCCTGGGCACAACTGCGCCAGACGCTCGGCGCCGACGCACCGCGCGTCTACTACCGCTGGCGCCAGCGCCACACCAAGCGCAAGTCGGGCAACGTGGCCGATTTCTGCCGCCGCTGGGGCAAGGACTACCGCTACATGATCGTCTTCGACGCCGACAGCGTCATGAGCGGCGACTGCATGACGACGCTCGTCAAGCTGATGGAAGCGAACCCGAGCGCCGGCATCATCCAGACGGCGCCGCAGGCGAGCGGCCTGTCGACCGTGCATGCCCGGGCACAGCAGTTCGCCGGCCGTGTCGCCGGCCGGCTCTTCAGCGCCGGCATGCAGTACTGGCAGCTCGGCGAGTCGCACTATTGGGGCCACAACGCGATCATCCGCGTCGCGCCGTTCATCGCCCACTGCGCGCTCGCGCCGCTGCCGGGCAAGGGCGGTCTGTCGGGCGAGATCATGTCGCACGACTTCGTCGAGGCCGCGCTGATGCGCCGGGCCGGACACCACGTCTGGCTGGTGTCGGACCTCGGCGGCAGCTACGAGCAGCAGCCGCCCAACCTGCTCGAGGAGCTCAACCGTGACCGCCGCTGGTGCCAGGGCAACCTGCAGAACGCGCGGCTGATGACCGAACCGGGCCTGCACGGCGTGCACCGCGCGATGCTGCTGACCGGCGCGTTCGCCTATCTGTCGGCGCCGCTCTGGTTCGCCTACGTGCTCTTCGGTCTCGGCCTGTGGCTCGTCGGCGCGCACGGCGATTCGGCGGCGGGCGGCCTGGTGCCGATGGAGATGTTCGGCCTCTGGGCCGGCACGCTCGCGATGCTCGTCATGCCGCGCGCGCTCGGCGTCGCGACCATCATCCTGAAGGGCGAGCAGCGCCAGTACGGCGGCAGCGCGGCGCTGATCGGCGGCGCGGTGCTCGAAGGCGCGCTCTCGGTGCTGCAGGCGCCGGTGCGCATGGTCGCGCATTCGCTCTTCGTGCTCGTCGCGCTCACCGGCCTGAAGCTCGACTGGAAGTCGCCGCCGCGCGAAGCCAGCGACATCCCCTGGAGCGACGCGGCGCGCCGCCTCGGCCCGGTCGCCGCGGTGATCCTCGTGCTCGCCGCCGTCGCGTATGCGGTCGAGCCGCGCGCGGTGCTCTGGCTGCTGCCGGTCGGCCTGCCGCTCGTGCTCGCGATGCCGATCGTCGTGTGGACGAGCCGTGCCGACCTCGGCGAGCGCGTCCGTGATTGGCACCTGCTGCTCGTGCCCGAGGAGACCTGGACTCCTGCCGTCCTGCGCCAGACCGCTGCCTACGCCAAGCAGTCGGCCGCCGCGTCGACGACCTGGCACGACGTCGTCAACGACCCGTGGCTGTTCGACGTCGTGCGCGCCGCGATGGGCCCGCGCAACACCTCGTGGGGCAGCCGCGGCAAGGCCCGGCGCCTGATGGTGCAGCGCGTTCTCGTCACGCAGGACGCCGAAAATCTGCCGTCGATCGATCGCATGCACTTGCTCTCCGAGCCGCA
Organism: uncultured Rhizobacter sp.; assembly: GCA_964249855.1. GTDB lineage: Bacteria > Pseudomonadota > Gammaproteobacteria > Burkholderiales > Burkholderiaceae_C > LMDS01. The sequence continues at coordinate 64,929 of CAXUDL010000007.1, read as the reverse complement.
GAGCCTGGTGCGGCTGCGCGACCAGCTCGCCGCCAACGCGAGCCTGATGCCCGCGGGCTGGAGCGCCCGGGAGGCTGCGCAGGCCTGAGCAACCCGAGCGGCGCTCAAGTCGCCGGCGCGGCGGCCGATACATCTCGAGCCGCCGCCCGTCGCCATGCACCGCCTCGCCCGCCCACTCCTCGTCGCCGTTCTCGTGCTGCTGTCCGGCTGCGACCAGATCACCGGCGCGCTCGGCATCGAATCGCCCGAGAAGCTCGCGGCGCAGAAGGACGCGGAAGGCAAGGCGATCGGCGGCGCGTGCCGCCATGCCGGTCGCGCGATCGAGGACTGCTACGCGCTCAACCGGAAGGCCGATAAGGCCGCGGTCTTCGCCGGCTGGCGCGACATGAACGACTACATGCGCGAGAACAAGATCGATGCCGTCGCGCCGCTGATCGCCACCGGCCGACCGGCGGTGAAGCCGGCCGTCGACGACGCGGCCGACGCCGACGACGCGAAGCCCGCGCGGGCTGCCAGGCGCAACGATTCCTGAGCGGGTCGAACCGGCCCGGGCGCCCGCGCACCGGCAACGCACCGGAGGCGACAATCCGTCGATGACGTCCTTCACCGCGACGCTGCGCCATCCCGCCTTTCGTCAGGGCTTCGTCGAGATGGTGCCGGTCTCGCTCGGCATCGCCGCCTGGGGCCTGGTGACCGGCGTCGCGATGGTCGACGCGGGGATGTCGGTCGGCCTCTCGCTCGCGATGACCTTCCTGGTCTACGCCGGCAGCGTGCAACTCGCCTCCGTTCCGCTGATGGCGCTCGGGGCGCCGGTGTGGGTCATCCTCGCGACGGCGTTCTGCGTCAATCTGCGCTTCGTCATCTTCTCGGCACAGTGGCGCGGCTACTTCGTCCGCTTCTCGCGCTGGCGGCGCGTCGCGCTCGGTTACTTCTGCGCCGACCTCAACTACGTGCTCTTCATGCGGCGGTTCCCGGTGCCGCGCGCCGGCGACGGCCAGATCGAATACTTTCTCGGCACCGCGGCGGCCTCGTGGCTCTCGTGGCAGCTTCCGTCGGTCGTCGGCATCGTGCTCGCCGACGTCGTTCCGACGCACTGGGGCCTCGGCTTCGCGGGCGTGCTGGCGCTGCTCGGGCTGGCGCTCTCGCTGCTGTCGGACAAGGCGACCGGCGTCGCCGCGCTCGTCGCGGCCGCGGCCGCCGTCGCCGCGTTCTCGATGCCGTTGCACCTCCACATCGTGGTCGCGATCGCCGCGGCGGTCGGCGCCGGGCTGCTGATCGAAGGGCGCGGCGCTGCGCCGGACAAGCCGCGAGTCGCCGGGTGAACGGCTGGCAGACCGCTGCGACGATCGCCGGCCTGACCGCGGTGACGTTCGTCACCCGTTGCTTCTTCCTGTTCCCCGACCGCGAGCTGGTGCTGCCCGACTGGCTGCGCCGCGGCCTGCGCTACGCGCCGCTCGCCGCGCTCGCCGCCGTCGTCGTCCCCGAGATCGTGATGACCGACGGCCACCTGCTGTCGACCTGGCGGGATGCGCGGCTCTTCGCGGCGGCGGCCGGGACCGCGTGGACCCTGTGGCGCGGCGGCATCCTCGGCACGATCGTCACCGGGATGGCGGTGCTGCTGCCGCTCAAGCTCGGGCTCGGCTGGTAGCGCGGGCGGCTGCGCACGCGGCCGCGACTGCCTCGGCGGCCGCCGTGCGTCCGGCCCCGACTTCTAGAATCGCCGGCTGTCGTCACCGCACCGCCGTCCGCACCGCCGCCCATGAACATCCTCCGATTCGAAGACCTGGTCGCCGACGGCCGCGTCGCCGGGCAGCGCGTCTTCGTCCGCGCCGACCTCAACGTGCCGCTCGACGATGCCGGCGCCATCACCGAGGACACGCGCATCCGCGCCTCGATCCCGTGCCTGCGGATGGCGCTCGACGCCGGCGCCGCGGTGATGGTCACGTCGCACCTCGGGCGGCCGACCGAGGGCGTGCTCGCGCCCGGGGACTCTCTCTCGCCGGTGGCCGCGCGCCTCGGCGAGCTGCTGGGCCGCGCGGTGCCCCTCGTGCGCGACTGGGTCGATGGCGTCGACGTCGCGCCCGGCGCGCTCGTGATGCTCGAGAATTGCCGTGTCAACAAGGGCGAGAAGAAGAACGACGAGGCGCTTGCCCGCAAGCTGGCCGCGCTCTGCGACATCTTCGTCCACGACGCCTTCGGCACCGCGCACCGCGCCGAGGCGTCGACCCACGGCATCGCCCGGTTCGCGACGGTCGCCTGCGCCGGCCCGCTGCTCGCCGCCGAGATCGACGCGATCACCAAGGCGCTCGCCGATCCGAAGCGGCCGCTGGTCGCGATCGTCGCCGGCAGCAAGGTCTCGACGAAGCTGAGCATCCTGCAGGCACTCGCGAAGAAGGTCGACCGGCTGATCGTCGGCGGCGGCATCGCCAACACCTTCCTGCTCGCCGCCGGCCAGCCCATCGGCAACAGCCTCGCCGAGGCCGGGCTGGTCGACGAAGCCCGGGCGGTGATCGAAGCCATGCGTGCGCGCGGCGCCGCGGTGCCGATCCCGACCGACGTCGTCGTCGCGCCGCGCTTCGCCGCCGACGCGCCGGCGACCGTCAAGGCCGTCGCCGACGTGGCGGCCGGCGATCTGATCCTCGACATCGGACCCGACACCGCCGAGGTGCTCGCCGAGCTGTTGCGCACCGCCGGCACGATCGTCTGGAACGGGCCGGTCGGCGTGTTCGAGTTCGACGCCTTCGCCCACGGCACCGAGACCGTCGCCCGAGCGATCGCCGCGTCGCCGGCCTTCAGCATCGCCGGCGGCGGCGACACGCTCGCCGCGATCGCGAAGTACGGCATCGAGGCCGACATCGGCTACATCTCGACCGGCGGCGGCGCGTTTCTCGAAGTGCTCGAGGGCAAGACGCTGCCGGCGTTCGAGATCCTGCAGACGCGCGCGGCGGGCTGACCGCGCGGGGCGCGCGGGGCGCGCGGGGCGCGAAGCGGTCCGGTCCGGTTCGGGCCGCGGCTCCGATAATGCGCAGCCTTCCCGACCCCGCGCCTCCGGACACCCCCTCATGCAACGCGCCACCAAGATCGTCGCCACCATCGGACCGGCCTCGAACACGCCGGAGCTTCTCGAGCGGCTGATCCGCGCCGGCGTCGACGTCGTGCGCCTGAACTTCTCGCACGGCAAGGCGCAGGACCACGTCGACCTCGCGGAGCGCGTGCGTCAGGCGGCCCAGCGCTGCGGCAAGGAGGTCGCGATCATGGCGGACCTGCAGGGGCCGAAGATCCGCGTCCGCAAGTTCGAGGGCGACAAGACGGTGCTCGAGCCGGGGCAGCGGTTCGTGCTCGACGCCGGCTACGACGGGCTCGGCACGAACGCGCGCGTCGGCCTCGACTACAAGGAGCTGCCGCGCGACGTGCGTCCCGGCGACACGCTGTTGCTCAACGACGGCCTCCTGCGGCTGACGGTCGACGCGGTGCACGGGGAGGAGGTGCACACCACGGTCGTCATCGGCGGCGTGCTGTCGAACAACAAGGGCATCAACAAGGCCGGTGGTGGGCTCACCGCGCCGGCGCTGACGGCCAAGGACATGGAGGACATCCGCACCGCGATGGGCTTCCAGTGCGATTACCTGGCCGTCAGCTTTCCGAAGACCGCGACCGACATGGAGATGGCGCGGCAGCTCGCCAACGTCGCCGGCGAACCGTGGCGCCACAAGCCGCAGATGATCGCGAAGATCGAGCGCACCGAAGCCATCCCCGCGCTCGAGGCGATCCTGAAGGCGTCCGACGGCATCATGGTCGCGCGCGGCGACCTCGCCGTCGAGGTCGGCGCGGCGGGCGTGCCGGCGCTGCAGAAACGCATGATCCGGATGGCGCGCGAGATGGACCGCGTCGTCATCACCGCGACGCAGATGATGGAGTCGATGATCGTCAATCCGGTGCCGACGCGTGCCGAGGTGAGCGACGTCGCCAACGCCGTGCTCGACGGCACCGACGCGGTGATGCTCTCGGCCGAGACCGCGGCGGGCAAGTACCCGGTCGAGACGGTCGAGATGATGGCCGCGGTCTGCGTCGAGGCCGAGGCCGCCGAGGACATCTTCTTCGATGCGCGCATCACCAACAAGAAGTTCGGCCGCATCGACCAGTCGATCGCGCTCGGCGCGCTCTTCACCGCGCATCACCTGCAGTGCAAGGCGATCCTCGCGCTCACCGAGTCGGGGTCGACGGCGCTCTGGATGAGCCGCTACCGCACGCACGTGCCGATCTTCGGCCTGACCTCGCAGGCGCGCAGCCAGCGGCGCATGGCGCTCTACCGCAACGTCCGGCCGATCCTGATGCCGCGCTTCGCCGACCGCGACGAGGCGCTCGCCAACGCCGAGGCGCTGCTCGTCGACGCGGGCGTGCTCAAGCCCGGCGACACCTATGCGATCACCTGCGGCGAGCCGATGGGCTACCCGGGCGGAACCAACATGCTGAAGGTCGGCCTCGTGGGCTGAAGAACCGGCCTCGGCCGAGCTGCCCGCGAGCGGGCGACGCCGCGAACCGCGCGTCGTCGGCGCGAGGGTTCGACGTCGATCGGCGGCGGAGCGTGCTCGGCCACGGCGATGGAAACAAGCCGGCCGAACTTGCGATCGCGCGGAATCGCGGAGGCTTGCCGATGTCACGACCGGCGCGACAATGCCGCATGACTGACGCCGCCGATTCGTTCACGGTCGACAGGGTCCACGCCGCCGCCGAACGGCTGGCCGGCGAGATCGTCGACACGCCCTGCATGCCGTCGCGCACCCTGTCGGCGCTGACCGGCTGCGAAGTGTTCCTGAAGTTCGAGAACCTCCAGTTCACCGCGTCGTTCAAGGAGCGCGGCGCGCTCAACAGGATGGCGCAGCTGACGCCCGCCGAGCGCGCCGCCGGCGTGCTCGCGGTCTCTGCCGGCAACCATGCGCAGGGCGTCGCCTATCACGCGCAGCGCATGGGCATCGCGGCGACGATCGTCATGCCGCGCTTCGCGTCGGCGGTGAAGGTCGAGCGCACGCGCGGCTTCGGCGCCGAGGTCGTGCTCGAGGGCGACACCTTCGACGACGCCCGCGCCCACGGGCTCGAGATCGCCGCGGCGCGCGGTCTGGTCGTCGTCCACCCGTACGACGACCTCGCGGTCATCGCCGGCCAGGGCACCATCGGCCTCGAGATGCTGCGGCAACAGCCGTCGATCGACACGCTCGTCGTCGCGATCGGCGGCGGCGGCCTGATCTCGGGCATCGCCACCGCGGCACGGGCGATCCGGCCCGGCATCCGGATCGTTGGCGTGCAGACCGAGCGTTTTCCCGCCGCCTGGACCGCGCGGCACGGCGGCGACCGTCAATGCGCGCAGGCGACGATCGCCGACGGCATCGCCGTCAAGTCGCCCGGCGCGTTGACCGCGCCGCTGATCGAGGCCCTCGTCGACGACATCGTGCTCGTCGACGAGGACGCGATCGAGCAGGCGATCCTGATGCTGCTCGAGATCGAGAAGACCGTCGTCGAAGGCGCCGGCGCGGTCGGCCTGGCGGCGCTGCTGAAGCACCGCGAGCGCTTCGTCGGCGCGAAGGTGGGGCTCGTGCTCTGCGGCGGCAACATCGAGCCGCTGGTGCTCGCCGAGATCATCGAGCGCGGCATGGTGAAGTCCGGCCGGCTCGCGCGGCTGCGCTTCGACGTGCGCGACGTGCCCGGCGCGCTCGCCGACGTCGCGGTGCGGCTCGGCCGGCTCGGCGCCAACATCGACGAGGTCCAGCACCAGCGGGCGTTCACGTCGCTGTCGGTCGAGCGCGCGCAGATCGAGGTCGTCGTGCAGACGCGCGGCACGGCCCACATCGCCGAGATCCTCGGCTCGATGACGGCCGACGGCTACGCCTGCGAACGCGTCGGCTGACAACTGTCGTCGGCCTCCGGAAGCGGGGGTCGCGGGGCGTTCGGCGCCGGGCGTGCTCGGTACAATCGAGTGGTTACGGACGAGTTACATCGTCCCGGATTCCTTCACTTCAGGACTCTCGCCATGCCCCTCGTCTCGATGCGCCAGCTGCTGGACCATGCCGCCGACAACGGCTACGGCATCCCGGCCTTCAACGTCAACAATCTCGAACAGGTCCAGGCCGTCATGACCGCCGCGGCCGAAGTCGGCGCGCCGGTGATCCTGCAGGCGAGCGCCGGTGCCCGCAAGTACGCCGGCGAGCCGTTCGTCAAGCACCTGATCCAGGCGGCGGTGGAGAGCTGGCCCGAGATTCCGCTCGTCATGCACCAGGACCACGGCCAGAGCCCGGCGGTCTGCAAGGGCGCGATCGACCTCGGCTTCAGCTCGGTCATGATGGACGGCTCGCTGCAGGCCGACGGCAAGACGATCGCGAGCTTCGACTACAACGTCGACGTGACCCGCAAGGTCGTCGACATGGCGCACGCGCTCGGCATCACGGTCGAGGGCGAGCTCGGCTGCCTGGGCTCGCTCGAGACGATGAAGGGCGACAAGGAAGACGGCCACGGGACCGAGGCCACGATGACGATGGACCAGCTGCTGACCGATCCGGAGGAAGCGGCCGAATTCGTCAAGCGCACCCAGCTCGACGCGCTCGCCATCGCGATCGGCACGAGCCACGGCGCCTACAAGTTCACCCGCAAGCCCACCGGCGACATCCTCGCCATCGGCCGCATCAAGGAAATCCACCAGCGCATTCCTAACACGCATCTCGTGATGCACGGTTCGTCGAGCGTGCCGCAGGAGCTGCTTGCCGAGATCCGCGAATTCGGCGGCGCCATGAAGGAAACCTACGGCGTGCCGGTCGAGGAGATCCAGGAAGCGATCAAGCACGGCGTGCGCAAGATCAACATCGACACCGACGTGCGGCTCGCGATGACCGGCGCGATCCGCCGCTACCTCGCCGAGCACCCCGACAAGTTCGACCCGCGCGACTATCTGAAGCCGGCACGCGAGGCGGCCAAGCGCGTCTGCCGGCAGCGCTATCTCGAGTTCGGTTGCGAGGGGCAGGGCGCGAAGATCAAGCCGCTGTCGCTGTCGCAGGTGGCGCAGCGCTACACGACCGGCGAGCTGGCGCAGACGGTGGTCTGACGCGAGCCGCGTCGCAACGCATCGGCAGGCCCGGCACGCGCCGGGCTTTTTTTGTCCACGGGTCGGATCGCGCTGTCGGCCGCGAGAAGCGGGCGCGCCAGAATCGGCGCGGGACGGTAGCGAACTGCGGCGTGGTGCCGGCGATGGGGCCGAGCGTGCGCCGGCACGCACGACGTTCCGAGCGGCAAGTCGCCGGACGCCGACCTGCGCTCCGCGGCTGGACCGCTTCCCGTATCCGTCCCCAGGAAGGCGCACCGCTTCCCGCGAGGCCACCGGCGCGATGAACACGATCTCAGCTGCAATGCCCACCGGCCACGACCCGTTCGAGGGCGTGACCGAACGCGGCGTGATCGTCACCGGCGTGCGCCGCGACAAGGTTCCCGCGGCGTTCGAGCCGGTGATCCAGGACGCGACGACGCGCGTCGCGGCGATTCCCGGCAACCATTCGCTCTATGCCTATGGCTCTGTCGCGACAGGGATGGCGCGAGTGGGTCGGTCCGACGTCGACCTCATGACCATCGGCCTCGACCCCGCCATGGCGCACCGGATCGGGCGCCAGCTGAGCACGGCGTACCGCGGGCTCTGCAGAGGCGTCGAGATCGGTCCGGCGCAGCCCTCGGACTACGAGGGCATCGGCGACGAGTCGTACGGAAACCGGGTTTTTCTCCGGCATTGCTGTGTGCACCTCAGCGGTCCGGATCTCCGGCTTGCACTGCCCGGCCATCCCGCAGACGCAGCAGCCGCGCGGGGGTTCAACGGAGACATCGGCCGGTGCGCCGATCGATGGCGCACGCAACTGCTCCGCGAACGCGACCCGGCCCCCTCGGGACGCCGCATCGCCCGCAAGACGCTCTTCGCCGTCGCCGGCCTGGTCAGCGTCCATGACGCGACCTGGACCACCGACAAGGTCGCTGCAGCGCGCCGATGGGGCGTCGTCCGGCCGGAATGGGCCTCGAGTCTGCAAGTGCTTGTGCACTGGAGCGATCCGGCAACGACAGCGCCCGCGCGAGCCGAAGTCGTGGTCCAGCTCGACGGTGTCGTCGCCGCGGTGGTCGATGACTTTCGGCGACGCATCGGGCTCTGGACGCCGTAGCTCGGCCGTCCGACGGGCCGGGCGGCACCGAGCCGTCAGGCACGGCGGTTCCTTGCTCGTCGGAGCGGGCTCGTGCTCGGAGACCGACGTCGGGCCGCCAGCGCAGCAGCGCCCGGCCTGCCTGCCGCGGTCGCACCCGAGTGTGCGCATCGGTTCTTCCTGCGCACGGAGGGCGGCCGGATCGATCGGCCGCGTCTCGTCGAAGGGCGGCGTGTGCGCAACCGCTAGCGCCGCTCGCCGGTCGCCGGCGCGAGCGACGGTGCGGGCCGCGCGCGCAGCGTCAGCCGAGCGAGCGCCCATGCGACGACGGCGGTCGCAGCGATGCCGGCCACCATCGGCCGGGCGCTGCCGTCGACGATGCCGCCCATCGCGGCGATGACGACCGCGCCCATCACGAGCTGCAGCGTGCCCATCAGCGCCGACGCCGCGCCGGCGATGTCGCCATGGTCGTCGAGCGCGAGCACCGAAGTCGTCGGGATCACGAGGCCGAGGAAGCCGAACCCGACGAAGAGCACGGCGATCATCACGTCGAGCCGGTCGATGCCGGCAAGGTTGACGGCGAGCAGCGCGACCATCGACACCGCGAAGCCGGTGACCGCGGTCAGGACGACGCGCGGCAGCCCGTGGCGCTCGGCGAGCCGGCCGGCGAACTGCGAGACGCCGATGAACGCCGCTGCGTTGGCGGCGAAGGCGACGCTGTATTCGCGCGGCGACAGGCCGTAGCGGCCGATCAGCACGAACGACGAGTTGGCGAGGTAGACGAAGAACGACGCCATGCCGAACGCGCCGATCGCGGTCAGGCCCATGAAGCGGGCATCGCGCAGCAATTGGCCGAACGCACGAAGCGCGCTCCCGACATCGCTGCCAATGCGGTCGGCCGCCGGCCGTGTCTCGTCGAGCGCGAACGCGGTCATCACGATGCCGACCGCGCCGAGCGCCGACACGACCCAGAAGATCGCGCGCCAGCCGGCGGCCTCGATGACGAAGCTGCCGACGAGCGGCGCGAGGATCGGCGAGACGCTGAAGACGAGCATCAGCGAGGCCATCAGCTGCGTCGCTTCCGGCCCCGTGTGCAGGTCGCGAACGATGGCGCGCGGCACGACGATCGGTGCGCCGCCGCCGAGGCCCTGGACGAAACGGAACGCGATCAACCAGCCGATGTCGGGCGCCAGCGCGCAGCCGACGCTGCCGGCGACGAAGAGCGCGATGCCCGCGTAGAGCGGCGGCTTCCGGCCGAACATGTCCGATGCCGGCCCGTAGACGATCTGGCTGAGGGCGAACGACAGGAAGAACGCCATCAGGCTCAGTTGCACCGCGTGGACGTCGGCCGAGAGCGCGGTGCCGATCGCGGGCAGCGCAGGCAGGTACATGTCGATCGCGAACGGGCCGATCGCGGACAGCAGGCCGAGCACGACGGCGAGCCGAAGCGTTTGAGTGGTCATCGACGCACGCCGACCCGCGGCGCTCTCGGGGAAACCCGGAGCTTACCCGGGCGCCAGACCCGGCGCAGCGTTGTCGCCCCCGGGTGCGGCCGGCTTCGCCGGCGCGGTAGAGCGTGCCTTGCGGCGACCCGCGGGCGAGCGCCCGCGGCAGTCGGCCGAGCCGCACCAGCGCGAGGCGAGCGGCGATGCCCGGCGGTGGCGCTGCCGCGAGGTCGGCGGGCGTCACGTCGATGCGCGGGTCGGGCGTCGGTTCGCTCGACGCCTGCAGCGTCGGGCGGTGCGCCGGTCGTCCGGCAAAGCCCGCACGGGCGGCAACCGCGGTGCCCGTCAGCCGAGCTTCAGCAGCCGCTTGGCGTTCTCCTTGAGGATCAACGGCCGGACCTCGGGCTTGAAGCCGGCGTCGGCGAAGTCGTTCAGCCAGCGGTCGGGCGTGATGAGCGGGTAGTCGCTGCCGAAGAGCATGCGGTCCTTGAGCAGCGTGTTGGCGTACTGGACGAGCTGCGGCGGGAAATACTTCGGGCTCCAGCCGGACAGATCGATCCAGACGTTCGGCTTGTGCATCGCGAGCGAGAGCGCCTCGTCCTGCCACGGCCACGACGGGTGCGCGAGGACGATGTCGATGTCGGGGAAGTCGATCGCGACGTCCTCGAGCAGCATCGGGTTCGAGTTCTGCAGCCGCAGGCCGCCGCCGCAGCGCATGCCGCTGCCGATGCCCGAATGGCCGGTGTGGAAGATCGCCGGCAGCTTGTGCTCGGCGATGACCTCGTAGAGCGGCCATGCCATGCGGTCGTAGGGCTCGAAGCCCTGGACGGTCGGGTGGAACTTGAAGCCCTTGACGCCGTAGTCCTCGATCAGCTTTCTCGCTTCGCGCGCACCCAGCTTGCCCTTGTGGGGATCGATGCTGCCGAAGGCGATCATGATGTCCGGGTTGGCTTGCGCGGCCTCGGCGATCTCCTCGTTCGGGATCCGGCGCCGGCCCATCTGCGTCTCGGCGTCGACGGTGAACATCACGAAGCCGATCTTCTTCTCGCGGTAGAAGGCGAGCGACTCGGCCATCGTCGGCCGGCGGCTCGAACGGAAGTACTTGTCGGCGGCGCGGTCGAACTCCTCGCCGTAGCGGTCGAACGGGTTCCAGCACGACACCTCGAGATGGGTGTGCATGTCGATCGCGATCAGGTCGGCGTGGTTCACGGCATGCTCCATGGGCGCTGCGCCCGGTCTGGTGATCGACCATAACGATCGGCGTGGCGCTTGGCTTGTCGGGAAACCCCCGAAGCAGCACCGACCGATGTTTATGACAATGAAGTAACTGCCCCGAGGGACCGATGACCGCTCCGCCCGACTCCGCATCCGCCCCGCCCGGCCGGCTCGATCTGCTGCAGGTGTCGCAGCGCGGCGCCACCGTCCATCTTCGTCTCAATCGGCCGACCAAGCGCAACGCGATCAACGACGCGCTGCTGGCACAGCTGCACGCGGCATTCGTCGACCTGCCGGAGAGTGCCCGCGCCGTCGTCCTGAGCGGCGAAGGCGAGCACTTCTGCGCGGGGCTCGATCTCTCCGAACTCGGCGAGCGGAGCGTCGCCGACGGGATCGCGCACTCGCGCTCATGGCATGCGGCGTTCGAGCAGATCCAGTTCGGCCGGGTGCCGGTGATCGCCGTGCTGCACGGCGCGGTCGTCGGCGGCGGGCTCGAGCTCGCGACGTCGGCCCATCTGCGCGTCGCCGAAGCCGGCACCTTCTACGCCCTGCCCGAAGGCCAGCGCGGGCTCTTCGTCGGCGGCGGCGGCTCGGCGCGCGTGCCGCGGCTGATCGGCGCGGCGCGGATGGCCGACATGATGCTGACCGGCCGGGTCTACGGCGCCGACGAAGGCCTGTCGATCGGCCTGTCGCAATACGTCGTCGAGCCCGGCGCGGGCCTCGCCAAGGCATTCGAACTGGCCGAGAAGGTCGCCGCCAACGCGCCGCTCTCGAATTTCGCGGTCATGCACGCGCTGCCGCGCATCGCGGGCATGAACCAGTCCGACGGCCTCTTCACCGAGTCGCTGATGGCCGCCATCGCCCAGGGCGACGATGCCGCCAAGGCGCGGATGCGCGGCTTCCTCGACGGCGCGGCCGGCAAGGTGGCCAGGCCATGACGGCGGCGACCGGATCCGCCGCTCCCAGGTACCGCGACCTCCCGCTCGGCGGGTCGCTGCGCGCCGACTTCCGCCACCGGCCGGACGGCAGCGTCGTCGTCACTTCGACCGAGCCGCTCGGGACCTACCCCGACCGCCTGACCGACCGCCTGCTCCACTGGGCCGCGACCGCGCCCGATCGGACGCTCGTCGCCAAGCGCGTCGCGGGCGGCGCCTGGCGCCGCGTCGGCTACGCCGAGGCGCTGCAGGCTGCGCGGTCGATCGCGCAGGCACTGATCGACCGGGGCGTGAACGTCGAGCGGCCGGTCGCGATCCTGTCGGACAACGACGTCGAGCAGTTGCTCCTCGGTCTCGGCGCGATGCTCGCCGGCGTGCCGTTCGTGCCGGTTTCTGTCGCGTACTCGCTCGTCTCGCAGGACTTCGCCAAGCTGCGCCACATCCTCGGCACCGTGACGCCGGGCCTCGTCTTCGCCTCGAGCGGCGGCGCCTTCGCGAAGGCGATCGCCGCGGTCGTGCCGACCGAGACCGAGGTCGTGCTGACCGACGGAACGATCCCCGGCCGCGAGACGACGCCGTTCGCCACGCTGCTCGCGACGGCGCCGACCGCCGCGGTCGACGCAGCGCATGCGCGCGTCGGCCCCGACACGATCGCGAAGTTCCTCTTCACGTCGGGCTCGACCAAGCTGCCGAAGGGCGTGATCAACACCCACCGCATGCTGTGCAGCAACCAGCAGATGATCGCGCAGTGCTTTCCGGGCTTGGCGAACGAACCGCCGGTGCTCGTCGACTGGCTGCCCTGGAACCACACCTTCGGCGGCAACCACAACGTCGGCATCACGCTCTACAACGGCGGCACGCTCTACATCGACGACGGCAAGCCGACCGCCGCGCTGATGGGCGAGACGCTGCGCAACCTGCGCGAGATCGCGCCGACGGTGTACTTCAACGTGCCGAGGGGCTTCGAGGAGCTCGCGCTCGCGCTCGAAGCCGACGCACGGCTGCGCGAGACCTTCTTCAGCCGCGTGACGATGCTGTTCTTTTCGGCCGCGGGCCTGTCGCAATCGGTCTGGGACCGTCTCGACCGCGTCGCCGAAGCGCACGCCGGCGAACGCATCCGCATGCTGACCGGCCTCGGCATGACCGAGACCGCGCCGTTCGCGATCTGCGCCAACGCGCACGACGTCAAGTCGGGCCACGTCGGCCTGCCGGCGCCCGGCATGGAGCTGAAGCTCGTGCCGTCGGGCGACAAGATGGAGTTGCGTTACCGCGGCCCCAACGTCACGCCGGGCTATTGGCGCGCGCCCGAGCAGACCGCCGAGGCCTTCGACCACGAGGGCTACTACTGCAGCGGCGATGCGTTGAAGCCGATGGACCCGGCGCTGCCGGAGCGCGGCTTCGCGTTCGACGGCCGCATCGCCGAGGACTTCAAGCTCGCGACCGGCACCTTCGTGTCGGTGGGCCCGCTGCGCGCGAGGATCATCCTGGCCGGCGATCCGTGCGTGCAGGACGTCGTCGTCGCCGGTGTGGACCGCAACGAGATCGGCATCCTGATCTTTCCGCGGCTCGACGCCTGCCGCGCGCTGGCGGCGCTGCCCGCCAGCGCCGCCGTCGACGCAGTGCTCGCCGCGGCGTCCGTGCGCGACTTCTTCCAGCGCCTCGTCGACCAGCTGCAGGCGAGCGGCACCGGCAGCGCGACGCGCGTCGCACGGGCGCTGGTGCTGGCGAGCGCGCCGTCGATCGATCGCGGCGAAGTGACCGACAAGGGCTCGCTCAACCAGCGCGCCGTCCTGACGCACCGCGCGGCCGACGTCGACATGCTCTACGACGGCGCCGATCCGCGGGTCATCGTCGCGGACTCGACGAAGGCGGCCGCTTGACGCGCGTTGAACGAGCCGCGCTCGTCCCCGGCGGCGCCGGCAACGTCGAGCACGCCGAGCACGCCGAGCACGCCGAGCACGCCGAGCACGCCGAGCACGCCGAGCACGCC
>CAXUDL010000007.1:0-51082 GCA_964249855.1 uncultured Rhizobacter sp. | reverse complement strand
GAGGTGATCCGCCTCGACCGCGCGCTGCGCAGGGCGCCGCGCTGAGCCTGCCCGTGCCCAGGACCACACTGCACCGCGTCGACGTCGGCTTCGGCGACTGCGACCCCGCCGGCATCGTCTTCTTCCCCAACTTCTCGCGCTGGATGGACGCGGCATCGCTGGCGTTCTTCGTGCAGTGCGGCGTGCCGATCTGGCGCGAGCTCGAGAAGACGACCGGCATCGTCGGCACGCCGCTGCTCGAGATCCAGACGAAGTTCACCACCGCGGCCACCTACGGCCAGACGCTCGTCATCGCGACGCACGTCGAGGAATGGCGCGCGAAGGTGCTCGTGCAGATCCACCGCGTCACCCGCGAGCGTGCCGATGGCGGCGCGCCCGACCTGATCTGCGAAGGCCGCGAGGTGCGCGCCTTCGTGCGCCGCGACCCGAACGACCGCGACCGCTTGCGTGCGATTCCCATCCCGGACGACATCCGGCAGCTCTGCACCTGACAACCACTGGAGACGACCCCTTGAACACGCCCATCCGCAGCCTGCTCGCCGCTGCCGCCGCGCTGCTCGCCACCACGGTCGCGCAGGCCGACATCACGATCGGCGTGAGCCTGCCGCTGACCGGGCCGACATCCGCGCTCGGCATCCCGTGCAGGAACCAGGTGATGCTCTGGCCGACGTCGATCGACGGCCAGAAGCTCAAGGTCGTCGTGCTCGACGACGCGACCGACCCGACGATCGGCGTCAAGAACGCGCGCCGCTTCGTCACCGAGGACAAGGTCGACGTGATCGTCGGCTCGGCGGCGACGCCGATCGCCGCGGCGATGGCCGACGTCGCCACCGAAGCCAGGACGGTGCAGCTGATGCTCTCGCCGGTCGTGTTGCCCGAAGGCCGCGGCGCCTGGTCGTTCCGCATGGCCCAGGCGACCGGCGTGATGGCGATCCCGATCGTCGAGCAGTGGAAGAAGCTCGGCGTGAAGAGCTTCGGCGTGCTCGGCTATTCCGACGCCTACGGCGAGGCCTGGCTGAAGGACATCGTGCCGCTCGCCGAGAAGGCCGGCATGAAGCTGGCCGCGAGCGAGCGCTTCGCGCGCACCGACACGAGCGTCACCGGCCAGGCGCTCAAGCTGATGGCGGCCAACCCCGATGCGATCCTCGTCGTCGCGTCGGGCAGCGGCGCGGCGATGCCGGCGAAGGGCCTCGTCGAGCGCGGCTACCCGAAGGGCAAGATCTACCAGACGCACGGCGCGGCGACGATGGACCTGATCCGCGTCGGCGGCGCCGACGTCGAGGGCTCGTTCGTGTCGTCGGGCCCGGCGGTCGTCGCCGACAAGCTGCCGGAGGGCAATGCCAGCAAGGCGATCGGCATGCGCTTCACGACCGAGTACGAGAAGGCCTATGGCAAGGGCATGGCGAACCAGTTCGCGGCGCACGCCTACGACGTCGTCATCGTCCTCGAGAAGGCGGTGCCGCTGGCGCTGAAAAAGGGCCAGCCCGGAACGCAGGAGTTCCGCACCGCGCTGAAGGAGGCGCTCGAGACCATGGGCCGCACGCCGGTGTCGCAGGGGGTGCTCAACTTCACTGCCGCCGACCACTTCGGCTACCAGCCGGAGACCGGCGTGCTGCTCAAGATCGTCAGCGGCGACTGGCAGGTCGTGGCGCGCTGAGCGGAGTGCGGCGAGGCCGGCGTCGCGTCGGTGCGGCGCGGGCCGCGTCGCCTGCTGACCGCGCGGCCGGTCCCTACACTTGCGGCGGCACGGCGCCCTGCCGCGCGCCCCAACGCACACGCCGACCGACGGCATCACCTCATGGACTTCTCGATCGCCGGCATCCTGATGCTGGACGGCGTCACCAACGGCGCCATTTACGCGCTGCTCGGCCTCGCCACCGTGCTGGTCTTCGCCGTCACGCGCGTCATCTTCATCCCGCAGGGCGAATTCGTCGCCTATGGCGCGCTGACGCTCGCGCTGCTGCAGCTCGGCCGAGTGCCGGGCACGGTGTGGCTGCTGGTCGGGCTCGCGCTGCTCGCGGCGCTGCTCGACCTGGCGGGCGCGGTGCGGCGTGGTTCATCGCTCGGCGCCGCGCTCGGCCGCGCCGCGCGCACGCTCGCGCTGCCGGTCGTCGTCGCCGCGCTGACGGTCTGGACCGCGCCGATGAAATTGCCGCTGGTGCTGCAGAGCCTGCTGACGCTCGCGATCGTCACGCCGCTCGGGCCGCTCGTCTACCGGCTCGCGTACGAGAAGCTCGCCGACGCGACGGTGCTCGTGCTGCTGATCGTCTCGGTGGGCACGCACTTCGCGCTGACCGGCCTCGGCCTCGTCTTCTTCGGCGCCGAGGGCTTCCGCAACCCGAGCTTCTGGGACGCGCGCTTCTCGGCCGGCGCGCTGAGCCTCTCCGGCCAGGCGGTGATCATCTTCGCCGTCTCGATCGCGCTGATCCTCGGCCTCTACCTCTTCTTCGAGCGGACCTTGCGCGGCAAGGCGTTGCGCGCGACCGCGGTCAACCGGCTCGGCGCGCGGCTGATGGGCATCTCGACCGTGGGCGCCGGGCGCTTGAGCTTCGGTCTCGCCGCGTTCATCGGCGCGCTGTCGGGCCTCCTGATCGGGCCGACGACGACGCTCTTCTACGACTCGGGCTTCCTGATCGGCCTGAAGGGCTTCGTCGCGGCGATCTTCGGCGGCCTCGCGAGCTACCCGGTGGCCGCCGCCGGCGCCGTCTTCGTCGGCCTGCTCGAGAGCTTCGGCTCGTTCTACGCGAGCGCCTTCAAGGAGGTGATCGTCTTCACCATCATCATTCCCGTGCTGCTCCTGCGCAGCTTCCAGCACGGCCACCACGACGAGGAGGAGTGACCGATGGAGCTTCGCCGCGCCTTCCTCCTCGCCTTCGTCGTCGTCCTGGCGCTGCTGCCGCAGCTGCCGGTGCCCGAGTTCTGGATCACCCAGGCCAACTATGTCGGCCTCTATGCGCTCGTCACGATCGGCCTCGTGCTGCTGACGGGCGTCGCCGGCCTCACGTCGTTCGGCCAGGCCGCCTTCGTGGGCATCGGCGCCTATACCGCGGCCTACCTGTCGACGCGGCACGGCATCTCGCCCTGGTTCACCGTCTGGATCGGTCTCGCGCTCACCTTCGCGGCCGCGCTCGTGCTCGGCTGGATCACGCTGAGGATGTCGGGCCACTACCTGCCGCTCGCGACGATCGCCTGGGGCCTGTCGCTGTTCTACCTGCTCGGCAACCTCGACTTCCTCGGCAAGTACGACGGCCTGCTCGGCGTGCCGCCGCTCGACTTCTTCGGCGTGGCGCTCACCACCGGCCGCAGCTTCTACTACCTGCTGTGGACGATCGTGATCGTCGTCGCCATCGCGTCGATCCACCTGCTCGACTCGCGTGCCGGCCGGGCGCTGCGCGCGGTGAAGGGCGGCACGACGATGGCCGAGGCGATGGGCGTCAACACGTACCGCATCAAGGTGACCGCGTTCGTCCTCGCGGCGCTGATGGCGAGCGTCGCGGGCTGGCTCTTCGCGCACTTCCAGCGCACCGTCAACCCGTCGCCCTTCGGCCTCAACATGGGCATCGAGTACCTCTTCATGGCGGTGCTCGGCGGCGTCGGCCACGTCTGGGGCGGGCTCGTCGGTGCCGGCGTCGTCGTCGTCATGAAGGACCAGCTGCAGGTCTGGCTGCCGCGCCTGATCGGCGGCAGCGGCAACTACGAGACCATCGTCTTCGGCGTGCTGCTGATCCTCGTGCTGCAGTACGCCCGCGACGGCATCTGGGCGTTCGTGGAGGCGCGGCTGCCGCGCGTGCGGCGCAAGGTCGACTGGGGCGATGCCGCGCCGCTCGCCGAGCGCCCGAAGCCGCCGCTCGGCGAGGTCGTGCTCGACGTGAAGGACGCGAGAAAGCAGTTCGGCGGCCTCGTCGCGGTCAACGACGTCAGCTTCCAGGTGCGCGCCGGCGAGATCGTCGGCCTGATCGGCCCGAACGGCGCCGGCAAGTCGACGACCTTCAATCTCGTGACGGGCGTGCTGCCGCTCACGGGCGGTTCGGTGCTGCTCCGCGGCGAACCGGTCGGCAGCCTGGCGTCGCGCGAGATCGCCCGCCGCGGCGTCGCGCGCACCTTCCAGCACGTGAAGATGATCCCCGGCATGACGGTGCTCGAGAACGTCGCGCTCGGCGCCCATCTGCGCGGCAGCAAGGGCGTGCCCGCGGCGATGCTCCGCACCGACCGTGCCGAGGAGCGCCGCTTGCTCAAGGAAGCCGAGGCGCAGCTGACCCGCATCGGCATGCAGGCGAGCCTGCATGAGCTCGCCGGCAACCTCGCGCTCGGGCCGCAACGGCTGATGGAGATCGCCCGCGCGCTCTCGTCCGACCCGACGCTGCTGCTGCTCGACGAGCCCGCCGCGGGCCTGCGGCTGAAGGAGAAGCAGGCGCTCGGCGACGTGCTCCGGCAGTTGAAGCGCGAGGGCATGGCGATCCTGCTCGTCGAGCACGACATGGACCTCGTCATGGGCCTCGTCGACCGGATCGTGGTGATGGAATTCGGCACGCGGCTGATCGAGGGCACGCCGGAAGAGGTGCAGGCGAGCCCGGCGGTCCGCGCGGCCTATCTCGGCACGGAACATTGAAGCGAATGCACGACACGACGGACCTCCTTCTCGACGTTCGCGGCCTCCATGCCGGCTACGGCCGTGCCGAGGTGCTGCACGGCCTGAACCTGCAGGCGCGCGCCGGCAGCGTCGTCACGGTGATCGGCCCGAACGGCGCCGGCAAGTCGACGCTGCTCAACGCGCTGATGGGCTGCCTGCCGTCGCGCGGCGAGATCGCGTTCCAGGGCCGCTCGATCGCCGACCGGACGCTCGAGGAGCGCGTGATGCAGGGCATCGCGCTCGTGCCCGAAACGCGCGCCCTGTTCGGCACCATGCCGGTCGAGGACAACCTGCGGCTCGGCGCCTACCGGCAGGTGCGGCTCGGCAACCGTCGGAGCGACGACGCGCTCGCCTCGGTCTACGCGCTGTTCCCGCGGCTCGGGGAGCGGCGCCTGCAGCTCGCCGGCACGCTGTCGGGCGGCGAGCGGCAGATGCTCGCCGTCGGCAGGGCGCTGATGAGCAAGCCATCGCTGCTCATGCTCGACGAGCCGAGCCTCGGCCTCGCGCCGCTCGTCGTGAAGGAGATCTTCCGCATCATCGACAGCCTGCGTTCGACCGGCGTGACGATCCTGCTCGTCGAACAGAACGCGCGCGCCGCGCTCGAGGTCGCCGACCACGGCTACGTGCTCGAGATGGGCGAGATCGCGCTCGACGGCCCGGCGCGCGAGCTCGCCCGCGACAGCCGCGTCGTCGACACCTACCTCGGCGCCGCGCGCAAGGCGCCGACCTCGCCATGAGCGAGACGGCGCCGGAGGCGATCGCCAGGCCGCCGCAGCGTGCCGACACGCTCGACCAGTCGCGGCTCTCGCACCTCGTCGGCTATGCCGCCAAGCGCGCCGCCGTCGAACTGAAGAAGTCGTTCCACCGGCACATGGGGCCGCTGCAGCTGAAGGGCGTCGAGTTCTCGATCCTCGTGCTCGTCGCGTCGAACGTCGACGTCAACCAGAAGCAGCTCGGCCAGGCGCTCGACCTGTCGCCGCCCAATCTCGCCGTCATCCTCGACCGCATGGCCGAGCGCGGCCTGCTCGAGCGCGTGCGCAGCACGGTCGACCGGCGCGCGCAGATCGTCCACCTGACCGAGGCCGGCGAGGCGCTCTGCGCCCGCGCCGAGGCCGTCTCGCAGACGATGGAGCGGGAGGCGCTCGGTGTGCTCACGCAGGCGGAGCGGCTGCTGCTCGTCGAGCTGCTGCAGCGGCTGGTCCGCTGAGCGTCTGGCGACCGGAGCCGGCGCGCGCCGCTTCGGCGCCGGCGACGCAGTGCGCCGGAACAGCCGAGCCGAGCGTGCCGCAGCCTCGGACCGCGACACCGCGGTGGCGACGCGAGCGTCGGCTCAGGCGAGCGTCGCCGGGTCGACGTTGCTTCCACAAACGACGAGGCACACCGTCTCGCCCGCAGCGGGTCGCACCAGCCCCTGCTGCAGCGCCGCGAGCGGAAGCGCCGCCGCCGGTTCGACCGCCAGCTTCAGTTCGCGCCAGAGCCAGCGTTGCGCGTCGCGGATCGCGGCGTCGTCGAGCAGATGCGCCTCGTCGACGCGCCGCGTGGCGATCTCCCAGGCGATCGTGCCGATGCGACGGGCGCCGAGCGCGTCGGCGGCGATGCCCGACACCTCGACGTCGACCGGCCGGCCGGCCTCGCGGGCCCGGAACAGCGTCGGTGCACGCACGGGCTCGAGCGCGACGATGCGGCTGCGGCCGTCGAAGCCGACGGCGATGCCGCCGATCAGGCCGCCGCCGCCGACGCTCACGAGCACGCTGTCCGGCGTGCCGCGCTGCGCTTCGATCTCGGCGGCGAGCGTGCCGGCGCCAGCGACGACCTCGGGCTGGTCGTAGGCGTGCGTCATCAAGGCGCCGGTCTCGCGCTGCCGCGCCTCGCATGCGGCGAGCGCCTCGGCATAGGCGGCGCCACCGACGACGACCGTCGCGCCGAGTTCGGCGAGGCGCTCGCGTTTCGCGGCCGAGCTGATCGACGGCACGAAGATCTCCGCCGGCACGCCCAGCACGCGCGCAGCCAGCGCCGTCGCGATGCCGGCGTTGCCACCCGACGCCGCGATCACGCCGGCCGCAGGGATCGGCTGGGCGAGCAGGCGGTTGAACATGCCGCGCGCCTTGAAGCTGCCGCTGCACTGCAGTTGCTCGAGCTTGAGCCAGACGTCGAACGGCGGCGTGCCGTCGGGCAGGCCGAAGGCCGTGCTCGGCAGCGCCCAGAGCGGCGTGCGGCGGATGTACGGCGCGATCCGCGCGGCGGCGGCCTGGATGTCGGTGAGGGTCGGGGCGGGCATCGGGGTGTGGCTGTCGGAGGAGGCAGGCGGAAGGGGCATGCGGCGGCGCGATGGGCCGCAGCGCGAAGCGCCGCAGCTTCCGGAGCGTAGCGCGACCCGGCCGGCGCCGCGCCGACCCATGCGGCTCGGCCTGCGCGGACAGCGCCGCCGGGTCGCCGACCGACCGGCTGCCGGCCTGCGACCGCAGCGCATGTCACCGCCCCGAACTACGATGCCTCATCGCCGGCAACGGCATCCCTGACCTGGAGTCCACGATGCAACTCGGAATGATCGGCCTCGGCCGCATGGGATCGAACATGGTGCGGCGCCTGATGAAGGGCGGCCACGACTGCGTCGTCTTCGACCGCGCCGAGGCCGCCGTGCTGGCGCTCGAGAACGAGCACGCGACCGGCGCCAGGACGCTGCCCGACTTCGTCGCGCGGCTCGCCAAGCCGCGCGCCGTCTGGCTGATGGTGCCGGCAGCGGTCGTCGACGCGACGATCGCCGACCTGCTGCCGCTGCTCGAGGCCGACGACATCCTGATCGACGGCGGCAACTCCTATTACGTCGACGACATCCGCCGCGCCAAGGCGCTGAAGGAGAAGGGCGTTCACTATGTCGACGTCGGCACGAGCGGCGGCGTGTGGGGCGCCGATCGCGGCTACTGCATGATGATCGGCGGCGACACCGCGGCGGTCGAACGCCTCGACCCGATCTTCGCGACGCTCGCCCCTGGCCGCGGCGACATCCCGCGCACCGTCGGCCGTGCCGATCGCGACGGCACGGCGGAGCACGGCTACCTGCATTGCGGCGAGAGCGGCGGCGGGCACTTCGTCAAGATGGTCCACAACGGGATCGAGTACGGGATGATGGCCGCCTACGCCGAGGGCCTGGCCATCCTCCGCGGCGCGAACATCGGCAAGCAGCACCACGAGGCCGACGCCGAGACCACGCCGATGCGCGAGCCCGAGCGCTACCAGTACGAGTTCCCGCTGCAGGACGTGGCGGAGGTCTGGCGCCGCGGCAGCGTGATCGCCTCGTGGCTGCTCGATCTGACCGCCAACGCGCTGCACGACGACCCGGTGCTCGACAAGTTCTCGGGCGCCGTGTCCGACTCGGGCGAGGGCCGCTGGACGATCCAGGCGGCGATCGACGAGGCCGTGCCGGCGCCGGTGCTGACGACGGCGCTCTACGCGCGCTTCAGCTCGCGCGGCGAGGCCGACTTCCAGAACAAGCTGCTCTCGGCGATGCGCTTCCAGTTCGGCGGCCACGTCGAGAAGCCGAAGCCCGCGGCGGGCTGACCGCCGGTCAGCGGCCGCTCGCCTGCGGAACGCGCCGCAGCCTGCTCGGGTCGTAGCCCTCGCCGGCGACGATGCCGACGAGCCGCCGGTAGTCGGCCTCGCCGATCTGCGGCGTGCGCGCCATGATCCAGACGTAGTCGCGCTTGTCTCGCGTCACGATCACCTGCTGGTAGTCCGCCGAGAGGTGCGAGATCCGGTAGTCGGCCTGGATCGGCCAGATGAACTGCACGTCCCAGATCGCCGGGACGTTCCTGTCCGGGACGCTTCCGGTCGACGTATAGGTCTTGAGCGGCCCGGTGAAGCCGCCGTCGTTGAAGGTGAAGGTGATCGCGACCTTGCCGCCTGGCTCGAGCCGGTACGACTCCTTGGCATTGAACGCGTCGGTCTCGATGCGGGTGGGGATGCTCGCGATCACGTACCAGTCGCCCATGTAGCGTGGCAGGTCGACCGCGGACACGAGCGTGACCGGCCGTGCCGGCGCGGCGCCGCCCGGCGTCGCGGGTGTGCTGCAGCCGGCGACGGCGCATGCTGCGGCGAGAAGGATCGACGTGATTTTCATGGTGTCAGGACCGGCTCGGCGACCGCGGCGGGCCGGGAACGAAGGCGTTGGTGCGTGCGATGTAGTCGCGGTAGGCCGGGCGGCGCTCGACGATGTCCTTCTCGAGCAGCGAGACGCCCGAGACCTTGAGCAGGAGCGCGGTCATCACGACCGGCGAGATCACGCTCCACCACGCCCCGCCGAGGCCGGCGCCGCCGAGCGCCACGAGCCAGAAGCCCCACCAGACGCAGCATTCGCCGAAGTAGTTCGGATGCCGGCTGTAGCGCCAGACGCCGCGGTCCATCACCTGGCCCTTCGAGGCCGGATCGGCCTTGAAGCGCGCCATCTGCTGGTCGCCGACGGCTTCGAAGACGATGCCGAAGGCCGCGAGCGCGAGCCCGATCGCGTCGAGCGTACCGAGCGGCGCGGTCGAGCCGAGCCCGGCGAAGAACGGCGCGGCGACGAGCCACGCGAGCACCGCCTGCAGCGCGAAGACGACATAGAGGCTCTTGACGGCGAAGTTCGGCTGGTTGCGCGCCCGGATCTCCTGGTAGCGCCGGTCCTCGCCGTGGCCCCAGTTGCGCCGGCTCACGTAGGCCGACAGCCGGAGCGCCCAGATCCAGACGAGCGCGAGCATCCAGGCGCGGCGGTCGGCGGCGCCCGGCAGCAGCGCGCCGCACACGCTCGCCGCCGTGGCGATCAGCACGCCCCAGACGCGGTCGACGAGGCTGACGTCGTGCCGCAGCAGGCTCGCGAGCCACGTCAGGGCGGCGAGGCCGGCGACGGCCGCGAGCGCCGCGAGCGCGGTGCCGACACCCGAGCCGGCGTTCATGGCGCTCCGCGGCGCGGCGCGAACAGGTAGTGCGACACCCACCACTGCCGCCCGCCGTCGTGGCCGAACAGCTCGGCGCACGACAGGAAGAAGAGCCGCCAGCGCGTCCACCACACCGACACCGCGGAGGCGCCATAGGTCGCCTCGAGCACCGGCAGCAGCGCCTCGCGCTGCGCGTCCATGTTGACGAGCCACGCCTCGGCGGTGCGCTGGTAGTGCGCGCCGCTCCAGCGCCAGCGGTCGACGAGGCGCAGATCGTCCTGGCAGTGGAGCGCGAGGTCGTCGCTCGGCATCATCCCGCCCGAGAAGAAGTGGCGGCTCATCCAGTCGCTCGCGTCGCGCTCGACGAAGGCATAGGGCGCGCCGCGGTGCGCGAAGACGTGGAGGAAGAAGCGGCCGTCGGGCTCGAGCCAGCGGGCGACGTTCGCGAACGCGCGCGGCCAGTTGCGCAGGTGCTCGAACATTTCCACCGAGACGATGCGGTCGAAGCGCTCGGCGGTGTCGAAGTCGTTGAAGTCGCGGGTGACGACGGTGAGGTTCGCGAGCCCGCGCCGCGCCGCCTCGGCCTCGATGTGCTCGCGCTGCGACCGCGAGTTCGAGACCGCGGTGATGCGCGATGCCGGATGGCGTTCGGCCATCCAGAGCGACAGCGAGCCCCAGCCGCAACCGAGTTCGAGCACCGACTGGCCGTCGACGAGCCCGGCGCGCTCGCAGGTGAGCCGCAGCGCCGCGGCCTCGGCATCGGCCAGCGTGGCGACGTCGTCGCCCCACCAGCAGGCGCTGTACTTGCGGTGCGGACCGAGCACCCGCGCGAAGAACGCCGCCGGCACTTCGTAGTGCTGCTCGTTCGCCTTGGCCGGCAGCAGCGCGAGCGGGGCGTTGCGCAGTTCGGCGAGGAAGGCGCGCGTGCGCTCGGCGGTCTCGGCCGGATCGTCGTCGCCGAGCTCGGCGAGCCGCGCCTTGAGCAGCCTGCGGATGCCGAGGCGGACGACGCGATCCGGCACGAAGCCCTGTTCGACCCAGTTGACGAGAACAGCGGTGTTGGCGGGCATGGGACGTCTCGGACGGTGGCTGCCGGTGATACGGGTCGGGCAGCGGATCGGATGCGCATCATGCCCGGGTCGTGCGGTAGTGCCGGGTCGGGCGGGTCAAGTCGCGCGCGGCGTGCGCCGATATGTCCATGCCGGCCGGGCCCGTTGCCCGTCCCGTCCCAGCATGAACGCGGCGACCCTGCACGACACGATCGACCTCGAAGCCCTGCGCGTCGGGATGTACATCCATCTCGACGGCGGCTGGATGTCGCACCCGTTTCCCTTGAGCAGCTTCCGCATCGCTTCGGACGAACAGATCGCGACCATCCGCTCGCTCGGCATCCGTCGCGTCCGCTGGAGCCGGGCGCAGAGCGATCCCACCGCCTGCACGGGCGGCGGCGCGGCGAACGACCCGGTCGTCGACACGGTCGCCGCGCCGCCGGCCGCCGCCTCGCCGCCGGCGCCGCCGACGCCGCCGACGCTGCAGCAGCGCCTCGCCGCGCAGCGCGCCGCGCTGCAGCTCTGCGAGCGCCAGTTCGCCGAAGCCGCGCGCGAGTGCCGGCAGCTCACCGACTTGGCGCTGCAGCGGCCGCGCGAGGCCCGCGAAAGCGCCGAGGCGCTCGTCTCGACGCTGTCGACGAAGATGCTCGGCCCGCGGGAACTCTGCATCCGCCTGCTCACCGAAGCGGCCGGCGACAAGGCGTCCAAGCACGCCCTGAACGTCACCGTCGTCTCGATGCTGATGGGCCGCACGTTCGGCCTGTCCGACAACGAGCTGCAAGACCTCGGCGTCGGCGCCTTGCTGCACGACATCGGCAAGCTCGAGCTGCCGGTCCGCGTGCGGTTCCGCGACGAGCACTCGAGCGGCGCGGAGGCTCGTTTCTATGAAGACCACGTCAACCTCGGCATCGCGTTCGCCAAGCGCATGGGCATGTCGCCGGGCGCGACGCAGGTGCTCGCCCAGCACCACGAGCACGCCGACGGCAGCGGCTTTCCGCTGCGGCTGAACTGCGACCGGATGACGCTCGGCGCGCGCATCGTCGCGCTGGTGAACCGCTACGACAACCTCTGCAACCCGCACCAGCCGGGCGCGGCGCTGACGCCGCACGAGTCGCTGTCGCTGCTCTTCACGCAGGGGCAGAACAAGTTCGAGACGACGATCCTCAACGCCTTCATCCGCATGATGGGCGTCTATCCGGCAGGCTCGACGGTGCAGCTCACCGACGACCGCTTCGCGCTCGTCGTCGGCGTCAATTCGTCGCGGCCGCTGCGCCCGCGGGTGCTCGTGCACGATCCCAAGGTGCCGGTCGACGAGGCGACGATCGTCGACCTCGAGACCTGCACGGGCCTCGGCATCCGCCGTTGCGTGCGGCCGGCGCAACTGCCGTCGCCGATCCAGCAGTACCTTGCGCCGCCGCCGCGCGTGTCGTACTTCTTCGAGCCGGCGAGGGTGAGCGACCTTGCGGCTTGACGCTTCCAGCGCGGCGTTGGCGGCGTCGACGCCGGCGCGGCTCGACGTCGTGGTCGACGCCGACGAAGGCTCCGCGTTTCGGATGCCGCCCGGCTGGCAGGCGCTGATCGAGGCGATGCAGGGCGCGGTCTGGCTCGCCGACGCGGTCGACCTGCGGATCGTCGCCGCCAACGCCGCGACCGTCGCGATCACCGGCCTTCCGCGGCGGCGCTGGCTCGGCCGGCCGGTCGACGCGCTCTGTGCCAGCGCCGAAGACCGCTGTTTCTGGGACGAGGTGCGCGCCGGGCTCGAGAGCGAGGTCGACTCGGAGAGCTTCGTGTTGCGCGGCGAACGCGCGGTGCCGGTCCACCGCCGCATCAGTCTCGTGACCGCACAGACCGCCGACGGCAGCCACGGCGTCTGGCTCGTCTCGATGCAGGACCGCAGCGAGGCGGTCGCGGCGCAGCGCGAGCTCGCGCTCGCCGTCGCCGACCTGAGCGCCACGCTCGAGTCGACGCACGACGGCGTGCTCGTCACCGACCTGAGCGGCCGCATCCGCAAGTTCAACCGCCGCTTCGCGACGCTCTGGGGCCTGCGCCACGAGCTGCTCGTGCGCGGTGATGACGACGCCGTCTTCGAATCGATGCGCCGCGCCGTCATCGACCCGCCGGGCTACATGCGGCGGCTCGCCCAGCTCGACGACGCCGTGCGCGCCGAGGCGACCGACGTGGTCGAGCTCCAGTCGGGGCAGCTGCTCGAGCGGATCGTCCGGCCGCAGCTCGCGGCGGGGCGGCCGATCGGCCGGGTCACGTCGTTCCGCGACGTGACCGACGTGGTCGGTGCGCAGCGGCAGCTCCAGGCGCTCGCCTTCACCGACGCGCTGACCGGCCTGCCGAACCGCCGGCTGCTCGGCGACCGCGTCGCCCAGGCGCTGGCGCTCGCCCGGCGCGACGGCAGCCGCTTCAGCCTGCTGTCGATCGATCTGGACCACTTCGCCGACGTCAACCTGCAGTTCGGCCGGCGGCTGGCCGACGACGTGCTGCGCGACGCCGCCCGCCGCATCGCCGCCAGCCTGCGGCAGGTCGATACCGTAGCGCGGCTCGCCGACGACGCGTTCGTGATCGTCGCGCAGCAGACCGACGCCGCGGGCGCCACGCTGGCCGCGGCGCGCATCGCCGCCGCGCTCGAGCGGCCGTTCGAGTTCGGTGACGGTCGCAGCGTCGTCGTCGGCGCGAGCATCGGGATCGTGCTTTGCCCGGACGACGGGTCGGACATCGACACGCTGCTCGAGCGCGCCGACGCCGCGATGCGCGAGGTCAAGGACGCCGGCCGCGCCGGCGTGCGCTTCTGGCGTCCGCCGGCCGACGCCGCGCGCGACTAGATCCCAAGCCGCGACGCGCTGCGCCGCCGCCGCCGCGCGGTGGTGACCGCTTCCTGCGAAACCGTGTCCGAACGATCGGCCGCGGCGCTCCGGCGCCGCGGCCGGGTCGATTTTTCGTACAGTTGTCGCGAGGAGGTTCCATGCCCGTTCTGGATGCCGTGCTGCAGCGCAAGCTCGAGTCGCTCACCCTTCCCCTCGCCGTCGTGATGCCCGACGGGCACCGCATCGGACCCGACCCGGCCGCGGTCGCGCTGCGGCTCGCCGAGTTCGCGCCGCTCGCCCACATCGCCGCCGGCGAGATCGGCAAGGTCGCCGACGACTACGTCGAAGGCCGGCTCGCGTTCGACGGCAGCGTGCGCGACCTGATGC
This sequence comes from uncultured Rhizobacter sp., assembly GCA_964249855.1. Classification (GTDB taxonomy): domain Bacteria; phylum Pseudomonadota; class Gammaproteobacteria; order Burkholderiales; family Burkholderiaceae_C; genus LMDS01. The sequence continues at coordinate 37,293 of CAXUDL010000007.1, read as the reverse complement.
AGGTCGCCGCCGAGATGCTCGGCGACGATCCGACGCAGGTCGACCCGGCCAGCCCGCCGCTCGGCTGGTGGCGCGAGATCCGCAGCGCCGCGCGGTCGCGCGCACGCCACAAGCCGGAGACCGATGCCCGGCAGGTCCAGTTCCACTACGACGTCTCGGACGACTTCTACCGCCTCTGGCTCGATCCGAACCGGCTCTACTCGTGCGCCTATTTCAGCCATCCCGGGATGACGCTGCAGCAGGCGCAGGAAGCCAAGCTCGACCACATCTGCCGCAAGCTGATGTTGAAGCCCGGCGAGCGCTTTCTCGACGTCGGCGCGGGCTGGGGCGGCCTGCTGCTGTGGGCGGCCGAGCAGTACGGCGTCGAGGCGCACGGCATCACGCTCAGCAGGAACCAGCACGCGCACGTCAACCGGCTGATCGCCGAGCGCGGGCTCGCGGGCCGCGTCCGCATGGACCTGATCGACTACCGCGACGTGCTCGAGACGCCGCGCGCAGCGCCCTACGACAAGATCGCATCGGTCGGCATGTTCGAGCACGTCGGCCGGGCGCAGCTGCCGGCCTACTTCGCCAAGTTGCGGCGGCTGCTGCGGCCCGGCGGCCTGCTGATGAACCACGGCATCACCGCCGGCGGCACGCGCAACCACCAGCTCGGCGCCGGCATCGGCGACTTCATCGACCGCCACATCTTTCCCGGCGGCGAGTTGCAGCACGTCTCGCGCGTCGCCGAGGTGATGAGCGAATCGGGACTCGAGCCGCTCGACCTCGAGAACCTGCGTCCGCACTACGCCCGCACGCTCTGGGCCTGGAGCGACGCGCTCGAGGCCCGGCTCGACGCGGCGCGGACGGTCGCCTCCGACAAGGTCGTGCGCGCCTACCGGCTCTACCTCGCCGGCAGCGCGATGGGCTTCGAACGCGGCTGGATGGCGCTCTTCCAGGTGCTCGGCTCGCGGCCGAGCGGCAGCATCGAGGACGGGCCGATGCGCGGCGCACAATCCGACTACCCCTTCAACCGCGCCGGTGTGTACACGCCCGCTTCGCGATGATCTACAAGTTCAAGTCCAAGGCCGCTGGCGACGTCATCATGATGGGGCCCGCGGGCGACGATGTCCTGAAGACGATCGGCAAGTCGCCAGCGGCTCAGGGGATCATCGACGTCGCCGCGATGCCGTCGGCGATCGCGGCGATCGAGGCGGCGGTCGCCGCCGACGAGTCGGCGCGCGCGCAGGCCGAAAAGGACGCGGCCGCCGACGGCAGGCGCCTCGCGCCTCGCGAGGGCGTGACCTTGCGCCAGCGCGCCTGGCCGCTCGTCGAGATGATGAAGCGCTCGGCGTCGGCCGGCGCCGACATCGTCTGGGGAGTGTGACCATGAGGCTCTGGAGCGACGGCTGGGCCAACGGCGAGCCGATCCCGAGCCGCCACGCTGCGGGCCGCCCGCTCGGCGACGGCGTCGGCTTCTCCGACAACGTCAGCCCGCACCTGGCCTGGAGCGAGGCGCCGGCGGGCACGCGCTCGTTCACGCTGATCTGCCACGACTTCGACGTACCGAGCCGCGGCGACGATGTCAACCAGCCCGACCGCGAGGTTCCGGCCGACCTGCCGCGCGTCGACTTCTTCCACTGGGTGATGGTCGACATCCCGGCCGACGTCGGCGAGCTGCCCGAGGGCGAATGGAGCCGCGGCTTCACGCCGCGCGGCAAGCCCGGCCCGGCGCCGCGCATCGACGGCCTGCGCGCCAGCGTGGCCGGCGTGCGCCACGGGCTGAACGACTACACCGGCTGGTTCGCCGGCGACGCCGAGCGCGCGGGCGACTACTTCGGCTACGACGGCCCGTTCCCGCCGTTCAACGACTCGCTGATCCACCACTACGTCTTCACCGTGTACGCGCTCGACACGCCGCGTGCGCCCGTCGACGGCATCTTCACCGGCCCCGCGGTGCGCCAGGCGATCTACCCGCACGTGCTCGCCGAAGCCACGCTCTCCGGCACCTACACGCTGAACCGCCGGCTGCTCCACCCGTGAGCGGCGCACCGGAGGGCGACGGCGCCACGCGCGTCGTCGCGATCCGCCACGGCGAGACCGAGTGGAACGTGGGTGCGCGCATCCAGGGCCAGCTCGACATTCCGCTCAACGCCCACGGCCGTCGCCAGGTCGTGCGGCTCGCCGACGCGCTGGTGGGCGAAGGCATCACCGCGATCTGGTCGAGCGACCTCGCGCGGGCGCTGCGCACGGCCGAAGCCGTCGGCGACCGGTTGGGCTTGCCGGTCATGACGGACGTCGGCCTGCGCGAGCGCCGCTTCGGCGTCTTCGAAGGCCTCACGTTCGCCGAGATCGCCGAGCGCTGGCCCGCCGACAGCGAACGCTGGCGCCGCCGCGACCCCGACTTCGGCGCTGCCGACGGCGAGACGCTGCAGGCCTTCTTCGATCGCTGCACCGCGGCGGTCCGCCGGCTCGCCGCCGCGCATGCCGGCGAGACGATCGCGGTCGTCGCCCACGGCGGCGTCATGGATTGCCTCTACCGCGCCGCGACCCGCGTGGCGCTCGATGCGCCGCGCACATGGCTAGTCGGCAACGCCGCAATCAACCGGCTGCTCCATTCGCCGCAGGGCTTCACGCTCGTCGGCTGGAGCGACGCGCAGCATCTCGACGGCCTGGTCCGCGACGCCGCCGAGGACGCCGCCGGCCCGCCGACCGTCCGCTGACGACCGGCGAACGAGCCGACACGCCCGCTCCGCGGCTCGGAACGACGGCGCTCGTCGTCGCAGCGGCTCGCCGCCCGACGAGTCGGCGCGGGCCATGACGTCTGCCGTCCACGCTCCTCGGGTAGCCTCGCGGCCGGCGTTCGCAGCAGCGCGCCGCGTCGCCGGCCGACCGACGGCAGCTCGCACCGAGCGCAGTGCCGCGATCGCGGCCGCGTCGCCCGGGACATCCCTCTCAGTGCTTTCCCGCGACGCACGTCCGTCGGCGCGGGCAGCTCACTAGACTCGCCGCCTGCTCTGCTGAACGCCGTTCAGCGGGCTGAACGCATCGTCCCGACCGCTCCGGAGTCCGTTCTGCACATCGCCACCCCGCTGCCCGGCCCGCGCCGGACCGATCCGTCGGCCCTGTCCTCGCATGCGACGGCGGCCGGCAGCGACGCCCGCGTGCCGTCGGTGTCGCGGGCGCTGCTGCTGCTCGAACGGCTGGCGCAGGAGCGCGTGCCGATGAGCCTCGGGCATCTGGCCGCCGATCTGGCGCTGCCGAAGAGCAGCGTCCACGGCCTGTGCCACACGCTGCTGTCGTTCGGCTACCTGCGGCGGCAGTCCGATGGCGCGTATCTGATCGGTCCGCGGGTCATGGGGCTCGCCGAAGCGTTCGTCGCGGGCACCGATCCTGCGCGCGAATTCAACGCGCTCTGGAACGACGCCGGCGCCGCGCCGGAGGAAACGGTCGTGCTGTCGGTGCTGAGCGGCGCCGATGCGCTCTACGTCGCGGTGCGCAACAGCGCCCGGCCTCTCGGCCTCGCGTTCAACGTCGGCATGCGGCTGCCGGCGTTCCTGTCCGGCAGCGGCCGGGCGATGCTCGCCCATCGGTCGGCCGCCGAGATCCGCGCGCTCTATGCCGACGGTCTGCCGCCCCGGCTGACGCGCAAGGGCCCGCGCGACGTCGAGTCGCTGCTGCGCGAGCTCGCGGCGGTCCGGCGACGCGGCTGGAGCGTCGACGACGAGGCGGTGCGCGAGGGCGTCTATTCGTTCGGCGCGCCGGTCTTCGACGCCGCGGGCGACATCGTCGCGGGCGTGGCGGTCTGCATCAACAAGGCGCTGCTCGGCGCCGATCGCGGCGAGCGCCACCGGCTCGCGACGCTCGAGGTGGCGCGCGTGCTGTCGCAGCGGCTCGGCGGTGCGGTGCCGGGGGCGACGGCGCGATGAGCGGCGGCGAGTACGTGCTCGAGACGCACGCGCTGACCAAGGAGTTCAAGGGCTTCGTCGCGGTCAGCAAGGTCGATCTCAAGGTCAGGCGCGGCAGCATCCACGCGCTGATCGGCCCGAACGGCGCAGGCAAGACGACCTGCTTCAACCTGCTGACGAAGTTCCTCACGCCGTCCTCGGGCCGCATCGTCTTCGACGGCGTCGACATCACGCACGAGAAGCCCGCGCGAATCGCGCGGCGCGGCGTGATCCGCTCGTTCCAGATCTCGGCGGTGTTCCCGCATCTGTCGGTGCTCGAGAACGTGCGCGTCGCGCTGCAGCGCACGCTCGGCACCTCGTTCCACTTCTGGAAGGCCGAGCGCTCGCTGCAGACGCTCGACGCACGCGCGACCGGCCTGCTGCGCGAGGTCGATCTCGAGGCCTACGCGCACCTGCCCGCGGTCGAGCTGAGCTACGGCCGCAAGCGCGCGCTCGAGATCGCGACGACCCTCGCGATGGATCCGGCGCTGATGCTGCTCGACGAGCCGACGCAGGGCATGGGCCTCGAGGACGTCGACCGAATCCGGCAGCTCATCAAGAAGGTGAGCGCGAGCCGCACGGTGCTGATGGTCGAGCACAACATGAGCGTCGTCTCGCGCATCGCCGACACGATCACCGTGCTGCAACGCGGCGCGACGCTCGCCGAGGGCTCCTACGAGACGGTGTCGCGCGACCCGGCGGTGATCGAGGCGTACATGGGCAGCGCGAACGTCGAGCTGAAGGGCGCGCACTGATGGCCGCGCCGTTCCTCGAGGTCCGGGGGCTGCAGGGCTGGTACGGCGAGTCGCACGTGCTCCACGGTGTCGACTTCCACGTCGCCGAGGGCGAGGTGGTGACGCTGCTCGGCAGGAACGGTGCCGGCCGCACGAGCACGATGCGCGCGATCATGGGGCTGATCGGCAGCCGCAAGGGCTCGATCAAGGTCCGCGGCACCGAGACGATCGGCCTGCCGACGCACCGGATCGCGCGGCTGGGCATCGGCTACTGCCCCGAGGAACGCGGCATCTTCTCGAGCCTGTCGGCGGAGGAGAACCTGATGCTGCCGCCGACGCTCGCGCCCGGCGGCATGAGCGTCGAGCAGATCTACGCGATGTTCCCGAACCTCGCCGAGCGCGCGGCGAGCCAGGGCACGCGGCTCTCGGGCGGCGAGCAGCAGATGCTCGCGGTCGCGCGCATCCTGCGCACCGGCGCGAAGCTGCTGCTGCTCGATGAGATCTCGGAAGGCCTCGCGCCGGTCATCGTGCAGAAGCTCGCCGAGATGGTCGTCGCGCTGCGGGCGAGCGGCTACACCGTCGTCATGGTCGAGCAGAACTTCCGCTTCGCGGCGCCGCTCGCCGACCGCTTCCTGGTCATGGAACACGGCCGCGTGATCCAGCAATTCACGCAGGCCGAGCTGCCGTTGCGGCTCGAGCGGCTGCACGAATACCTCGGCGTCTGATTCCGCCATCCCACCACCTGGAGACCCTCATGCGACTCAACCCGATCTCTGCGGCCTGCCTGCTCGCCGCGACGACCCTGTGTACCGGCACCGCACGCGCCCAGATCTCCGGCGACGTGATCCGCATCGGCTTCATCACCGACATGTCGGGCCTCTACGCCGACATCGACGGCCCGGCCGGCGCCGAGGCGATCCGCATGGCGATCGCCGACCTGGGCGGCGCGGTCGCCGGCAAGAAGGTCGAGCTGCTCGTCGCCGATCACCAGAACAAGGCCGACGTGGCCGCCGCCAAGGCGCGCGAATGGTTCGACCAGCAAGGCCTCGACATGCTGATCGCGGGCACCAACTCGGGCACCAACCTCGCGATGGCGAAAGTCGCGGCCGAGAAGAAGAAGCCGTACCTCTCGGTCGGCGGCGGCACCTCGGCGCTCACCAACGACCAGTGCTCGCCCTACACGATCCACTACGCCTACGACACCGTCGCGCTCGCCAAGGGCACCGGCCCCGCGGTGGTGAAGGCCGGCGGCAAGAGCTGGTACTTCCTGACCGCCGACTACGCCTTCGGGACGGCGCTGCAGAACGACGCGACGACCGTCGTCAAGGCGGCGGGCGGCAGCGTCGTCGGCTCGGTGCGGCATCCGCTCTCGGCGAGCGACTTCTCGTCGTTCCTGCTGCAGGCGCAGTCGAGCAAGGCGCAGATCCTGGCGCTCGCCAACGCCGGTGGCGACACCATCAACGCCATCAAGGCGGCCAACGAATTCGGCGTCACGAAGACGATGAAGCTCGCCGGGCTTCTGATGTTCATCAACGACGTGCACTCGCTCGGCCTGAAGGCGACGCAGGGCCTCTACTTGACCGACAGCTGGTACTGGAACCAGTCCGCCGAATCGCGCGCCTGGGCCAAGCGCTTCTTCGACAAGTGGAAGCGCATGCCGTCGTCGCTGCAGGCGGCCGACTATTCGGTGACGCAGTTCTATCTGAACGCCGTCAAGGCCGCGGCGACCGACGACGGCGAGAAGGTCATGGCGCAGCTGCGCCAGAGCAAGGTCAACGACATGTACACCAAGGGCGGCTACATCCGTGCCGACGGCTCGATGATCCACGACATGTACCTGATGCAGGTGAAGACGCCGGAGGCGTCGACCACGCCGTGGGACTACTACAACGTCGTCGCGACGACCAAGGGCGAGGAGGCGTTCACGACCAAGGCCGAGAGCAAGTGCCCGCTCTGGAAGTGATCCTGCGCTGATGGACATCTTCGGCATCCCGGTCCAGGCCTTCGCCGGCCAGCTGCTGCTCGGCCTGGTGAACGGCTCGTTCTACGCGATGCTGTCGCTCGGCCTCGCGGTGATCTTCGGGTTGCTCGGGATCGTCAATTTCGCCCACGGCGCGCTCTACATGATCGGCGCCTACGTGGGCTTCGTCGCGCTCGACAAGTTCGGCATCAACTACTGGTTCGCGCTCGTGCTGTCGCCGCTCGTCGTCGGCGCGCTCGGCGTCGTGATCGAGCGGACGCTGCTGAAGCGCCTCTACCGCATCGACCCGATCTACGGCCTCCTGCTCACCTTCGGCCTGGCGCTGATCGCCGAGGGCGTGTTCCGCTACTGGTTCGACGTGTCGGGGCAGTCGTATCCGGTGCCCGACCTGCTGCAGGGCGCGACCAACCTCGGCTTCATGACGCTGCCGAACTACCGCGCCTGGGTCGTCGTCGCGTCGCTCGCGGTCTGCCTCGGCACCTGGTTCCTGATCGAGCGGACGAGCCTCGGCGCCTACTTGCGTGCGGGCACCGAGAACCCGACGCTCGTGCAGGCCTTCGGCATCAACGTGCCGGTGATGGTGACCTTGACCTACGGCGCCGGGTGCGCGCTCGCCGCGCTCGCCGGCGTGCTCGCCGCGCCGGTGATCCAGGTGACGCCGCTGATGGGCAGCAATCTCATCATCGTCGTCTTCGCGGTCGTCGTGATCGGCGGGATGGGCTCGATCCTCGGCTCGATCGTCACCGGGCTCGGGCTCGGGCTCGTCGAAGGACTGACGAAGGTGTTCTACCCGGAGGCGTCGAGCATCGTCGTCTTCGTCATCATGGCGATCGTGCTGATGATCCGGCCCGCGGGTCTGTTCGGGAAGGAGAAGTGATGTCGAGCGCCACCGAGACCGTCGCGATCGCCCCGCTCACGCCGGCCCGCGCCGTGTCCGCGCTCGAGCGACGCGGCCGGTGGCTGCTCTGGGCCGGACTCGCGCTCCTGCTCGTCGCGCCCTTCGTCGGCCTCTATCCGGTCTTCATGATGAAGGCGCTCTGCTACGCGATCTTCGCGTGCGCCTTCAACCTGCTGCTCGGTTTCACCGGGCTGCTGTCGTTCGGCCATGCCGCCTACCTCGGCCTCGCGGCGTACGCGACCGGCTGGCTGGTGCGCACGGCCGGCTGGTCGCCGGAACTCGGCGTGCTCGCGGGCACGGTGTCGGCGGCGGCCTGCGGCCTCGTCGTCGGCGCGATCGCGATCCGGCGCCAGGGCATCTATTTCGCGATGGTCACGCTCGCGATGGCGCAGATGATCTATTTCGTCTTCCTGCAGGTGCCGTTCACCGGCGGCGAGGACGGCCTGCAGGGCGTGCCGCGCGGCACGCTCTTCGGCCTGCTGTCGCTCGCCGACGACCGCACGCTCTACTACGTCGTGCTGGCGGTTTTCGTCGCGGTGTTCCTCTTCGTGATCCGCATCGTCCATTCGCCGTACGGCCAGGTCTTGAAGGCGATCCGCGAGAACGAGCCGCGCGCGATTTCGCTCGGCTACGACGTCGACCGCTACAAGCTGCTCGCCTTCGTGCTCTCGACCGCGCTCGCCGGCCTCGCCGGGTCGCTCAAGACGCTGGTGCTCGGCTTCGCGACGCTCTCCGACGCGCACTGGTCGCTTTCGGGCGAGGTCATCCTGATGACCTTGCTCGGCGGCCTCGGCACCTTTGCCGGTCCGGTGCTCGGCGCGTTCACGATCGTCGGCCTGCAGAACTTCCTGGCCGATCAGGTCGGCTCGTGGATCAACGTGATCATCGGCGTGATCTTCGTCGTCTGCGTCGTCGCCTTCCGACGCGGCTTCGTCGGCGAACTGCGGGCCTGGCAGGAGCGGCGCGCCCGGCGCTGAGCCGGGGTTCTCAACTCCGCTTCGCGCGCACGTCCGGCAGGAAGGCGGTCGCGAGACCCAGCAGCGGCAGGTACGCGCATAGCCCGTAGACGAAGTCGACGCCGTGGCTGTCTGCGAGCCGGCCGAGCACCGCCGCGCCGATGCCGCCCATGCCGAAGGCGAAGCCGAAGAAGAGACCCGACACCGTGCCGACCTTGCCCGGCATCAGTTCCTGCGCGAAGACGAGGATCGCGGAGAAGGCGGAGGCGAGGATGAAGCCGATGACGAAGCTGAGCGCCGTCGTCGCCTCGAGCCCGACGTGCGGCAGCGCGATGGTGAACGGCGCGACGCCGAGGATCGACCCCCAGATCACGCGCTTCCTGCCGATGCGGTCGCCGATCGGCCCACCGAGCAGCGTTCCCGCCGCGACGGCGAAGAGGAAGACGAACAGGTGCAGCTGTGCCGCCTGCACCGACACGCCGAACTTCTCGATCAGGTAGAAGGTGTAGTAGCTCGTGATGCTCGCCATGTAGAAGTACTTGGAGAAGATCAGGAGCAGCAGGATCGACACGGCGCCCGCGACCTTGCCGCGCGGCAGCGGCGGCAGGGCGTCGCGTGCGGCCTTGGCTTTCGCACCGAACGCAGCGAGCCGCTGCGCGTACCAGCCGCCGACGCTCCACAGCACGGCGATCGCGAGGATCGCCGCGAGCCCGAAGACGCCGACGCTGCGCTGCCCGTGCGGGATCACGACCCACGCCGCGAGCAACGGTCCCGCAGCGCTGCCGGCGTTGCCGCCGACCTGGAAGATCGACTGCGCGAGACCATGCTTGCCGCCCGACGCCATGCGCGCGATCCGCGACGACTCGGGATGGAACACCGACGAGCCGGTGCCGACCAGCGCTGCTGCCACCAACAGCCAGCCGTACGAAGGCGCGAACGCCAGCAGCAGCAGCCCGCAGAACGTCGACGCCATCCCGAACGCCAGCGACCGCGGCTGCGGATGCTTGTCGGTGTAGAGCCCGATCAGCGGCTGCAGCAGCGACGCGGTGATCTGGTAGGTCAGCGTGATCAGGCCGATCTGCACGAAGCTCAGCGAGAACGAGCCCTTGAGCAGCGGATAGATCGCGAGGATCAACGACTGGATCATGTCGTTGAGGAAGTGCGAGAAGCTGAGTGCGCCGAGCACCCTGTAGGCCGGGCCGCTGCCGGCGTCGGCGCTGGTGCGAGCAGCCCCGCCGAGCGGCGCGGCGCTGGTCGGGACGGCGGTCGAAGGAAGGGGGCGGAGGGAGGCGGTCATGCGGTTGCCGATCGAAGCCTGGAGAACACGTGTACATCGTAGATCGTGCCGCGCCGGCCGTCTTGCGATAGAAAGACAACCTCTGTCGCATTTCTGCCAGCCCGTGCCCCACGTCCTCGACCATCCCCGCCTCGACCTTCCCGGCTACGACCCGACGCCGACCCGGCCGGTGCGCCTGATCGCCCGCGATCTCGGCCACGACGCGCTGCTGCCGCCGCACACGCACGCCTGGCACCAATTTCTCTACACGGCCACCGGCGTCGTGCGCGTGGCCACGGCCGACACCACCTGGGTCGTCCCGCCGTCCCGCGCGATCTGGATCCCGAGCGGCGTCACCCATGCCGTGACGATCCTCGAGGAGGCGCGCATGCGCTCGCTCTACGTGCTGCCCGCCGCGAGCGCGTTGCCGGCCGACGCCTGCCGCGTCGTCGAGGTCTCGCACCTGCTGCGCGAATTGATCGCCGAACTCGGGACGGCGCCGACCGAGGCCGACGGCCGGCGCGAACGGCTGGTCAGCGACCTGATCCTCGACGAGCTGCGCATCGCCGAGCAGCTCCGCGTCGGCGTCGCGCTGCCGCGCGACAAGCGGCTCTCGGCGCTCTGTGCCGCGCTGATCGACGATCCGGCCTCGAACCTCACGCTCGAGCAGTGGGCGCCGCGCGTCGGCGCGAGCGCGCGGACGCTGGCCCGGCTGTTCGTGGACGATCTCGGCACGACCTTCGCGAAATGGCGCCAGCAGATGCGCCTCGCCCACGCCGCGCCGCTCGTCGCGCGCGGCTGGCCGCTCGCGCGCGTCGCCGCCGAGCTCGGCTACGGCAGCCAGAGCGCGTTCTCGGCCATGTTCCGGCGGACCTTCGGCAAGTCGCCGTCCTTGTTCTTCGGGACCGTGGAGACGTCCCGTGTCACCCGGGCCGGCGGAAAAGCGGCGGCTCCGAGGGATACCGGCGCCCCGTGACGTCAAGCCGGAAGAGTTCCGGAACGTCCTGCCCGTCGCCGGAACGCCGTGAGTCGTCGCAGTTCATGCCAACGGCGTGCAGCGCGAGCAGACTGTCTACATCGCGCCGCGCCGCGACCTACTCAAGCCGAAGGTGGCCTGGCGCAGGCTGTTCGACGCGAGCGACGCGGTCGTCGCGTTCGAGATCCACGGCGACGACCTGTTCCTGCTCTCCCACCAGAACGCGCCGCGATTCAAGATCGTCAGGACGAGCGTGAGCCACCCCGACCTGGCCCGGGCGACCGAGGTCGTCGCGCCGGGACGCGAGGTCGTCACCGCCATGGCCCCGGCGAAGGTCGGCCTCTACATCCAGGGCCGCGACGGCACCGTCGCTCGTCAACATCGGCATCGACGATCCGCGCGTGCCGCCGTGGCAATTGTTCAAGATGGTCGCGCGGCTGCAGGCGGCGAACGCTGCCGGCAAGCCGGTGCTGCTGCGGGTCGACGATGCCGGCGGTCACGGCATGGGCAGCACCAAGGCGCAGCGCCAGGACAGCGATGCCGACGTCTGGAGCTTCATGCTCTGGCAGTTCGGCGACCCGCGCTTCCAGCCGGCGAAGTAGGCCGGCTCAGCGCTTCAGCCCGAAACGTTCGACGAAGAAGCGGGCAACCGCCGCGCGCGTCGCCCGGTTCGCCTCGCGGTCGTAGCCGGCGACGAAGCCCTTGCCCACGCAGGCGTCGTCGTCCCCGAGCGGCCGTCCGGTGTCGACGTTGACGAGCCGGCCCGGCGCGGCTTCGACGACGTCGCAGCGGGCCTGGGTGGGGACCTGGGCAAGCCGCGTCAAGGTCGGTTGCGACTCGTTGTCGAAGCCGTGCGATGCGCCGGGGAAGGTCGTGACCTCGGCATCGACGCCCGCGCGCCTCAACCGGTCGACATGGCGCCGGCAGGAATCGGCCGTGGTCGTCAGGTCGGCCTCGCCGATGAAGATGCGCTGCGGCCCGGGTTCGGCCACGGTGTCGTCGGCGAGCTGCACGTTGCACGGCGGGTAGAGCGCGACATAGGCCGCGAAGTGCAGGTCCGGCGTGCCGAAGGCCGCGGCGAAGCGGCGCTGCGCAGCGACGAGCACGGTCCTGCCGCCGGAGGAAAAGCCCATCACCGCGATGCGTGCCGGGTCGATGCGCGGATGGCGGGCCAGCAGCGCCAGCGCCCGCTCGGCGTCGACGATGCGCGCCGCCCCGCCGACAGACGCGGGCATCGTCGAGAGGTTGCTGCCCGGCGCGACCGCGCCACGGCCGCTGAAACTGTCGAGCGTGAAGACGGCGATGCCGAGCCGGTTGAGCTCGTCGGTCCACGCCGGCTGGTTCGCGACCGCGCCGGCGTCGCCGTGCAGCATCATCACCGCCGGCAGGCGGTCGGGCGCGCCGGTCGGCAGGCGCAGCTCGCCGGCGATCGTGGCGTCGGGGGCGCCGGCCGTCGTTCCGGCGAGGAACTGCTGCGTCGAGAGCGTCGACGTTCGGAGCGGGTGCACCTCGATGCGGAAGGTCGGCCCGGGGTCGGCCGACGCACCGGCCGCAGCGAACGCCAGCAAGGCGAACGGCGCGAGCATGCGCAGCCGGGTCCCGCACCGCGATCCGGCGGTCGTCTTCAACCCGCGTCGTCTCCGAACAGCCCGGCGCTGCGCGACGGCGGCAACATGCCGAGGTGCCGGTACGCCGCGGGCGTCGCGATCCGGCCGCGCGGCGTGCGCTGCAGGTAGCCCTGCTGGATCAGGTACGGCTCGATCACGTCCTCGATCGTGCCGGCTTCCTCGCCGATCGCCGCGGCGACGTTGTCGAGGCCGACCGGCCCGCCGTCGAAGCGGTGGACGACGGCGTCGAGCAGCTTGCGGTCCATCAGGTCGAGCCCCTGGGCGTCGACGTCCAGCATCCGCAGCGCCTGGTCGGCGAGCGCCAGGACGATCCTGCCGTCGCCCTTGACGTCGGCGTAGTCGCGCACGCGGCGCAGCAGCCGGTTGGCGATGCGCGGCGTGCCGCGCGAGCGGCGGGCGATCTCGAACGCGCCGGCATCGTCGATCGGCACCTTGAGCAAGCCGGCCGAGCGGTGGACGATGCGGGCGAGCTCCTCGGAGGTGTAGAACTCGAGCCGGGCGACGATGCCGAAGCGGTCGCGCAGCGGGTTGGTCAGCATGCCGGCGCGCGTGGTGGCGCCGATCAGCGTGAACGGCTGCAGCTCGAGCTTGATCGAGCGCGCGGCCGGGCCCTCGCCGATCATGATGTCGATCTGGTAGTCCTCGAGCGCCGGGTACAGGATCTCTTCGACGACCGGCGATAGCCGGTGGATCTCGTCGATGAAGAGCACGTCGTTGCGCTCGAGGTTGGTGAGGATCGCCGCCAGGTCCTTGGGCTTCTCGAGCACCGGACCGGACGTCTGCCGCAGGTTCACGCCGAGCTCGTTGGCGATGATGTGCGAGAGCGTCGTCTTGCCGAGGCCCGGCGGCCCGAACAGGAGCACGTGGTCCATCGCCTCGCTGCGCATCTTCGCCGCGCCGATGAAGATGCCGAGCTGCTCGCGCGCCTTCCCCTGGCCGACGTAGTCGACGAGGCCCTTCGGCCGCAGCGCCCGCTCGACCGCCTCTTCGTTCGGCGACGCCGGCGCCGCGCTCAGCATGCGGCCGGCGGCGCCGTCGTCACGCGGTGCCGCACGCCGGCCAGGGCTGAATTCGTCGGTCTGGATGGACATCCGCCCGATTATCGGCGCGCCGTCGCAGCTGCCGACCGCCGCACAATCGCGCGATGACTTCCCTCCGCCGCCTTCTCGCCGTCGCCGCGTTCGTCGCCGCGGGCACCGCCGCCCATGCCCATTCGTTCAAGGTCGGCGCGATCGACATCGGCCATCCGTACGCCCGCCCGACCGTCGCCGGGCAGCCAGGCGGCGCCTTCCTCACGCTCGTCAACCACGGCGGCGACGACCGGCTCGTCCGCGTGGCGTCGAACATCGCCGCCGCGGCGCAGATCCACTCGATGGTGATGCAGGGCGATGTGATGAGGATGCGCGAGATCGAGGTCATCGCCGTTCCCGCCGGCAGCACGGTCGCGCTGAAGCCGGGCGGCTATCACCTCATGTTCATCGGCCTGAAGGCGCCGCTGCAGGCCGGCGACACCTTCCCGGTCACGCTGACGTTCGAGAAGGCCGGTGCGGTCGAGGTGACCGTCGACGTCGAGGCGCCCGGTGCAGGCAGCGCCATGCCGCACGCGCACTGACCGGTTCCGCGGTCAGCGTGCGAGCGACTTGAGCGAAAGCTTGATGCCGTCGCTGACGCCGATGCCCGGCGGCAACGCCTTGGCAGCAGCGCTCGCGTCGCGGTCGCTGTAGCCGAGCGCGACGAGCGCCTGCAGGATGTCGGCCGGGGCGCCCTGGCCCACGGCGGTCGGCGCGGCGATCGCGTCGCCGAGCTTGCCGTTCAGCTCGAGCAGCAGGCGGTCTGCAGTCTTCTTGCCGATGCCGGGCACCTTCACGAGCCGCCCGCTCTCCTGCAGGCTCACGGCCTGAGCCAGCTCGTCGACGCTCAGGCCCGAGAGGATCGACAGCGCGGTGCGCGGCCCGACGCCCGCGATCTTCACGAGCAGGCGGAAGGTCGCGCGCTCGTCGTGCGTCAGGAAGCCGAACAGCACCTGCGCATCCTCGCGGACGACGAAATGCGTCAGCAGCGTGACCCGCTCGCCGAGGCCGGGCAGGTTGTAGAAGCTGCTCATCGGCACGTCGACCTCGTAGGCGACGCCGTTCACGTCGATGAGCAACCGAGGCGGCGACTTGTCCGCGAGCGTTCCGGTGAGGCGTCCGATCATCGATCGATTATCGCGAGGGCGGGCCGGTTCACGTCGGCGTCACTCGGCCTCCGCACACTCGTGGCTTCCATGTCCACGCGCCGGCCCTGCCGCGCTCCAACCGATGACTCAGCGCACTCGACGACGGCGTGTCCTGCTCGCCTTGCCCCTCGCGGTCCTGGCGGCCTGCGGCGGCACCGACCGCGACGGCGACACCGAGGCGGGCGCCTGGACGACCGGCGACCTCCACGTCCACACCGTGCAATCCGACGACTCGCGCACCACGCAGACGCTCGACGTCGTGCTCGGCAAGGCCTTCACCACCTACGGACTCGACTGGATGGCGGTCACCAATCATCTGCGGTCGTCGAAGTACGACAACGACGCCCGTCTGCTGTCGGCACCGGTGGCGTTCGCCTACGGCATGGAAGCCTACGAGGTGCCGCGCATCGCGGCGCTGCAGGCGAGCGGCACCGACGCAGCGAAGGTGATCTTCTCCGGCTTCGAATGGGACATGCCGGCCCACGACCACTTCGGCGTCGGCATCTTCGAAGGCGGCGCGACGCTGAAGAGCTCGACGAGCGCGGCCAAGGAGTTCCAGTACGTCTTCACGACGGCCGACGAGTCGCTCTTCAAGCCGGAGGACGTCGCGCGCTGGAAGGCCAAGTACAGCCAGCGCACGAACGCCACGGCCGACGACGCGCTCAGGGGCGTCGCCTGGCTGAAGGACAACTTCCCCGACACCAGCTACGCCGTCGTCAACCATCCGTCGCGCACTCCGGGCAAATACACGATCAGCGACTTTCGCCAGATGAACGACCTGGCGCCGCGGATCGTGTTCGCGATCGAGGGCATGGTCGGCAACCAGATGGAGCCGAACCGCGGCGGCTACACCTCGGCCTACGTCGATGCCAACGCGCCGAACCGCACCTACGGCGGCACCGACGACGTCGTCGCCCGGGTGGGCGGCGTCTGGGACGCGTTGCTCGGCGAAGGCCGGCGCATCTGGAACGTCGCCGATTCGGACTCGCACTTCGAGATCGATGCCGCCGGCAACAGCAGCGGCTACGACCCGGGCGAATTCGCCAAGACCCACGTCTGGCAGCCGAGCGGCAGCACGGGCATCGCCGGCCTGCTGACCAGCTTGCGTGCGGGACGCAGCTTCGGCGTGTTCGGCGACCTGATCGACGCGCTCGATTTCACTGCGTCCGCCGACGGCGGCAAGGCCGCCATGGGCCAGGAACTCGCCGCCAGCGCGGGCCGGACCGTCAGCCTCACGATCCGCTTCAAGAGCCCGCCGGTGAACAACTACCAGCGGCCCGTCAACAGCGGCAAGCTCGGCAACATGGTGCCGAAGGTGCACCACGTCGACCTGATCGTCGGCGACGTCGGTGCGAAGGCGACACCGGGCACGGCGCCTACGCGGTCGCCGTCAATCCGTCGACGCGGGTGCTGAAGCGATTCGGCAGCGCCGACTGGACGCTCGGCGCGGATGGCTACTCCACGGTCACCACGACCGTGGTCGCGAGCAAGAGCCAGTACTTCCGGCTGCGCGGTACCAACCTCGCGGAGGACGTCGCGGGCTTGACGGCCGGCGGCGAACCGCTGGCCGACGCGCCGGTCAACACGACCGACAACGCCACGCGACACGACCAGATCAACGACCGCAACTACGGCAATCTCTGGTTCTATTCGAACCCGATCTTCCTGACCGTGCAGTAGCGGCGGATCAGGCGCGGCGGAAGAGGCCGAGCCGCTGCGCCTCGAGCGCGGCTTCGGCGCGCGAGCTGACGTTGAGCTTGCGGTAGATCTGCTTGACGTAGTCGGCGATCGTGTGGCGCGACAGGTTGAGCTGCACGCCGATCTCCGGCAGCGTGAAGCCTTTCGCGACGCGCAGCAGCACCTCGTTCTCGCGGTCGGTCAGCGCCACGTGCGGCATGTTCTGCGGCCGCTCCTGCGGCTGCGTCTGCTTGGCGAAGTGCGAGATCACGCGGCGCGCGATCGACGGCGACAGAGGCGGCTCGCCCTGGCTCATGCGGTTGAGCTGCTCGGCGATCAGCTCGCGCGCCTGTTCCTTCAGCAGATAGCCGAAGGCGCCCGCCTGCAGCGCCGGGAAGAGATGGTCGTCGTCGTCGTGGATCGTGACGACGACCGACTGGACTTCGGGCTGCGATTCGCGCAGCGCCGCGACGACGTCGACGCCCGAGCCGTCCGGCAGGCCGAGGTCGACGAGCGCAAGATTGAATTTGACCGCCTTGACGAGCTCGAGCGCGTCGTGGATGCGGGCCGCTTCGTAGATCTGCGAGTCCGGGAACACCTGCTTCACCAGGACCTTCAGCCAGGCGCGGATCTCGGGCAGGTCTTCGAGCAGCAGGATGTTGTTCATGAGCGTCTTCCAGGGGAGCGATCGGCACCGGATGAGTGCGAAATCATGCTAGCAGCGGCTCTTTCGGCGCAACCGCGGCGCCTGCCGGCGCCTACAAGGGCAACGTGAGCCTTATCACGGTGCCGTAGCCGGGCCCCGATTCGACCAGACACTGCCCCTGCATCTGCTTGGCGCGGTGCTTCATGCTCGACATGCCGTGGCCGCGGTCGAGACGGCCGTCGAGCTCCATCGGGATGCCGCGGCCGTTGTCCTGCACCGTGAGCCCGAACTGCTTCTCGCTGATCGAGCAGCGCACCTTGCAGTGCGATGCACCGCTGTGCTTGATGATGTTGCTGACCGCCTCGCGCAGGATCCGCGTCGTCTGCACGAAGCCGCGGGCGGGCAGCAAATGCTCGATCTCTTCGGGCGGGCTGCGCCAGTCGGCCTCGATATTCGCCTGCCCCAGCCGCAGCACCGTCTCGGCGCGCCAGTCGGCGAGCGCGTCGGCGAGCCGCATCGGCCTGCCGGTCAGGCCGCGGACCGAAAGCCGCATCTCCTCGAGCGCCTCGCGGGCGAGGCTCGAGATGCGCTCGCTCTCGCTGGTGTGGACGATCGTCAGCAGTTTCGCGCCGAGGTCGTCGTGCAGGTCGCCGGCGATCCGTTTGCGCTCCTTCTCGGTCACCTGCTCGACGCGAAGCTCGGCCAGCTGCGCGAAATTGCGTTCGATTTCGGCGGTCGCCTCGTCGATGCGTGCTTCGAGCGTCTGGCGACCCGCTTCGGCCTCGCGAAGCGCCTTCGCGAAGACCTGCAGCAGCCGGAACGCGACGACACTGAAGAGCAGCGGCACCGAGAGCTGCAGCCATTGCAGCCGCGGCAAGCCGAGCCACTGGTGCTGCACCGCGATCTGGACGAGCGTCATCGCGCCGACGAGCGCGAAGAGGCCCGCCATCGGCCAGAAGTCGCGCGGACCGCGCCGCCAGGCGACGACGAGATAGATCACCGCCGCGGCGGCGACCTCGGCGCCGAGGACGAGATACCAGGCGTTGGCGGCGAGGAAGAGCTCGTTTGGCCCGGCGAGCAGCAAGGACGCCGGCAGCAGCACCCACTGGGCGGCGAGACCGTTGTCGACCCAGCGGCGGCTGACGTCGCACCAGCTCAGGATGAACTGCACGGCCAGACCGCCGATCGGCGCGAAGCCGCTGCAGAACAGGAACTCGCAGACGGCGGTGTCCCAGGGCAGTTCGCGCAGCCAGAGCCGCGTCGACAGCACCGCCCAGCCGAGCGCGAGAAAACCGAAATAACCGAGGTAGGGCAGGCGCCGGTTGGTCCAGGCGAGCGCCAGCACGACGCAGCCGAGCGCGGCGAGGATCACGCTCGCCAGCTCGACCGCGCCGACGTTCCAGAAGAGCCTGCTGTCGAATTCCGCGGCGAGCTCCGCCTGCGGCCCGACCCGGAGCGCCGACAGGCCGCCGGCGCGCTGGCGCGACGCGACGCGGTCGACGGCATGACCGTAGACCTGCAGGTCCATCACGTTGCCGCGTTCGCGCAGCAGCGCGGCAGGCAGCGTGACGAGTTGCGGATAGTGGCAGTTGCGCGTCACCGGCTCGGCCATGCGGCCGCCGCTGAAGATGCGCGCGCCGTTGAGGTGAACCTCGAGATTGCTGCAGCCGCGCTCGACGTAGAGCGCGAGCAGGTCGTTCGGCGTGGTGTTCGCCGGCACGTCGAACACCGTCCGGTACCAAACGCGGCCTTCGAAGTGCGGCCGGGACTGCGACCAGTCGTCGGGCAGCGCGACCGTCGTCGCCGGCCGCAGCGTCGCGCCGTCGCTGGCGACCTCGGCCGCGAGCGCCGTGCCGATCTGCAGCACGCCGGCACGGTCGGCGGTCGTGCCGTCGGTCAGTGTCGCGACGGTGATGCCGCCGGCGGCGAGCAACAGCGCGAATGCCAGCGCGGCGAGGCGGCGCTGCCATGCGCGCAGTCGGGTGAAGATCGCGGGGGACGGCAGGCGCATCGGCGCGGATTGTGCGGGACACCGATTTGCCGGAAGCCGCGATGAGCCCGGTCATTCACCCCGTGTCGCGACGGACCGATGCCGCGACACGGCCCGGCCGAGCCGCCCGGTGCTTGGGGCGACAATCCGCGCGCGGCACCGCGTCGATCGACGCCCGGCGCCCTGGAGACGCTGTGAACGCATCGGACATCAACCGCCCACCGCCCGTCGACCCAGCAGTCGTCGGCGTCGGCCCGAGGTCGCCGCGCCCGTGATCATCCGCCACTCGTTCCTCCCGCCCGACAACGCCCGGCTCGCGCATCTGTGCGGCAGCCTCGACGACAACCTGCGCCGGCTCGAGGCCGCGCTCGACATCAGCATCTCGCGCCGGAACGAGTACTTCCTGCTCGAAGGCGCGAAGGCCGACGCCGAGCGCGGTCTCGCGCTGCTCGAGTCGCTCTACGGCCAGGCGCAGGAGCCGGTCAGCGGCGAGCAGGTGCAGCTCGCGCTCGTCGGCAGCGCGGCCGAGAGCAGCGCCGGCGGCGGGCGGACGCGGCGCCGCCGCCCGGCCGCCGCGGGTGCGGCCGACGGCGCCGGGAGCGGCGACGGCGACAGCGGCGCGCGGCCGAGCACGGTCCTGCGGACGCGGCGCCCGGACCTCGTCGGCCGCACGACGAACCAGCTCACCTATCTGCACAACATCCTCCACCACGACATCACCTTCGGCATCGGCCCTGCCGGCACCGGCAAGACCTTCCTCGCGGTCGCCTGCGCGGTCGACGCGCTCGAGCGCAGCGCCGTGCAGCGCATCGTCCTGACGCGTCCGGCGGTCGAGGCCGGCGAGCGGCTCGGCTTCCTGCCCGGCGACCTCGCGCAGAAGGTCGATCCCTACCTGCGCCCGCTCTACGACGCGCTCTACGACCTGATGGGCGCCGACAAGGTCGGCAAGGCGTTCGAGAGAGGCACGCTCGAGATCGCGCCGCTCGCGTTCATGCGCGGCCGCACGCTCAACCATGCCTTCGTCATCCTCGACGAGGCGCAGAACAGCACTGCCGAGCAGATGAAGATGTTCCTGACGCGGATCGGCTTCGGCTCGAAGGCGGTCGTCACCGGTGACGTCAGCCAGATCGACCTGCCGCGCGGCACCGAGAGCGGCCTGATCGACGCCGAGCGCGTGCTGCGTCGCGTGCGCGGCATCGCGACGACGCATTTCACCGCGGCCGACGTCGTCCGCCACCCGCTGGTCGCGCGCATCGTCGAAGCGTACGACGCGGCGCGCCGATGAGCATCGGGCGCGAGGCGCTCACGCTGTCGCTGCAGTTCGTCGACGCCGGCGATCGGGCGATGCTGTCCCGCCACCGTGTCGCCCGCTGGCTGCGCGCGGCGCTCGACGCGCCGGCGGAGCTCACCGTGAGGATCGTCGGCGAGGACGAGGGCCGGACGCTGAACCGTGAGTTCCGCGGCACCGACCACGCGACCAATGTGCTGACTTTCGACTATGCGCACGCGCCCGTGGTCGCCGCCGATCTGGTGCTCTGCGCGCCGGTGGTGCGGCGCGAGGCGGTCGACCTCGGCGTGCCGCTCGTCGCGCACTATGCCCATCTGCTCGTCCACGGCGCGCTGCATGCGCAGGGCCACGATCACGAGGACGACGCGGAAGCGGTCGCGATGGAGTCGCGCGAGACCGACGTGTTGCGCGGCCTCGGCTTCGCCGACCCGTACGGCGCCCGCCCGGCGTGAGCGCCGGCACGTGGCCGCCGCTCCTCGATGCGGCGCTCCGCGGGGCGCTGTGGGCGAGCCTGCTGCTGATCGCCGTCGCGATGGCGCGTTGGGCCCGGACGCAGCCCCTGGCCCGCGTCGGCGTGGCCTTCGCAGCCGGCCTCGCGGTCCAGACGGCGGCGTCGTTGCCGGCGATCGAACGTGGCTGGCCGATCGGCGGACAGGCACCGCTCGTCGCGGTGTCGATCGGCAACACGGTGCTCTTCTGGCTCTTCGTCCGGGCGTTGTTCGACGACGCCTTCACGCTCCGGCCGCGCCATGCGGCGCTCTGGCTCGCCGTGGCGGCGGTGGGTGGCGGCTTCTGCGCGTCGATGGCGCTGTTCGGGCCGCACGCGCCGACCACCGTCGCGTTGCGTGCCGTGCTCCGTGCCGTGCCGGCGGTGTTCGCGCTGCGCCGGACCCGCGGCTCGCCGCGGCGCTCGACCGTGCGATGTCCGTCGAGCGCGGCCGCGCCTCAGCGCGTCGGCGCGCTCAGATAGCGCTTGCGCCAGAAGTACCAGCTCATGCCGACGCCGAGCGCGAGCATCAGCAGGAAGACGACCCAGAAGCCGCGCGCGCTGTGGATCAACGGCAGGCCCTCGAAATTCATGCCGAAGAAGCCGGTGACGAGGTTGAGCGGCAGGAAGATCGCCGTCAGCACGGTCAGCGTGCGCATGATGTCGTTGGTGCGGTTGCCCTGCGCCGCGAAATGCATCTGCACCGCATTCTCGATCGACGACTCGAGGCGGCGGACGTGGGTCAGCACGCGCTCGATGTGCTCGAGGACGTCGCGTGCCCGGATGCGCAGCAGCTCGCGTTCGCGCAGCACGGCAGGCGCGTCGTCGTGCGGCAGCTCGTCGATCGCATCAATCCATTCGGTGATCGCCGCGCGCTGGTCCTCGCAGGTGTCTTCGAGCAGGTGCAGGCTGCCGCGCGACTGCAGCAGCAGGTGCCAGGTCCGGGGGCCGGACTTGACGTCGAACAGGCGGCCCTGCAGGTCGTCGAGCTGGCGGGTCAGCAGCTTCCGCAGTTCGAGATAGCCGTCGACGATGTGGTTGACCATTCGCAGCGCCAGGTCGGTGGCGTTGGGCGGCATCCGGGTCGCGCTGCGGCCGTCGGTTCCGGGCATCTGCTGCTGCAGCCGGTTGGCGAAGAAGTCGCGCACCATGCAGTCGCTCGGGTGCACCGTCAGGAGCAGGCGGTCGAAGACGGCGAAGCCCACCGGACTCGTGTCGATCTCCGGCAGCGGCGCGGGCGCGGCGTCCTCCGTCGGCTGCGGCACATCGACGTCGCCCGCATCGCCGCGGGCAACGCCCGGCGGCGCGGCCATCCGGCGGAAGACGAGCACGTCGTACGACGAGCTGTAGTCGAAATGCGACGGGATCTGGGTGTTGAGCAGATCGTTGACGTGCAGGTCGACGAGCGCGCCGCCGGTCCAGCGTTCGAGCGCGCCCTGCACCGCTGCGACGTCGGCCGCGAACGCCTCGCGGCCGATGCCGATCCACAGATAACCGGCTGCCGGTGCGGCGTCGGGGGGAGCGGCCAGCTCGTCGAACTGGTCGCCGTGGATGTGGAAGATGCGCATCCGCGGCGGCATCGTCGTGTCCCTGCGCGGCTTGCGGCGGGCACGGCCCGCGATCACCCCGCGGCCTTCAGCGTGCGCGCGACCTCGAGTGCGAAGTAGGTCAGGACGCCGTTGGCGCCGGCGCGCTTGAAGGCAAGCAGGCTCTCGTGCACGACCGCGTCGCCGTCGAGCCAGCCGTTCAGCGCCGCCGCCTTGAGCATCGCGTATTCGCCGCTGACCTGGTAGGCGAACGTCGGCACCTGGAATTCGTCGCGCACGCGGCGCACGATGTCGAGGTAGGGCATGCCGGGTTTGACCATCACCATGTCGGCGCCCTCGGCGAGGTCGAGCGCCACTTCACGCAGGGCCTCGTCGCTGTTGGCCGGGTCCATCTGGTAGACCTTCTTGTTGCTCCTTCCGAGGTTGCCGGACGAGCCGACCGCGTCGCGGAACGGGCCGTAGAAGGCGCTCGCGTACTTGGCGCTGTAGGCCATGATCCGCGTGTGGATGCAGCCGCCGGCCTCGAGCGCACGGCGGATCGCGGCGATGCGGCCGTCCATCATGTCGCTCGGCGCGACGATGTCGACGCCCGCCTGTGCCTGGATGAGCGCCTGCTGCTGCAGCACCTCCACCGTCTCGTCGTTGAGGATGTAGCCAGTGGTGTCGATCAGGCCGTCCTGGCCATGGGTGGTGAAGGGGTCGAGCGCGACGTCGGTCATGACGCCGAGGCCGGGGAAACGTTCCTTCAACTCGCGCACGACCGTCGGCACCAGGCCGTCGGGGTTCAGCGCCTCGCGGCCGTCCTCGGTCTTGAGCGACCGGTCGATCACGGGGAAGAGCGCCATCACCGGAATGCCGAGCGCGACGCATTCCTCTGCGATCGGCAGGAGGCGGTCGAGCGTGCGCCGCTGCACGCCGGGCATCGACGGGATGTCCTGGACCTCGCCATGGCCCGCCAACACGAAGACCGGCAGGATCAGGTCGGACGCGTGGAGGCGGTGCTCGGCGACGAGCGCCCGCGTGAAGGCATCGCGACGAAGCCGGCGCGGGCGGTTCGAGGGGTAGGCGGCGAAGGTGTGCATCCTGCCATTTCTAATGAAGCGACGGGCGCCGCGCAACGCTTTACGTTTCTTCGCGTGGAAACAATCGTAAGGCCGGGCCGCCCAGGGACAGAGCGAACCAAGTCGTCTGCTAAAGTGGTTTTCGAATGATAGCCGCAAGGCCTTCGTTCCCTGCTTTCCTCCCTGAGCAGGTGCCTGACCGTGATGACAGCGCGAAGGCAATTGGGCCCCGGCGAGTCGCCGGGGCTTTCTTTTTTCGGACCCACATAATCGGCCCGATGCTCTGGATCAAAGCCTTTCACATCGTCTTCGTGGCGAGCTGGTTCGCCGGTCTCTTCTATCTGCCCCGGCTGTTCGTGAATCTCGCGTCGGTGCCCGCCGACAGCCATGCGGAGCGCGAGCGGCTGCTGCTCATGGCGCGGAAGCTGTACAGGTTCAGCAGCATCCTGATGGTGGTCGCGCTCGCGCTCGGGCTGGTGCTCTGGCTCTACTACGGCATCGGCCGCGGGCCCGGCAACGGCTGGCTGCATGCGAAGCTGGCGCTCGTCGTGGTCGCGATCGGCTACCACCATGTCTGCCGCTCGCTGCTCGCCAAGTTCGAGGGATTCACGAACAAGCGCAGCGAGCGCTGGTTCCGCGTCTTCAACGAGGCGGCCGTGCTGCTCTTCACCGTGATCGTCGTGCTCGTGGTCGTGAAGCCGTTCTGACGCCGGAGCTGCCATGGCGCCGCGCCACCGGAGTTCGGCGTCGCCGCTCGCGCTTCTCTACGCGGCGCTGATCGTCTACGCGAGCCTCTATCCCTTCGCCGGCTGGCGTGTCCCCGGCATCTCGCCGCTCGCGTTCCTGACCCTGCCGTGGCCGCGCTACTGGACGTCGTTCGACCTCGTGGCCAACGGCTTCGGCTATCTGCCGCTCGGCGCGCTGATCTTCGGCTCGCTCGTGCGCACCGGCAACGCGCCGTGGCCGTCGTTCGGCGGCGCGGTCGTGCTCGGTGGCCTGCTGTCGTTCACGATGGAGTTCCTGCAAAACTTCCTGCCGATGCGGGTGTCGTCGAATCTCGACCTCGGCCTGAACCTGTTCGGCACGACGCTCGGCGCCGTGTTCGGCTTGCGCGTCCATGCACAAGGCGCGGTCGAGCGCTGGCAGACGGCTCGCGACCGCTGGTTCATCGGCCGCAGCGCCGGCGGCCTCGCGCTGCTGCTGCTCTGGCCGGCCGGACTGCTCTTCCCGCTGCCGGTGCCGCTCGGCGTGGGCCAGGTGCTCGACCATGTCCAGGAGGGCGTCGCCTTTCTCGTGCAGGACACGCCTGTCGCGGTCTGGTTCGAGAGCTGGATCGACATCGACCTCGATCGCAGCGCGCTCTCACCGGCGGGCGAGTCCTCGCTCATCGCGCTCGGCCTGCTCGCGCCCTGCATGGTCGCCTTCACGGTCGCGCGGCCGGGTTGGCGCCGTGTCGTTCTCGTCCTCGGCGGCGGAGCGATCGGCTGTGCCGGGACGACGCTGTCGACCGCGCTCAATTTCGGGCCGCAGCACGCGCTCGCCTGGAGCACGCCGCAGGCGCTCGGCGCGATCGGCTTCGCGATGGTGCTCGCCGTGCTGCTCAGCCGTGTTCCACGGCGTGCGGCCGCCGGGCTCGGGTTGATGGCACTGACGGCGCTGGTCACCGTCGTCGCGCAGGCGCCGTCGGACCCGTACTTCGCGCAGAGCCTGCAGGCCTGGGAGCAGGGCCGCTTCATCCGCTTCCACGGCGCCGCCCGGTGGGTCGGCTGGCTCTGGCCCTATGGCGCCATCGCGTATCTGCTGTCGCGGCTGGCGGCGCGCGACGAGCCTCCTAGAATCGACGGATGAGCTACTTCCAGCGGCACGTCTTCTTCTGCCTGAACCAGCGCGACAAGGCCGGCGAGGAGTCGTGTGCACCGCACGGCGCGCAGGCGGCGTTCGACCATTGCAAGTCGCGCGTCAAGCAGGAGAAGCTCGCCGGCCCGGGCGGCGTGCGCGTCAACAAGGCGGGCTGCCTCGACCGCTGCGCCGGCGGGCCGGTCGCCGTCGTCTACCCTGAAGCCGTCTGGTATACCTATGTCGACAACGGCGACATCGACGAGATCGTCGATTCGCACCTGAAGCGCGGCGAAGTCGTCGAGCGCCTGCTGCTGCCGCCCGACGTCGGGCGCTGAGCGGTTGAATGCGAACACGCTTCGCCAGCGCGTCGCCGGGCCGGCCGGCGCGATCGACTGCGCGCTCGATGCGCCGGCAGGACCGGCGTGCGGCGTCGCGGTCGTCTGCCACCCCCATCCGCAGTTCGGCGGCACGATGGACAACAAGGTCGTGCAGACGATGTCGCGGGCGTTCCTGCAGCTCGGCTGGCGCAGCGTTCGCTTCAATTTCCGCGGTGTCGGCGGGTCCGAGGGCGCCTGGAACGACGGCGTCGGCGAGATCGACGATGCGCTGGCCGTGATCGGCGCCGAGCGCGTTGCCGGCGAACGCCTGCTGCTCGCCGGCTTCTCCTTCGGCGCCTACGTGGCGGCCGAAGCACTGCAGCGGCTCGGGTCGACGGCACGCGCCGAACGGCTGGTGCTCGTCGGGCCGTCGACCCAGCGCCAGCGCATGCCGGCGGTGCCGGCCGACACCGTCGTGATCCACGGCGAGACCGACGACGTGGTCCCGCTCGCCGCGACGCTCGACTGGGCGCGGCCGCAGTCGCTGCCGGTCACCGTCTTCCCCGGCGTCGGCCACTTCTTCCACGGCCAGCTTCCGTTGCTGAAGACGACGATCGTGCGGGGCCTGCTGGGGCACGCCTGCTCGTGACACGTCCGGTCGGACCCGCGTCGCGTCGGTCCGCCGTCGTCCTTCTTCCATCCCACCGATCACCGCCCTGTTCATGAAACGTTTCGTCTCCCTTCTCGTCGCCGTCGTCGTCGGCACTGCCGCGCAGGCGCAGGTCCCTCAGCCGCCCGAGGTGGCGGCGAGGAGCTTCCTCGTCCAGGACCTCACGACCAACCAGACGCTCGCCGAGCGCGAGGCCGATGCCCCGGCCGACCCGGCGTCGCTCACGAAGCTGATGAGCCTCTACGTCGTCTTCACGGCGATCCACGACAAGAAGCTGACGCTCGATCAGCGCCTGCCGGTCTCCAAGCGCGCATGGGACGAGCGCAAGGCCGGCGGCTCGCTGATGTTCATCGACACGACGATGACGCCGACGGTCGAGGAACTGCTCAAGGGCGAGATCGTCCAGTCGGGCAACGACGCGGCGGTCGTGCTCGCCGAAGCGGTCGGCGGCACGCTCGAGCAGTTCGTCGGCATGATGAACCGGCAGGCGCAGGCCTTCGGTCTCAAGCACACGACCTTCAAGAACGTCACCGGCCTGACCGAGCCCGGTCACCGCAGCAGCGCGCGCGATCTCGCGACGATCGCGACCCACATCATCCGCGACTACCCCGAGTTCTTCGCCTACTACGCGATCAAGGACTACAAGTACAACAACATCAACCAGCCGAACCGCAACCTGCTGCTGCGCCGCGACCCGAGCGTCGACGGCCTGAAGACCGGCTACACCGACGCCGCCGGCTACTGCCTGATCGCGACGGCTCAGCGCGAATTCCCGAACCTCGGCGCCGACGGCAAGGGGCCCGGCAAGCGGCGCATCCTGACGGTGGTGCTCAACACGACCTCGATGGAGGCGCGTGCCAGCGAGAGCCAGAAGCTTCTCAACTGGGGCTTTTCCGCCTTCGACACGATCCGTCTCTTCGACGACGCCAAGGCGATCGTCGCGCCGCCGGTCTGGAAGGGCAAGGCACCCGAGGCCAAGCTGGGCGCGCAGGGCGGACTCTTCGTCAGCGTGCCGAAGGGCGAGGGTGGCAAGCTGCAGACGAAGATCGAGCGCACCGATCCGCTCTTCGCGCCGCTCGCCAAGGGCCAGCGCGTCGGCACGATCAAGGTCGCGACGGCGTCCGGCAGCCCTGTCGTCGACGTGCCGCTCGTCGTGCTCGAGCCGGTCGACGAGGCCGGCATCTTCGGTCGCGCCTGGGACGCGATGCGGCTCTGGATCCGTTAAGCTTTTCGCCCGACGCTGCCGGAGCCGCGATGACGACGACCCTGCCCGACACGCTCTGCTACCTCAACGGCGAGTACACCGCGCTCGCCGACGCCAAGGTCTCCGTGCTCGACCGCGGCTTCGTCTTCGGCGACGGCATCTACGAGGTCGTGCCGGCCTACGGCGGGCGCCTGTTCCGCTTCGACGAGCACATGGCGCGGCTCGACCGCAGCCTCGCGAAGGTGCGGATCGCCAACCCGCACGGCCGCGAGGAATGGCTCGAGCGCTGCCGCACCCTGATCGCCGCGCTCGTCGAGAAGACCGGCGCGCCCGACCAGATGGTCTACCTGCAGGTCACGCGCGGCGTCGCGGTGCGCGACCACGTCATGCCCGAGGGCCTCGTGCCCACCGTCTTCATGATGTGCAGCCCGTTCAAGGCGCCGACCGCCGAGCAGCGCCAGCACGGCGTCGCCTGCGTCAGCGCGCGCGACTTCCGCTGGGAGCGCGGCGACATCAAGAGCATCTCGCTGCTCGGCAACGTGCTGGCGCGGCAGATGTCGGCCGACCACGGCGCGGTCGAAACCATCCTCTTTCGCGACGGCTGGCTCACCGAGGCAGCGGCGAGCAACGTCTGGATCGTCCACGAGGACGCGGTGCTCGGGCCGCCGAAGAGCGGTCATGTCCTCGAGGGCATCCGCTACGAGCTGATCCGCGAACTCTGCGAGGACACCGGCATCGCCTACAACCTGCGGCCGGTCGCCGAGGCCGAGGTTGGTGCCGCCGACGAGATCCTGCTCAGCTCGGCGACCAAGGAAGTGATCGCCGTGACCTCGCTCGACGGCGAGCCGGTCGGCCACGGTGCGCTGCGCGGCAAGCCCGGGCCGGTCTACGCGCGGCTTCACGAAGCCTATGCGCGCGCCAAGTTGCTGCAATCGAGCTAGCTCGTGACGCGTCCGGCGCGCACGGTCGGTTGACTCGCGCGCCGGAAGCCCCATCTGCATCGGCATGGACCCCAACACGAGCGCAACCCGCGACATTCCGCCCGAGCAGTCGCTGATCGACTACCCCTCTGCGTTCCCGATCAAGGTGATGGGGCTCAATGTCGACGGTTTCGTCGGCGCGATCACGCGCATCGTCGAACGCTTCGACCCGACGTTCGACGCCGCGACCGTGGCCTTGCGGCCGAGCAAGGGCGAGAAGTACCTCGGCATCACCGTGACCGTCACCGCCACGAGCCGCGAGCAGCTCGACGAGCTGTACCGGACGCTCAGCACGCACCCGATGGTCAAGATGGTGCTCTGAGGAGCGCGTGGGCATGGACATCCGTCGGCTCGGCCGCGTCGACTACCGCGACGCGCTCGCGCGAATGCAGGCGTTCACCGCCGCGCGCGATGCCACGACGCCCGACGAGATCTGGCTCTGCGAGCACCCGCCGGTCTACACGCAGGGCGTCGCCGGGCGCGACGCGCACGTGCTACTACCCGGCGACATCCCCGTCGTCCGCAGCGACCGCGGTGGGCAGGTGACCTACCACGGGCCGGGACAGGTCGTCGCCTATCCGCTCGTCGACCTTCGACGGCCCGGCATCTTCGTCAAGGAGTACGTGTTCCGGCTCGAGCAGGCGGTGCTGCGCGTGCTCGAGTCGGTCGACGTGACCGGCCACCGCCTGGTCGGCGCGCCGGGCGTCTACGTTCGGCTCGACGACCCGTTCGGGTCGTCGGCGCTGCGGTATCCGCGCGCCGACCTGTTCGACGGGCTCGGCAAGATCGCCGCGCTCGGCGTCAAGATCAGCCGTCACTGCGCTTATCACGGCGTCGCGCTCAATGTCGCGATGGACCTCGCGCCCTTCGACGGCATCGACCCCTGTGGCCATCGCGGGTTGCGGACGGTCGATCTTTCTACAATCGGGGTCGCGCTCTCCTGGGACGACGCGGCAGACCGTCTGGCCGGCTGGCTGCGGCGTCTGCTGAGCCCATGACCGCCCGGCCCGACTGGAACCGCACATGACGCCTCTCGATTCCCATTCGTCCGTGGATTCCGCCGCGCCGCCGCCTGCCTACGACGCCTCGGCGAAGCAGAAATCGCAGGCCAAGACGGCGCGCATCCCGATCAAGATCGTCCCCGCGGAGGTGTTGAAGAAGCCCGACTGGATTCGCGTCAAGGCCGGCTCGCCGTCGACACGCTTCTACGAGATCAAGTCGATCCTGCGGGAGGCGAAGCTGCACACCGTCTGCGAGGAGGCCTCTTGCCCGAACATCGGCGAGTGCTTCGGCAAGGGCACGGCCACGTTCATGATCATGGGCGACAAGTGCACCCGCCGCTGCCCGTTCTGCGATGTCGGCCATGGTCGTCCGGACCCGCTCGATCCGGACGAACCGCTCAACCTCGCACGGACGATCGCCGCCCTGCGGCTGAAGTACGTCGTGATCACGAGCGTCGACCGCGACGACCTGCGCGACGGCGGTGCCGGCCACTTCGTCGACTGCATCCGCCGCGTCCGCGACCTGTCGCCGGGAACCCGCATCGAGATCCTGACACCCGACTTCCGCGGCCGGATGGACCGTGCGCTCGACATCCTGAAGGCGGCGCCGCCCGATGTGATGAACCACAACCTCGAAACCGCACCCCGCCTCTACAAGCAGGCGCGGCCCGGGTCGGACTACGCCTATTCGCTCGACCTGCTCATGCGGTTCAAGGAATTCGCGCCGCACGTGCCGACGAAGAGCGGCGTGATGGTCGGCCTCGGCGAAACCGACGACGAGATCCTGCAGGTCATGCGCGACATGCGCGAGCACCGCATCGACATGCTCACGATCGGCCAGTACCTGGCGCCGAGCGGCCACCATCTGCCGGTGCGCCGTTATGTCCATCCCGACACGTTCAGGATGTTCGAGCGCGAGGCCGTGGCGATGGGCTTCACCCATGCGGCGGTCGGCGCGATGGTTCGGTCGAGCTATCACGCCGACCAGCAAGCCGAAGCGGCCGGCGTGGGGCCGGCGCTGCAGCCGGCCGGCTGAACGAGACGCCGCCTCGAAGGCGGCCCGCGCTTCATGTCTCGGTCAGCAGCTTCTCCACCAGCTGCTGCAGCGCGACGAAGTCCGGCTCGCCGACGTAGCGCTTGACGATCTGCCCGCGCTTGTCGATCACGACGGTGGTCGGCGTCAGCTGGACATCGCCGAAGCTCCGCGCGATCGCGCCGGTGTTGTCGATCGCGACCTCGAACGGCAGCTTCCGCGTCTCGGCGTAGTTGATCACGTAAGCCGGCGGGTCGTAACTCATCGCGACGGACAGTGTCTGGAAGTCGCGGTTCTTGAACTTTTCGTGCGTGGCGACGAGTTGCGGCATCTCGTGCATGCAGGTCGTGCAGCTCGTGGCCCAGAAGTTCACGAGCACCACCTTGCCGCGGAGCGCGTCGACCGACGAGCGGCTGCCGTCGAGCCGGGTGAAGGCGACGCTCGGCGCCGTCTCCGGCCGGCCGAAGGTCGACAGCGCGACGTAGCCGCCGACCCCGAGGCCCAGCGCCACGATGGCGCTCGCAACAAAGCGAAGTGTTTTCATGGGAGGTCCTCGATGAAGCCAGAGGAGTCTACGGCAGCCCTCGTCGGTCTGGCGGGGCAGGGGCGTTCCACGCCGGGCGAGCTGCCTCCGGCGTGACCGAGGGCGACGCCGCGCTCGGCGTGCGCGCGGCAGCCGCAGCCGTGGCGCTGCTCGGCCGCAGCGGTGGCTTTCTCTCCTAGTGCGCCGGCTACAGGTTCTTCGACAGCTCGAACATCAGCACCGGCCGCAACGATTCGGCCAGCACGTCGCGGCCGACGCGAGCGACGTCGCCGCCCTCGGTGCCCGACATCTGCACCGTGCGGCCTTCCTCGACGACCTCGATGAAGACGAAATCGGGAACCTCGCCGCGGATGCCGGCCCGGAACTTCGCGAAGCGCTCGCCGCTCTGGATCGCTTCGACGATGACCGCATGGGGCAGGCCTTCGCGGCAGAACGCCGTCGCCTCGTCGACCGAATTGACGAAGTCGACAATCAGGCTCATGCCGCGCAGTGCGTCGCGGATCTGCATGCGCATGTCGCGCCGCGATGCGATGACGAGCACGTGGCTGCCGGCGAGCGGCTGCGAGTTCGCCGATGCGGCGAAGCCGTCGTCGGCGCCGAGTGCGCTGTCGAGCGCGTCCCGCGACCCGGCGCTCATGCGGAAGACGAAGGCGACGCAGGTCCGGCCGTCGTCGTGCCGGCGCTCGAC
Source organism: uncultured Rhizobacter sp. (assembly GCA_964249855.1). GTDB lineage: Bacteria > Pseudomonadota > Gammaproteobacteria > Burkholderiales > Burkholderiaceae_C > LMDS01. The sequence goes on along the minus strand of CAXUDL010000007.1, from coordinate 5,728 downwards.
CTGCAGTCCCATCGTCCACGCGATCTGCTCCATCAGCCGCCAGGTCAGCGAGTCGAGCGTTTCCGCGCCGGCGAGCAGCGGACCGGTCGGCGCGTCGTCGGACGAACGAGGTTCGAAGCGGCAGCCAAGGCGCGGCGGCGAAGCCGACGAGCGCGCTTCGACGGTGAACTCGATCGCCGAGGCAGCGTTCGCGAGCGCCCAGTCGACGGTCGCATTGAGCAGACTGAAGAGCAGGGATGCGTCGGCGATCACCTCGACCCGCGCGAGGTTCGGACGCAGCGTGGCACCGCGGGCCTGCGTCTGCCGCTGGCGCTGGGCGAGCACATGCGTGACCACGTCGGCGAGCTGCAGCACCTCGTGCGACTGGCGAATCCGTCCCGATGCGAAGCGGGTGAGCTGCTGACCGATCATGCCGGCCTGGCGCGCGGCCTCGACGTCGTCACGCAGTGCACGCAAGCCCGCGCCATCGATGCAGCCTGTGCTGGAAAGAGCGTTGATGCGCTCGATCGCGGAGGTCAGCGGGCCGGCGATCTCGGCGCCGATCTGGGCCAGCAGGATCTCGAGGCGCGCGACATCGGTGGACGGTACCGTCGCGCTGCCGCTCACGATGTCGGACAAATTCATGGTGCGGTCCCCGTGCGTCGACGCCGACATCGTGGCGGGGCGCGTCGCGGCCGCCGGTCGAACGAAGTCGCCAGTGTCGCGGGCCGCCGAGCGGTCGGCGCCGGCTGGCGGCACGAACTCAGGCTGGCCGCGAGATCTGCACGAATGGGTGAGATTTCAGGCACGGGCGTCGCATTCAGACGACGCCTTGCGCGCGCAGCCGAGCGATCTCTTGCGGCGCGAGCCCGATGTCCGAGAGGACCGCGTCGGTGTGCTCGCCGAGCAGCGGCGGCGGCCGGCGGTACTGCACCGGCGTCGCCGAGAGCTTGATCGGGTTCGCGACCAGGCGCACTTCGCCGGCGAGCGGGTGCGGCATGGTCACGGTCATCCCGCGTGCTTCGACCTGCGGGTCGGCGAAGACGTCCGCCAGATCGTTGATCGGACCGCACGGCACCTTGGCGGCTTCGAGCGCGGCCAACCAGTCGGCGCGCGTCCGGGTCTTCATCCAAGCGGCGAGCAGGGGCACGAGCACGGCCCGGTGTCGCACCCGGTCGGCGTTGCGGATGAAACGCGGGTCGCGGCCGACTTCCGGGTGGCCCGCCACGTCGCAGAACTTGGCGAACTGCGTGTCGTTGCCGACCGCAACGATCAGGTGGCCGTCCTGGACCGCGAACACCTGGTACGGAACGATGTTCTGGTGCGCGTTGCCGATCCGCTGCGGCGCGACGCCGGTGGTGAGGAAGTTCGCGCCCAGGTTCGCGAGCATCGCGACTTGCGTGTCGAGCAGCGCCATGTCGATCGTCTGGCCATGGCCGGTCAGGTCGCGGTGCCGCAGCGCGGCGAGGATGGCCGTGGTCGCGTAGAGGCCGGTGAAGAGATCGGCGACTGCCACGCCCACCTTCTGCGGCCCTCCGCCGCTCGCGTCGTCGTCGATCTCTTCGCGCGACGGGCCGGTCACGCTCATCAGTCCGCCCATCCCCTGGACGGCGTAGTCGTAGCCGGCACGATGGCGGTAGGGACCGGTCTGGCCGAAGCCGGTGATAGAACAGTAGACGAGCCGCGGATCGATCGCCCGCATCGAGGCCGCGTCAAGGCCGTAGCGCGCCATGTCGCCGACCTTGTAGTTCTCGACGAAGACGTCGCTGCGCTCGGCGAGCCGCCGGATCAGTGCCTGGCCGTCGGGGCGCGCGATGTCGACCGTGACCGATCGCTTGTTCCGGTTCGCACCAAGGTAGTAGGCGGCGTCGCCGGTGTCGTCGCCGTTGCGGTCGCGCAGGAAGGGCGGTCCCCAACCGCGTGTGTCGTCGCCGCCCGAGCTCGCGGGCCCGGGCGGGCGCTCGACCTTGATCACGTCGGCGCCCAGGTCGGCCAGGGTCTGCGTGCACCACGGGCCTGCGAGCACCCGTGAGAGGTCGAGCACCCGGACGCCGGCGAGCGGCTGGGGCGTGGCGGCGTCGGCGGTCATGCCGTTGATTGTCGGTCAGCGGGCCTCGGCAAGCGCCGGGATAATGTACCGATGCAGTCGCAAAGGGAACACAGCCGCGGCCGCCGGCTTCGGACAGTTGCCGTGGCGGCGGTGGCGTCGATCGCGACGGCGGCGTGCTCGCCGACGTTCAACTGGCGAGACACCCGAGCCGAAGGCACCGATCTCCTCACGAGTTTCCCGTGCCGCCCGGATCGGCACTCCCGAGCCGTCGTGATCGGCACGACGACTGTGGCGATGCAGATGCTCGTCTGCAGCGCCGGCGGGGCCACGTACGCCCTCAGCTTCTACGACGCGTCGGACGTCGCGGCGGTCGCGCGAGGGATCGAGGACCTTCGGTCGGGAATGCTCGCGAACGTTCGGGCCGGGCCGCCGCGGACGCGTCCGCTGAAGATCGCGGGTCTCGCCGCGACGCCGGGCGTTGCCCGGCTGAGCGCAGACGGCCGACGTCCCGACGGTGGCGACTTGCGCCTCGAGGCGGCCTTCTTCGCGGACGAGCTGCGGGTCTTCCAGGCCGCCGTCGTCGGATCGACGCTGTCCGACGAGGCGATCGACCCATTTTTCGAAGGCCTCCGGCTGCATGAGTGATCGGTCGACCACCCCTCGTTTCGGGGCTCTTGTCGGCGGAAACGGTCCGTCGCACGTTGAAGCAAAGTGAAGCGCGTCATCATCGCCGTGGTTTTTCAGTCGTCATCACGGCACCGGAGCCGGCCCCGTCGTTCTATGCGCTCCCGTCGAAGATAGATTCGCCTCATGCCTGGACTGATGATCATCGCGCACGCGCCGCTCGCGTCGTCGCTTCGCGCAGTGGCCGAGCACACGTTTCCCGGTTGCGCGCCGCACCTCGAGGCGCTCGACGTCCTGCCGGACAGCACCGCCGAGGAAGTCGAGGTGCAGGCCCGCGAAATGCTCGGCCGGATTCGGACGCCCGAAGCGCTGATCTTCACGGACGTGTTCGGCGCGACGCCGTGCAACGTGGCGCAGCGGCTCGCCGACGGTGTCCAGGTGCGTGTCGTGACCGGAGTCAACGTGCCGATGATCTGGCGCTCGCTGTGTTACGCGAACGAGACGCTCGACGCCGTCGTCACCAGAGCGCTGATCGGCGCGACGCAGGGGGTGATGCAAGTCGCCACCTCGAAGCCGCAGAACCAGGCCTTCCATGCCGGTGCGAATGATCAAGACAACGCTCACAGTCAGCAATAAGCTCGGGCTCCACGCCCGGGCGTCCGCAAAGCTGACCAAACTTGCCGGAACGTTCCGAAGCGAGGTTTTCCTGAGTCGCAACGACCGACGCGTCAATGCGAAGAGCATCATGGGCGTGATGATGCTCGCGGCCGGCATCGGTTCGGTGCTGGAGCTCGAGGTCGACGGCGTCGACGAGGCGGAAGCCACCCGCGCGCTGGTCGCACTGTTCACCGACAAGTTCGGCGAAGGTCAGTAGACCGGCATCGCCGCCTGCGGCGAACCCGCAGCGGGCTGTCGACCTCCCGCTGATAGCATCGACCGCGCAGTGCGACGCAGCGGTGCGGTCCTGTCGCATCGCTCCCATCTCTCTCCGAACGAGGTCGACCGAGCCCGGCCCCCGCGCGGTGTGCAAGACAGGGTATGGCATGAGCGTTCAGGTCTTTGGTTTACCGGTCTCCCGTGGCGTGGCGATCGGCCGCGCGGTGCTCGTCGCGTCGAGCAGGGTCGATGTGGCCCACTATTTCATCGAGCCCGGTCAGGTCGAGGCGGAAGTGGAGCGGCTACGCGCTGCGCGCGACGATGTCGCCCACGAACTCGGCACGCTGCAGCGCGAATTGCCGGCCGATGCGCCCGGGGAGCTCTCCGCGCTGCTCGACGTGCACTTGCTGCTGCTGCACGACGACACGCTCACCGAAGCGACGAAGCGGTGGATCCACGATCGTTGCTACAACGCCGAATGGGCGCTCTCGGCGCAGCTCGAGGTGATCGCGCGCCAGTTCGAGGAGATGGAGGACGACTACCTGCGCGAGCGCAAGGCGGACCTCGAGCAAGTCGTCGAGCGCATGCTGCGGGTCATGGCCCGCGGCGCGTCCGCGTCGTTCGCGCCAGCGCCGGGCGAGCGACCCCGCGGTGCTGGCGACGAGCCGCTGATCCTGGTCGCGAACGACATCGCTCCGGCCGACATGATGCAGTTCAAGCGCAGCGTCTTCACGGGCTTCATCACCGATGTGGGCGGCAAGACATCGCACACGGCGATCGTCGCCAGGAGCATGGACATCCCCGCGGTCGTGGGTGCCCGCGAGGCGAGTCGCATCATCCGGCGGGACGATTGGGTCGTCATCGACGGCGATGCTGGCATCGTCATCGTCGACCCTTCACCTATCGTGCTGGAGGAGTACAGGTTCCGGCAGCGGCAGAGCGATCTGGGTCGGGACCGCCTCGCCAGACTTCGCCACACGCCGGCAGTGACGCTCGACGGCGAGCCCGTGGAACTGCTCGCCAACATCGAGATGCCGACTGATGCGCAGGCCGCGCTCGAGGCGGGCGCGGTCGGAGTGGGTCTGTTCCGAACCGAATTCTTGTTCATGAACCGCGGCGGCGAGTTGCCCGGCGAGGACGAGCAGTACGAGGCCTACAGGACCGCGGTCGAGGCGATGAAGGGGCTGCCAGTGACGATCCGCACGGTCGATGTTGGCGCCGACAAGCCGCTCGACCGGATGTCTGCGCACGAACTCCGCCATGAACATGCGCTGAATCCGGCGCTTGGCTTGCGGGCGATCCGATGGAGCCTCTCCGAGCCCGGAATGTTCCGCAAGCAGCTGCGGGCCATCCTTCGTGCGGCGGCACACGGCAGGGTGCGATTGCTGATTCCGATGGTGACCCATCTGAGCGAGGTGCGCCTCGTGTTCGAGGCACTCGCCCGCGCGCGGCAGCAGTTGCTCGAATCCGGCAGGCCCTTCGGAGATGTTGAGGTCGGCGCGATGGTCGAGGTGCCTGCGGCGGCCCTGGCCCTGCCCATGTTCCTTCGCCACTTCGATTTCATCTCGATTGGGACGAACGACCTGATCCAGTACCTGCTTGCCATTGACCGCGCCGACGAGGCTGTCGCCCATCTTTTCAATCCTTGGCACCCTGCTGTGACTGGACTGCTTGCGCAGACGATCGGTCAGGCGGCGGCGGTCGGCAAGCATGTGAGCGTGTGCGGTGAGATGGCGGGCGACATCGACTTCACGGAACTCCTGCTCGCGATGGGTTTGCGCAGTTTTTCGATGCATCCGGCGCACGTGGCAGCTGTCAAGCAGCAGCTGCTGCGTACCGACGCGCGCCGTTGGTCGACGCAGCTGACGCGCGTCATGGACGCCGACGATCCAGAGGCCGAATGCAGGACGGTCCGCCTTGCGATGGCGGAGCGGGAGCCGACTGCGCTCGTGTTGACCTGATCGGACTCGGGCGTTCCTCTCCGCCATGCGGTCCGCGCATTCGCGTGAGGAGCGGCTGGAGACTGTCAAGCTGCCTGTGCATATTTTCTCAAGGCGCTGACTCGCCACGGAACGGTTGCCACGTCGAGCGCGGCGATGCGGCGCCTTAGCACCGCTGCGTCACTTGGCCGAATCGATCCTCCTCACTTGACACCTGTTTCTTCCTCGGCAGATAATCGTCCTCTTCGCTGATGTTGCC
>CAXUDL010000006.1:0-153772 GCA_964249855.1 uncultured Rhizobacter sp. | reverse complement strand
GCGATCCAGGCCTGTGTCGCAGGGCTGGCGGTGTCTTCGAGCCAGAGGTCGGTCGAGACGACGGGGGCGGAGGCAGCGCTCGCCGGCACCTCGGGCACCGACGACGCGGCCGACGCGGCGGCCGGTGCGGACGAAGCCGGCACCCCCGGCGACGACACCTGCGCCTCGGCGCGTCGGTCGACCGGCGTCGCGAGCGCCAGCAGCGCACACAGCGCCGCAGCGCCACGGCGCGGCGTCATCGCCCGTCCCCACGCAGCCAGGCACAACTCCGGTCCAACGCCTCTCGCGCGGTCGGCGCGAACGACACGGCCTCGAGGAAGCTGTGCGGCGCGCCGGGATGCCGCTGCACGTCGACCGGCACGCCGGCGCGGCCCAGGCGGTCGGCGAGCGCGAGGCTGTCGTCGCGCAGCACGTCGCAGTCGGCGACGACGAGGCAGCAACGCGGCAGACCGTGCAGATCGGCCTGCAGCGGCATCGCGAGCGGGTCGGCACGGTCGGCGGCGTCGCGCAGGTAGTGGCCCCAGAAGGACCGCATCTCGGCGCGTTCGAGCGTGTAACGCGGACCGTCGAAGGACATGTAGGAGGCGCGGCTGTCGTCGTCGCTGTAGACGCCGTAGTTGAGCAGCAGCGCGTCGGGCCGGCCCTGCGACCGCGCGCCCTCGCCTTCGCCGCGGCGGTCGCGCAAGCGCAGCGCTGCCGCGAGCGCGAGGTTGGCACCGACCGAGTCGCCGCCGAGGGCGACGCGCGCCGGATCGATGCCGTGCAGCGCGGCCTTGCGCAGCGCCCAGTCCCAGGCCGCGACCGCCTGCTCGAGCGCGACCGGGAAGCGCGCCTCCGGCGCATGCGCATAGTCGACGCCGATCACGATCCGGCCGCTGCGCGCCGCGAGCTCGCGCATCAGGCGGTCATGGGTGTCGATGCTGAAGTAGACCCAGCCGCCGCCATGCAGGTACACGAGCGCCGGCTCGGCGACGCGCTCGGTGGGGTGGTGCAGGCGCAGCGTCAGCGGTACGCCGTGGTGCGCGGCATCGGGCAGCTGGACCGTTGTGGTGCGGGCCATCCGCGGCCCGCCGAACACCAGCGGCTCGCGCACCGCATCGACGATGCGGCGTGCCTCGTGCAGGTCGAGGCCGGACAGCGGCGGGTGCGCCGCATAGCCGGCGGCGAGCAGCTGCTGGAATCGCCGCATGTCGGGCGCGAGATCGTCGGCGGAGGCTGTCGTCGGCACGCGCGAAGAGTACGCGCGACCGCCGGGCGGCGCCCTTCGAACCGGGTCAACGACTGTCGCCGTCAGGCCGAAACGGCGGGCGGCGGGCGGCGGGCGGCGGGCGGCGGGCGGCGGACGACGGGCGGCGGGCGGCGGGCGACGGGCGGCCGCAGCGTCGGCCACGATCCACGCGTCCGATTCTTGCAGCGGCGGGCTCATGCTCAGCAGCCTCGATCTCGAGTGGGTGCCACGTCCGGTGGTCGCGCTGGCCGATGAATACCCCGCGTGTTTCGTCGATCCGCGCCACCGCCATTCCCGCGCCCAGCTGCTCTATGCCGCCGCGGGCGTGATGTCGGTCGCGACCGACCGGACGAGTTTCGTCATCCCGCCGCAGCGCGCGATCTGGATGCCGGCGGGCGTCTTCCACGAGGTCACCTGCCGAAGCGCGGTCTCGGTGCGCACCCTGTACGTCGACGCGAATCCCGACCTGCCGCGCGACTGCCGCGTCATCGAGGTGTCCGAGCTGCTGCGGGCGCTGATCATGGAAGCGATGACCTTGCCGCGCGAGTACGACGCCACGGGCCGGGCGGGCCGCATCGTCGGCCTGATCCTCGACAGCATCGCGATGCCGACGACCGCGAGCCTCTGCGCTCCGATGCCACGCGACCCGCGCCTGCAGCGCGTCTGCAAGGCGCTGATCCAGGACCCGACGCGTGCCGATACGCTCGACGACTGGGCGGCCGAGGCCTGCATGAGCCGGCGCACCTTCACCCGCAGCTTTCGCGACGAGACGGGCACGAGCCTCGCCGACTGGCGCCAGCACGTGCGGCTGCTCGAAGCGCTGGCGCGGCTCGCCTGCGGCCAGGCGGTGACCACGATCGCGTTCGACGTCGGCTACGACAGCCCCAGCGCCTTCACCGCCGCGTTCCAGCGCGCCTTCGGGGTTCTGCCGAGCCGCTACCTCGCTTGACCGCCGCGCCCGAGCGGCGCCGACGGTCCGCGGTGCCAGCGCGAGGCGCACGCCGCGGGCGGCCGACGGCGACGGTCGCCGCCGCCGGCCGACACCGTGCGTGGCCCGAACGCACGACTTTGCGACCCGGCGTCGCGGGCCGTCCCGGCGCGCCGGCCCTAGCCTGCCGGGCATGGACGCCCGCGCTTCCCGCTTCGCAGCCCGCCATCCCGACGACCTGAGCGATCTCGTCGCGCTGACCAGCGGCCATCCGCTCGCATGGCTGTGCAGCGCCGGCCCGAACGGTCTGCTCGCGTCTGCGCTGCCGCTGATGCTCGTCAGGTCGGCCGACGGCCGGCTGCTCGCGCTCGAAGGGCACTTCGGCCGGCGCAACCCGCAGGTCGCCGCGCTGCGGGCGGATCCGCATGCGCTGGTGCTGTGGCTCGGCGTGCAGGGCTACGTCTCGCCGTCGTGGATGGCCGACCGCACCCAGGCGCCGACCTGGAACTACGCGAGCGCGCAGTGCCGAGTGCGGGTGCGCCTGGACGGCGACGCCGACGAGGCGGCCGTGCTGCGGCATCTGCGCGCGCTCGCCGAGGTCCACGAGGCCGGCAGGCCGAACGCCTGGACCATCGACGCGATGGGCGCGCGCCTCGGCCAGCTCGCCCGGCATGTCGTCAGCTTCCGCGCCGACGTGCTCGACCTGCAGCAGCGCTACAAGCTCGGCCAGGACGAGCGCGACGACGTCTATGCCGACATCCTCGACGGCATCGGCCGCAGCGGCGCCGGGCCGCTCGCCGACTGGATGAGGCGCTTCAATCCCGGTCGCGGAGCACGCGCCTCGGCGACCGCGCCCGCCGACCCGCCACCGGTCGCATGACGCTCGCGCCACCGCGTTCCGACGACTGCCCACGCTCCCCCGACCGTCACCCCACTGCAGCGCCCACCATGACCCACGCCCACCGCCATCGTCCCCGCCGCGTCCTGTGGATCGGCGCCGGCCTGCCCTCGCTGCTCGCGGCCCCGGCCGTGCTGGCGCAGGCCGCGCTCGCACCGCCGGCTGCGTCCGCCAGCGCCGCGGCGCCGGCGGAGCTCCGGAGCATCGTCGTCACCGGCAAGCGCAACCAGCAGGCCCGCGACATCGCCGGCTCGGTCACCGCCGTGACCGGCGCCGAGCTCGAAGCGGCCGGCGCGCAGGGCCTGGCCGACTACATCCAGCGCCAGCCCGGCGTCGTCTTCAACAGCTACCAGCCGGGCGTCTCGCACGTCGTGCTGCGCGGCATCGCGACGAGCTCGGGCAACGTGCAAGGCCAGGGCACGACCGGTTACTACCTCAACGAGGTGCCGCTGACCGAGCCCGGCTTCACCATCGTGATCCCCGACATCGACACCTTCGACCTGGCGCGGGTGGAAGTGCTGCGCGGGCCGCAAGGCACCTTGTTCGGGTCGTCGTCGATGGGCGGCGCGGTCCAGTACATCGCGAACCTCGCAGACCCGACGCGCTTCGACGCCGCTGCCGAGAGCACCGCCAGCAGCACCCGCAATGCGCAGCTCGGCTTCGGCGCGAAGGCGATGGTCAACGTGCCGATCAAGGAGAACGTGCTCGCCGTCCGGGCCGTGGCGCAGTACCGCAACGACCCCGGCTACCTCGACAACACCGGCACCGGCCGCAACGGCGCCAACAAGACGGTGCTGACGGGCGGCCGCTTCTCGGCCGTCTTCACGCCGTCGCGCGACACGACCGTCAGCTGGCTGAGCCTGCTGCAGCGCACCGATTCGAAGGACAACGCCTACCGGCTCCAGGGCCTCGGCGACCTCGAGCGCAAGACTGCGATTCGCGAACCGACCGAGACCCGCGTCGACCTGCACAGCCTGCGGCTCGATCAGGCCCTCGGCGCGTTCAAGCTCACGGCGCTCGCAGCCCACCAGGAGAAATCGCAGGCCTGGACCTTCGACTTCACCCCGGTGCGCGGCGCCTACAACAGCGATCTCGGCCTCGACCTGACCTCGCCGCTCGCCATCGGGGACGGCGGCAAGAGCCGCGGCGACAGCCTCGAGGTGCGGCTCGCATCCAACCCCGGCGGCACGCTCGACTGGCTGATCGGCGCCATGGCGTTCGACACCCGCAAGAGCCTCTACGAGCAGCTCGGCGCACAGGGCGCGGCCGCCGCGTTCGACCAGTCGCCGCAGTACGGGCCGGGCACCGGCGCGGTGATCGCGCCCGACGGCCGCATCTTCAACGCCTTCTATTCGCGCGTCACCGGCAAGGAGACCGCGCTCTTCGGCGAAGCGACCTACGCGCTCGCGCCGCAATGGAAGGTGACCGGCGGCGGCCGCTGGTTCCACACCAAGGTCGACATCACGACGACGCAGGTCGGCTTCTCGACCTACCCGGGGCAGCCGATCGTCAGCCCGGCGTCGACGTCCGAAAGCGGCTTCACCCCGAAACTGTCGCTCGCCTACACCGCCAGCCCCGACCTGATGGTCTACGGCCTCGCCTCCGAAGGCTTCCGGTTCGGCGTGCCGAACGTGCCCGGCCTCGGCAGCTTCGCGGTCCCGGCCGGCTCGAAGAGCGACAGCCTGCGCAACTACGAAGTGGGCGCGCGTTCGAACTGGCTCGGCGGCGACCTGCTGCTCGACGCGACGCTCTTCTACATCGACTGGAGCAGCATCCAGCTGCGCCTGCAGACGCCGGACTTCTTCAACTATGCGACCAACGGCGGCAAGGCGCACAGCACCGGCATCGAGCTGTCGGCACGCTGGAAGCCGGCGCAGCGGATCGACTGGCAGACGAGCCTGACCTACCAGCGCGCGCGCCTCGACGACGACCTCACCATCCTCTTCTTCGGCATCGCGCCGAAGGGCTCGACGTTGCCGGGCTCGTCGGACTGGAGCATCAGCAACTCGGTCACCTACCGCTTCGGCGGCACCTTCGCGCCGGTGCTGACGCTCGCGCACCAGTACCTGTCGGCGGGCCTCAGCGACCTCAATTCGGCGGTGCCGGGCGCGACGCCGAACCGCCAGGGCAACTACAACGTCTTCGACGCTCGCGTCCGGATGAGCTTCGGCCGCACCGACGTGACGCTGTTCGGCACCAACCTCGGCGACAAGCGCGGCGTCACGCGCACCGTGAGCGAGGCCAACGGCACTGGCGAAGGCCTCCTGCGCCCGCGCACGCTGGGCGCGACGGTGGCCTGGCACTTCGATTGAGCGGCGGCGGCCGGCGACGCGACGCCGCGACGTTCGGCCTCACCGCCGCACGGCCCGTGACGCTCGCGTCACTGGACGGCATCCAGCTCGTCCCGCCCGAGTGTCCGAACGTGCTGCGCGTCCAGCCCGAGCACGCGCTGGAGCGCGAAGGGGCTCGAGTGCCGCGTCCCGTCGAGACCGACACGCTGGCGATCTGTCACGACATGGTCCGTCGAGGCGTCGGCAGCGACGGGTTCGCGTCCGCGGCATCCGCTATCGCAGCCTGCGCGGCACCAGCGTGGCCTCGTCGACCACCTTGCCGTAGATGTTGCGCGTCAGCACCTGCATCTGCGCGCCGACGACGTGCAGCGTCGTGTAGGTCTGGATGTCGTCGTCGTAGAGCACCTCGGCCACCGTCGGCATGCCGGTCAGGCTGCTGGCGTTGTAGAACTTGGCCGAGTCGGAGCCGGCGATCAGGTAGACGGCGCCCTTGGGATCGGGCTTGCCGGCCAGCAGCGGCTTGCTGCGGGCGTACTGGTGGTCGTGGCCGGAGAGCACGAGGTCGATGCCGGCGCGGTCCACCGTGGCGGGCAGGAAGCGCTTGACGAGGTCGTTGCCCGAGTCGGCGTTGCCCTCGTAGGGCGGCCGATGCAGCATGACCACCTTCCAGGTCTGCGTCGACGCGAGCATGTCCTTCTCGAGCCAGGCCATCTGCGCCTGCCATTCGGCGTCGGTGAAGAGCTCGGAGCCGATGACGGCGATGTGCAGGTTGCCGTGGTCGAAGCTGTAGACCGACTGCTTGTTCGGCGCGCCGAACGGTCCGTTGGCCGGCAGCCGGAACAGCGAATCGAACTTGCTGCGGCCCTCGTTGTAGACCTCGTGGTTGCCTTCGGTGGGCACGAACAGCGTCGACGCCATCCGGCCTGGGCCTTCGAGCGCCTCGAGGAACTGGCGCTGCATCTGGAAGTCGCTGCCGTCGTCGGTCATGTCGCCGACGTGCAGGATCAGGTCCGCATCGGGCAGCTGCGACTTCATCTTGCCCAGCAGCTCGCTCACCAGCGGCGCACCGTCCCGGAGGTTGCCGTCGGTCAGGGTCTGCGTGTCGCCGAACAGGTACACGCGCACGTCGTCGTCGCGGTCGTCGGTGCGGAAGTTCATCACCTCGCTCACGCCGGATTCGTTGCCGACCTGGTAGTAGTAGGTGGTGCCGGGCTTGAGGCCGGCGAGGCGCTGGTGCAGCACGCGGACGACGCCCGACTCGGGACCGTAGAAGTAGGGCAGCACTTCGGTGTCCGCCACGTCCAGGTACTGCGAGAGCGCGGGCGTCTCGCCGTAGCGCAGCCAGTGGCGGGACGGCACGGTGCTCGTCATCCAGCTCACCGTCAGCGCATCGCGCTGCGCGGCCGGCGACAGGCGCAGGTAGCGCGGCGTGGCGGTCAGCCGCTCGGGCACGGCGATCACCCGCGACAGCAGCGACGCGCCCGCCGCCGGCGAACCCGGCGCCCCGCTCGCGTACACGCGGAAGAAGAGTTCCGTGCTGGCCCCGGTGCCCGCCGCCGGCGTGTAGGCGATGCTGCCGCTCGCGTCGGTCGTGCCGAGCGGCTGCTGCTTGGAGACGACGCCGGTGGCGGCGGCGTACTCGAGGCTCTCGACCGCGACGCCGGCCGCCGGCTGGCCCTGGCTGTCGACCACCTGGAGCGTCGTCGGCCGGCCCTGCTGCGCGTAGGTGGTGAGCACGCGGTAGCGGCCGCCGATCTCCTTGCGCAGCACGGGGTAGGTGAAGGGCTTGCCGTCGAGCGTGCCGCCGACGACGACCGACACCGCGCCGTTGGCCACGTAGTCGGCCACCGACAGCCGCACGAGCGCCAGCGTGGCGGCATCGCCGCCGAAGTTCCTGAACGTGCCCTGCCAGTAGCCGGCGCGGGTGACGACGTTCTCCGGCGTGGCGTCGGCCGGCACCACGGCGAGGTTGGACTTGGTGGCGTCGTACTGCAGCGTCAGCGTGAGCACGTCCGACGCCGCGCCCTTGACCGACTTGAGCGGGAAGTCGAACTGCGCGGCCGGCCAGACCGTGTCGTGCCGGTCCTCGATGAAGACCCGCGCCGCACCGGTGTCGACGTTGAAGAGCGTCTCGCCCGCGCCGACGTTGCCGTTGACGTCGAAGACGCGGTAGCTGAGCTGATGCCAGCCGTCCGCAAGGCCGGTGAAGCCGACGGTGAAGACGCCCTTGCCGTCGTTCTTCGCCTGTGCTGCCGCGTCCGTGCCGTCGAGCTTCAGTTCCAGCCGCGAGACGTCCACACCCGAGGCGTCGGTCGCCTCGAGGCGCAGTTGCACGTCGCGCGACTTCACCGTCTCGCGGTCCGCCGGGCTCGCGACCACCGTCGGGCCCTGCAGGTCGGTGTCGTCGCTGTAGATGGCGGTGAAGTTGTCGAGGACGACGAAGCTGTCGATGCGCTCGGCCGTCTTCAGCACCAGGAAGCGGAACGGCTGGTCGAAGCGGAACGGCGCGCGGTAGCCCTCGGGGATGGCGGCCCTCATGGAGGTCCAGCCGTAGGCGGGCAAGGCATCGCCGTCGTTGTTGTAGTTGATGGTGACGGCCTTGTTGTCGGCGTCGCGCAGCTGGCCGCGCACCCACCAGACCTTGCCGGCCAGCGCCTCGGGGATGTAGACCTGCACGCCGAGCGCCTTCGGATAGCCCTTGAGCGTGGTGGCCCTGGCCGGGTCGACGACGTAGGCGCCGAACGTGCCGGGCTGCGCCGGGTCGGCCTGCCACGCGAGCTGCACGGACGCCTTGCCGGCGAACGGCTGCGTCTCGACCAGGCTCAGCGCGGTCGACTTCTGCCGCGCGCCGCCGGCCACCAGACCACCGACGCCGGCTTCGAAGTCCTGCACCACCACCGGCGGCACGCCGATGCTGACCAGCGTGCTCGCCGACAACGCGCCGTAGCGCACGGTCACCGTCACCTGCCTGCCCTGCAGCTTGTCGCCCGCCTTGAAGATGCCGGTGGCCTTGTCCAGGCTGCCGTAGGCGTCGCTGCTGAGCTCGTAAGTCAGCGCCGAAGGGCTGTATTGCACCTGACGGCCGTCCTTCATCATCAGCGGCAGCACCGCCAGCGATTCGCCGGCGTTGACCGACACCTCGGGCCGGTCGAACACGAGCGAGTCCGGCGACTTCGTGATGGTCACCTTCGCGGCACCGCGCTGCGGGCCCACTTCTGCCACCACGTACCCCTGCGTCTCGGCGTCGGCCGCCTGGAAGCGGCCGGTGGCCGGCGCGATCTTGCCCAGGACAGCGTCGCTCATGCCGAAGGACAGGGTGTCGGGCAGCAGCGAGAAGCTGTCGCCGTCGTAGCCCAGCGCGCGGAAGCGCAGCTCGGAGCCGGCGAGCAGCGTCACCTCCTTGGGCATCACGTCGACGCCGTCGGCGTAGCGCACCTGTGCCGGCTTCAGCGCCAGGCCCCACTTGTTCGCCACGGCGCGCTCGGTGCCGTCCGACGGCAGGTTGACGAGGTGCGTGTACTTCTCGCCCGGCATGCGCATCGCCAGCGTCGACGAGCCGCCACCGTCGAGGTTGACGGCCTTCACCGCGCCGTAGGCCAGCGCCAGCTGCCCGAGCTTCTTCAGCGTGATGCCGTCCGACGGCGAGCCCACCGGCTTGTCGACCACGGCGAAGAAACCCGACCCGTCGGCGCGGATGCCGAAGACGGTGCGGCTGCTGATGGTGGTCTCGTCGGTCGCGCCGTCGCCGAGGCGGCCGTCCTTGACGAGCATCGCCGTCGTGAAACCGGCGCCCAGCGCATGGCGCACGCTGGCCCAGGCCGGGTCGTCGGTGCGGTAGTCGACCTGGACGACGTCGCCGACCGCCCAGTCGACCAGCGCCGGTGCCGCGGCGCCCGCCGCGGCGGTCGGCGTGTCCAGCACCATCAGCGCCGTGCCGGTCGGGATGATGTAGGCCGCGGCAGGCTCCACCCGGGCCGTCACCTTGCCCTTGAACGGCGCGAACTGCACGATGGGGCGGTCGCCGCTGCCGGGGTTGGCCACCACCGTGACGCCGTTGACCTCGGGCGCGACCAGATAGGCCGTCTTGCCGCGCAGGTCGAGCGCACCGCGGTAGTTGTCGCCCGGGTAGATGACGACCGTGCCGCCGGCCTGCCGCAGCGCTGTGTTCTTCGCATTCTCGCGGTCGTAGTACGCCACCTCGCGGACGAGCGCCGGCTCGCCCTGGTTTCGCGTCCAGGTCAGTCTGAAGTCGGGCGCCTTTTCGACGATGTCGATGCTGCCGTCCCGGCGCACGACGATCGCGGACTCGCTCTGCGGCGCCCAGCCGGAGTAGTTCTGGCCGTCGAGGGTGACGATGCCCAGGTTCCAGCCGTTGAGCGTGTTGAACGGGTCGGCATTGACGGCGGCCACGATGTTGACGCCGCGATCGATCAGCCGGTTGGCGGACACCGTCGTCGGCTCCATGCTGAATTGCCCCGTGCTGCGCTCGATCGGCACCAGCTCGATCCCGCTGGTCGGGCCCGCCTTGAAGCTCAGCACGTTCACGGCCGAACCCTTGGTGTGATTGAGCCGTCCGCTCGCCAGTTGCAGATCGGTGTTGACCTGGTAGTCGTGGTAGGCCGAGATCGTGGTCTTCTCGGTTTCGACGGCGGTGGTGCCGTCGACCACCGGCGGCGTCGCCTGCCGGAAGAGCTGCTCCACGTTCGCCGGCGGCGCCAGGGTGCGGCTGCCGAGGGCCTCGCTGCGGCTGTCGTCCACCGGCTCGTTGCCGCCGAAGCAGCCGGCGAGCAGCAAGCTCAGCGCGAGGGCGGGCACGCACGATCGGGGGGACGACGATTTCGACAAGACGGCTCCGTACTGCACTGGTCGGCACATGAAAGCGCGGGAGTCTGGCGAGCGTTCATGGCGAGAATGTGAATCGCCGGCGCCGCTGTCGGGCGACACGGCCTGCGCGGGCGCTCGTCGCCGTGTCGAACGGCCGAGCCGCTGCCCGGGTCGCCGACGTGCCGCGGCGGGCGCGAGCGTCGCGATCCCGCGGATCGCTCCGCGGTTCGAGCGCGGGACCGACGAGGACCGCGACATGCCGCCGGCCGTGACGGTCAGCGTCATGCGCTACTGTCATGACTTCGTGACCAGACGGAACTTTCGCGACGAGCTCCGGGCTTTCACACTCGCGTTGAACGCGAGCGTCGAGGTGTCGCGACCACCGAACCCGAGGAGCCGAGCCCATGACCTGGAATTTCGCGACGCGAAGCCGCAACGCTGCGCCTTCGATGATCCGAGACATCAACCGCATCGTCGAACAGTCGGGGCGCATCATCAGTCTGGCGGCAGGCATGCCGTCCGAGAGCACCTTTCCTGTCGCGTCGGTCGCGCAGGCTTGCGAGCGCATCCTCCATCGGCCGAACGCCGCGTCGTCGCTGCAGTACGGCGCGACCGACGGCACCGCGGAGCTGCGGGAGGCCGTCGCCGAGAGTCTGCCGTGGCCGGTCGACCCCGGGCAGGTGCTGATCACCAACGGCTCGCAACAGGGTCTCGATCTGGTCGGCCGCGTGTTGCTCGACAAGGGCGACCGACTCCTCGTCGAACGACCCACCTACCCGGGCGCGCTGCAGGCTTTCGGCTTCGGTGAACCGCAGATCGCAGACGTCCGCAGCGACGCCGCCGGAATCGATCTCGAGCACCTCTCGGCCCTGTGCGCGACCGGCGCCACGCCGAAATTCCTGTACGTGCTGCCGAATTTCCAGAACCCGACGGGCCGGACGATGAGCGCTGCGCGTCGGGCCGAGGTGGCCCGCGCGGCGCTCGCGCTCGGCATGCCGATCGTCGAAGACAATCCGTACGGCGAGCTCTGGTACGACGAGCCGCCGCCGCTGCCGCTCGCGTCGTTCGCGCCCGAGAACACCGTCTACCTCGGCACGTTCTCGAAGGTCCTCGCGCCCGGCCTGCGGCTGGGCTTCGCGGTCGCTCCGAAGGCCATGCACAGGCAGATGGTCATGGCCAAGCAGGCCGCCGATCTGCAACCCTCGACGTTCGCGCAGCGCGTCGTGGCCGAGGTCATCCAGGGCGACTTCCTGAAACGCCATGTCGCCTCGATCCGTGCGCAGTACAAGGTGCAGCGCGATGCGCTGCTCGCAGCGCTCACCCGGGAATTCGGCGCAGCGGGCGACGCCGCGGCTGCCACGCTGCAGTGGAACGTCCCCGGTGGAGGCATGTTCATCTGGGCGAAGTTGCCTGCGGGTCGCTCGGCCAGTGCGTTGCTGCCGATCGCGCTCGACGAAGGCGTCGCGTTCATTCCCGGCTCGACCTTCTATCTGCGGGACGGCGACGACTCGACGCTGCGCTTGTCCTTCGTCACGGCGACCGTTCCCGACATCGACCTCGCCGTGGCGGCGCTCGCCAGAGCCGTGCGAGCGATGGGTAACGCTGCCCGATAGGGAGATCGCGAGCGATTCGGATCGGCGAAGGCTGGTCGGCGCCGCGAGCGCGAGATGTCGGCCGAGACACTGCGAGCCGGTTCGAGCGGTGATCGCGCCGACGCCCGCCGCCGCGACGGCCTCCGCGGCCGACGCACCACGCGAACCGCCGTGAGCGGTCTCGCGGGCATGGCGCCGTGCCGTTCCACGGACGACCCGGCGCATCGCACGACCTTTCTCACGCAAACTGCCGAGACGACCCTCAACGTCGGCGATGAACGGTCGACAACGGGTCACGAGCTCGACGACCTCTGCCCGCGACCCATGGCGACGTACCGGCAGCCGTCGCCCGCCTCATCGACAAGGAGCAAGCACCTCGCACCGCCGAATCCGCGACCGCCGGGCATATCCTCGACCGACTTGCACGGCGCGCGAGCTCGACTCGGCGCACCGGAAGCGCCGGCCCCGGCTGCCAGGGTGCCGGGCGGGAACACGAACACGTGCACACTGTGGCGTTGGGCTGGCTCAAGCCGCCTGCGTGCCTGTCGAAAACCGTTCGACGGCACGGGCGACGCCGACCTCTCATCCCACTTTGGCGCAATGGTTCGCGACCGAGCTTCCGGACAGCGCACTCACGGCTCCGCAGGGCCCTGAACGCGGGTATCGAGCGACATCATGTTCACGGTCAGGCGATTGCAGTTGTCGAGGTCTCGAGGCGTTGCCACGCTGATCGCAACCATCGCGCTCGCGCTGCTGCTCGTGCCGAGCCTCGCTCGCCCCTCGGACAGCGTGGGCCTGCGCAGGCAGATCGTCGAACTCGAGAGCGTGGGGCGTGCGAAACCTCGAGAAGCCAATGCCTCGCTCGAGAGGTTGCTCGCTTCGACCCAGCAGCCCAGCGCCGAGCGACTCGAACTGCTGACGGTGCAAGGCATCATGCTCGGCACGGTGGCCGACCCGGCCGGCACCGATGCAGCCGCCTCGAAGCTGGAAGCGTGGGGCAAAGGCACTCAGACGTCGTTGGCGCGCAACGCCAAAGCAGCCGCGCTGCTGCTTCGCGGCTGGTACCTGGTTCGCAGCGGCCGCCTGCCCGCGGGTGTTGCGCAGATCGATTCGGCGCTTCAACTGCTTCCCGAAGACGGGCCGGCTGGCGAGCGCTACCGCTTCGTCGCGCTGGCGGCGTTCGCGAACCGGCAAGCAGGCAATCTCGACACAGCCGTGCGGCTGGGTCACGAGGCGCTCACGCTGGCAGACCACACGGACGAGCCGTGGCGGCAAGCGGAAACCCGCAGCCAGCTCGCGCAATCCTATATGTACGCCGAGCTGATCGATCGTGCAGCCGCAATCGCCGAGGAAGCCGTCGCCCTTTCCGAAAAGTCGCGCGACGCCCTGTCGATGGCACGTGCCTACATCATGGCGGGCAGGGTCATGAGCGGCAAGGGAGATCTCGCGGAGCAGGGCCGCTACTACTCCTTGGCCGCCACGCAGGCGCGTCGGGCCGGCTCGAAGACCGACGAGATCATCTCGCTGGGCAACATGGCGGACGTGTTCCTCAAGAGAAGCGAGTTCTCCAAGGCGCTGGCCATTTCCGAGCGCATCCTGCCGCTGGCGCGCGAGGTGGGAGACCGCACCTCCGAATCGCTTGCGCTGTTCAACATCGGCGTGTCGTACATCGCACTGCATCAGGTCGACCGTGGCAAACGCTATTGCCAGGAAAGCCTGGCCCTCGACACGCGACAAGGCCTGACGCAAAGCGTGTCCGAATCGCAACACGAGCTCGGAACCTACCTGGAACGGGTGGGAGACCTGCAAGCCGCGCTGGCGGCGTATCGAGCGCACCGAAGGTTTGCCAACGCCATCATGGGCAGCGAGCAACAGGAGGCGATCCTCGCTTCGCAGGAACAGTACGACGCCGAACGTCGGGCGCTGATCCTGGATGGGTTGGACAAGGAAAAGGAACTCAGCACCAGACGCTTGCAGCAGAGCAGCAGGAGGCAGCGCCTGTGGTGGTTGCTGTCGGCGTGCCTTGCCGTGTCGGCCACCGCGATCACGTTGCTCTATCGGCGTGTTCGGCTCAACAACCGACGGCTCGAACACAGCAACAAGCTCCTACAGACGCAAGGTGAGCAGGATCCGTTGACGGGCCTGGCCAACCGTCGGTACTTCGATGCGGCGATGCGCAGGCTGGCTGCCGAGGGCAACTTCAGCGGCACGGTCTACCTGGTGGACATCGACCACTTCAAGCGCATCAACGACACGCACGGCCACAGCGTGGGAGACGCCGTTCTGGTCGAGGTCGCGAGACGCTTGCAGGCCTCGGTGCGCGAGCACGACCTGATCGTGCGTTGGGGCGGCGAAGAATTTCTCATCGTCGTCCAGTCACTCGAGCGCGAATACATCGAACGAGTCGCGAAGCGGGTGCTCGGCGCGCTGAACGAAGTACCGATCACGATCGAGTCGCGACACCTGCCGGTGTCCGCCTCGATCGGTTACTCGAGCTTCGCGACGCAACTCGCGCGATCGGGCGTGCCGTACGAGCGGGCAATCGAGTTCGCCGATGCCGCGATGTATCTGGCCAAACGGCACGGTCGCGACCGTGCCTACGGGGTGACGCTGTCGGACTCGGCCGCAGAAACGGAGTTCGAAGCCGTCGCGTCCTCGCTGGAGAACGCGCAGTGCACCGGGCAGGTCGTCCTGACGCCGGTGCCCGGCCGTGCCGTTCAGAGGCTGGTCACGTGAAGAAGTCGCTGGCGCTTCTCGCCCTGCTGGGAGCGCTGGCGCCGGGCGTTCCGAACGGGTTCGCCAAGCCGATGACCTGGACGTTCAGCGAGCAGATCGATCAACTGATCGCAGAGGGATTCGAACGCCCCGTGGCGGCCGTCACGAAGCTCGAGAAGATCCACAGGGACGCCGACTCCGTCGATCGCCAGCGCATCCTGCTGCAAGCCGTGGGCAGCGTCCATGCGCAGACCGGCGACGCTGCCCTCGCAGAAGCCGCCGCCGACAGGTTGGCCGGTCTGGCGCCACGTGATCCCAGCGGCCGGATGCTGGCCGCCGCAAGCCTCGTTCGGGCACAGCTCGCCGTCAGCAGGGATCGACTGGAGGCCGCGGCGGGGTTCGCCGAAGTCGCGCTCAAGACGTTTCAATCCGGCTGCTCGTCCAACGGCCCGACGACCGTCCAAGCGACCTGCGACTACCGCTCGCTGTGGGCCGCGAACATGGTGCTGGAGCGAACGGCGAGGGCAGCCGGCCTGCCGGCCATGGCGGCAGCGTATGCGAAGGCGGCACTGGCTCTCGCGAAGGCGGCCGGCGACACGCGACGTCAGGCGATCAATCTCTGCTCTCTCGCGATCCATGCACAGGAGCGGAATGCGCCGGACACGGCCAACCTGCTGGCGGCCGAAGCGCGCCAGCTGGTCGAGACACTCGCCGATCCGCTCGAGCTGGCGCGCCTCGGGCTTGCGGAATCCCAGCTCAACGTGTTGCAGGGCGACCTGCCGGCTGGACTGCGTGCGCTCGAGCGCGCGATGGCGTTCCTCGAGCGCACGAGCGCTCCGCGTCTCGAGGCGATGCTGTTGACCAGCCGCGTCGAGATCGACCTGCAGATGGGCCGCACCGCCGACGTATCCAGTGCGGCGGAACAGGCGCTCGCGGTGGCGCGCAGATTCAACGACATCGCGGCACAGCGCCAGTTGTCGGGTGACATCAGCCTGCTCGAGGTCATGACCCGACCGTCGGCCGAGACGCAGGCCGTGATGGAGGACATCCTGGACGCCTGGCATCGGGATGCACAGAGCGGCACGTTGCTGAGGATGCTCCGCCTCTTCAGCGAAGCGCTCGCCGAAGCGGGACAGGCGCAGATCGCGATCGCGC
Source organism: uncultured Rhizobacter sp. (assembly GCA_964249855.1). GTDB lineage: Bacteria > Pseudomonadota > Gammaproteobacteria > Burkholderiales > Burkholderiaceae_C > LMDS01. Next base: position 138,141 of record CAXUDL010000006.1, on the reverse strand, counting down.
TCTATCACCGCGAGCGCGCGCTGAGCGAGCAGCTGATGCGCACCGAACGCAGCGTCGCGTTGCGGGAACTGCAGGTACGCAACGAGACGGAAGCGCAGGAACGGAAGATCTCCTTGCTGGCGCAGGAGAAGGCGTTGGCTGTCGACGCCCTGGCGGACCGCGATTTCCGGCAACGTGTCTGGCAGTTCCTGGCCGTGCTCATGACGCTCATCCTGATGTCGGTCGTGATGCTGCACAACCGGGTCAGACGGCAGAGCCGGCGGCTCGCAGCGCATCAGACCCAACTGCGCACGCAGAGCGATTGCGATCCGCTCACCGGCCTCATGAACCGCCGGCACTTCCATGCCGCGATGGCGGCGCGCGACTTCTCCGGCGGCTTCGAAGGGACGCTGATGATGATCGACGTCGATCACTTCAAGCGCGTCAACGACGTGTACGGCCACGCGGCGGGCGACAGGGTCCTCGTCGACGTCGCGAGCAGGCTCAAGGAAACGGTGCCCGACGAAACGCTCGTCGTTCGATGGGGCGGCGAGGAGTTCGTGCTGTTCGCACCTCAGCTCTCCGATGGTCATGCGGGACTGCTGGCCAGCAGCATCCTGTCGGCATTGGGAACCTCGCCGATCAACGTGGGGACCGCCGACCTGCAGGTGACGGCATCGATCGGCTACGCCCGCTTTCCCATTCCGAACGGCGACATCGGCGTTTCCTGGGAGCAGGCGGTCCGCCTGGTCGACGCTGCGATGTATGCCGCGAAGCAGGAGGGGCGCAACCGGGCCATCGGGATCGCAGGATCCGCCGCCGGCGTGGATTTCGGCAGCATCGAACGCGACTTCAGCCAGGCGTCGTCTTCCGGCGACATCGCATTGGCCAGGACGCAGGGACCGGCGGAACGCGGTTGACACGATCGGCATCGATCTCTTCGAACGCGCCTCGGTGGCGACGGCGCATCGCTGCAGCGCTGGCACGCTGGTTCGGCCGGCAGCGGCCGGTCGTTCCACCTCGAACGATTGGAGGTGGTCCGGTGCCGACGCGGTCCATCCTCGAAGTGCGCGCGGCGGTCGATGGCGACGCCGGGCGCAGACACGCGTCGAGACCCCTTGTTCAGCGCGGCAGCGGAATCGCCGTCCGGCCGGCGAAACGTGGCGCCTCCGCTTCGTCGAGCATCGCGGCCGCGACCGTTGCCCGGCCGACACTCGCGGGGAACAGGCGCGCGGGCAATTCGTCGAGTCCGACGGTGCGTCGCGCGGCACTCAAGGGCGCATTCGACAGCGGCCCGGCATGGAAGACCGTGCCTCCCGCGCGAAGCACCGTCGTGTCGGCTGCCACCTTGTCGGGCAACTCCTTGCCGAGGAACAGGGTCAGGACCGCGCGAACGGGCCAGCCACCGGCCTGTGCGGAAGCACCCGTGCCGAAGGCACCGAGCCAGACGATGCGAGCCGGTCCGGCCGCCACCACGGCGCGTGCGCCGGCGGCAAGCACGCCGGGCTGACCGCCCTTGCCGATGCCGAGGCCGGACAGCAGCGTCGTCCCGGCATCCAGCGCGCTCGCCAGCGACTGCGGATCGGTCGCCTCCACGCGGATGCACTGCAGCGCCGGATGCGGGCCGAACGCCGCGCGCGCCGGATCGCGCACCAGCGCGACGACACGGTGGCCACGGTCGAGCGCCTGACGAACCAGCTCGCGCCCCGTGCCGCCGGTCGCGCCCAGAATGGCGAGCTTCATGCGGCTTGCGGCAGCGCGAAGGCGCGCAGCACGTCGACCGCAGCGCGATGCAGTCCCGGCGTCGACACCAGGATGTCGGGCGCCCCGAGTCGCCACGGCGTGCCGTCGAGACGGCTGGCGACACCGCCGGCTTCGGTCGCCATCAGCAGGCCGGCCGCGATGCCGGGCAACGACGGCGCGTACTGCCAGAACACATCGCCCTGGCCTTCCGCGAGCTGCAGCAACGGAAACGCCGACGGCACCGACATCCGCACGAGCAGGACATGGTGGAGCATGGCGGTGACCGAGTCGCCGATGTGCGCATAAGTCTCCGTCTGGCCGGCTTCGGCCTGGCCGGTCGTCGCGATGGCGGCATCGAGACGCTTTTTCGAAGCGACGCGCACCGGCGCACCGTCGCGGCAAGTGCCGCCGCCCCGCACGGCGGTCCAGGTCAGCGCGTCCAGCGGCTGGTGCACCACGGCGGCGACCGGCTCGCGCTCGCGCACCAGCGCGATCGTCACGCCCCAGTCGCGCAGGCCGTGGACATGGTTGACGTTGCCCTCCACGCTGTCGACGACCCACCACTCGCCAGCCGGCAGCGGCTCGCGGTCGTCGTCGTCCCACCAGGCAGCGGCGGGCCGCAGCGTCGTCAGCGCGTCGCGCAGGCAGGACGCGACGACGGCTTCGTTGCGACGCATCGCCGGCAGCATGGCGTCGCGGCTGTCGGGCCGGGCAGCGGCCGAGAAGGTCGCGAGCAGCCGGCGCCCGGCGTCCCGTGCGATCGCGCTCATGGCGGCGAGCAGCAGGTCGCCCTCCGCGGCGGTGAATGGATCCGGCCCGGTCGTCAGCATGGTCGGTCGCCGGTTCGAGGAGAGTTCGTGCGGTGCATGCAGCCGAGCTTAGGGAGCAGGCGGCATGTCGACAAGTGCAGTCTCGGCAACGGTTCAATTACCCTCACGCAATGGACATGAACCTGTTGACCGCGCTCGATGCCCTGCTCGAGCACAACAGCGTCGTGGCGGCGGCCGCACGCCTGCACCTGACACCGCCGGCCGTCAGCCGGACTCTGGCCCGCATTCGCCACGTCACCGGCGACCCGATCCTCGTGCGCTCGGGACGGACGATGGTGCCGACGCCCTATGCGTCGTCGATACGGGCGACGGTGCGCGCGCTCGTGCTGGAGGCCTCGACGGTCTTGCAACCGAGACGCGAGCTCGAGCTCGCCACGCTCGATCGCGTCTTCAGCGTGCGCGGCCATGACGCGTTGCTGGCCGCTTTGGCGACGGATCTGATCTCCTCCTTCCGCGCAGAGGCGCCGTCGGTTCGGCTGCGCCTGTTGGGCGAGCCCGCGGCCGACGCGCGCGGCGACCTGCGCGACGTGGTCGATCTCGATGTCGGCGCGAGCGTGCCGGTCGAGCCGGAGGTCGCGCACGAGGTGGTCGGTGCGGCGGAGCTCGTCGTTGCGGTGCGTCGGCGCAACCCGCTCGCAGGCACACGGCGTTCGGCAGCGCAGTTGGCCGGACTGACGTACCTGACCGTGTCCCGGCGAGGACGCCTGCGCGATCGCGTCGACGACGCGTTCGCCGCGCTGGGCCTCGAGCGCACGGTGGCCGCATCGCTGCCGACGTGCGTCGCGGCGCTCGAAGTCGTGGCCCGCACCGACTTCGCCGCCGTCGTCCCCCGCACGGTCTGCTCGTCGGTGTCGGAGGCGTTCGACATCGTGGCGCATCCGCTCCCGTTCGACATGCCACCGAGCCCGATCGTTCTCTCATGGCATCGGCGCTTCGGCAGCGACCTCGCACATGCATGGATGCGACGCCGCGTGGCCGAGATCCTCGGTGCCGCCGTGCGAACAGGCGTCGACCACGGCGAAGCGGTCTGACGCGGCGCCGCGGTGCGCCATCGACCAGCCGATCGGCGCGACGGGCAACGGCAGGCTCCGGAGTTCGAGCGAGACGCCGACACGTCGATGTCCGTGACCCGAACGGTCCGGCAGGTCGCCCGCGACCCATCCGGGCGGCGGACGGGAACGCGGGCGACGACGTGCTGCGCACGCACCGGTTCGACGCTGCTCTGGCCAGTCGCCGACAGGTCGCGAGACGGAGGCGACAGCGTATCGTGGGTCGCCACGATGGGGCCGTCGCGCCGCGACATCGGCGCGGTGTCGCGAAGCCGCGTGATCCGGCTCGGCATGCGCGATCGCAGGCCTCGCGAGTGACGTCCGGTCGCTGGGTGGGCCCGTCCGGCCGGGCGGCCGCAGGAGTCCGACGGGATCGACTCGACCCGACGGTCGTGCTTGCGCTTCGACGCCGCGCCTCGCGCATCCGCTGCGACGCCGGCACGATCCGTCTGCTACCGTATGGCCACGCGGTTCCCACCTCATGCCATGCCCAGCCTTGTCGACGCGATCGGTGCGCTTGACGCGCGAAGTCCCCAGCCGCTCTACCTGCAGCTTCACCGCGCCCTGCGCAAGTCCATCGACGGCGGCGAACTCAAGCCGGACGATGCGCTGCCGTCCGAGCGCCAGCTCGCCGCCGACCTCGGCATTTCACGCATCACCGTGCGAAAGGCGATCGACGCGCTGATCAGCGAAGGGCGGCTGGTGAGCCGGCAAGGCGCGGGCAACTTCGTCACCTCGCCTGCGCGCATCGACAAGAACTTCGCCAAGCTGACCTCGTTCTCCGAGGACATGCGTGCCCGCGGCCACGAGCCGCGCAGCGAATGGCTGAAGCGCGCCGCAGGGCGTGTGACTCCGGACGAGGCGATGAAGCTCGGCGTCAGCCCGGGAACGCATGTCTGGCGACTCCACCGGCTGCGCTTCGCCGACGAGCATCCGATGGCGCTCGAGTACGCCACCGTGCTGACCAGCGCGCTGCCCTCGCCCGACGCCGTGCGGGATTCGCTCTACGCCGTGCTCGACGCCTCGGGCAAGCGCCCGGTGCGCGCGCTGCAACGCCTGACCGCGTTGCTGCTCGACGAGGAGCAAGCGCGGCTGCTGCAGACCGAGCCCGACTCGGCCGGCCTGCTGGTCGAGCGCATCGGCTACGGCCCGGCCGGCCCGGCGCTGGAACTCTCGCAATCCATCTACCGCGGCGACACCTACGACTTCGTCGCCGAACTCGTCACCGGCGTCTGAGCCTCGAGGCGGCCCTGCGCAGCGACCCGTTCCCGCACACCATGAGCGGCGGCCGGCTGCGATCGCTCGACGTGTTCCGCGGCGCGACCGTGGCACTCATGATCCTGGTCAACAACCCCGGCAGCTGGAGCGCGATCTACCCGCCGCTGGAGCATGCGGCCTGGCACGGCTGCACCGCGACCGACCTCGTCTTCCCCTTCTTCCTCTTCGCCGTCGGTCAGGCGCTGGCGTTGGTGATGCCCAAGCTGCGAGCCGCCGGACCCAGCGTCTTCTGGCCGCGGGTGCTGCGCCGTACCGCGATCATCTTCGCGCTCGGTCTGCTGCTCAACGCCGCCCCCTTCGTCGCGTGGCAGCCCGACGGCTCGCTCGCGCTGCGCGACTGGCACCTGCTGCGGGTGATGGGCGTGCTGCAGCGCATCGCGCTCTGCTTCGGGGCGGCATCGGCCGTCTGCTGGGCGCTCGGCGCGCGCGCGGAGCGCACCATGCCCTGGGTGGCCGCCGGTCTGCTGCTGGTCTACTGGGCGGCATGCCTCGGCCTCGGCGCTTCGGGCGATCCGTACAGCCTGGACGGCTGGTTCGGCACCGCGGTGGACAAGGCGCTGCTCGGCAGCGGTCACCTGTACCGTGGCGAAGGCGTGCCCTTCGACCCCGAAGGCCTGGCCAGCACGCTGCCCGCCATCGCGCAGGTGCTGTTGGGCGCCTGGGCCGGGGCCTCGATGAGCGGGCGCCGTGTCGACGCGGCGTTGATCGCCCGGCTGTTCCTGTGGGCGACGGCGCTGCTGCTGCTGGCCTGGGCCTGGGAGCTCGTGCTGCCGTTCAATAAGAAGATCTGGACGCCCAGCTACGTGCTGCACACCACCGGGCTGGCGTTGATGGCGCTCGCCGCCTGTCTGCATCTGGTCGAGATCCGGGGCCGGCCGGCGGAGTTGCGCGGCTGGGTGCGCTTTTGCGAAGTCTTCGGCCGCAACGCGCTGTTCATCTTCGTGCTCAGCGGCTTGGTGCCGCGGGTGCTCGCGCTGCTGCGGTTTCCGGCGCCTGCCGCGGCCGACGGCGCGCCGACCTGGGAAACCCCGCTGGGGTGGCTGCAGCGCCACGCCGTGGCGCTGACGCCGGCCGACCCGCGGCTCGGGTCGTTGCTGTACGCCGTCGCGCTGTTGTGCGCGTACGCCGCCATCGCCGCGGCGCTGGACCGGCGCGGCATCTATGTGAAGGTTTGACCGCGGCGGCGGCGCCGAGCGCCGACGAGTCCGAAGCGGAGCCGCCCGTCCGAACGCGACCGTCGGCGTCGCAACCAGACCCGTTCGAGGCGACCGCAGCGCCGAGTTTCCGCAATGCGCGGACGTCGACTGCCGGGTCAGCGCGCCGCGCACCACTGCCCTCCGACGGCGGCAATCCACCGGATCGCAACACTCCGATCACCGATGCGGGCAATCCCTGTGTGACCTGCGCTTGCGCCGCACTGCGTGCGACCACATCATCCATTGGTATGGTCCTGGTATTAGGGAAGTCGGTCTCCAGCTCGCTGCCGGGATCGGCCTGGCCGCGACCACAGTCATCCTTCCGATCGGAGTCTCCATGCCGCTGTCGCCAGCGCTCCCGCGCAACCGATTCGCCTCCTGCAGGTCGGATCGCCCTGCCTCGACGCCGCGCCGCCGGCTGCTTGTCTCTCCGGTCGCCGCGGCATCGCTGCTGGCGCTCGCCGGAGCGTCGGCCTCGACGTGGGCGCAAACCGATCTCGAGAAGGTGACGGTCACCGGCACGCGCATCAAGTCGCTCGCCATCACGTCGACGAGCCCGGTGTCGCAAGTCAGCGCCGAGCAGATCGACCTGCTGCGCGCAGCGTCGGTCGAGGACTTCTCGTCGAAGCTGCCGCAGCTCGCGGGCGGCGTGTCGACCTCGGCGGCCGGCAGCAACGGCGACGCGCTCGGCGCGCAGACGCTCGACCTGCGCAACCTCGGCCAGGACCGCACGCTCGTGCTGATCAACGGCACGCGCGCCGTCCCGTTCAGCTTTCGCAACGCGGTCGATGTCGACGCGATCCCCGCGACGCTGATCCAGCGCGTCGACGTGCTGACCGGCGGCGCCGCGGCCGTCTACGGCGCCGATGCGGTCGCCGGGGTCGTCAACTTCATCATGAAGGACCGCTTCGACGGGCTGCAGCTGCAGGCGAACCAGCGGCTGAGCAGGGGCGGCGCCAACCAGTCCACGCTGAATGCGACGGGCGGCCTCGACCTGGGCGACAGGGGCAACGCCGTCGGCTTCCTCGAATACACCGACCGCGGCGCGCTGCGGGCGGGCAAGCGTGACTGGGCGGTGGCCAACGGCAGGTCCACTTCGCCGCGCGGCGGCAACTTCACCGACGTCGCGAGCGGCAACAAGTTCTCGGTCGACGATGCGGGCAGGTTCACGCAGACCCCGCAGACCGCCAACTACACCGGCGACGCGCTGCTCGTCAGCCCCCTGCAGCGCTTCAACGGCTCGACCTTCTTCCAGTACGACGCGACCGACCGGGTCGAGCTGTACGGCCGCTACATGTTCTCGCGTGTGAAGACCTCGGTCGCGCCGACCGACGGTCAGGATCCGGTCGCCGTCAACGACGTCTTCAACATCCAGCAGACGAACCCGTTCATTCCGTCGGGCGCGCGTCCGTTGCTGACGTTCCGCAACGGCGTGGCGCAGGTCAACATCGAGCGCTCGCTCGGCGAACTCGGTGTGCGGACGTGGGACAACGAGCGCACGACCCAGCAGTGGCAGATCGGTGCCCGCGGCGCCTTCACCGGCCACCTGAACTGGGACGTCTACGCGCAGCGCGGCATCTCGAAGGAGGTCGTCACGGCCAACGGGGACGGCGTGGCGGCGAACTTCAACGACCAGCTCGTGAACTCGACCAACGTGTTCGGGCCGGGCGCCGACCTGTCGTCGGTGGCCCGCAGCTTCGACCTCGGCTCCCGTGAACGCACGCAGAGCGTCGTCGCGGCCAACATCAACGGCGACAGCGGCGACCTCTTCAAGCTGCCGGCCGGTGCCGTCGGCTTTGCGGTCGGCGTCGAGCAACGCCGCGAGACGGGCAGCTTCTTCACCGACCCGAGCAACGCCACCTCGTTCGACGGCCCGGCACTGATCTCGACGCCGGTGCCGCCCCGCCTGAAGGCCGACGAGTTCTACGGCGAACTGCAGGTTCCGCTGCTGGCGAAGCTGCCGTTCGTCGACAACCTCACTCTGGAGGCGGCCGCACGCCGGTCGCGCTACGAGAAGTCGGCCGGCGAGGACAAGAGTTACGGCACCCACAAGCTGGGGCTGTCGTGGGCCGTCAATTCGTCGGTGCGGCTCCGTGCGACGACTCAGACGACGATCCGCGAACCGAACTTCGGCGAGTTCTCCGGCGAGGTCACGTCGATCAACTTCGCGCGCCTGGTGACCACACCCCGCCTCTTCCCGCGGTACGGCGGCGACCCTTGCGTGCTCGGCACGGGCAACCCAGCGCAGTGCGCCCGCTTCGGCGCGCCGGCGGTCGGGTCGTACGACTCCAAGGATCCGGCCAACCTTACCGGCGGCTATTTCTTCGGCGGCAACCCGGATGTCTCCGCGGAAAAGGGCCAGTCGAAGACGTTCGGCGTGGTGCTGCAGCCGGCAGGCGTGCCGGGCCTGGTGGTGTCGGTCGACTACTTCAGGATCCGGATCGACGACGCGATCGGCCAGATCCAGCCGATCGACGCGCTGACCAGCTGCTACATCAGCGATCCGACCCCGAACAACCCGCTGTGCTCGGCCGTGACCCGCGATGCGGCCACCGGCCGCATCCTGGACGGCTTTCCGATCGACCGCAATCTCGGCGTGATCAAGCAGAGCGGCTTCGACATCGACGCGTCGTACCGTGCGGTGGCGCCGTTCGGCCTCGCCGGCCAGCGCGCCGTCGTCCAGTACCAGGCGTCGATCATCAGCAGCTATGTGATCCAGCGCAATCCGGTGCTGGCACCGGTCGACTGCAAGGGCACCTATGGTTCGCGGTGTTCGTCGGACGCGGTCTCGCTCGTGATGCCGAGCTACAAGCACCGGGCGTCGCTCGCCTGGAGCTGGGGCGACAGCACGGCGCAGGTCGGCTGGACGCGCATCGGCAAGGTGCGCGACAGCGCGGTCGGCAGCACGGGCGAGATTCCGGCGCAGGACACCTTCGACCTGAACGTGTCCGTCAACACGCCCATCAAGGGCTTGCGCGTGAACGCCGGCGTCGACAACGTGTTCGACAAGTCGCCGCCCACGGGCATGGCCAACCCGGGCGTCTTCAACACCTTCACCGACACCTACGCGTCGCTCGGTCGCAGCTTCGGGCTGTCGGCGACCTACAAGTTCTGAGCGACCGGCTTTCGGCGATCGATCGCTTGGGCGTTTGGTCCGGCGCGGCCCGGAACGGGCCCGACCAGCCGCCTCGGCGCAGGGTCCCCTTTCGCGCTTCGAACCGGCGCCGAGCTGGCGAGCGCGTGGACGGCGCCGCGGGTGGCGTCAGACCCTGTGAACGGATCCGGCGCGACCGAGCGGTGACCGCAAACACCGCCCGTCGAGGCGCAGGATTCAGTCGTCGTCTTCTTGCCGGCGAGCATTTGCCACGACGAGTGGCGGCGTTCGGGGCCGCAGAGCGGGCGCTCCCGGCTCCTTCACAGGTTCATCGATCAGGTGCCGGCGCGGGCGCTGCCCGCCAGCTCCTCACCGAGCGCAGCGCGCAAGTGACCGTCGACCGCATCGAGCCGATCGGAGGCCTCGGCGGCATCGACGCCCAAGCGCAGCGCGACGACGGCCTGCTTCACTCGCCAGGCGGTGGCGTCGAGCGCCTGGCCGGCGGCAGCCTCGTCGGCACCTGTCAGCTGCATCACGAGCCTCACTGCCCGCTCGCGGAGCTTCGCGTTGTTGGCCTGCACGTCGACCATCAGGTTGCCGTGCACCTTGTGCAGACGAACCATGATGCCGCTCGACAACGTGTTGAGCGCGATCTTCTGCGCCGTGCCCGCTTTCAACCGGGTGCTGCCGGTGATGACTTCGGCGCCGGTGGCCAGCGTGATGCCGATGTCGGCCTCCCGGGTGATCGGCGCGTCGGCGTTGTTGGCGATCGCGATGGTCAGCGCGCCGACGGCCCGCGCCGCGCGCAGCGCGCCCAGCACATAAGGCGTCCTGCCCGACGCGGCCACGAGCACGACGACGTCGTCGGCGCCGACCCGCACACGTTCGATCTCGGAGGCGCCCAGCTCGGCATCGTCCTCGACGAACTCGACCGCGTTGAACATCGCGTCGCGACCGCCGGCGATCAGCCCCAACGCGCGCTCGGCCGGCCAGCGGAAGGTGGGCGTCAGCTCGACGCCGTCGAGCACGCCGAGCCGGCCGGACGTGCCCGCCCCGAGATACACGAGCCGGCCACCGCCACGAAGCCGACTCACGGCCGCGTCGATGGCCTGACCGAGCGCGGCGTGCGCGCGCTGTACCGCGACGACCGCCTGCAGATGGTCATCGACCAGCGCGGAGACGAGATCGGCCGTGCCGTAGCGATCCAGATCACCGTGGGTGGTCTGGTTGCTTTCGGTGTTCTGCATGCTTCGATAATACCAGTGAAGAACCAGCTGACGATGCAGCGCGCTGGGGTTGCAAGTCGCGAACGTCGCTCATCGGCTCGCACGGTCGATCCCAGCGCCGCTCGGAACGGATTCCCGCTGGCGTCTGCGCCGAACGGAATACGGCTCCCGAGCGACGCGAGAAAGTCCTGACAGCTCGCTACGCGAGCGCGGCGATGACAGCGTCGGCCATCGGCGCACTGGATGCCGGGTTCTGACCACTGATCAAGTTGCCGTCACGGACGACGTAAGGGCTCCAGTTCGCCGCGCCACGCACGTAGTGCGCGCCGCACTCGCGCAGCCGGGGCTCGAGCAGCCACGGCGCGTTGTCCGCCGTGCCGAAGTCGACCTCCTCCTCGACGCTGAACGCCGTCAGCCTGCGCCCCGCGAAGAGCCACGTGCCGTCGGGCCGGGTCGCGCTCAGCAGGGCAGCCTGCCCGTGGCAGACCGTGCCGATGAGGGTCGCGGTCTCGTCTGCGGCAACGAGTACACGAGCCATGTCGGCGTCGTTGTGAAGGTCCTCGACCGGTCCGTGCCCGCCGGGCACGACCACCGCGGAATACTGCGTCACGTCGATCTCCGACAACTTGCGAGGTGACGACAGCGTCGCAGCGAGGTCGTCGAGATACTGCGCGAAACGCGGCACCTCGGCGCCGGCGACAGCCGGATCGAGGCTCTTCGGATCCGCGGTCGGCGCGACGCCTCCGGGGGTCGCGACGTCGACGGAATGCCCCGCGTTGACGAATCTCTCGTGGACGACGACGAACTCCTCCGCCCAGTAGCCGGTGGGGTACAGCGAGCCGTCCGCACGTGCCCAGTGGTCGGCGGCGGAGAGGACGATCAGGATGTTGCTCATGTGCAGTCTCGTGGATGTGCGGTCAGATGCCTTCTTTGGTCGGCATGATCACGACCTGCTGAAGGTTCACGTGCTTGGGCTGCGAGACGATGAAGCCGACCACCGCAGCCAAGTCCCGCGGCTCGAGGAAATCGATCGACTGCGCAGCGTTGGCGAGCCAATCCCTGGCGCCCTGGAACGTCACGTGGCCTTGCAGTTCCGTTGCGGTGATGCCGGGCTCGATCATCGACACGCGGATGTTCTTCGGTCCCAGTTCCAGGCGAAGATGGCGTGTCAAGTGGCTGACATACGCCTTGGTCGCCGAGTAGACGGCGAAGTAGCCGTAGACGTACTGGCCGGCGATGGACGACGTGTTGATCAGGTCGACCGCGCCACCCCTGCACGCGGCCTCTTCGAGCTGCGGCACGAACGCGTGGATCACGCGCATGGCCCCGGTGACGTTGAGATCGATCTGGTGTTCCCACTCGGCCGATGGCTGCTGGCCGATGGATCCCGGCAGCATGATGCCGGCGTTGTTGAACACCAGGTCGGCGCAGCCGAAGACTTCGCGCACCTTCGTGGCCGCGGCGTCGACCGAGGACGGGTCGGTGACATCGGTGACGACGGCGAGAACCTCGCCGCCGGCGTCGCGGATGTCGGCCGCCAGCGCTTCGAGTTCGGATTTGCGGCGCGCCAGCAGTGCGACCTTGGCGCCTCGCGAAGCAAGCAGAACGGCCGATGCTCGGCCGATGCCGCTGGAGGCGCCGGTGACGACTGCGACGCGGCCGTCGAGGTCCTTGGGGGTTGACATGAGTGCTCCTGGAGTTGGTGGTGTGTCGACGTCGACAGTCGCAACTCTAGGAAGCAGCACAGCCCTTGAGTAGTCGTTCCGAGGCGCCATCAGTCGCAACCAGCAGTTGCGACCCAGACCCCGCGCTCGCACCCCGAGCGCACTCACGCAGGGCTTCTGGATCGAGCTCTCAGTTCCGCGATCGGCAGATTGAAGTCGTCTCCGCCGCTCAACTCCTCAGCGACGAAGTCGATGAAACGACGCACGCGTTGCGGCATTCGAGTGCGCTGTCCGTAGTAGAGGTGCAGCCCCATCCGATTGCTCACGTACTTGGTCAGCAATGGCACGAGGAGGCCGGCACGGATGGCGCCGGTCGCATTGATGCTGTCGATCTGTCCGATGCCCATGCCCGCGACCACGGCCTGCATCTCCGTCTCCGGATCGCTGCAGTACACGACGCCGCGAACCTGCTGGAACGTCGTCTCGCCCTTCACGAGAAACTCCCAGGGAAAGACTCGGCCGGTGCCCGGTTGCCGGTAGCCGACACATCGATGCTGCTGCAGGTCCGTCGGTTCGCTCGGGCACGGGTGCGCTGCGAGATAGTCGGGCGAAGCGCAGACGATCAGCTGGATCGGAAACAGGCGTCGCGCGACCACCTGCGAGGCGGGCGCGTTGCCTGCGCGCAAGCCGATGTCGATCCTCTCGCCGACAGCGTCGGTGATGCGATCCTCCAAGAGGAGATCGAAATGGATCGCTGGAAACTTCTGGCCGAATCTGGCCATCAACGGGACCAGGACCTTGCGCGCGACCGAGCTCCCCGCGCTGATGCGAATCACGCCCTCGTCATCGCGCGCCGAACTTCGCGCGGCGTTCAGCGCGGCCGAAAGACCCTCGATGTTGGCCCGCACGGAATCGAACAGACGTTGACCTTCCTGCGTCAGTGAATTCTTTCGTGTCGTCCGATGAAAGAGACGAACGCCCAGGTGCTCCTCGAGTTGGCGGACGTTCTTGCTCACTGCCTGGGGCGTCGTGCCCTGCGCCAGCGCTGCCTGGTTGAAGCTTCCCAGCTCGGCCGCGCGAACGAACGTCGATATCGCCCTGAGCTCATCCACTCGTCGCCCTCTCTCGATGACCTGACGCCGGCCGCTCGAAGCCTCGGTCGATGAATGGGAGTCAACGCATGCTGACGAACCGCGTCTTCTGGTACGGCTCGAGGATCTCGATCCCGCCTTCCGTGCCGTTGCCGCTCTCCTTCCATCCGCCGAGCGGCACTTCGGGAGGATGGGTCACGACGTCGTTGATCCCGACGCAGCCGAACTGCAGCGCATCCTTGAGGCGTTGCTGGCGGTTCGCGTCGCCGGTGAACACGTATGCCGACAACCCGAACTCGAGCGCGTTCGCTTGCTGCAGCATGCGTTCCTCGTTCTGGAACGGCAGGATCGGCGCAACCGGACCGAACGGTTCGGAATGCAATATGTCCGACTCTTCCGGCACGTTCGTCAGCACCGTCGGCCGATAGAAGAAGCCGCGGCCGCCGATTCGCTCTCCGCCGGCCGCGACGGTCGCGCCGCGCTCTCGCGCATCTTCGACGAGGTGCGAGATCGCCTGGAGCCGACGCTCGTTCGCCAGCGGACCCATCTGCGTCTGCGGGTCGAGCCCGTCGCCCACGCGCCATGCTCTGGCGTGCTCGGCGAATCGGGCGGCGAACTTCGCATGGATGCTCTCCTCGACGAAGAAGCGCGTCGGCGACAGGCAGATCTGGCCGGCGTTGGCGAACTTGGCGCGCGCAAGAAAGTCCGCTGCTCGCTCGGGATCGACATCGCCGCACACGATGGTCGGCGCATGGCCGCCGAGCTCCATCGTCACCGGCTTCATCGCGGCGCCGGCCGCAGCTGCCAGCAGCTTGCCGATCGGGATCGAGCCGGTGAACGTGATCTTGGCGACGATCGGCGAAGCGATCAGGTGGCTCGAAATCCGGTTCGGATCGCCGAAGACGACGCCGACGGCAGCGGGCGGGACTCCAGCGTCCAGCAGCGCTTTGACCATGACCAGCACCGACCCCGGCGTCTCTTCCGACGGCTTGCAGATGATCGAGCAGCCGGCGCCGAGCGCACCGGCGAACTTCTTCGCCGCGAGCGCCATCGGGAAGTTCCACGGCGTGAATGCGGCGACCACGCCGATCGGATGCGTTTCGACCTCGATGCGGTGACCGGCGTCTCGCCCGCGCAGCGTGCGCCCGGAGATGCGGCGTGCCTGTTCGCCGCCCCACTCGAGGAAATCGGCGGAACGCACCACCTCGGCTTTGGCTTCGACGAGTGTCTTGCCCTGCTCGAGCGTCATGGTCCGCGCGGCGACGTCGCTGTTGGCGCGCAGGTTGTCCGCAGCTCGCCGGAGGATGGCGCCTCGCTCCCACGGCGAGACCGCGCTCCACTCCTGCAGGCCGTGAGCGGCCGCGTGCAATGCTTCGTCGAGGTCGCCCACCGTCGCGAACGCGACGCGGCCCACGCTGCTGCCTGTGGCCGGGTTGAGCACATCGGCGCCGGAGCCTTCGCTCCCGGCGCGCCAGTTGCCGGCGATCACGAGTGGAAATTGCGGATCAGACACTTTGGCAAGGCTCCCGTACGTTGTGGAATGGTGAGATCGGCGCGCGAACTTCCGCGACGTGCAAACGCGCTCCACCAGGGCGGCGCGCCATGTCTGGGTTTCGGATGCTCGGCTCTGCTCAAACGGTCCGGCCGCCGTCCACGGGGAACTCCACGCCCGTGATGAACTCCGCTTCGTCCGATGCGAGATAGAGCGCTGCCGATGCGACGTCCGACGGCATGCACAGGCGGCCCAGCGGAATGCTCGCGATGAACTTGGCGCGTGCGTCTTCCGTGTCGGGCACGCCCATCAGCGCGGCAAGCAGCGGTGTGTCCGCCGCGACCGGACACAGTGCGTTCACACGGATGCGCAATGGCGCCAATTCGACGGCCAGAGACCGCGACATGAGGTTCACCGCACCCTTGGATGCGTTGTACCAGGTGAGGCCCGGACGCGGACGAATGCCGGCCGTCGAGCCGACGTTCAGGATCACGCCACCACCGGCATCGCGCATCGCCGGCACCGTGGCCTGCACGAAGTGGTAGATCGACTTGACGTTGACGTCGAAGACGCGGTCGAACGAAGCCTCGTCCGTCTCCAGCAGCGGCTGGTTCGGGTGTGTCGTGCCTGCGTTGTTGACGAGGATGTTCGGGATGCCGAACGCTTCGACGGTCGCCGAGACGACTCTCGCGACGTCGGCCTTCGACGTGACATCGGCGGTCACCGCACGTGCGCTCGTGCCGATGTCGCCGGCCACGCGCGCGGCCGCGTCCGCGCGGAAATCCGCCACCACGACCCGCGCACCTTCTGCCGCGAAGCGGCGCGCGATCGCTTCTCCGAAGCCGCTTCCGCCGCCGGTGACGATCGCGATCTTTCCTTCGAGTCTCATGCTTCTTCCCCTATCGATGGTGGTTGGTTGCGGCACGCCTTCGCTCGCGATGCACTCGATGTCCGGGCGGGCAGCGACCGAGTGGCAGCGTCCTGTGGACCACCCCTGACAGGGCGAGGGACGCGGACGCGTCGTTCGACTGCAGGACCGGAGGCATCGGAGACAGGAACTGCGGATTCATGCTGCCGCTGCGGACGGTGCGACCGAAGCGAGGTTCTGGGCGGTCGTGCGCCCGGCCTGCGGCTCCACCGTGAGTTCACCGCGCTCGAGCGACAAGGTGGTGCACTGCACGCGGTCCAGCAGCGAGCGGTTCGATTCGGTGATGACCATGCAGAGCTCGGGCTGCAATCGGTACATGCGGCTCAGCGACTCGGCGTACTGCCGGGCCAGTGCCGGAGCAAGGCCCTGGAACGGTTCGTCGACGAGGATGAGCCGCGTGCCGACCATCACGGCGCGGGCCAGCGCCGCCATCTTTCCTTGCCCGCCCGACAGTGCAGCGGCCGACCGCGGCAGCATCTCCTTGATCTGCGGTACCACCTCGACGGCGAGCTCGACGCGCCTGGCGATCTCGACATTCTTCAGGCCGATCGCCTCGCACGGAAGGCGCAGGTTGTCGAGCACCGTCATCGTCGGGAACAGCACGCGCTCCTCGGGCGCATAGCCGACGCCGAGCGCCGCGCGCCGATGGGACGGTTGGCCGAGCAGCCCGTCGCCCGCCAGCGTGACGGTGCCGCTTCGCAGGACGGTGAAGCCCATGATGGTGCGGAGCAGCGTCGTCTTGCCCGCGCCGTTGCGGCCGACGATCGCGTAGGTCTTGCCCGAGGCGAGCTCGACGCTCACGCTGCGCAGGACGGTGATTCCCGCGATATCGACCGTGACGTTGTTCAGAAGAAGCATGCCCTCGCCTTTCAATGCCCGAGCACGACGGTTCGGACCTCGCTGTCGTTCATGACGACATCCGGCGAGCCGTCGGCCGCGATGCGGCCGGAGATCCATGCCGCGACCCGCGTCGCGTACTGATGAACGATGTCGACGTCGTGCTCGACGAAGATTGCCGTGACCCGGCTCTCCGACAGCGCTTTCATGATGGTGGCCATCAGCGGATGCTTCTCGTCCGCAGCCACGCCGCTGGTCGGCTCGTCCATGATGAGGAGCTTCGGGCGCAGCACCAGTGCCATCGCGATGTCGAGCAACTTGCGATGCCCTTCGGGCAGGCTGCTGCACAGATCGCCGGCCCGCTCGGCCAGACCCACGACCGCGAGCGCGTGGTCGATCTCTGCCGCGTCGACGCAGCGTGACATCGGACGGAAGATGCGCAGGCGGCCCAGCCGGCCGGCGACGGCGAGCTCCACGCTTTCCCGCACCGTGTGCTCCAGGAACAGCTGTGGCAGCTGGAAGGATCGCCCGATGCCGCGCAGCACGATCTGGCGCGGATGCAAGCCCGTGATGTCGGCGCCGTCGAAGCGGATGTGGCCCGCGCTCGGCTTGACATAGCCTGTGACCATGTTGATGAACGTCGTCTTGCCGGCTCCGTTCGCACCGATCACTGCCAACCGCTCACCGGCCTGCAGCTCAAAGTCGATCGCATCGGCCGCGACGACACCACCGAATTTCAGCGTCAGTCCGCGCGTTTGAAGCAGTGTGCTCATGTCAGGCCGCCTTCCGGGCGAGGTGTGTCTTCCGGCGGTCGAAGCGCACGAGCCATGCGACCAAGCCCGTCGGCGCGACGAAGATGAGCACCAGCAGCACCGTGCCGATCACCAGTTGCCAGGCGCCGGTCAGCGCGGAGGCAGCGAACAGCTTGAGGAATTCGAACGCGATGGCACCGATGAACGCGCCCACCGGGTGCAGCGTGCCGCCGAGCACGGCGATGAAGACGTACTCGCCCGACCGCACCCAGTAGCCCATTTCCGGCGACACGAGGCCCTGGATCAACGCGAACATCCCGCCGGCGAAGCCGCACAGCACGGCCGATGCGATGTAGGCGCGGTAGAAGACCGCCTTCGCCGAGATGCCCAGGTACTCCAGCCGGACCTCGTTGGTCTTGAGCGCGCAAAGAGCCTGACCCGTCGGCGATGAATAGAACCTCACGGCGAGCTGGGTCGCAACGACGATCAGGACCGCACTCAGCGACAGCAGCCAGGTCTCGTAGCTCGCGCGCTCGAGCGCCTGTCCCAGGAAATGGGGGCGCTCGAGTCGCAGGCCGTCGGTACCACCCGAGACGTTGTAGAACTTGCCCAGCGCCGCGAAGAGGACCATGGACAGCGCGAGATTCAGCATCCCGAAGAAGATGCCGCGGTATCGCCGCATGAAGAGGCCGATGGCCGCTCCGGCAAGACCGCCTGTCAGCGCGCCGATCGAGAGCAGGATCAGACCGTCGATCTCGGGCCAGGTGCGGCTGATGGCGACGACCGCATAGCCCGAGAGACATGTGAAGCCCGCGTGACCGAACGACACCTGTCCGGCTCGAACGAGGAACGACACACCCAGCGCGGCGAAGCCGTAGGAGATGCCTGTCACCAGCGGCGTCTTGAGCCAGGGAAAGAGAAGACCGATCAGAAGGGCCAGAGCGGCGATGGCGTAGGGCGCAAGACGGATCAGCATCACACCCTCCGCGATTCGGCGACTGCGAAGAGGCCTTGCGGCCGCCACAGGAGCACGGCGAACATGATCAGATAGGGCACCAGCACATCGATCTCGGGCAACAGGTACACCGAGAACGCCTTGCCCATGCCGATCAGGAGCGCCGCGACCGCGGTGCCGGTGATCTGGCCCAGGCCGGCCACCGCGACGACGGCGAACGAGATCACCATCATGTCGCCGCCGATGCCCGGCATCAGCGCCGTGGTCGGCGAGGCCAGTGCGCCCCCCAACGTTCCCATCACGGCGCCCAGGCAGAACGTGAGCAGGCCCAGGCGCTTGGCGTTGATGCCCATCGCCGAAGCGACCTCGCGATGATGCGTGACCGCCATGACCTGCCGGCCGAAGCGCGTGTGGCCGAGCGACCAGCGCAGCGTCGCGAAGACCGCGACCGCGGCGAGCGGAAGCAGGAACAGTTGATAGGCCGTGTAGGTGACCGCACCGACCTTGACGGTGCCCATGGCGTCCACCGCGTGGGTGACCGACACGGGGCTGCCGCCCCAGATGAGGCGCTGCGCGTCCTCCATGATCATGAACACCGCGAAGGTGGCCAGCAACTGCATGACCGGGTCGATGTTCAGGATGCGGCGCACGAGCCCGAACTCGATGACGACGCCGAGCAGAACGCCCATGAGAGCCGCGCCGGCCAGCAACGCCAGCAGCGACATCGGGATCGAGTCGCCGCTCGCGATCAACGCGCTCAACTTGGCCGCAGCGTAGCCGCCGAAGGCATAGAAGCTCCCGTGGGCCACGTTGACGATGCGCATCACGCCGAAGATCAGCGTGAGGCCGAGCGCCACGAGCGCGAGCAGGGCCGCCTGCGTCACGCCGTCGAGCAGCGCGAGAACCAGCAGTGTGGAATTCATGAGGGTCGCCGGCGCGTCGGATCAGTAGGTCTTGATGCGCGGATCCTTCAGCACATCCGCCTTCAAGGTCTTGACCCATTCCGGCGACAGCGTTCCGACCGGGTTCTGGACGATCTCGGCCGGATAGATGGTCAGCCCCTGAATGATCGGGAACGGATAGGCCGGCGTCGACTTGGTGACGCCGAGCATCTGGTCGGCAAGGCCTTGGCCGTCCTCGCGCATCTTCACGGGACGCGTGAAGCCCTGGAACTTGAGCGTGTGCATCGCCTCGGCCAGCTGTTCGGTACTGGGCCACTTGCCGCCAGCGGCCTTGATCGCTGCCGCATAGCCGTCGACGACCGCCTGGAACGCTGCCGCCGCGTGATAGACCGGATAGATCGGATACTGGCCCGTCTTCGCGCGGAACTTCTCGACGAACGCCTTGTGCTTCGGATCGGCCTTGTGCTCGGGGTGCAGGAAGTAGTGGTCGCCGCGCATGCCGACGATGACGCCGTCCGGCAAGGTCTTGCCCAGACGCTCGAGCGAGCTCTCGGCGAGCGGCATCACCCAGGTGGATGTCTTGATGAGGCCGCGCTGCGCCGCCTGACGAACGAGCGTGTCGAGGTCGCCGCCCCACGACGTGGTGAGGATCACGTCCGGCGCCAACGCCTGCAGACGGCTGACCTCCGAACTGAAGTCGCTCGCGCCGAACTTGGGATACATCTCCGCCACGAGTTTCACGTCCGGCTTCATCGCGAGGAGCGTGTTCATGAAGAGCTCGCGCGAGTCGTGGCCCCAGGCGTAGTCCTGGTTCACGATCGCGAGCGTCTTGAAGTCGGGCTTGGTGCGCAGGAGGTGCATCACCGTGGCCACCACCTCGGACGTTCCATTGCCGAGCGTGCGCACCACGTACTTGTAGCGGCGGCTCTCGAGGATCTTCTCGCTCGCGCAGTCCCACAGCACATTGAGGACCTTCAGGTCTTCTGCGACCGGGGCGAGCGCATTGCAGTTGCCGCTGGAGATCGCGGCGAACGTGACCTTGACACCGTCTTCCTGCACGACCCGGCGGTACTCGGAGAGCAGCTTGTCGACGCCGACGCCCTCGTCGATGAAGCTCAGCTTGATCTTCACGCCACCGACGCCGCCCGCGGCGTTGATGTCGTCGACCAGGATCTCGGCGGCTGCCTTGGCCGGGATGCCGAACACCGAGGCGGAGCCGGTCAGGAAGGTCGTCATGGCGAGCTTCAGCTCTGCAGGCCGTTCCTGCGCGGGAGTCGTCGCCGCGGCGAGCATCGCCAGCACTCCCAGCACCGTGGTGCGCAACATGTCTCTCATTCGATGTCTCCAGTGGTTGTGATGCGATCGAGAGCCCGCGCTCAGCGGGTGGGAAGCGGCGCGTGCGGGCCTGGTGCAGCAGGCTCGCGTTCCATCGGGGGAGCGAGTCGAATGGGCACGACGCGATGGATCGATGCGCCTGTCGAGTCGACCGCCACGGTGACGGGGAAATCCTGGAGCTCGAACTCGTGGATCGCTTCCATGCCGAGGTCTTCGAACGCGACGACCCGCGCGCTGCGGATCGCCTTCGAGAGCAGATAGGCCGCACCGCCCACCGCTGCGAGATAGGCCGCGCGATGCGTGCGGATCGAGGCGATCGCCAGCGGTCCACGCTCCGCCTTGCCGATCATCGCCAGGATGCCGCCGCGCGCCAGCATCGGTTCGACGAACGCGTCCATCCGCGTCGCCGTCGTCGGCCCGGCCGGACCCACCGCTTCACCGCGGACCGGGTCGACCGGGCCGACGTAGTACACGACACGGCCGCGCAGATCGACCGGCAGCGGTCGCTGCTGCGTCATCAGATCGGCAAGCCGCTTGTGCGCAGCGTCGCGCGCGGTCAGCACGCGACCGCTGAGAAGGAGCGTCTGCCCGACACGCCAGCCGGCGACCTGCGCCTGGTCCAGCCGCTCGAGGTCGACGGGCTGTGCGTCCGGCGGAGTGAAGGTGTCGGGGATTCCGTCCCACAGGTCGGGAGCCGGCACATCCAGGACGGCCGGACCCGTGCCGTCCAGCACCAGCCGCACGTAGCGCGTTGCTGCGCAGTTGGGAACGAGGGCGACCGGGATGGTGGCCGCATGGCACGGGGCGGTCGCCACCTTGACGTCGAGCACCGTCGTCAGGCCGCCGAGACCTTGCGCCCCGACGCCGAGTTCGTTGATGCGCCCGTGCAGTTCGAGGCGGAGCTGCTCGTCGGCGCCGTGGGCGCCACGCTTGCGCAGTTCGTCGATGTCGATCGGTTCGAGCAGCGAACGCTTGGCCAGCAGCATCGCCTGTTCAGGGCTCCCGCCGACGCCGATGCCGAGCACGCCGGGCGGACACCACCCGGCACCCATGTCGGGGATCTGTTGCACGATCCAGTCGGCCACGCTGTCGCTCGGGTTCAAGGTCGCGAAACGCGCCTTGACGTCGCCACCGCCGCCCTTTGCCACGACCGTCGCTTCGAGCGAATCGCCGACGACGATTTCGCTGTACACGATGGCGGGCGTGTTGTCGCGCGTGTTCGTCCGTGCCCCGAGCGGGTCACTGACCATCGACGCGCGCAGCGGGCTGGCAAGATCGGTGTAGGCGCGGCGGACGGCACCGTCGATCACGTCTTGCAAGCCCTCGGGCTCGAGTCCATCCCGGCGCACGAACACCGCGCCCACGCCGATGCGAAGGAAGACCTGCACCACACCGGTGTCCTGGCACAGGGGCCGGTGCGCAGCCGCCGCGAGCTTGCTGTTGATCAGGATCTGCGCGATCGCAGCCTTGGCAGGGCCGGGCAGCTCCGCTTCGTGAGCGCGGCGCATGGCGCGCACGAAGTCGGGTGGATGATGGTGACTGATGAACTGGAGTGCGTCGCAGACGCTGTCGGCCAGGTCTTCCTGTGCGATCCGTCGTGCCATGTTCGCCTCAGGCGAGCGCGACGCGCGGTGGGGTGGCAGGCTCCAGCCCCAGGGCCGGGAGCGCGAGCGCCGCGTCGAGCCGGTTGCTCGGTGCACGGCCGACACGCGACCGCGATCTTGCCGCCCGGCCCCAGGCGCCGCGGGCCGCACGACGAGCACGATGCGGACACGTTGCCGTGCTCATGAGCTCGCCCGGTCCGCCTGCGGGCGCGCGATGCCTGCCGAAAGCGCCAGCGCACGATCGACCATCTGCGGCGCGAGACCGAGGTAATTGGCCGCATCGGTGAGCCGTTCGATGGCGGCCGCGTCGAAGCAGCGCGCCACCGCCGGCACTGCAGTCAACGCGTCGGCGAGCGTGCCGCCGTGGTCGTCGACGCTGCGACAGGCGTCGTACACGAGGTCATGGGCCTCCTGGCGCCCCATCGTCGGCGCCAGACCCATCATGACCGCTTCGGCAACGATGAGTCCGTTGCCGATGTCGAGGTTCCGGCGCATGCGCGCCGCGTCGACGACCAGCCCGCCCAGCGCGAACTTCGCCTGATGCAATGCACCGGCCGACAGGATGAAGCTCTGCGGCAGCGCCAGCCACTCGGCGTGCCACGGGCCCGTCGCGCGCTCGAAGTCCTGGACCATCGCGTCGACCATCAGGCCGGCGTGCTGGCGAACCGCCTTGGCCGCGGCGAGCATCAGCTCGCTCGAGATGGGGTTGCGCTTCTGCGGCATCGTGCTGCTCGCGCCGCGGCCCTTGACGAACGGCTCTCGTATTTCGCCGAACTCGGTCGACGCCATGATCATGAGGTCGAGCGCGATCTTGCCGAGCGAGCCGGTGACCAGCGCGAGCAGGTTGACGGTCTCCGCGAATCCGTCGCGCGCGACGTGCCAAGTGGTCGCGGGCACCCCGAGCTTCAGTTCGGCCGCGAGAGCCGCCTGGACCTCGAACCCGCTGGCGCCCAACGAGGCGAGCGTTCCGGCCGCGCCAGCGAACTCGACCAGCAGCACGCGTTTGCGCAATTCGGCCAGCCGTTGCTGGTGGCGGTCGAACATCGCCAGCCAGATCGCCGCCTTGTAGCCGAAGGTCACGGGCAGCGCCTGCTGCAGGTGGGTCCGGCCGGCCATCGGCGTGTCGCGGTGCTTGAGGGCGAGCGCGGCCAGGATCCGCCTGAATTCGGCGAGATCGGCGTCCACCAGGTCCAGGGCGTCGCGCACTTGAAGCACGTTGGCCGTGTCCATGATGTCCTGCGTCGTCGCGCCCCAGTGCACGTATCGACCGGCGTCTCCGCACAGGGCCGCCAGCTGATGAACCAGCGGCAGGATCGGATAGCCGACGACGTCGGTCTCTGTCCTCAGCCGCTCGAAGTCGATGCGTTCGACGGTCGCCTCGCGGGCGATGACGTCGGCGGCTCGGGCGGGGATCAGCCCACAGCGCGCCTCGGCGCGCGCCAGTCCGATCTCGACCTCGACATAGCGGCCGACCACCGCGGCGTCGTCGAAAATGGCCCGCATCGCTGGCGTACCGAACGCGTCGCGAAAGAGTGCGGAGTCGATGACGGTGCTGGCCATGTCGCGGGCGGACTCGGTGCTGCTCTGCAATGTTGACAAATAACGAACATATATTTATGTTCGAACATTTGAAGCGTACTTTGTTCGAACATATGCAGCATCAGGGAAAACCCTTTGCTTCCGAGCGGACTGTCGACGGCGCGCCATGAGCGGGACGAAGGCCCCTGATCTCGCGCAGGCGATCGCGAGCGAGATCTCGAGCGGCCGCTATCCGGTCGGCACGTTGCTGCCGACCGAGTTCGAGCTGTGCGACCAGTACGCCGCGAGTCGGTACACGGTGCGCCTGGCGCTCGCCGAGCTGCAGGAGCAGGGGCTGATCTCGCGCCGGAAGAACGTCGGCTCGAAGGTCGAAGCCGTTCGTTCGACGTCCGGCTTCGTGCAGTCGGTCTCGTCGGTCGAGGATCTGGTGCTGTTCGGTGCGAGCAATGTGCGCTCCGTCCAAAGCATCGAGGAGATCGTGGTCGACCTGACGTTGGCCCAGGAGCTGGGCTGCGCGGGCGGAACCCGGTGGCTGCGCATGTCGAGCCTTCGCTTCGACGGCACGAACCGCAAGCGCCCGGTGGCCTGGCTCGACGTCTACATCGATCCGGCCTACGCCGATGTCGCGGAAGACGCGCGTCGATCGCCGAACATGCTGGTGAGCTCCCTCATCGAGGCTCGATACGGCCGGCGCATCGCCCGCATCCAGCAGGTCATCGACGCGATCCCGGTGCCGAACTCGATGGCGGAGGCGCTGCGAGCCGAAGCGGGCTCACCGGCACTGAAGATCGTGCGCCGCTACCTCGATGCGAACAACGACGCGTTCGAGCTCTCGGTCAGCGTGCATCCGGCCGGGCGACTCACGGTATCGACGGATCTGAAGCGTTCGAGAGATTGACGTTCGCGCGACCGTTCGCTGCGTCCGCTGCATCGATGCGTCGACCGCGCTCGCCGCCCGACCCTCGATGTGCAGCCCATCCCTCCGGACGTGCCAGCGTCGAGCTACTTGGGCGCGCGAGCGCCCCGGGCAGTCGCGGCGCCTTGTCGCGTCGACACCTTGGCGTGCGCCGACCGCCGGGCGACCGGCGTCGACAACGACGGCAACGGCCGCATGGCCAACTCCGTCGCCGGCTCGGCGCCGATTCCCGTCATGCACAGCAGGCGCACGATCACCTGATCGGTCGACTCCATCGGAAGCACGCCGGTCGTCATCGCCAGGCTGACACCGACGATGGCATGCGTGGTCATCCGCCAGACCAGTTCGGCGTTCGGGATGTCGAAGCGGCCGGCATCCGCAGCGCGCCGGAGGTCACGGATCGCGAACGGCCCCATGCGCCTGAACAGCGCATCGGCGATGACTTCCGACCGGCTGAGCAGCTGCTTCCAGCGAACGTCCGTGGTGGCGGTCTCCAGCACGGTGCGAATGCCGAATGCGTACACCTGCGCCGGGTCCTCGAAGCCGCTGGAGGTCTCTTCGATGCGCAGCGCCAGGCTGTGCATCATCTCCTCGAGGACCGCGATGGCCAGTTCGTCCTTCGACTTGAAGTAGTTGTAGATCGTTCCGGCACCGACGTCCGCGAGCTCGGCGATCTCGAGCATCGTCGCGCCGTCGAGGCCCTTCTCGCTCATCACGGCACTGGCGGCGCGCAACAACGCTGCGCGACTTCGCTGGCGCCGGCGCGCGACTCGCCCCAGCGGCTCGGCCGGCTCGGCCTTCGTCGTTTGTTTGGCTTCAATCACGAACGACAGTCTAGTGCGAATGAGGCTCAGCGATCGATCCGCGTCTTCGCAGCAGGGGCGTTCGCGAATCCGCGCCAGCCGCTGGCGTGGCTGAGCCCACGACTCGGCCGCGCGACGGCAGCGTCGGAGCACGGGTTAACCATATATGAACTGCATTCATCTTCGGACAATATTCAACCGCGACCGGTTCCGCGGCGGTACCGGCGCTCGCTGCCAGCGCCGCGCCGCGGGGCCCTCGCGCGATCGAGCCATTGCGCCCGGGCGACGAATCCACATCGAGAGGGACTTCCCATGAGCGTTTCGAACCCAATGTCCGTCGACGGCTTCGATGCCGATGTCGCCATCGTCGGCGGCGGGCCTGTCGGCACGCTGTTGGCCATCCTGCTCGGCAAGCGCGGCCACCGTGTCGCCCTGATCGAGCGCTGGAGCGAAAGCTATGGTCGGCCCCGCGCGGTGACCTACGACCACGAGATCGCGCGCGTCCTGGCGACGCTCGGCATCGACTCGGAGCACGACCCGGCGATCAGTTATCACGACGAGCTCTACTACTGGAAGGACGCGCAGGGCGAGAACCTGCAGATCGTCGACTGGCAAAGCACATCGGCGTCCGGCTGGCGTGTGCGCTACTGGTTCAACCAGCCGGATCTGGAAGCCCGGCTGACCCGCATCGCCGGCGCCCTGCCGAGCATCACCGCGCACCGCGGCTGGCAGGGCGTGACGCTCGCGCAGGATGCCGAAGGCGTCACCCTTTCGCTCAAGCGCAACCCGGACGAAGCAGCTGCCGACGACCCGAGCCGCACGCTTCGCGCGAAGTACGTGGTGGGTGCGGACGGCGCGAACAGTTTCGTCCGCGAAAGCCTGGCGATCGAGAACGAGGATCGGGGCTATTTCTTCGACTGGCTCATCCTCGACATGATTCCGAAGGGTCACTTCGAGACGAAGCCCGCGCAGTGGCAACTGTGCGATCCGAAGCGGCCCACCACGATCGTGCCGGGCGGCCCCGGTCGCCGGCGCTGGGAGTACATGCTGCTGCCGGGCGAGTCGGTCGAGGACATGCAAAAGCCCGAGCGCGCCTGGCAATTGCTGGAGCCGTGGGGCCTGACGCCGCAGAACGCCGTGCTCGAGCGCTCCGCCGTCTACCGCTTCCAGGCGCGCTGGGCCAAGGAGTGGCACAAGGGCCGCTGCGCGCTGGCCGGCGACGCCGCACATCTGATGCCGCCGTTCGCCGGCGAGGGAATGTGCGCCGGCGTGCGCGATGCGGTGGCGCTTGGCTGGCGCCTGAACGCCATCCTCGAAGGCAAGGCCGGCCCGCGACTGCTCGACAGCTACACCACCGAGCGCATCGAGCATGCGAAGCACTACATCCACTTCAGCCAGGAGCTGGGCAAGATCATCTGCATCTCGGACGAGAAGGAGGCGCTCGAGCGCGACCTGCGGATGAAAGCCGAGCTGGCCGCCCGCGACAACAAGCCGATCCCGACCGACATCTGTCGCCTCGGCGACGGAGCGTGGTGTGCGGACGCCGCCCATGCCGGCGAGCTGTCGGTCCAGGGCGTGGTGCAAGCCAACGGCAAGACCGACCGCTTCGACCAGGCCGTCGGCCAGGGCTGGGTCCTGATCGGCCTGGAGGCCGATCCGGTCGAGGCGTTGACCGCGTTGCAGCGCCGGCAGCTCGAACTGCTGGAGGGTCTGACCGTACAGGTCGGCGCGCCGGGCACCGTGTGCCAGGCCGTCGACGTCGACGGCACCTACGCGAAGTGGCTGCAGGGCATCGACGCGCGCTACGTCCTGCTGCGACCCGACTTCTACGTGGCCGCGACGGCCGACACCGTCGAGGTCCTGCGGCAGCGCTTCGACGAAGTGATGTCGCGCCTGCACCTGACGCTCGAGCCCGCGGCGGCGGACGTGCGCGACGCCCGCGCGACGGTCGTCGCCTGAGAACGCCGGCCCCATCCATCCACCACGGAGCAGCACGTGAACACCCACCGTCGCCAATTCACACAAGGTCTCGCCGCCATCGCGGCCTCGGTCGCCGCAACGCTGGCCCGCGCCGCCGACGTCGTCAAGATCGGCTACGTCTCGCCGCAGACCGGCGCGCTGGCCTCGTTCGGCGAGACCGACAAGTGGGTCATCGAGCAGATGAAATCGTCGTTCAAGGACGGCATCGTGATCGGCGGTCGCAAGCACGACGTCCAGATCGTCCTGAAAGACAGCCAGTCGAACCCGAACCGCGCGGGCGAAGTCGCCAACGACCTGATCCTCAAGGAAAAGGTCGCGCTGCTGCTGACCGCCGGCACACCCGAGACCGCCAACCCGGTCAGCGACGCAGCGGAGCTCAACGAGCTTCCCTGCATCAGCTCGGTCGTGCCCTGGCAGCCGTGGTTCTTCGGGCGCAAGGGCAACCCCGCGACGGGCTTCGACTGGACCTATCACTTCTTCTGGGGCCTCGAGGACGTCATCGCCACGTTCACCAACGGATGGAAGAGCGTGCCGACGAACAAGAAGGTCGGCGCGCTGTTCCCGAACGACGGCGACGGCAATGCCTGGGGCGACCAGGAGCTGGGCTTCCCGAAGCCCCTGGCCCGCATGGGCTTCAGCCTGACCGACCCGGGGCGCTTCCAGAGCGGCACGCAGGACTTCAGCGCCCAGATCGCCGCCTTCAAGAGGGACAACGTCGAGATCGTCACCGGCGTGATCATTCCGCCGGACGCCAAGACCTTTCTGACGCAGGCCCACCAGCAAGGCTTCAAGCCCAAGGTGGTGTCGTTCGGCAAGGCACTGATGCACCCGCTGGTCATCGAGGCTCTCGGCGATCTGGGCGACGGCCTGACCACGGAGATGTGGTGGAGCCCTGTTCATCCGTTCAACTCGAGCCTCACCGGTCAGAGCTCCAAGGCGCTTGCCGACGCCTACGAGGCGAGCACGAAGAAGCAGTGGACCCAGCCCCTGGCGTTCGCGCATGCCCTGTTCGAAGTCGCGTCCGACGCGCTCAAGCGCAGCAAGTCGCTCAAAGCCGCGGATGTGCGCGATGCGGTCGCCGCCACGCGGATCAAGACGGTGGTGGGCGACGTCGCCTGGGGCGGCAAGGGTCCGTTCCGCAACGTCAGCAAGACGCCGCTGGTGCTCGGCCAATGGGCCAAGGGCAAGAAATTCAGGTACGAGCTGGCGATCGTCAACGACGAGTCCGCCAAGGCGATTCCCGTGAGCGGCACGCTCAAGGTCATGTGAGCCGACGGCCGAACGCGCCATGCCGCTGCTTCGACTGCAATCGGTCAGCAAGTCCTACGGCGCCGTCAAGGTCACCGACGGGATCGCGTTGGTGGTCGAAGAGGGCGAGACGCTGGGAATCCTCGGACCGAACGGAGCCGGCAAGACGACCCTGTTCAATCTGATCTCGGGCGACGTTCGGGTCGACGCGGGCCGGGTGGAGTACGACGGCGAGGACATCACCGCATTGCCGCCGCACCTGCGCTGCCACCGCGGCATCGGCCGAAGCTATCAAGTGCCGCAGCCCTTCGGCAACATGAGCGTGTTCGAGAACCTCGTCACCGCCGCCAGCTTCGGCGCGGGCGAGCCCGAACGCCAGGCCTGGGACACCGCCGTGGAGGTGCTCGAGCAGACCGGCCTGCTGCCGCACGCGAACAAGCCCGCGGGCTCGCTGACGCTGCTCGATCGCAAGCGGCTCGAGCTCGCTCGAGCGCTCGCGACCCGCCCGAAGCTGCTGCTGCTCGACGAGATCGCGGGCGGCCTGACCGACCACGAAGCGCAGGAACTGACCCGCGAGCTCAAGCGCATCAAGGCCAGCGGCGTCACCATGATCTGGATCGAACACGTGGTGCATGCGCTGCTGTCGGTGGCGGATCGGCTCTTCGTCATCAATTTCGGCCAGCGCCTGGCCGAGGGACTGCCGGCCGACGTGATGAACGACCCGGTGGTCCAGCGCGTCTACATGGGCATGGAGGTCTGAGGTGAGCCAACCACTGCTTCGGACCCGAGGGCTCGAGGCGTTCTACGGCGATGCGCAGGCCCTGTTCGGCATCGACTTCGATCTCGACGCCGGCGAACTCGTCGCCATCATCGGTGCCAACGGCGCGGGCAAGTCCACCTTCCTCAAGTGCCTGACCGGCCTGGTCAAGGCGCCGGCCGAGTCGGTTGCCTGGAAGGGTCGGCCGATCGGCGGCGCATCGCCGTCGACGATCGTGCGCCACGGCGTGGCCCTGGTGCCGGAGGGCCGGCGCCTGTTCCCATCGCTGTCGGTCGAGGAAAACCTGCTGATGGGCGCCCACGCGGGCCGACAAGGTCCGTGGAGCCTGCAGCGGCTCTATCGGCTCTTTCCCATCCTGGAGCAGAAGCGCCGGCAGCCGGGGACGGCGCTGTCGGGCGGGCAGCAGCAGATGGTGGCCATCGCGCGTGCACTGATGAGCAACCCCGAGGTGCTGCTGTGCGATGAACTGTCGCTCGGCCTGGCGCCGATCGTGATCCGCGAGATCTACGAGGCCATGCCGGCCATCACCGCCGACGGCATGTCGGTCGTCATCGTCGAGCAGGATGTCTCGGTGGCCCAGCGCGTGTCGCAACGCCTGTATTGCTTCCAGGAGGGGCGGGTGTCCCTGCAGGGCGCCTCGGGCGAGCTGACGCGCGAGCAGATCGGTCTCGCCTACTTCGGAGTCTGACGCGATGGACATCCTTGTACAGGGACTGCTGCTGGGCGGCCTCTACGCGCTGTTCGCCCAGGGGCAGTCGTTGATCTTCGGCGTGATGCGCCTGACGAACACCGCGCACGGCGACTTCATCATCCTCGGCGCGTTCGCGACGGTCTCGCTCGTCTCGGCAGGCCTGTCGCCGTGGGTCGCGCTGCTGGCGACCTTGCCGGCGGCCGCGGCGGTCGGCTTCGGCCTGCAGCGCGTCGTGCTCAACGGCACGCTGGGCAAGGATCCGCTGCCGTCGCTCGTGGTGACCTTCGGCCTGTCGATCGCGATCCAGAACCTGCTGCTCGAGATGTACTCGGCCGATCCGCGCTCGATCGACACGGCAGGCTTCAACACCCGCAGCTGGGCGCTGACGGCGGATCTGTCGGTCGGCGTGCTGCCGATGCTGATCCTGGTGCTCGCGATCGCCGTGACCGCCGGTCTGCAGTGGCTGTTCGGACACACCGCACTCGGCCGTTCGTTCCGCGCCGTCTCGGACGACCGCGAGATCGCGGAGCTCATGGGCCTGAACGCGCGCACCGTCTACGCACTCGCCACCGCCATCGCGTTCGTCTTGATCGGACTGGCCGGCGCACTGCAGGCGATGCGCACGACGGTGTCGCCGTCCGACGGCCCGCTGCTGCTGCTGTTCGCGTTCGAGGCCGTGATCATGGGCGGCATGGGCAGCTTCTGGGGGACCTTCGCCGGCGCGATGCTGCTCGGCATCACCCAGCAGGTGGGTTTCCGGATCGATCCCGGCTGGGGAATCTGGGCCGGCCACGTGATGTTTCTCGTCGTCCTGGTGCTCCGGCCGCAGGGTCTGCTGCCGAAGACGCGCAATTGAAGGAGACATCGAGATGCCGGCAAGCAGCATGAGCCAGGGCTATCGGGTGGTGCGCGGCACCCGCGCCAGTGCAGCGCTGCTCGTGCTGGCGATGGCCTTGGTGGCGTTCGCCGCGAGCGTGCCCTGGTGGGGCGAATCGAGCTGGATGCGCGAGTTCGTCGAGATCGCCTGCTATCTCATCTTCGCGATGATGTGGAACCTGATGGCAGGTTACGGCGGCATGGTGTCCATCGGCCAACAGGCATTCTTCGGCCTGGGCGGCTACGTGATGCTCGCACTCGGCAATGTCTGGGGCGTCAACCCGTTCGTCGGCGTCGTGCTCGGTGCAGGGGTGGCCGGCGTGGTCTCGATCGCCGTGTCGCGCATCGCATTCCGCTTGCAGGGCGGCTACTTCGCGATCGGCACCTGGGTGATCGCCGAGGTGTTCCGCCTGACGGTGGCGAACATCTCCGCGGTGGGCGGCGGCTCCGGCACCACGCTCACCGCACTGCGCGGCATCGACAAGGCGACGCGTGAATCGGTGACCTACTGGATGGCGCTCGCCTGCGTGGTCGCGTCGGTGGCGCTGGTGTACCTGTTCCTGCGCAGCAAGCGCGGCCTCGCGCTGCTGGCCATCCGGGACAACGAAGTCGCCGCACGCTCGCAGGGCATCGCGGTCGCCCGGCTCAAGCTCGCGGTGTATGCCGTGTCCGCCTTCGGTGCCGGTCTGGCCGGCGCGTTGTACTTCGTCGGCAACCTGCGCATCAGCCCGGACGCGGCCTTCAGCGTGAACTGGACTGCGTTCGCGATCTTCATGGTGGTCATCGGCGGCATCGGCCGCATCGAGGGGCCGCTGGTCGGCGCCGTGGTGTTTTGGGCGTTCAACAAGGTCTTCAGCGACTACGGCAGCTGGTACCTGATCGGCCTGGGCGCACTCGCCGTCACGATGACGATCTACTTCAAGCAGGGGCTGTGGGGCTACGCGCAACAGCGGTGGGGCTGGACGCTGTTCCCCACCGCGAGGCTCCTGCAGGTCCCGACACCCACGCCGCCGCGAACCGTCGTCGCGGACGCACCCGCACCCATCGGGCTCGGCGCCTGAACGACCCGACGCCGACCTCGTCGACCCGTCGTCCCCCGTGCAACGACAGGAGAAGCCATGCGCAACCTCGACCACAACACCATCACCGACGCCGTCCTCGCGCGGCACGCCGATGCCCAAAGCCCGCGCCTCAAGGAGATCATGGGCAGCCTGGTGAAGCACCTCCATGCCTTCGCGCGCGAAGTCGAGCTGACCGAGGAAGAGTGGATGCAGGGCATCGACTTCCTGACCCGCTGCGGCCACATCACGGACGCCAAGCGCCAGGAGTTCATCCTCCTGTCCGACGTGCTGGGCCTGTCGATGCTCACGGTGGCCATGAACAACGACAAGCCGGCCGGCTGCACCGAAGCCACCGTGTTCGGACCGTTCCACGTCAAGGGCGCCCCGCGCTACGAGTTGGGCGCGGACATTTCCAACGGCGCGCGCGGCGTCGCGTGCGTCGTGGGGGGCACCGTGCGCGGGATCGACGGCCGGGCGGTGCCGCATGCCGAGCTGGACGTCTGGCAGTCGGACGACGCGGGCCTCTACGACGTCCAGCACGCCGGCATCGAACATGCGCAGGGGCGTGGCGTGCTGACCGCAGACGGCGACGGCCGCTATCACTTCCGCTCCGTCCTCGCAGTCCCGTACGCCATTCCGCACGACGGGCCGGTCGGCGACCTGCTTCAGGCCGTGGGCAGCCATCCGTGGCGGCCCGCGCACCTGCACTTCCTGATCAGGGCGGCCGGTTACGAGACGTTGATCACCCACGTGTTCCGCAGCGATGACCCCTATCTCGACTCGGACGCCGTGTTCGGCGTGCGGCAGTCGCTGATCGCCGACTGGACGCGGCAAGCCGACGGCACCTACCTGGTCGAGTACGACTTCGTCCTGAACCGCGCCGGATGACGGCCGATTCGCTGGCTTGCCGAGCGGTCCGGCGCCAGCGACCCGACGTGCTGGTGGCAAACTCGTCGGGACCGCTGCCGTGCTGGCCATGACGACCAGCTGGTCGTCTGGAGGAGGAAACGGGTGACGAACGAGCCTGCAGCCGTCCGACGCCGTCAGCCCCGCCCGGGCCCGTGCGTTGCATCCAGCCCCGATCGATCGGCACGAAGCGCGTCCGCAAGCAGCCGGTTCGGTGGTCCGATCTCCGCGCCGGTCGCGGCAGCCTCGTCGAGCAGGTCTTCCAGGTCGCGGCGGTCCACCGGGCCCCAGCCTTCGCCGTCCACGCCGTGCAGCACGAGCACAAGCCAGCCTTCCTCGGCGGCGAACTCGCGGATGCGGCTGCGCAACGCGTCGGCGACGCCGTCCGGCCCGTGGCACAGACAGTCGACGCGGCCGCCTGGCCGCAGATCGGCCCAGCGGTTCAACCCGTGCCCGGCACCGGCCGCGCGCACGCCGAGGCACTGCGTACCGAGCCAGTCGACGACGGCCGGGGGAGCGCTCAGGTACGGCAAGTGGAAGAGGCTGCGAGCGCGCTCGAAGCCGGGCAGTTCGGCTTCCATGATCGCCAGCGCCTGGTCCACGCTCGTCTGCGTCTCGCGAAGGCCGAGGTCGTCGTAGCGTTCATGGAGCAAGCCGTGGGACGCCACCTCGTGACCGGCACTCACCATATCGCGCCAGAACGCCCAGTCCCCCAACCTGGCGCCGCGCACATACGGATCGAGCGCCTCGTCGGGCCGGGCGAGGACGGCGAAGCACGCCGCCAGCTGCCGTCGCGAGAACACGTCGTGGATCGCCTGCGCGCTGCGCCGAAAGCCATCGTCGAAGCAGAAGCTGACGGCGCGCCTCGTGCGCGGCTTCACAGGAGCCGCTCGTAGAAGTTCTTGGTCCAGACGTGCTCGCGGCGGATCGCGCTCACCGCCTCGGCGGGCAGGGCTCCCTTGGCCAGCACCGCCAGCGTCTCGTCGACGAGCCGGGCCGTCGGCAGACCCAGCGTGACGGTCGACACCCCGGGCGCGTGCGCCGCGAAGCGCAGCGCGAGTTCGGCGACGCTGCCGGCGACGCCCGGGCAGAACGCCGCCTCGAGCGCACGCAGCCGTGCCGCGTACAGGTCGAACGGTGCATGCTGCAGGAACCGCCGCGCGACGAAGTCCTCTCGCGTCAGCGCGCCGCTCAGGCCGCCGGAGTCCAGCACGCAGCGCCCGATCACGCCGACGCCGCGCGCTTGCGCGAGCGGTACCACGGCATTGAGCGGGCGCGATTCGAAGACGTTGAGGATCAGTTGAGCGCCGTCGATCCGCCGTTGGCCGACGGCCTCCAGCAGCGCGTCGTGCTCGTGGTCCTGGGCGCTGACCGCGATGAAGCGGAGCTTGCCCTCCTGGCGCAGCGCCTGCAGCGTGTGCAGCCAGGCGGGCTCGTGCGTCCAGGCGGCGTGCCACTGGTGCAGATGGACGATGTCGAGCGTGTCGACGCCGAGCGAGGCCAGGCTGTCGTCGACCGAGCGGCGGATCGACGCCGGGGTGTAGGCCTCCGCGATCGGATGCGGGAAGCGCCAGGCGTCCTCGCACAGCGATCGCACCTTGGTCGACACCAGCGGGCGCGGGCCGCGCCATTGCGCCAGCGTCTTGCGGATCACGTCCTCGGAGCCTGGATACACCCTGGCGGTGTCGATCAGGTTGACGCCGCGTTCCAGCGCGCGCAACAGCGACGGCGCGACGCCGTCGGCGAGGTCGGGGTCGTCGACGACGCTCATCGCGCCGTACGTCAGCGCCCCGACGTCCAGGCCGGTGCTGCCGAACGGTCTGCGTGGCAGGACAGTCATCGAGAGGCTCCGGGGATGCGATGGGCAGGTGGCTTCAGGCCGCCAGCAACGACTTCAGCGCGCGCTCGGGGTCGGCCAGCTCGGCCTTCGACCGTTGCGCGCCGGACTCGACCAGTCGGCGCGCCAGCAGGAACGAACGTGCGAGCGCCGCCGCCGGCGCAAAGCCGGCAGCGCCGACGACGCGTCGATCGGCGTCGATGTGAAAGTCGAGCCGACCGCCTTGCAGCGGGCGGGTCGCCACCGCGTCGGCGCCCAGGCACATGCCGACCATCTGCAGCGCGTGGTCGTACTGGTCGGACCACATCCAGGTGTCGGGCCGATAGCGCTCGGTGCCACCGAGCAGATTGCTCGCGACGACTCGCGCCTGGCCTTCGGCGTTGGCCCAGCTTTCCATCACGATGCCGGTGCCCGGCACCGCGCCCGGGAACTCGCACGCGTCGCCCGCCGCGTAGACGTCCTCGGCGCTGGTCGCGAGCTCATGGTCGACGACGACACCGCGCCGCACGGTCAGGCCGGCGGCCTTCGCGAGCGAGACCTCCGGCACCATGCCGATGCCGACCACGACGGTGTCGACGGCGAACCCCCGGCCGGACGCGCAGCGCACGACGAGGTGGTCCGCCGCCGGCTCGAGCGCCACCGGTGCGTCACCGAGGTGGATGTCGACGCCGCGCGTGACGTGCAGCGCGTGGACGAGCGCGGCCAGCGGCGCGGGCACCGCTCGGCCCAGCACCCGCGGACCGGCCTCGAGCACAACCACCTCGCCACCGCGCTGGCGCGCCGCGGCGGCCACCTCGAGCCCGATGAAGCCGCCGCCCAGCACGGCCAGCCGGATGCCGGCGCCCAGCCGGGTGGCGAGCCTCGCCGCGTCGCCCGCATCGCGCAGCGTCATGACCCGCTCGTCAAGGGCACCGGGAAGGTCGAGCCGGCGTGCGAGGCCGCCGGTCGCCAGCAGCAGCCGGTCGTAGCGCACGGACTCGACTCCACCGTGCGCCGCTTCGAGCGTCACGGTGCGGCGGGCGGTGTCCAGCGCGGTCGCACGGGTGCGCAAGCGCAACTCGATGCGCTGGTCCTCGCAGTGCTGGGCGGTGGCGACGGGCGTGGCCGGCGTACCGGGCGCCAGCAGCGCCTGCTTCGAAAGCGGTGGACGCTCGTAGGGCGCGTGACCTTCGGCGCCGACGAGCAGCAGCCGGCCGTCCCAGCCGCGCGCGCGCAGCGCCAGCGCCGCCCGCGCGCCCGCCTGACCGGCGCCGACGATCACGATGCACGGCGCGTGCGTCATGGGCAGTTCAGCATGCGATGCAGACGCGGCCGCCTTCGACCCGGGCAGGATAGGTGACGAGGTTGACGCAGACCGGCGCGCCGAGCGCCCGCCCGTCGCGGATGTCGAAGCGACCGTTGTGCTTCGGGCATTCGATCACGTGACCCATCACCAGCCCGTCGCAAAGCGGCACCTGCTCGTGCGTGCACAGGCCGTCGGTGGCGTACACCGCGTCGCCGACGCGGTACACCGCGTAGGTGCGCCCGTCGTGGTCGAACCGGATCAGGTCTTCGTCGTCGATGTCGGCGAGCGCGCAGACGTCGATCCATTGGCTCATGGTGCGGTCTCCGGTTGAGCTTGGCGGCTCGCTCCGGGCAGCGGGCGGACGATGTGGTGCGATGCGTCGCGCCGCTGCCGCAAGATGGCCGGAATCATTTCGCGGTACGCCGCCCAGGTGCTCGGGTAGGCGGCGGGGCAATCGTCCTTGATCGCGTCGTGCAGCCGGGGCAGCGCGTGGAACGGCACCATCGGGTACATGTGGTGCTCGACGTGGTAGTTCATGTTCCAGTACAGGAAGCGGAACACCGGGTTCATGTGGATCGTGCGGCAGTTGAGCCGGTGGTCGAGCACGTTCTCGGGCAGCGCCGCGTGCTGCGGCAGGCCGAAGAAGACATAGAGCCAGGCGCCGTAGAACGACGGCAGGCCGACGAACATCGCCGGCCAGAGCGTGCCGCTGGCGACGCAGGCGGTGGCGACAGTCGCGTACACCGCGAGCCAGGCGCGCGCCTCGCGGACCACCTTCGGATGCTCCGAGGCCGGGATGTAGCTCGCTTCGTCCGGGTCGATGCGGCCGCAGGCGTTCGCGACCAGATGGCGCATCACCGCCAGCCCCGAGCGGATCGCGAACACGTTGAGCAGCAGGTTCGACACCGAGGGCGGCCGCTGCACGGCGATCTCGGGGTCGCGGCCCGTGACCAGCGTGTCGGAATGGTGGCGCGCATGGCTCCAGCGCCACACCGTGGGACGCCGCAGCACCATGAAGCTCGCGACCTGGTAGAGCGCCTCGTTCATCCAGCGGGTGCGAAATGCCGTGCCGTGCCCTGCCTCGTGCCAGCGCGAGTCGGACGAGCCGCCGTAGAGCGCGCCGTAGACGATGAACGCCGGAATCGCCCACGCCGTGTCGCGCCATGCGAACGCGACGGCGCCGGTGCCGACGATGAGCGCGAACCAGAGCAGCGTGTCGCGCGCTGCCCGTGCGTCGTCGCGCTGCATCAGCGCCTTCAGCGCCGGCCGCGGCACGGCACACCGGTACCACTGCGCGCCCACGAGCCCGGCCTGCGCGGCGCGCTCGCTTGCGCCGCCCACGAGTCGATAGTCCCGTGATGTGATGCGCATTGCCTGCCCAGCCATTTGCGAGCCTCCTGTTGTGTCGATGTGCATTCTGGGAATCCGGGCACCTCGATTCAATCGACGGCAATGATGGCTTTTGATGTCCGGTGCGGTGCGGCACCATCGATTCGCCGCCCCGAATCCATCAATTCCCATCAATCGCGCCGATTGAGTCGGCCGGACCTGTTTCCCACAATCGAGTCTCGAGTCGGCTTCGTGGCCGGACGCCAGGCCCGCGCACCGCGGCCACCAAAAAACGGAGACAACATGCGCAGATTCGTCCTTCACTCCCTGCTGGCGGGCGTCGCCGTGGCCGCGGCCTGCGGCGTCCAGGCGCAGGAGAAGAGCTACAAAATCGCGCTCAGCAACGGCTGGGTCGGCAGCGAATGGCGCACCCAGATGATCGACGAGGCGCGCGCCGCAGCCCAGGCGTGGAAGCAGCGCGGCGTCAACATCGAGCTCGTGGTGCAGAGCAAGACGATGGACGCGCAAACCCAGATCTCCGACGTGCGCAACTTCATCAATCAGGGTGTCAACGCCATCATCATCGATCCGAACGGGCCGACGGCGTTCAACCCGACGTTCAAGCAGGCCAAGGCGGCCGGCATCACGATCATCGCGACCGACGGCGAAGTCACGTCGCCCGACGCCCTGTTCGTCGGCATCGACCAGAAAGAATGGGCCGCCCTGTCGGCCGACTGGCTCGCGAAGAGCCTGGATGGCAAGGGCAGCGTGGTGATGATCAATGGCATCGCCGGACACCCCGCGAACCAGGCCCGTGTCGCCGGCGTGAAGGAGGTGTTCGCGAAGTACCCCGACATCAAGGTCGTCAACGAGGCGAACGCCGACTGGGACCAGGCCAAGGCGCAGCAGGTCACGCAGACGCTGCTCGCCACCTACCCGGCACTCGCCGGCATCTGGGTGCAGGACGGCGAGGCCGAAGGGACCTGGCGCGCGCTCGAGGCGGCCAACAAGGCGGCCACGATGAACGCAACCGGCGAGTTGCGCGCGAGCTTCGTGCGCCAGTGGGCCGCGAAGAAGTGGAATGCCGCAGCCTCCATCAACCCGCCCGGCTGCATGGCCAGTGCCTTGAACGTGGCGGTGCTGCTGCTCCAGGGCAACAAGTTGAAGAGCGGCTTGCTGGCCGGGCCGAACAAGAACGCGCTCTACGTGCCGACCAAGCTGGTCACGAGCCAGACCGTGGCGGCAGCGGCGAAAGAGCTCGATGGCAAGCCCGACCATGCATTCGTGACCCTGGTGTTGAGCCCCGAAGAGGTGAAGCAGCGCTTCTTCCAGTGACGGCGGCCGGCGCCTCCCCGACGCCTGCGAACCCGCCATGACGGCCGTTCTCGAAGCCCGCTCCGTGGTCAAGCGCTATGGCGGCCTGGTCGCGTTGCGCGACGGCCGCTTCTCGCTCGAGCGCGGCGAGGTGCATGCGCTGCTCGGCTCGAACGGCTGCGGCAAGAGCACGCTGTGCAAGGTCCTGGCCGGCGCACTGGCCTGCGACGGCGGCGAGCTCTCGCTGTTCGGCAAAGCCGCACGCTTTCGCGGTCCGGCGGACGCGCGGGCCGCCGGCATCGCGACGGTCTATCAGGAGATGAGCCTCGCGCCGACGCTCACCGTCGGCGAGAACGTGCTCCTCGGCCGTGAGCCGCGCAACCGCGCGGGCCTCGCGGACCGGCCCGCGATGCACCGTGCGGTGGGCGACCTGATCGACTCGGTCGGCGCGCTGGGCGTCGGCCTGCACCCGGACGCGCAGGTGGCCGACCTGAGCATCGACAAGCGCCAGATCGTCGAGATCCTCAAGGCCCTGAGCATCGCGCCGCGGGTGGTGATATTCGA
Organism: uncultured Rhizobacter sp.; assembly: GCA_964249855.1. GTDB lineage: Bacteria > Pseudomonadota > Gammaproteobacteria > Burkholderiales > Burkholderiaceae_C > LMDS01. The sequence continues at coordinate 99,059 of CAXUDL010000006.1, read as the reverse complement.
CGAGTCCACCTCGTCGCTCGACAAGTCCCAGGTAGCGGCCTTCTTTGACCAGGTGCGGCGCCTGAAGGCCCTCGGCATGTCGTGCGTCTTCATCTCGCACCGGATGGACGAGATTTTTGCGATCGCCGACCGCGTGACCGTGATGCGAAACGGCGCTTGGGTGGCGACCGAACCGACCTCGGACCTGACGCGCGCCGACATCGTCTCGCTGATGGTGGGTGGCGCAGCGCCGGCGACCGGGGCTGCGAAGGCCGGCGGCGACGGCGGCGAGGTGCGGCTCTCGGTCGACGGACTCGGCTCGCCCCATCTCCACGATATCGCCTTCGACCTGCGCGCCGGCGAACTGCTCGGACTCGGCGGCCTGCACGGCCAGGGCCAGTCCGAGCTGCTGCAGACGCTGTTCGGCGCCAGGCCGGCGGGCGCGGGCGACGTGCGGCTCGACGGCCGGCCGCTGGCGCTGCGGCATCCGCTCGCGGCGGTCCGGCAGGGCCTCGCGTACGTTTCCGGCGACCGCGGGCGCCACGGCGTGCTGCCGGGCCGGCCGATCCTCGAGAACATGGCGCTGACCTCGCTCGCGAAGGGCCGCGACCCGATCGCGCACCGGGGCCGGCTGCAACGCGAGCTCGGCCGGCTGGGCGCCGAGCTGAAGCTGAAGTTCGGCGGCTTCGGCGACCCGATCGACACCTTGTCGGGCGGCAACCAGCAGAAGGTGGTGCTCGGCCGGGCGCTGGCGACGGCGCCGCGCGTGCTGCTGCTCGACGACCCGACCAAGGGCATCGACATCCAGGCCAAGCGCGACCTGTTCGCGCGGATCGCCGAATTGCGGCGCGCCGGCACGGCCGTCATCCTCTATTCCTCCGAAGACGCCGAACTGCTCGACCACGCGAGCCGGATCCTGGTGTTCAACAGCGGGCGCATCACCGAGGAACTTCATGCGGATCGAATCAACGAGTTCAATCTCTACGCCGCGGCCCTCGCCACCGCTCACTAGCCGCACGGTGCCGGCCGGCAGGGGCGGCTTGGCGGCGCTGCGCAGGCGCCCCTACGCGCTGGGTGTCTGCCTGGTCGTCGTGCTCCTGGCGATCAACGGCGCGCTGCAGTCGCGGTTCTTCCGGCTCGACGTCGGGGTGTCGATCCTGATCGCCTGCCTGCCGCTGATGATGGTGGCGGTCGGCCAGACCTACGTCGTGCTCGGCGGCTCGATCGACCTGTCGCTCGGCGCGATCGTGAGCCTGGTCAACGTCGTCGTCGTGGTGGCGGCGGCGCGTTGGGGCGGCGGCAACGCGGCACTGGCCGCGGCCGCGGCGCTCGGCCTGGCCGTCGGCGCGGCGTGCGGCGCGCTCAACGGCGCGCTGATCGCCGGCTTCCGCCTCGCGCCGATCGTGCTCACCTTCGCGAGCGGCATCGTCTTCGGCGGCCTGACGCTCAACGTGATGCCGCAGGCCGGCGGCAGCCTGACCGGCGACCTCGCCGACGTGTACGCGAACGGCATCGCCGGCGTGCCGACGCCGCTCGTCGTCACGGGCGTGCTCGTCGCGCTGTGCAGCGTGCTCGCGGCCACCCGCTTCCACCTGCACCTGCTGGCGGTCGGCAGCGAGCGCCAGGCGGCCTACCAGACCGGCCTGCCGGTGGCGCAGATCCGCATCGCGAGCCATGCGCTCGGCGGCCTGCTGTCGGCGTGCGCCGCACTGTGCGTGCTGGCGGTCTCGGCCGCGGGCGACCCGCTGATGGGCCAGGCGTTCACGCTCGGCTCGGTGAGCGCGGTGGTGCTCGGCGGCACGGCGCTCGCCGGCGGCTGGGGCGGCGCTGCCGGTTCGATGCTGGGCGCGGTGGCGCTCACCCTGATCAACAACATCATCTTCTTCGCCGAGATCGACGACCGGTACCAGGGCATCGTGCAAGGCGTCATCGTGCTGATCGCGCTGGCCGCCGGCGTGTTCGTGGCCCGGAGGCCCGGATGAGCGCGATCGTGGAGCCCGGCCCGACACCGGTGGCCGCCGCACCGGCCCCTTCCAGGGCCTCGGCGCCGCTGGAATTCCTGCGCCGCAGCCCGGCCGCGGGCACCGTGCTCGGGGTGGCGCTGATCCTGCTCGTCGGCGCGATCGCGTCGCCGGGCTTCGTCTCGCCGCGCCAGCTCGTCGGCCAGCTCACGGTCGCGGCGATCCTCGCCATCGTGGCGGCGGGACAGGGCTTCGTGGTCCTCGCGGGCAAGGAGGGCATCGACCTGTCGCTCGGCAGCGTGATGTCGCTCGCGGCGCTGCTCGCGGGCAACGTGATGCGCGGGCAGGACGCCGGCATCCCGCTGGCGCTCGGCGTCGCGCTCGCCGCCGGCCTCGCCGCCGGGGCCGTCAACGGCATCGGCGTGACGCTGCTGCGCATTCCGCCGCTCGTGATGACGCTCGGCGCCGCGGGCGTGATCGCCGGCCTGCTCGTCGTGCTGACTCAGGGCAAGTCGTCGGGATCGGCGGCGCCGGCGCTCGTGCGGTTCACGACCGGGTCGACCGCGATCGGCGTTCCCGGCGTGCTCGTGTCGTGGGGGCTCCTGCTGCTGGCGGTGCACCTGCTGCTGCGGCACACGCGCTTCGGCATCCAGCTCTACGCCATCGGCTCGAACTCCACGGCGGCGGCGCTGAGCGGCGTCTCGGTGCGGCTGACGCGCATCGCCGCCTATGCGATCGCGGGCGGCCTCGCGGCGCTCGGCGGCGTGACGCTGCTCGGCTACTCGGGCACGGTGTTCGTCGGCGCCGGCGAGCAGTACGTGCTGCCCTCGGTGATCGCGGTCGTTGTCGGCGGCACCTCGCTCGCCGGCGGGCGCGGCAACTACTTCGGCACCTCGATCGGCGCGGTGTTCCTGACCCTCCTCACCGCGCTGCTCACGACGCTCGAGATCGGGCCGGCGCAGCGCCAGGTCGTGTTCGGGCTGGCGCTGATCTCGTTCCTCGCGGTCTACGGCCGGGAAAGGTCCCTGCGATGAGCGCTGCCCCGGGCTTCGAGCCCGACGCGCCGGTGCGCTGCCGCGAGTTCCGGATCGGCGCGATCGGCGCGGGCTTCATCATGGCCGACGTGCAGCTCGCGAGCTACCACGAGGCCGGCTTCCCGGTGGTCGCGATCGCCTCGCGCACGCCGTCGAAGGCGGCGGCGGTGGCGGCGCGCTGGGGCATCCCGGTCGTGCATTCGACGCCCGAAGACCTGATCCGCGACCCGCGCGTCGAGATCGTCGACATCGCCTATCCGCCCGACCAGCAACCGGCGCTGATCCGCCTGGCGCTGCAGCAACCGCACGTCAAGGCGATCCTCGCGCAGAAGCCGCTGACGCTCGATGTCGAGACCGCGCGCCGGCTCGTCGCCGAGGCGGCCGACGCGGGCAAGCTGCTGTCGGTCAACCAGAACATGCGCTACGACCAGTCGATGCGGGTGCTGCGGCAACTGCTCGACCGCGAAGCCCTCGGCACGCCGGTGCTCGCGACGATCGAGATGCGCGCCGTGCCGCACTGGCAGCCGTTCCTGAGCCGCTACGACCGGCTGACGCTCCTGAACATGAGCGTCCACCACCTCGACGTGCTGCGCTTCCTGTTCGGCGAACCGCAGGACATCTACACCGCCGCGCGGCCCGACCCGCGAACCGCCTTCGCGCACACCGACGGCATCGTCTGCTCGACGCTTCGGTTCGCGAGCGGCCTGCTCGCGGTCAGCCTCGAAGACGTGTGGACCGGCCCGCGCGAGGACGGCCACGCGTCGGACTGCTACATCAAGTGGCGCGTCGAAGGCACCGACGGCCTCGCCCAGGGCACGATCGGCTGGCCCGACTACCCGACCGGCAGCCCGAGCACCCTGCGCTACTGCGCCGGCCGCGCCACCGGCGGGCAGTGGGTCGAGCCGCGCTGGTCCACGCGCTGGTTCCCGCAGGCCTTCGCCGGCGTGATGGAGCAGGTGCAGTGGGCGTGCAAGAGCGGCGAGCCGCTCGCGCTCAGCGGCGCCGACAACGTGCACACGATGGCGCTGGTCGAGGCCGGCTACCGGTCGATCCGCGAAAAGCGCGCCGTGCCGCTGGCCGAATTCGGCGCCTGACCTTCCCCCCGAGACGATTCAACCGACCCCCGGAGACCGCGATGATTCAAGTGGGCATCTTCACCGGCTACTACCCCTACGCGCTGGACGAGGTCGCGCAGCGCGCTCGCGCCAGCGGCTTCAACACCGTGCAGCTCGACCTGACGTTCAAGGACATGGACTTCTCGACGCCCGAGGCGATCACGGCCGAGAAGTGCCGCCGCGTGCGCGACACCTTCCGCCGCAACGACCTGGCCGTCTCCTGCGTCTCCGGCTACACCAACATCACCCACCCCGACCCCGAGGAACGCGCGCGCCGGCAGGACCACCTGAAAGCGATCCTGCGCCACGCGCGCGACTGCGGCTCGCCCTACGTTATCAGCGAGACCGGCACGCTCAACCCCGACAGCGACTGGAGCGGCCATCCCGACAACAAGACCGAAGCCGCCTACGACCTCTGCGCGCGGTCGATCCGCGAGCTGGCCCAGGTGGCCTACGACCACGGCGCGGTGTTCCTGCTCGAGACCTACGTCAACAACGTGATCGGCTCGGTCGAGGAAACACAGCGCCTGTTCGCCGACGTGAACCACCCCGGCCTCGGCCTGCTGATGGACCCGACCAACTACTTCGAGGAGCACAACATCGACCGGATGGACGAGGTGCTCGGCCAGATGTTCGACGCGCTGTCCGACAAGATCCGCATCGCGCACGCCAAGGACGTCAAGCGCGCCGACGCCGGCGACGTGGGCGAGAAGTTCGCCGACATCGACGCCGCCGATTCGCTCGCCTTCCGCGGCGTCGGCCACATCGAACTGCCGGCACCGGGGCTCGGCGCGCTGAACTACGACCTGTACCTGAAACGCCTGGCCCGGCACCACCCGAACATCCCGATCATCATCGAGCACCTCGACGAGGCCGACATCCCGCGGGCCAAGGCCTTCGTCGACGCGAAGCTGCTCGAAGCGGGCGTCTGATGGTGGCGCTGCACGGCCAGGAGCGCAGCCGGCGCGAATGGGCGCGCCGGACCGGCAGCTTCGCGCAGTTCGCCGGCGTGCAGCTCTACACACTCGCCGACGGCGTCGAGCGCGGACTGCGCTGCCTCGAGTTCCGGACCGGGACGGGCCTCGTCTTCAAGGTGCTGCCCGACCGGGCCTTCGACATCGGGCCGTGCGACTACAAGGGCGCGGCCATCGGCTGGCAGTCGCCGACCGGCTTTCGCCACCCCGGCCTGCACGAGCACAACGACGAGGGCGGGCTGTCGTGGCTGCGCTCGTTCTCGGGGCTGATGCTGACGTGCGGGCTCGACCACGCGCTCCTGATGGGCAGCGAGCCGGCGGGCCACTACCACTACGCCCACCGTGCGTCGGTCGAACAGTCGATCCACGGCCGCATCGCCAACACGCCGGGCCGCCTGGTCGGCTACGGCGAGCGCTGGGAGGGCGACGAGTGCGTGCTGTGGTGCGAGGGCGTGGTGCACCAGGCGACCGTCTTCGGCGAAGACCTGCAGCTCGTGCGCCGGATCGAGGTCCGCGTCGGGAGCAACGTAATCCGCCTGCACGACCGGGTGGTCAACCACGGCTTCTACCGCACGCCGCACATGTACCTCTACCATGTGAACATCGGTCACCCGGTGCTCGACGCGGGCAGCCTCTTCCTCGCGCCGGTGCGGCACACGATCTGGGCGTCGCACGCCGAGGCGCTGCGCGACCAGCAGGTCGGCTACCTGACGCAGCCGGCGCCACGGGTGGACTTTCATGAACAGGTGTTCGAGCATGCGTTGCAGGCCGATGCGCAGGGGCGGATTCCGATGGCGCTCGTGAACCGTGGCTTCGACGGCGGGCGCGGCCTGGGCCTGCTCGTCGAGGTCAACCGCAGCGAGTTCCCTTGCCAGTTCCAGTGGCAGAACTACCAGCAGGGGCTCTACGCGATGGGCATCGAACCGAGCACGAACCACGCGCTCGGCAAGGGCTTCGCCGCCGAGCGCGGCGAACTGATCTGGCTGGAGCACGGCGAGGAGCGCCAGTACACGACGCGCTTCGAGGTGCTCGACGGCCAGCGCGAGATCGACGCCGTGCAGCAGCGCATCGAAGGGATCTGGCGCCAGCCGCTCGACGACTACCCGGTGCCCAGCGGCCGCTGGGACGGTTGACCGTCGCGCTCGTCCGGCTTCGACGATGACCGCCCTTCGCATCGTGCCGCCACCGGCCGAGCCGTCGCCGCGGTCGCGCGTGGTCGACATCGCCAAAGGCGCAGGCGTGTCGACAGCGACGGTCGACCGGGTGATCAACCGCCGCGGCGGCGTCAAGCCCGCCACCGCACAGCGGGTGCTGCGCGTCGCCGTCGAACTCGACTACCTCGACGCCGGTTCGGCCGTCGGGCAGGCCGGCGCGCCGCCGATGCAAGTGGTGTTCGTGCTGCCGTCGGGCGTGAACCGATGGATGGAACTGCTCGGCGACTACGTCGACCGGGTCGAGACGCAGCTGGTGCCGTTCAACGTCAAATGCCGCTGCGTGCACGTCGAGGGCTTCGATCCGGAACTGCTCGCTGCGAGCCTGCGCAAGCATGGCGAGCGCGCCGACGGCATCGCCTTCGTCGCGCTCGATCACCCGCTGGTGCGCGAGGCGGTCCACCACTTGGCCGAACGGGGCGTGCACGTGCTGACGCTCGCGTCGGATCTTTCGAATTCAAGGCGTGCGGCCTACGTCGGCCTCGACAATCGGGCCGCCGGTCGCACCGCCGGGTTGCTGCTGGGGCGCTTTCTCGGCGAGCGTCGGGGCGAGGTCGCCATGATCGCGGGCAGCCTGAGTTACCGCGGGCACGGCGAGCGGGAGATCGGGTTCCAGCACATCCTGCACGAGGTATTTCCGCAGTTGGCGCTGGTCGGATTGCGCGAGGGCCACGACGATGCGCGCCGCAACCACGAGCAGACACGCACGCTGCTTGCACGCCATCCGGACTTGATCGGCATCTACAACATCGGCGGCGGCTCGGACGGCATCGCTCGCGCCTTGAAAGAAGCGGGCCGCGATGGCAAGGTCGTGTTCATCGGCCACGAAGTGACGACCGACACCCGCTCGTACCTGATGGACGGGACCATCGACGCCGTGATCAGCCAGAACCCGCAGCTGGAAATCATCAATGCGATCCGCATCTTCGCCAACCTGCGCGACCACAGGAGTCCCCTCGTGGGCATCGAGCCGGTCCGCATCGGCGTGATTTTGAAAGAGAACCTGCCGTAGGGAGAGCGCGCAGGATGCCCGCACCTCGGCCGAGCGCGGCGAAGGTGCTCGGCAGATCGCGGCGGGCCCGTCGCGTGCCACAGAGCGGTCATCGCCAGCCGCCGCGTGCTCTCGACTCACGAAGGCGTCGTCGTGTGCAACTCAAATCGAACCTTCAGCGGCGTGGAAGTCCTGCAGGCGATCGCAGGGACCGGGCTCTCTCTCGCCTCGATCTCGTGCGTGCGGTCAGATGGCCGGGGGTTCCGTAGACGCCTTCGACGCGAAGCAACCGATCGCCCGCGTCATGCAGGAAGAAGAAGCGCGCGTCGGTGAACCGCCTCCGAAGACGACGCGTCCTGTCGACCGGCTCGAACGGCTGTCGAATGTCGCAAACGCAGTGCTTCGGCCGCACCACGTCGCTGAGCGATCGCGCCCGACTCGAACCTGCAACGTTGCGACTGCCGTGCGCGCTCGGTCGTTGGGACGTTGCTCCGGTCCGAGCCGCAGATGTCGGCCGCTGGCGTGCTCGTCGAACACGACGCAGCGCCGATCGCCGCAATGCGCGGGTCGCAGATGCTCAACGATGCGTCAACCTCGATCACGCTGGCGCAAGTAGCCGGCACAGACGACCTCGGCGCGGTTCGACGCCAGCGTCTTGATGCCGAAAGCGAACTCGAAGGTTTGCTTCGGGTCACCGGCCAGCGTCGTGACGAAGAGTTGGCCCACACCCGCATTGCATGATTTGCGCGTGACGAGGATCTTCTCCAGCGTCTTGCCACCACCGACGTTGGCGACCGACATCCCAACGACCGAAGCGCCCTCCTCGCCGTGAACGAGCGCGTCCTGGAACGAGCCCTTTTGAACGTAGGTCTTCTACGAGGCAGTGTCCCCGGTAGGAAACCAGCGTTCGTCGGGCATGCCCTGGCTGATCGAGCCACACGCAACCAGACCTGCAGTCAGCACCAGGGCCGAAAGATTCAGTTGTAAACGCATGTCCCGGGTCGTCGAGTCGAGCGTGACCGAGAAGTGATTTTAATGCCTCGAAACGACGCGCGCAGCGCCGACGGGGGTTGCCGCAAATCGCGCCTAGACGCACGCGATGCAACACGGCGGCTGCAACGGACCGCGGGTCACCGGATCGATGCGATTGCCGGGGAGTCCGCTTTCGGGCACGGCGCCGTGCTCGGGGGGGCCAGGTTAAGTCCGGAAGCCGGTTCCCGGTAGCTGATGAAGCACCGCAAACCCCTGGCCGGCCGAGCGGCCCGGTCAGAAACCGACCGTGGTCGAAACTCTCCAGATGCGCGGGGGTGCAACCGAGATCAAGCCGAAGCCGCCGGTCGTCCAGTCGGTCTTGTCGAAGAGGTTGTCGATGCCGACACGGAAAGCCGCTTGGCGCCCTGCGATGCGCGTCTGGTAACGAGCGCCGAGGTCCACGCGGTTCCATGCAGGTACCTGTTGCGTGTTTCCCAAGTCGAGGTAGGCCGCACCGGTGTGGACGATGCGGCCCGTCAACGTCAGCCCGGGAACGGCGGTCAGATCGGCTTCGGCGCCCAGGTTCGCAGTGAATTCGGCGACCCCCAACCCTCGTTTGCCGTCCGTGGCGCCGCCTTCGGTGCGTGACTGCTTGGCATCGGTCCACGCCACCCCGCCCAACACCCGAAGACCCCTGACAGGCTCGCCGAAGGTTTCGAGTTCCAGCCCCTTGTTCCGCTGCTGTCCGGCAGCACGAAATACGTTGCTCCCGTCGATGAACGCGAAAGCCTTGCGGATGTCGAAGTAAGCCGCCGTGAGCCCATAGGTACCACGATCCCACTTGACTCCGAACTCCTGCTGCTTGGAGACGTAGGGCGGTAGCTGCTGTCCGGCGTTGGACGCGATGTCGGGCGCCGTGTCGCCCTGCGAGAGCGCCTCGGCATGGTTGCCGTAGATGGAGATGCCGCCGCCCAGCTTGTAGAGAACGGCCGCCGTGGGCGTCACGCGAGATTGTGCGTACGGTTCGGCCTTGATCGACTGATGCCGCAGAGCGAGCGTCAAGCGCAAGCTGTCGTCCAGCAACGCGACCGAATCTGCAACCGCATAGCTGGTGAGGCGGGCCGGCGGGTAGTCGATGCTCGGAACGTCGGGAATACCGCCGGGAAATTGATCCGGGACGCTCGGTCGCGTGTAGATGCTCGCTGCGACCGGAGTCTGAAAGTCCTCGCCTCCGTAGCGCGCATTGTGCAGACGATCGCGATAGGCCACCGCGCTGAATGCCAATCGGTGTGTCGTGGAACCCAACGTCAGCTTGCCGCGGGCACCCAGCTCCGTCACGGCATTGTCCTGGTCGTTCAGGAAGCTGCCCGATCCGGTGATGGTGAAGTTCCCAGCGCTGTCGAGCGGCGTCGTGTTCAAGTAGACGTGAGTCGGCGAATCCTCGTGAAAGCGGCCATGGCGCGCGTAGACCGTCCAGTCCCTGGCGAAGTCCCACTCTGCGGACAAGACGCCGAACACCTGCTCCTGCGTGATGGTTTCCCAGGGCGCGTTCGAGTTGGTTCGAGGGTTGGGCGCGGCCGGCAGCGTGGCACCCTCCAGCAGAGATGTGAAGTTGAACGCGGCAGTGGATCGATAGCGCACCGCTCCGGCATCGAGTACGACTCTCACCGTATCGCCTCGGTAGTCCAGCGCGATCAGCGGCGCGACGAGGCTGCGCTTCGAATCGTTGAACAACTCTCCGTTCTCCGTGCTGACGTTCAGGCGAACACCGAACGCGTTGTCGATGCCGAAGCGCCCCCCGAGATCCAAGTGCGCACCAAGCAGGGACTTGTCGGATCCCGACAGCGTGACCGAACGGACCGGCACGTCGGTTCCCCGTTTGGGCACGAGGTTGAAGCCTCCCCCGACTCCGGAGCCCTGGGCAGACGCACCGGACAGGGCCGCGGACGGCCCCTTGAACACCTCGACCCGTTCATAGTTCTGCACCGCGATACTGCCGTAGCCGGCAAGACCCGGAAGGCCATCGAACAGGAATGCATCGCGACCGACGTCGAAGCCGCGGATCGAACTCTGATCGAGCGGAGTGGCGGGCGAATACGCTGCTCGGATCGACGGGTCGTTCGCCGCGACGTCGATCAGGTTGCGCGCCCCCTGGTTCTGAATCAATTCCGCGGTGAACGCCTTGGTCGAGAACGGCGTGTCGAACACATCGGTGTTGCCCAGCATGCCTTGGCGACTGCCCCGCGCGACCTGCCCGCCCGCATAGGGCCGGGGAATGTCGCCCGGCTGCGCTTCGACGTTGCCGACGACGGTCACCACCGGCAGGACCGAGACCGGCGCCGCAACGGGCGGCGCAGCCTCCACCAGGACGGTCGATCCATCGAGCACGGCGACGAGCCCGCTTCCGACAAGCAGACGATCGAGCGCCTGCCGCGCCGTGATGCTTCCCGACAGCGCGGGCGCAGTTTTCCCGGCCACCAACGCAGGAGAAAAGCTCAGTCGAAGATTGGCTTGCCGAGCCAGTTCGTTCAATGCCTGCCCCATCGGCTGCGCGGGGATCGCGATGGCGACGGTGGCTGAACTGCCGCTGTTCGACTGAGCTCGTGCCAGCGGGCCGAGACATGTCGAGAGCGCAACGACCATGGCAGCTGCCAGAGACAGAGGTAGTGGGTTGAAACGCGGAGAGCGCATAGGTGCTACTTCTCGAAACCGGCACGCCGTACGAAGTCGTACGAAGAGAGTCCTGCCGACGAAGACGCGCCGACCTCAACAATTCGCCGCGCACCTCGTAGATGTGAATGCTTCGCATTATCACTGAACCACGGACGGACGCCAAGTCCGGTTCGCAGAGCTCTTGGCAATGCGCGGAGATCAGACGCCGATGCCGACCTGGCGTCCGGACCGCCGAGTGACGGACCGACCGCGAACATTGGCCGATCGCTGCGGACCGAGTCGCGGTTCGAAGACCGGACGGCATGGAACGAGACCGAACTCCATGCCGTCATCGATCCGATCAAAACGGCCGCTGCCGAATTGAGAACTGCCGTGTTGGACGCCGCTGCCTTGCGCACCGTCCTGCAACGGGCGACAGCGCTGCGTCATCATCACCTGCAGGCGTTTGCCGACGGCAGTCAGTCCCGCGCACGCAAGGCGACTTCGGGCACTCCGTGGCGCGTTGCAGGAAGTCCGAATCCCGGTGTCCGGGTCATCGGTCGCGCTCCCGCGCAGGCCTCCACACCGAGCGCGCCAATCGCATCAGGTTGTCGCCCAGCAGCGCCCGCAGGTGCGGGTGGCCGTAGCCGCGCCGCAGCAGCGCCGCCACGATCGCTTCGAGCTGTTCAGGCGCCACCATGCGCACGCCCGCGGCGTACCCGAGACCAGGCGGAAAGGTGTGGGCCATCTTCGCGAGGTACGCCTCGAGCTCGCCGGTGTCGAACACATGGTCGAGTGCGATCGCCGCATGGTCGGGGCCGACGAGCTGCACCACGTGGTCCACATGGTCCGCGAAGGCCTCGACCGCGTCCGGTCGCCCGCCGAGGAAGGTGCCGATGCCGTTGATGCCGACGACGCCGCCTGTCTCGGCACAGGCTCGGATCAACGCATCGGGGATGTTGCGCGGGTGATCGTGGACGGCGCTCGCGTTGCTGTGCGAAAAGATGACCGGCCGCGTGGCCACGTCGAACACGTCTCGCGCAGTGCGATGGCCGGTGTGGCTGCAGCAGACGAGCATTCCGACGCGTTCCATCTCGGCGACCACCTGGCGGCCGAAGGCGGTCAGGCCGGTGTCGTCGTCCTGGCAGCCGCCGCCCACGCGGTTGTTCCGGTTGTAGGCGAGGAGCATCCAGCGCACACCGAGGTCGTGGTAGAGCTCGACGAGGCTCGGCTGGTCGTCGATCGCGTTGGCGCCCTCGATGTCGAAACCGACCGCGAGCCGGCCGCTCGCGCGGGCGCGGTCGATGTCGTCGGCGGTTTCGATCAGCACATAGTCGTCGGGACGCGCCTTGAGCCAGCCCCGCATGCTCGCGAGGATCCGAACGTGCGCCTCGATGCCCATCTCGCCGAAGCCGACGTTGAGCATCGCGACGTCGACGCCGGCGGCACGGTAGCGGGAGAGCTGGGGCAGGAACGAGGTGTCCTGCGGCCGCAACACCGGCATGCAGCCGTGGTTGTCCCACACGAGGCAAGCGCGGATCAGGGCCGCGGCTTCGGACATCGGAGCATCGGGCGTCTTCGACAGCGTTCGTTCGGTGACCATCGGCACCGACCATAGGCGCGGAGGCCGACGACCGGGTTAGGCTCGGCCAATCATTTTTTAGGCAAGCCGACCGCATGTCATCTCGCCCCGTCGACGCCACCGCTGCCACCGCCGAGCGGGTCGTGCCGCCCTCAACGGCGCGGCGCGGCCCGCGGCCCGAGGCCGCCTGGTCACCGCTCGACTTCGACCAGGAGGTCGGCCGTGCCGGTGTCGCCCGGTCGTTTGCCCGGCGCGGCGTGCGCAGCTTCTACGCCGCGGCGGGCGGCAGCGGCACGGCCGACCTGATCCATGTCGGCGACGACCTGATCCTGAGCGTCGTCAACTGCGTGCTCCCCGCGCCGGCTCGCTGGTGCTACGACACGGCCGATGCGATGGTGATGCTGCGCGCCTCGCTGTGCTGCGATGTCGCCTTCGAAGTCGACGGCTCGCCGCCGATGCTGTTCGACCGCCCGGAGGTCACGCTCGTCTGCATGCCCGGCGGCAGGCCGCTCACCGTCGACATCGCCGGAGGCGTTCGCCAGCAGGGCCTGGTCGCGGTCTTTCGCGCCGCGTCGTTCGCGCGCCGCTACGGTCTTCTCGACCACGAACTCCCACAGGCGATGCGCGATGCGATGGCCGGTGCGGGCGCGGTCGGACGGGTCGCGTCGTTCCCGCTGGACCACCGCATCGCGGCGCTCGTCGCAGAGACGATCGACAGCCGGCTCGACGGCGAGTCGCGTGTCGTGCAGGCCGCAGGTCGGCTCGCCGAACTGGTCGCCTACACGCTCGACGCGATGGCCCACACGCCATCGCTCCTCGGCAGTGCCCTGCTGCGCCGCCGCGATGTCGCACTCGCCCACGCCGCGCTCGGCCGGCTCGAGCGCGACTTCCGCAAGCCGCCGCTGTTCGCCGCGCTGGCGCACGAGATCGGCACCAACCAGAACAAGCTGAAGGCGGTGTTCAAGGAGGCCTTCGGCGTGACGATGGCCGCGTATTGCCTCGAAAGGCGGATGCGTGAGGCGCAGCAACTGCTGCTCGAGGCGACGCTGACGATCGCGCAGGTCGCCGAACACGTCGGCTACGAACACCAGAGCAGTTTCGCCGCGGCGTTCCGCAGCCATGTCGGCATGTCGCCGCGCCGCTACCGCCAGCACCGGGCGCCGTTCAGTGTGGCACTCGGCGGAAGCGCAAACGACGCGTCGGCGGTTCGCGGTCGGATCGCCTAAATCTTCGGTGGGAGCTCGAAGGCCCCGGCGCACAGCCGCCCGTATGGTGGGGCGGACGGAGCGGGTGCCGTGTCGGGCTCCGCTCACGAGCCGCCAGACGTCCCACCCAGGAGCTGACTTGACCATGAGCCGACCGATCGCCCGACGTTCCGGAGCCCCGCAGATCAGCCACCGGCTTCGAACGGGCGCCTGGCTCGCCGCGACCACGGTCGCTGCCGCGTTGCCGGCCGCAGCACAGCAGGCGGCCCCGTCGCGCCCCGCCGCTGCGGCGAGCGACGCCGCGCCGACCACGCTCGACACCGTCGTCATCACTGCGAACAAGCGCCGCCAGACGCAGCGCGAAGTCGCCGGTACCGTCACCGTGCTCGACGGCGCCGCGCTCGAACGGCTGAACGCCCGTGACCAGGAAGACACCCTGAAGCTCGCCCCCGGCGTGCAATTCAACAAGGGCGACGTGTCGAGCAACACGATCACCATCCGTGGCATCGGCACCAGCACCACCAACGAGGGCGGCGGCGGGCAACAGGGTCCGACCGGGCAGTACCTCGAGGACGTGCCGCTGTCGTCATCGCAGGGCAAGGGCATCGTCTGGGACCCGGTCGCCTGGGACCTCGACCGCGTCGAGGTGCTGCGCGGGCCGCAGGGCGTGCTCTTCGGCTCGGGCTCGCTCGGCGGCGCGGTGCGCTATCTCTTCGCCAAGCCGCGGCTCGACGCCTTCGAGGCGAGCGTCAAGGCCGACTACGCCCACGCGAGCGGCGGCGACGGCAAGGCGTCGCTCTTCGGCATGGTCAACGCGCCGCTCGCGAGCGACGGCAGCGCCGGCCTGCGCGTCGTCGCCTACGACCGCCGTGACCCCGGCTATGTCGACAACCTCGGCACCGGCAAGGCCGACGCGAACGATGTCCGGCAGACCGGCGGCCGCGTCCTGCTGACCTTGAAGCCGACGCGCGACCTGTCGGCGACGCTCGTCGCGAGCACGCAGGACACGAAGCAGGGCGACACGTTCAGCGTCTCGCCCGACCGAGGCACGCTCGCGCACACCGCACCGAACGATTCGCGCCGCAAGGTGCGTTCCGATTTCTACAGCCTGACCGCCGACTGGAATGTCGGCCCGGCGACGCTGACTTCGATCACCGGCTACTGGAACAACACTGCGAGCGCGCTGATCGACGACACCGAGCTCTTCGCCAGCGTGGGTTTCCCGCTGGCGCAGGTCTACCGGCCGCAGTCGTCGAAGGACCATGCGGTCTCGCAGGAACTGCGCGTCGCGGGCAACGCCTTCGGGGCGCTGAGCTATGTCGCCGGGGCGTTCTACCAACGCTATCGCAGCAGTTCCGGCGCCCGGCAGATCGACCCCTCGGGGGCCCTGGGCCTGACCGATCTGGTCGATCTGACCACCGCTGCCGGCGGCACCGAGAAGGCGCTCTTCGCCGACACCGAATACGCTCTCGGCGGCGGCTGGAGCGCCGGCGTCGGGGCGCGCTACTACAAGACCGGCACCGACTTCCAGCAACGCGGTACGACCTTCGGTGCGCCCTCTGACATCCCGGCCGGCGGCGTCGGCTCGCTCGACAGCAGCGACCACGGCGTGACGCCGAAGGCGACCGTCAAGTACCGCTTCGCCGGCGACAACCTCTGGTATGCGCTGGCTTCCAAGGGCTACCGCTATGGCGGCGTCAATTCGACCGCGCCTTTCTCGCCCTACAAGTCGGACTCGCTCTGGAACTACGAGACCGGCGTGCGCCTCACCCCGGTGCCCGACCTGCAAGTCGACCTGACTGCCTTCTACCTTGACTGGAAGGACGCGCAGTTCACCTTCTTCACCCTCGCGAACCAACTGCCGACGAGTGGCATCGGCAACGTCGGCGCGGCGCGCAGCATCGGCCTGGAGACCTCGCTGCGCTACCGCTTCGACGCGAGCTTCGACGTCGGCGTGTCGGCTGCCTACATCGACGCGAAGACGACGGTCGACACCCAGATCCCTTCCGGACGCGGGTCGTTGACCGCGCCGTCGGGTTCGCGGCTGCCGGGCACGCCGCGTCTTGCAGCGGCGCTGCAGGGCACCTACCGTTTCGAGGGACCGCTGCAGACGCAGGGCCGCGTCTGGGCGACCGACACCTACACCGGAGAGCGCGTCATGTTCCTCGGCGACAACAAGCCGGCCGATTCGTTCAACACCGTCGATCTGGGCATCGCCTTCTCGCGCTCCGAGTGGACGGTCTCGGCCGGCCTCTCCAATGCCACCGACGAACGAGGCGTGATGAGCATCACCGGCGCGCCGGCGGGCGTCGGCGCCTTCGCGCAGTATTTTCTGCAGCGGCCGCGGACTCTGACCGTGTCGCTGCGGTATGACTACTGAGGAGTCGGCCCGCGGCGGCTGGCGCGTCGTCGTCGGTGCGGGCGTGGTCGCTGCCTTCGGCGTGCAGACGCTCTGGGGCGGCACCATCGGTCTTTTCCTGCGGCCGATGCAGGCCGAGCTCGGCTGGTCGCGCTCGGCGATCGGCTTCGTCACCGCGCTGACAGCCGCGGCAGCCTTCGTCGTCGTGCCGGCATTCGGCTGGTTGATCGACCGCGTCGCCCTGCGGCCGCTGGTGATCGTCGGCTGCATCGTGCAAGCCGCGTGCATCGCGGCCGGTGCGTGGCTCGCCGGGCCGGTGTGGACTTTCTATGCCCAGGTCTGCCTGTTGATGGTCTTCGGCACCGCGGCCTCGCTGCTGGTGCTGTCCAAGATCGTCCGTGGCTGGTTCGAGGCCTCGCTCGGGCAGGCGATGGGGGCGCTGTTCGCGATCGCGAGCGCGGGCGGCATCGTCAACCCGCTGCTCGCACAGTCCTTGATGGCGCGCTTCGGCTGGCGCGGCGCCTATTTCGCGCTCGGCGCCTTCAGCCTGGTCGTGACCACGCTGGCCGCGCTCGTGCTCGTGCGCGAGTCCGGCGCGGGTTGGACGACGGCGGTCGCGCTGCATCGGGCCGCCGCGCCGGCGCTCGCGTCGCTGCTGCGCCACCGTGCCTGGTGGGTGCTGCTCGGCTGGAACGTGCTGTTCGGCTATGCGGCGTCGGGCATCGCCTTCCATCTGGCCGCCCTGCTGGAGGACCGTGGCGCGACGCCCGCGCAAAGCGCGCTCGCGATCAGCCTCGGGGCGGCCGGCGGCCTGGCCGGAAACCTGGCGGCCGGCTGGGTGACCGACCGCTTCTCGGCGCGGCTGATGGCCTCGCTCGTGATGCTCGTGCCGGCCTGCGGCGTTCTCGCCCTGCTCGGTGCGACCACGCCGGCGACCGGGGTCGCCGCAGCGGTCGTGCTCGGTCTGTCCGCCGGGACCGAGCACAGCGTCGTCGCGGTGCTCTGCGGGCGCTATTTCGATGCGGCGCTCTACGGCCGCGCCTATTCGTCGCAGATGGTCGCGGCGTCGGCCGGCAGCGGTGTGGCGCCGTCGCTCGTCGGCCTGCTGCAGGAGCGCACCGGCAGCTACACCGCGGCGCTCGCCATCGCCGCCGCGACTTTCGCGCTCGCGGCGGCCGCCGCCTGGCTGCTGCCGGCGCGGACCGCGCCAGCCTTCGCGCCGGGGCCGCTTCAGGCATGAACGGGATCCTGGCGCTGCTGAGCCGCGACGCGAGCGGATTGCTGATCGCCGCGCTGGTGGCGCTGCCGGGTGCGGCCTGGCCACGGGGTGGATCGCCGTGTTGGGTGCTCGGCGCGGTGCTGGCGATGGCCTCGCTGCGCCACCTGCTGCGACTGTCCGCGGTGCGCCGCGCGCTGCCGCCGCCCGGTGTTCTCGTCGACCTCGGCGGCTACCGCGTCCACCTGCTGGCCGAAGGCGAGGCGCGCGACGGCCGGCCGCCGGTCGTCTGGTTCGCGGGCGGCCATGCGAGCGGCTTCGCGATCCACCACCTGCACCGCGTCTTCCGCGGCGAGACGCGCTCGATCCTGATCGACCGTCCCGGCACCGGCTGGAGCGACGCCGGCCCGTTCCCGCGCACGACCGCCGGCGAGGCCGACGAGGTGGTGCGCGCGCTCGAAGGCGCCGGCGAGCACGGTCCCTTCGTCTGGGTCGGGCATTCGTTCGGCGGCCTGCTCGTCGCCAACGTCGCCCGACGCCGGCCCGATCTCGTCGCCACGCTCGTGCTGCTCGACCCGACGCCGCTCGAGACGATCGCCTTCGGGCCGCGCCTGGGCGCGCTCGCCGAGATGCGCCGCGACGCCTGGATCGGCGGCTTCGCGCAGTTGTTCGGCATCGACCTGCAGGCACGTCGCGAGGCCCGGTCACGTGCCACGCCGGCGTACGCGCGGGCGATCGACACGACGCGCGCCGTGCTCGGACCGGAAGCTGCGACGGCACGCGCGCTCGACGCCCGCTCGGCCGCGTTTTTCACGCAGGCCTCGATCTTCCGAGAGCTGACTCCAGAGGGCGTCGCCGCGGTCGCCTGGGACACGGTGGTCTACGACCACGACCTCGGCGACCTGCCGGTCTGGCTCGTCGCGCCGAAGGGCGGGGACGACGTCGCCGTGGTGCCCGAGGCGCAGGGCGACGGCGGCGCGCAGGCCGCGCGGATGCAGCGGTTCTTCGCGGCCACCCGCGAGCGCTACCTCGCGGCCTCGACCCGCTCGCGCCGCGTCGTCGCACCCACGGGCGCCGGCCACAACTTCGTCTACGAACTGCCCGACTTCACGATCGCCGTGATGCGCGAGGCGATCTGCGGCACGCCGGCCGCGGAGGGAGCCTGATGTCCAACTCACCCGCCGCGCGCCTGTCGGCGCTGGCCGATCGCTACTGGCGCTTCGAATGCCACGAGATCCCGCTCTCCGCCGCGCTCGCCGGCGAGGAGCTGCCCGATGCGGTCGTCTTCCGCGAGTCGCTCGCCGACCACGACCGCCGCGCCGCGGGCGCCGCCGCCTTGCGCCGTGAACTGTCGACCGTCGACGCCGACGTCCTTGCGCCGCAAGATGCCGCGACACACCGGTTGATGGCCCGCGAACTCGACGGCCTGGTCGACCAGCACGCCGTCGATTCGCACCTGCGCCCATGGCTGCTGCCCGGGGGTCCGGAATTCAACGCGGTGTTCTGGGCCAACGGCACGACAGTCGCCGACGCGCGTGCCGGGGCGCGCTACGTCGAACGGCTCGCAGGGCTGCCGGCCTACCTTCGCGACGTGCAGGACCGAGTCGAGACCGGGCACGCGAAGGGCTACCGCTATCCCCGCGCCGTGCTCGTCGGGGCCGCCGCGAACGCGAGGGCGAACGTCGGCGGCGACGAGGTCGACGCGAGCGTCTGGCTCGGCCCGTTCCGGCGCTCGCCGGCCGCCGGACGCGACGACGTGGCGGTTCAGGCCGCGCGTGCGCACGCCGTCGTTCGCGAATCGCTGCAGCCGGCGCTCGCCGCCTGGGCGGATGCGCTCGACGGCTGGGCCCGCGGCTGTTCGCGCGCCGGCATGGGTTGCGCCGACGGCCCGGCCGGTGCCGAGTATTACCGCGTCTGGGTTCGCTGGTTCACGACCACGGGAATCGATCCGGCCGAAGTGCATGCGCTCGGGCGAGCCGAGGTCGAACGCATCGGCGCCGAGATCGACGCCGTCGCCGCCGACGCAGGCCATCCCCGTGACCTCGCCGGTTACCGCCGCCGACTCGCGTCGGGCGCCTTCGTCGCCGCGTCGAAGGAGGCGCTGCGCGAGCGCGTCGAGGTGATCTGCAAGCGCATCGACGCGCGCATCCCTGCCTTCTTCGCGCGCATTCCGCGCAGCACCTACGGCGTCGAGGTGATGCCGGAGGCGCTGTCGGCGCGCATGCCGCCGGCCTATGCGCAGCCGGCCCCGGGCGACGGTGCGGCAGCGGGGCTGTTCTGGGTCTCCGGGCTGCCGGCCAAGTGTCCGACCTACCTGCACCCTGCACTGGTCGTCCACGAAGCCTGGCCCGGTCACCTGATGCACATCGCGCTGATGTCCGAGCAGACCGGTCTGCCGGCGTTCCGACGCCATGGCGCGGTCAAGGTCACGGCCTTCGTCGAAGGCTGGGCGCTCTACTGCGAATGGCTCGGCATCGCGATGGGCGTCTACACCACGCCCCACGAGCACTACGGCCGGCTCGAAATGGAGCTCTGGCGTGCGGTCCGGCTCGTCGTCGACACCGGGCTGCACCTGCACGGCTGGTCGCGCGAACAGGCGGTCGAGTACATGGCGGCGCGCCTCACGCTGTCGACCGAAACCATCGAGGGCGAGGTCGATCGGTATGCGGCGATGCCCGGGCAGGCGCTCGCCTACCAGGTCGGCCACTTGAAGCTGCGCGAGCTTCGGCGGCGCGCGGAGGCACGGCTCGGACCGCGCTTCGACGTGCGGCGCTTCCACGGCGTGGTGACGACCGCCGGCGCCGTGACGCTGCCGGTGCTCGAGGAGCTGGTCGACCACTGGCTGAAGGGGCAGGCCGATGGCGCTTGATGCCGCGACAGGCGTCTGCTGGGCGCTCCATGGCGAGGGCCGGCCGTTGCTGATCGGCCTGCCGCTGATGGCCTCGCACGCCGCGATCTTCGGCGCTGAAGGCGAGGCGCTGCTGCGCGGCTACCTCGACCGCCTGACCGACCGCTACCGCGTGCTGCTCGTCGACTACCCCTCGATCGGCGGCAGCGTCGACATCCCGCCCGAGGCGCTCACCGCCGACCGCGTCTGCGCCGACCTGCTCGGCGTGGCGACGGCCGCCGGCTTCGACCGCTTCGTCTATTGGGGCTACTCGTGGAGCGGCGCCGTCGGCCTGCAGCTGGCCGCGCGCAGCGACCGGTTGACCGCGCTCGTCGTCGGTGGCTGGCCCCCGCTCGGCGCACCGTACGCCGCCCTGCTCGAAGCGACGCGCCGCAAGCAGGCGAATCCCGAGGCGTCGTCGATGAACGTGCTGCGCAGCGTCGCCCAGTACCGGCAGTGGGAGACGTTCTACGCGAGCGTGCTCGGCTGGCGCGAGGCGGAGAGCGTCGCCGCGATCGGGTGTCCGAAGCTCGTCCAGTTCGGTGGCGAGGGCGATCTGGTCGAGGCCGGCATTCCGGTGCCGATCGCGTCGACGATCCGTGCGCGTCGTTCCGAACTCGAAGCGCAGGGATGGCGGGTGGACGAGGTTGCCGGGCACGGGCACGGCGTGACTACGCTGCCGAAACTCGTCGTGCCGCCGGTCCGCGCCTTCCTCGACGAGGTGCTGTGATGCCTGAAGCACCGCTGAGCGACGACGCGTTGGCCCTGCTCGCGCCCTGGCCCGGACCGTACGGCGGCCTGCCTCCGCTCGACCGTCTCGCGCCAGCCACGCTCGAGGCGGCGTTCCGCGCCGCGGTTGCGGAAAAACGCGCCGAGGTGGGGCTCATCGCCGCCGACCCCTCGCCGCCGACCTTCGCCAACACGGCGCTCGCGCTCGAGGACGCCGGTGGGTCGCTCCGCCGCGTACTCCCGCTGCTGGCGCTCGCGAACGGCAGCCTCGGCAGCGCCGCGCAATCGGCGGTCGCGCGAACGCTGGCGCCGCTCGCCGCGCAGCTCGACGACGAGATCGCGCAGGACGAGCGGCTGTGCGCACGGCTCGAAGCAGTGTCGCGCGAGCGCCTCGCTGCCGCTCTCTCGCCCGAGCACTGCCGCCTGGTCGATGTGCTGCTCGCGCGCCACCGGCGACACGGCGCCACGCTCGACGGTCCGGCGAAGGCACGGCTTGCAGCGATCCACGCGCGGCTCGCCGAACTTTCCGCAGCGTTCGGGCAGAACCTCGACGCCGACGCGGCCGGGCAGGTGGTCTTCATCGACGAAGAAGCCGAACTCGACGGCCTGAACGAGGCACTGCGCCGCTCCGCCGCAGCCACCGCCGTTGCCTTCGGCCGGCCGGGCGCGTGGGCCGTCGCCAACGACCGCGCCGCCGTCTGGGGCGTGCTCACCCACGCGACGCACCGCGGTCTGCGCGAACGCGTCTGGCGGCTTTGGAACGGCCGAGGGACCGGCGAGGCCGGCGGGCGCGACAACGCGCCGCTGGTCGTCGAAATGCTGGCTCTGCGTGGCGAGAAGGCGAAGCTGCTCGGTTTCGCGTCCTATGCCCACTTCGCGCTCGACGACCGCATGGTGCGCGATCCGGCGGCCGTCGCCGACCTGCTGCAACGCACCTGGGCGAAGGTGCTGCCGGCAGCCCGAAGCCAGCTGGCCGACTACCGCCGACTCGCCGACCGCGACGGCGCACCGACACCGCTCGCGCCCTGGGACCGCCAGTTCTATGCCGAGCGCCTGCGCCGCGAACGCTTTGGCCTCGACGGTGCCGCGCTCGCCGCGCACCTGCCGCTCGATGCGGTCATCGAGGCGATGTTCTGGACCGCCGGCCGGGTGCACGGTCTCGTCTTCGAACGCCTTGCCGACGCGCCCGTCGTGCACCCGAGCGTCCGCGTGTACGGCGTGAGCCGCGCTGGCGGCGAGGAGGTCGGCGTGCTGTATCTCGACCTGATCGCACGGCCGGGCAAGGGCCACGGCTCGTACCAGTCGGAGCTCCGCACGGCCGAGAGCTTTCGCGGCCGGGTGCTGCCCATCGCCTCGATCCATTCCAGCGTCCCCGCGCCGACGGATGCCGGTCCGGTGCTGCTGCCGTGGGACTACGCGAACGTCTTCTTCCACGAGTTCGGCCATGCGCTGCACATGCTCCTGTGCGGCGCTGCCCATCCCTCGCTCGGCAGCGTCAGCGTGGCGTGGGACTTCGTCGAGCTGCCCGCGTTGCTGAACGAGCGATGGCTGATCGAGCGGGAGACGCTGGAACGCTTTGCCCGCCACCACGCCACCGGCGCGCCGTGGCCCCCGGGGCTGCAGGACCGGCTCGAGGCCGCGCTGCGCCATGACCGCGTCTTCTCGCTCAACCTCGACTACCTGCTGCCGGCGATCGTCGACCTGCGCTTGCACTGCCTCGCCGACGGCCGCAGCACGCCGATCGACGCGGTGCGCGTCGAACGCGAGCTCGCGGCCGAGCTCGGCATGCCGCAGGCGTGGGACCAGGTCATGCAGGTGCAGCAGAGCGTCCACAGCTTCGCCGGTGCCTACGCTGCAGGCGTCTACGTCTACCTCTGGGCCGACGTCATGGCCGCCGATGTCGCCGAGGCGTTCGTCGAGTCGCCGGGCGGCCTGTTCGACCCGGACGTCGCCGAGCGCTGGCGCCGCACGGTCTTGCAGGTCGGCTCCACCGTGCCGGCCGGCGAGGCGTTCCGCGAGTTTCGCGGCCGCGACCCGGATCCGTCCGCCTTGCTGCGCCGGTTCGGGCTGGCAGGGTGACCGGCTCGCACGTCGACGTCGCCGTCGTCGGCCTCGGCGCCCACGGCAGCGCGGTGGCGGCGCACGCCGCGGCCGCCGGGCTTTCGGTCCTCGGCATCGAGGCCGGCACGTCGCCGCACCGCGCGGCGTCGCATCATGGCGAATCACGGGCGATCCGCGCTGCCTACTACGAACACCCGTCCTACGTGCCGCTGATGCGCCGCGCCTACGTGTTGTGGGACGCGCTGCAGGCGGGTGCCGGCGAACCGCTGCTGCAGCGCACCGGCGGTCTCATGATCGGGCCACCCGACGGCGAACTCGTGCCCGGCGCCTTGCAGAGCGCCCGCGAGCACGGCCTCGCGCACGAGCGGCTGACACGCAGCGCGCTTGCGCGGCGCTTCCCCGACTTCCGTGTCTCCGACGGCTTGGACGCGGTGTTCGAGCCCGACGCCGGTGTGCTCCGCCCCGAAGCCTGCGTTCGCGCGCATCTCGCGATGGCACGGCGGCACGGGGCGACGATCCTGATGGGCCGGACGGCGCGCTTCGGCGAGGCGCACTCCGGCCGGCGGACGCTGCTGCTGAGTGACGAGGTCGTCGATGCGGCGCAGGTGGTGGTCACCGCCGGGCCGGGGCTCGTCGGGCTCGGCCTGCCACTGTCGCGCGACATCGTGATCGAGCGGCAGGTGGTCGCTCATTTCCTTGCATCGGCGGGGCGGCTCGCGGCGCTGCCGGTGTTCGCGGTCGAGGAGCCCGACGGCCGCTTCTTCTACGGTTTCCCGGACCTGGGCAGCGGCGTCAAGGTGGCGGAGCACCATGGCGGCACGACGAGCCGTGACGGGTGCATCGACGACACGGTGCGGAACGCCGACATCGACGTGTTGCGCACCTTTCTACGGCGGCGCCTCCCCGCTGCGGACGGCCGGGTCGGCAACGTCGCGGTCTGCCGCTACACCAACACGACCGATGGTCACTTCGTCTTCGACCGCCGCGAGCCGGGGCTCACGGTCGTGTCGGCGTGCTCGGGGCACGGCTTCAAATTCGCGCCCGTGATCGGCGAGATCGCAGCGCGCTGGCTGTGTGCCGAGGACGTGCCGTTCGACCTGACGCGGTTCGTGTCGGGTCGCGTGAGTCGGCCGTAGCGTTCCTGCGGCTGGGCAGGAGCGTGGGCGACATCAACGCTCCGCAGGCTTGGCCTACCGCGTCGACGGCTCGCCGGAATCGCCTTGGCGGGTGCTCATGCAGCGCGCCTTCGGCAGCCTTGCAGACTTCGATGGCGCTGTTCCTGGACCGGCGCAGCACTACCGTGTGCTTCGTCGGGACCTTCCGGGCCACGGGGACTCGAAAGCTCTGGCGCCGATGCTGCGACTCGATTCGCTCGAGCTGCTGACCCGCATGCGCAGCTGAAGCGCCTGGCTGTGGCGCGATGGCTGCACTCCCGGACAGGCCTGCGCCCTTCCCCACCGTCTCGTCGACACGTGCCAAGCGTGGTGCTCCGCCACCTCCTCTCGGGCGGCGCGGCCAGCGGGCAGCCGTGTCCCAGCGCCGATGCGAGTCGACCGCGGAACGCGGCCTGCTGCGACGCTTGCAGGCCGTCGTCCAGACGATGCGCGGCAGCGGTGCCTGCATCACTTGGCCGCCACGCGCTGGATCGACCCGGCGTCTTCAGGCCGCAACCCGTCGCTACTCGTTGACGACGCTGACCGAGAGCCGCATCAGCGAGCGCACGCTGCGCGGGCCGGGCGCCAGGTCGCGCGCCGAGACGAGGGCGATCCGTCCCTCGCGATCGGCGAGCGGCTGGCCGTCGCGCTCGAAGACGACGAGCGCGCCGGCACCGACGTCGCTGTTGAAGAGTTCGGACCACGAAAACACGACCTGGTAGCCGTCGGTCGCCGTCGCCAGCACGACGGTGCGCTTCCATTCGTTGTGGTCGCTGCCGGCAAGACCCGCGCGCTCGAGTACGGCCGTCAGCAGCACGCCGCGGACGACCGACGTCGAGGACCGGTCGTCGCCCCGGCGGGTGACGGTGACGGTCTGGATCGTCGCTGCCGGAAAGGCCTTGAGCTCGTCGACGCCGAGCTCGAGCGGTGTCCTCACCGCGCCGGCCACCGCGAGGCGTTCGCTCGCCTGCCCTGCCGCCATCGACGGAACGAATGTGCAGAGCAGTGCGGCCACGAGCACAGCTTCGCCCGTGGCACGAGCGAACCGGTGGCTCATCTCACTTCGTCGCTGCCCGCACGGGCGACTCATCCAGCGGCGCCGGTCGCTCGGCGATCTCGCCCTCGCGGAGGAAGAGCCGCTCGTCGCCGAACCGCTCGAGGTCTTCACGGTCGTGCGTGATCATCAGGACGGGAATGTCGATGCGCTGCAGCAGCTCGTCGAGCTCCTTCCTCATGCGGCGGCGCAGCTCGGGGTCGAGTGCCGAGAACGGTTCGTCGAGCAGCAGCGCGCGCGGCGAGTGGATCAGGGCTCGAGCGAGCGCGGTGCGCTGCTTCTGACCGCCGGAGAGCTCGTCCGGCCGCTGCGAGGCCACGTCCGCCAGCTCGAAGGCCCGCAGGGATGTCTCGACCTGCTCGCCGCCGGCGTCGAGCGGCGGATTGCGCACGCCGGACCGAAGCGCGAAGGCGATGTTCTGCCGGACGTTGAGACGCGGGAAGAGCGCGTAGTCCTGGAACAGGTAGCCGAAGCGGCGCCGCCGCGCCGGGACGTCGATGCCGGCATCCGACGCGAACAGGACCTCGCCGTCGAACGCGATGCGGCCCGCATCGGGGCGCAACAGGCCGGCGATGGCTTGCAGGGTCAGGCTCTTGCCGGCGCCGGACGGACCGAAGATGACGGTCCGTTTCGCGCGGGTCCGGAAGCGCACGCGCAGCGCGAAGCTTCGGCGCGCGCTGTGCACCGTCTTCTCGATGTCGACCTCGAAGCCCGTCACCGGGCGCTCGTGTTCGGCGCCAGGCGCCCGGAGGCCAGCAGCACCGTGATGCAGGTGATCGACGTGATCGCGACCAGGACGTTGGCGACATCGTCCTGCCCGGCCTGGACCGCCTCGTAGACCGCGACCGACAATGTCTGCGTGCGGCCCGGGATGCTGCCGGCCACCATCAGGGTGGCGCCGAACTCGCCCAGCGAGCGTGCGAAGACGAGCAGCACGCCGGAGAGGATCCCCGACCAGGCCATCGGCAAGGTGACGCGGAAGAACACCTGCCATTCGTTCAACCCCAAGACGCGCGCTGCGCGTTCGAGCTGCGGATCGACCTGCTCGAACGCCGTTCGCGCCGACCTGAGCACCAGCGGGAACGCGACGATCGTCGCCGCCAGCACCGCGCCCTGCCAGGTGAAGATCAGGTTGATGCCGAAGGTGTCCTGCAGCCAGGCGCCGAGCCAGCCGCGCTTGCCGATGACGACCAGCAGGTAGTAGCCGAGGACGGTGGGCGGCAACACCAACGGCAAGGTGAGCACCGCGTCGACGACCTCGCGTCCGATGAACTGGCGCCGCGCCAGAAGCCAGCCGACGACCACGCCCATCACGAGGTTGATCGCAGTGGCGCAGCCCGCCACCTTCAAGGTCAGCGCCAGCGTGATCCATACCGACGCGTCCATCCCGCGGGGGTCAGTGCGTCACGGCTTTCCGAAGCCGTAGCGGACCAGGACGGTCTGCGCCGGCGATGTCGTGACGAAGTCGAGGAACTTCTTCGCCGCCTCCGGATTCGGGCTGCCGGCAACCGCGGCGATCGGGTAGGTCACGGGCGTCTCGGTCGGCATCGTGGCGACCGTCCTGACCTTGTCCTTCATGATGCCGGCGTCGGTCGCGTAGACGAAGCCCGCCTCGGCCTCGCCGCGGGCGACGTAGTCGAGGGCCTGCCGCACGCTCTGCGCCATCACGGCCTTGGGCTCGACGGTGGACCAGAGCTTCGCGGCCTCGAGCGACCCCTTGGTGTAGCGGCCCGCGGGCACGCTCGCCGGGTTGCCGATCGCGATGCGCTTGACCTCGGGCCTGGCGAGGTCGGCAGCGCCTTGGAGGCCCAGCGTGCTGTCGCTCGGCACGATCATCACGAGCGCATTGCTGACGAAGTTGCGGCGCGTGCCGGCGGCGAGCACATTCTGCGACTCGGCCTTGTCCATCGCGTCCTGGTCGGCCGAGGCGAAGACGTCGGCCGGCGCGCCCTTGGCGATCTGCGCCAGCAGCGCGTCGGACGAGGCGAAGTTGAAGACCACCGTCGTGCCCGGGTTCTGCGACTCGAAGACGGGACCCAGTTCCTTGAAAGCGTTGGTGAGGCTGGCAGCCGCCGAAACGGTCAGGTCGGCGGCTTGCGCGGCCATGGCCGAAGCGCAGAGAAACGCAGCGGCGAGCGTGCGGCAGAGTCGATGGCGGGTCATGAGAATCCTGCGGAGGGCCCGGCTGCCTGCGAGGCGAACGCCGTATCCGACGAAATATAACGCAGCGCATATCGACGCCGCGCGGCGCCGCATCGGGGGTCGAGTCAGCGTGCGACGAGCCCGACGAGCTTCGCGAGGTCGGCTTCGCAGGCACGCGCGGCGGTGGCCTCGATGCGCCGGTACAGCTCGATCACCTGCAGCCCCGTCTCGGTGATGGCGCTGCCGCCGCCATGGGCGCCGCCCTTGGCCGAATCGACCGCGGGCTTGCGCAGGGCGTGGTTCAGCTGGTCGAGCAGCATCCAGGCGCGCCGGTACGACATGTCGAGCTGCTTGGCCGCGGCGGTGATCGAGCCGGTCTCGATGATCGCCTCGAGCAGGTCGATCTTGCCGGGCCCGATCGCGATCACGTCGGCACAGGAGATCCGCAGCCTGAAGCGCGCGGCGGGCTTCGCGCGGCGGGGCGCTGCGTCCGTACGGGGCGGGACGGGGCGAAGGGGGGTCGGTGTGCTCGTGGGCATGGGCTTCGGCGCGCAGAAATCCGCCGCGGCGATTAGATCATTCGCCACCGCCCGCGGCGCGTCTCCCGCGATCCGACGATGCTCAGTCCGCCCTTCAAGCTCGCCACCGCGGTCTCATTGCCCGAAGAGACGGCTCCCTGCCGCAGACCTGATGCGGAAGCGCCCGGCCGAGGCCACGGTGACGACGACGCGAGCGCGCCTGGCCGATCTCGACACACATTTGCACTGCTCGGTCGTCGACACCTGTCTGAGCGCCGCGGAGAGGCAACTGCGAACGATCGGCAACGGGGCCGGTGACTCGAGCCGGGCGCTCGCACACGCGCTGGAGAGCCCGCGGATCTTCGACGTCGGAGGCCGACCGAGTTCGACACCCTCGATCCGCGACCTGGTGCTGCGTCACGACGTCACGACGGCGTGTTCCGGCACCACGACGGCGGTGTCGAGGACCGCAAGGGCTTGCCGGCGGCCGGTGTCGCCTGGGCGCAGCGGGTCGTGTTCCCGGGCGACTGCGTCGACCACGACTCGGCGGGCGAACTGGAGCGGATGTGCGCCGACAGGGCGTCGTCCACCTCCGTTGCGCGGCGCCAGCGTGGCCAGCTTCGCCGCGGCGCTGTCCGGCCCGCCGGCCGACGATGCGGCGCCCCCGCGGATGCCGTGGTGCCGCAACGGTTGAGCGTTCAGGCTCTCTTCGTACTTCGCCTGCGCGACGCCATCCCGATCGACATCAACCCGGCGAGCATCAGCGCATAGCTTGCCGGCTCAGGCACCGGCGTTGCGCTGAACACCTCGAGATTCACGAGGTTCGAGACCCAGCGGCCCTTGAGTCCGTCGTTCGGCACGACCAGCCGCGCGAAACCGTTCGCGCCGAGCGAGGCACCGTCCATCTCGTAGGCGATCAGGTCGGGCTGGTTGCCGAACGCAGGGTTCAGTTCACCGAGCGAGAAGAGCGTCTGGTAGCCGTCGCTGCCGGTCGCGACCACGAACTTGCCCAGGACGTCGTTCTTGACGCTCGCGTCGACCGGGATCCCGACGGCCGTGTTCAGCAGATCCCAGAAGCTGACGCCGGTGTAGCTGTGGCCGCCGAAGGTCTCGGTGACCGCTGGCAGCGCCTGCAGCGACGCCAGGCTGAAGCTCATCGACTGCCCGACCGCGCCGGTCACCGAGAACTGCGTCGACACGCCGCCGCCGGTCGCGGCCGGCGTCGAGCCCGGGGCCCGCACGTCGAGACCCACGAGGTTCGAGACGTAGCGGCCGCCCTTCACGTCGGTCGGCGCGGTGACGCGGGCGAAGCCGTCGCCGGCGAGCGGCGCCGACACGCCGCCCGTGGTCTCGGCATACGCCACGACGTTCCCGCGGTTGCCGAAGCTCGGGCTCAGCTCGCCCAGGGAGAACGCCGTGCGGTAGCCGTCGCTGCCGGTCGCGAGCACGTAGCGGTTGACGATGTCGTTCTTGGCGCTGCTCGTGACGATGCCGGCGCTGTCGAGCACGCCCCAGAGACTGGCGCCGGTGTAGGTGTGCGTCTGCGGCGTCGTGCCGCTCAGGAAGCTGACCGTCTGGCCGACGGCGGGCCGGGCCTGCAGCGCGGCCAGATCGTAGACCGTGGGCGAGCGGACGGCACCGGTCACGGCGAACTGCGTCGAGGGCGCGGCAAGAACCGATCCGGCGAGCAACGCGCTGCAGGCAACGAGCGTCAGCGCGGTTCCCGGCGAGGTGAAGAAGCGGCGCATCACGAAGCTCCGGCAGTTGTCGATATATAGGGCAATATACATCGAAGCAGGCGTACGGACCACCCGGCCTCCTGCCCGCGCAGAAGGCCTCGGAAAGGGCGATTCATCGCATCAGTGCGGCGTCGACGTGACGCGCCGACCCACAGCGTCGGGCCGGGGACCGACGATCACCAGGAGCTTTCCCGTGGCCGGAGACCCGAAAGCGAACGGAGTTCGCCGACCTGCGACCGCGCCATCCGAATGATTCCGGTCAGTCCGAGGATGTCGTTCCGAGGCGGGCGACGGGTCGAAGTTTCTCGGACATCGTCACCGCAGCCGCCGCCTCACGGCACGAGGAAGGACCGCACCGGCGTCAGCTCGCCGGGCTTGCGCATGGGCACGCGGAAGACCTCCTGCTTCTCGCGCGGCGTGCCTTCGTCCTGGATCACCGCGACCTGCGCGGTCGTGACGACGTCGCGCTGCTCGCCGGCGCCGTAGTAGTTGACGTAGATCCGGTAGATGCCGTGCAGCGGGCTCGGCGTGGCGTAGATCTCGGGGCCGAAGCCGGTGGTCACGTCGACGTCGAGCGCACTGCCGTTGGCCGCGACCCGGTCGCCGTAGAACACGTGCGCGCCGTCGGGCGAGAGCACGTGCAGGTCGAGGTCGGTGTTGTCGCTGTCCCAGCTCAGGACCACGCGCAGGCGGGTCGGCGCGCGGCCGGTCTGCGCCTCGAAGAATTGGCGGCGCCGCACCGCCCCGGCGCTTCGCACCTCGACGCCGTGGCTGCCCGCGCCGAAGGACCACGGCCGCGCGAAAGCGCCTTGCTCGTCGAGCAGCAAGGGCATGGCGACGCCGTCGACCACCAGCCGCGCCGGCTTGCGCGCGTCGCCCTCGCTGCGCTTGGGCGCCGCGGCGATCTGGCCGCGGATCAGCGCCGAGGCCGAGCGGCCGTCGATGTTCACGCTCGCCGCCGGGTAGTGGACTTCCTGGACGAAATCGCGCTGCTGCGGGTCGGCGTAGCGCCAGCCGCCCGAGGGTTCGGTGATCGTGCTCTGCGCGAGCGCCGCGCCGGCGGCCAGCACCAGGGCGGCGGGAACGAGGGTCTTCATGGAGCAGTCCTTCACGTGTCCGCCAGTCGTCGGGCCAGCCGTTCGACGTAGCCCTCGTCGCGGCCGTTGGGGTGGCGGCGGAACGCGAGGTGAAGGTACTCGTGGATCAGCGTCACGCGGCCTTCGCGGCTGCTCCATTCGCGGATGCGGATGACCAGCGCGCGCTGGTCGGAATGCGGCACGCCCATCGCCAGGCGGCAGACGTGCAGGCCGTCGTCCAGCGGCTCGTAGCCGGGCTCCTCGAGCAGCACGCGGCGCCAACGCTGCTGTCGGGCGGCCAGCCAGTCGGCGGCTTCGGGCAAGGGTGCGCAGTCCAGCGCGCTCGCCAGGCCGACCAGGCGGGCCTGCGGATAGGCAGTGCCCAGGATGACGGCGAAGCCCTGGCCCGCGCGGCCGGCGTCGACCGCCGCCCGCCAGGACATGACGCCGGGCGCAGCCTGGTCGCGGTGGTAGCGCACCGGGCGGTCGAGCACCAGGTCCAGGGTGAAGCCAGCGGCGGCCCGCGCCGCTGCGCTGGGGGCATCGGGGCCGACCCGCTGCGTGCGGCTGTCGTCGGCGATCTCGCGGCAGCCTTCGGCGCCGCCGGCGTTCTGCAGCACATAGCTGCGGGCGGCGACGGCGAGCGCGCGGGCGGCCTCGGGCTCGTCGGCCCGGCCTTCCCGGTCGACGACGCGGGCGACGTAGTCCTCGAGCGGCAGGCGCGCCTCGATCGTCGGCTTGCCGGCGTCCCGGCGAAGCTGCAGCGCGGGCGTGGCCACGATCGCGAGCGCCTGCCCGTTGTCGAAGGCCAGGCGGTAGCGGCCGTTCATCGGCCCCGCGGCGGCCGGCAGCCCGTCGGCGCGCGAGACGCTGCGCAGCGGGTAGCGCTGGAAGAAGCGCACGGCGATGCAGGGTTGCGCCGCGACCGTGTCGGCATCGGGCGGGTCGCCGCCTGCATGGCGCCTCGCCTGCTCGCCCAGCCAGCCGGCCTGCTGGTGCAGCGCGTTGCGCCCGGCGCCCGGCGCGCCGAACCACAGCGGCGAGCCGTCGGCCCACCAGCCGGCCGCGCCGCCGCGGTGGGCGCCGTCCACGGTCCACGACCAGGTCTTGAAGCGCGGCCCGCTGCCCACGGCCGCCAGCAGCGCCTCGTCGCGCAGGCTGACCGGCAGCAGCGCCCGGCGGGCCGCGACGCGCGCCGGGCCCGACACGCTGGCCAGGGCTCGCAGCAGCTCCGTCACCGGAAGCGCGGTGCCGGGCTGCAGCGCTGGCAGCGACAGCAGCCAGTCCGGCGCCGACCTGCCGCGCCAGTAGCGCTGCCAGTCACCGGCGGACAAGCCGAGCCGCTGCGGCGCGAAGTACGGGCCGCACGACCGCGCCAGCGCCTGGTCGCGGTCGGCGCTGCCGCCGGGGTCGCAGCAGTAGTCGTCGTCGGGCTGTCGCTCGGCGGCGGTGCAGCGGTAGACCGGCTCGGCCGCCGAGGTGTCGTGGAGATATGCGTAGACGAAGACCTTCCAGCTGCTGCCGAGCGGCGTGCGCCAGGTGGCAGGCGGCGCGGCCGGCGCGGCCGGCGCGGCACCCTGCTGTACTCCGGCGATCTCGCCGTGGTCCAGCCAGGCCAGACGGGCCGGCGCAACGACGCCGGCCGGCGCTGCGACGGCGCCTGTCGCGCAGGCGAGCAGGAAGAGCGCAAGGCATCGCATGGCCGTCAGCGCACGTCCATCCGCGTCCAGGCAGCGCTCGTGTCGCTCGCCTTGGCCTCGGGCTCGTACATGCGGTAGAGGCGCGTGGCCGGCAGCACGAACTGGCCGCGCTGGGAGAAGCGGACGAGGTGGCGCACCACCACCGGCGCGCCGGGTGCCAGCGACTCGACCGGCACCGCATAGCCCTGCGCGGTCGGCTCGTGGCGGGCGCGCTCGAGCACCTGCACGGTGTTGCCGTCGGCGACGTCGAGGCCCCAGGTGCTGCTCTCCACGGCCGCACCGGGCGGCAACGCGGCCTCGATCAACGCCCAGCGCATCGGCTGGCGGGCCGTGGCCTTGAGTTCGTCGAGGTAGAGCGCGTTGCTGTCCAGCGGCGTGCCGGGGGCGACCTTCTCGAGCTTGACATTGAGCCGACCGCTGGGGGGCGCGGCCGGCACGGCCGACTGAGGCGCCGATGCCGCCTTGCCCGGCGCGGGCGCGGCTTGCGTCACCACGCGCCACAAGGTCCGCTCGACCGCTGCGGCCAGGGCCGGCGACTGCGCCTCGGCGCTCTCGTAGCTGACGAAGGCCCAGGCCGCTTTGGCGCCATCGGGCAACGCGATTCGCGTCGGCAAGCCAGCGCCGGCCGGCAGTTGCCACAGCGTGTCGCCGGTCGGGCCGACGATCCGCTCCCACGGCGCACCCGGCGCAGGCAGGTCGGCCACCGCCGAGGCGCGGCCCGCCAGGCTGCGCTGCAGCCAGAGCAGTGTCTGCGCGCGGTCGAAGGTCGGCATGCTGTTCCTGACCTGGTCGAGCACGGCCGGCGCCCGGTCCGCCGGCAGCCGCTGCGCCGACAGAAGCAGCGCCTGCACGAATGGCGCATCGACGGGTGCCAGCCGCGCCACTGCCGCGTCGACCGCCGCGCGCGTCTCCGGGCCCGCCGCGGCCCCCGCCTGCGCGGCGGTCTGCACCGCGAGCACCAGCGCCAGATCGCGGGTGTCGGCCGCGCCGGTGCCGGTCATGACCAGGCTGCCGGCCTGGCGGCCGAAGGCGCTGGCGTCGCCCGGCGCCGCCGGCAGCAACTGCTCGACCAGCGCGGCGGCCATCGGGCGCACCGGCAGGCCGATCTCCTGCATCCACGACAGCGCCAGGGCGCGCTGCAGCGGTGGCAGGCGCACGCCGTCCTTGGCATAGACGTCGAGCAGGCGCTGCCAGTGGGTGTCGGGCAGCACGGCCTTGAGGGCCAGGGTGGCGCGCCAGTCGGCGTAGTAGGCGTAGGCCGTGAGGAAGGCATCGCTGCCCATGCCGCGGCCCCACCAGCCGAAACGGGCCTCGGGACCGGCCATCTGCGCCAGCGCCAGGCGTGCCGTCGCCAGCCGTTGGGTCAGCTGCGGCGCCAGCGGCTGCTGCGCTGTCGTCAGCGACTGCAGCGCGATCGACAAGGGGAGCATGCGGCTGGCCGTCTGCTCGACGCAGCCGAACGGGAAGTCGATCAGCGCATCCATCGAACGGCTGAATGCGCCGGCCGCCTTGTCGGCGCTGAACGCGATGCGCACCCGCGTGGCATCGGCGGGCAGCGACAGCGCCGCGCTGCCGCTCGACAGGTCCAGCACCGCCTCGCGCGGCGAACGCCAGCCGACCGGCAGGCGCTGCAACGGTGTGTCGAGCTGGTCGACGACCCGGCCCTGCTGACGCAGCGTGAGCCGCACCGGTGCCGTGCCGAAACGCTCGGCGGCGAGAGGCAGGTCGACGTAGCTGGCGCCCGGCGCCGCGGTCACCGTCTCCTTGCGCTGCACGCCGGCACCTTGCGCTTCCCACTCGAGCTGGGCGGGCTGGCCGGTTTGGTTGAAGAGCGCGATCGCGGCCTGCGCCTTGTCGCCCTCGCGCTGCCAGGCCGGGCTGGTCCACTTGGCATAGAAGGGCTTGTCCGACCGCAGCCAGGCCACCTGCTGGCCGACATGCCCGAGCGCCTCGGTCGCCCGGCCGGTGATGCGCCAGCGGGTGAGCGAATCCGGCATGGTGAAGCTGAAACTCGCTTGACCGGTCGCATCGGTGGCGAGCCGCGGCAGCCAGGCGGCCGTGTCGACGTTGTCGCGCCGCGGCCGCTCCAGCACCTTGACGGCACGCTCGTTGACCTGGCGGGCCGACGGCACCTCGCCCAGCTTGCTCGTCGCCAGGTCGTAGCCGATGAAGGACAGGCTGGCGGCGGTGCGCACGTTGTTGCGCCGCGGGTGGAAGAAGAAGTCGACGATGCTGGGCGCGATCTCGGGCTGCAGCACGTAGATCATCTCGTCGACCACGCCGACCGCGACCTCGGCCGCCAGCGGCTGGCCCGCGAGCGAGGTGCTCACGTCGACCGTCACCGTCTCGCCCGGCGCATACACCGGCTTGGTCGTCCGGAAGGCGATGGCGATGCCCGGCTGCTCGACGAGCAGGCCCTGGTTCCGGAAGACATAGTCGCCGTTCCTCACGTAGGCGATCGCGAGCGTCATGTTCGGCGCCATGTCGTCGCGGACCTCGAGCGTGAGCTTCCATTGCGTCGGTCCGAGCCGCTCGGACCGGACCCAGTTCGCTGGCTTGCCGAGCAGCGCCTGCGCTTCGACCCGGTCGCGCTCGAGCGTGAGCAAGGCGTGGTCGATGGGTTCGGGAAAGCTCACCAGCACCTCCGCCGTGTCACCCGCCTTGTAGCGCGCGCGGTCGAAGACCATGCCGATGCTGCCGGCGGGCGCCTTGAGGCCGTCGCCGCTGACCCAGTGCGCGGTCGCCGCGACGATGCGGCCCTTGTCGTCGCGCAGGTTCAGTGTGTAGGTGCCGGACTGCGCGAAGGCGACGTCCACCGTCTTGCCGCTCACGGCGCCGCTGGCCTTGGCACCGTTCTCGAGCCGGATCCAGTCCCAGCGCACGGGTGCCGGCGCTTCGGCCACACCCGCGCCCACACCCGCGCCGACACCCGCCGACACCGTGCGCCGGCTGGCGGCCACACTGAAGCGGACGGCTTCGCCCGGCTTCGAGAACTGCCGGTCCGGCGTCAGCCGCCACGCGCCGCCGGCGCGCTCGACCAAGACCTCCTTCGAAGTGCGCACGCGGTAGGCGGCGCCGTCGGTCGCGAGCGCGGTCAGCACGTAGCGGCTGGGTTCGGTGGCCGCCGGCAGGCTGAACCGTGCGACGCCGGCGCCGTCGGTCTTCAACTCGTTCTGGCTCAGCTTGACGGCGAACGGCCCGCCGTCGTCGAGCTCGCCGTCGACCATCGAGAGCATCTGCGCACGCGCCGTCAGGCTGATGCGGGCGTCGACCACCGGCTTGCCGTCGGGATAGTGCAGTTGCAGTTGGCCGGCCACCGGCTCGCCGGTCGCGTGGTCGGCCTTGTCGGTGAGGAGCGCGATGTCGAAATGCGGCTTCTGGTAGTCGGCGACGCGGAAGGCCGCGGTGTAGGTGTCGTCGCCCAGCGTGAGCCGCAGCTCGTAGCCACCGGCGGCCGCGTTGTCGGGCAAGGCGAAGCGGCCGTCGGCGCCGTGCGCGCCCGAGAAGCGCAGCGACTGCGTGGCGACGACCTGGCCCGACGGGTCGAGCACGGCCAGCGCCAGGTCGGCGTCCTTCATCGCCACCGAATCGCGGGCGTTCCTGAACTCGCGGCCGGTGACCTTGACCTGCACCCAGTCGCCCGGCCGGTAGAGCGGCCGGTCGGTGACGGCATAGACCTTCGCCGTGTAGACCTCGCTGTCGTAGTAGAAGTTTTCCGAGATGAAGACGCCGCCCTTCGGGTCTTCGCCGAAGACGTAGCTCTGCTCGGGGCTGGGCCGGTCGAGCCGGGCGACGCCCTGGTCGTCGGTGGCGCCGCTCTTGAGCACGCCCAGGCCGTCGGTCCAGACCACGCGCGTCTTCGGCACCGGCGCCCCGTCGTTGCGGGCCGCGGCCCAGACCAGCATCTGCGCGTTCGACGCCTTGGTCAGCGCCACCGTGTCGGCGACGAACATCAGCGTGGTCGCCCGATGCTGGCCGGCGATCGCCTCCACCAGGTACAACCCCGGCGCGCGTCGGCCTACCGGCACGAAGACGTTGCCGGCCGACGGCTTGATGAACTCGCTGCTGCTGCCGGCGAGCTTCAGATCCTTGGGCGGCTCGATCGGCCTGGCCGCCTGCACCGGGTAGCGGAAGCGCTCGACCAGCGGCAGCCCGGGCAGCGGCCGGTATTGCGGCGGCTCCTCGAAGGTCGAGGGTTTGGCGAGGCCGGCCGGCGTCTTCAGCCCCGGCGCCTGCTTCGTCACGGCCTGGCGGGCGTTGGACGAGAAGAGCTTCTGCCACGCCAGGCGCGACTTCACCACCCAGCTGTCCCAGAGGTGGGTCAGCGCATTGGCCAGGCCCGGTTCGGCCTTGCCCGGCTGCACCTGCACCCGGTGCAGGTTCTTCTGCCGCTGCAGGAAGGCGAGCGGCTCGGGGATGCGGTAGACGAGCACGTCGACGCCGCCGGCCTGCTGCAGCGCTTCGGGTGCGTTGACTTCGAGCCGAACCTGAGCCGGCTCGCTGCTGCCGAAGGTGGCGTCCGAAAGCAGGAAGAACGGCTCGCCGACGAAGGGCGCGTACGCGTTGTCGAGCGGCTGGCGTGCCGCCTCGACCGCGCCGCCGGTGGCTGGCAGCGCCGCCAGCGTCACGGCCAGGGATGTGGACAGAGCAGCGGAGAGAACTGTGGAAAGCGCGGTGGAAAGAGCGCCGCGCGCCACCCGGCGCGGCCCGATCGACGGGACGAAGCGAGGGTTCATTGGAGTACCTTCGTGCTGCGCACTCCGGAATTCGCCCTCTGGGCGGCCGGGCGAGCTCATGGTGCGAGGAAATCGAACCGGTAGACGCCGGCGAAATTGGGGTTGTCGGCGGCGGGCCGCCAGCGGGTGTCCTGCCAGGCTTGCAGCTGCGCCGGCCGCACCGCACGCAGGCCGTTGTCGCCCGGTTGCAGGCGGCCGGTGTGGTAGGCGATGTACGGGCCCATGAAGACCATCAGGTGCTGGTCGTCGCCGAAGTCGTAGAACAGCAGGTCGGCCGGGACAGCCGGCGCGAGTTGCCGCGCCACCAGGCGCGTGTTCTCCTGCACCAGCTCGAGCGCGCCGACGTACGCGTCGCGCGAGCCGTCGGTCCGGCGCCAGGCGTTGCGCAGCGGCGCAGCGGTTTGCGGCGACAGGTCGGGCGGGAGCCGCGTGCCGAGCAGGCCGTTGGCACGCTTCCAGGCCAGGTCGTGCGGGCGCAGGGCTTCTGCAGCGCTGAAGCGGACCAGGCCGGCGCAGTCGCGATGCGTCCAGCGCGGCGTCGGGCCGCGTTCGAGCTGGGCGTGGACCAGCAGCGTCATCCAGTCGCGAAAGCGCTGCGACTGCTCACGGTCGAGCAACGCGGGCTTGGTTTCCAGGGCGCGCGCGGCAGGCAGCATCGCGCTGGTGACCCAGGCCGCGCAGGCGGTCAGCCAGGTCCGACGGCCAGGGCCCGGACCCATGGCGAGTGCGCCGGGCAGGTGCGGGCTCATTTGCCCGCGCTCGCGGGCTGGGCCGGCAGCGGCAGCCAGTCGATCGAGGTCCAGCCGCCCGCGTCCGGCGCGCCACGCGGTACCGCTTGCACGGCCGGGAGCTTGCGCAAGGCATCGAGGCGGGGCACCAGGTGCTGTTCGACGGCCTGTCGGAACAGCGCCTGTTCGGGCGGCAGGACGGCGAAGGCCTCGTTCTGCGCCAGATCGGCCACGGCGCGTGGCGCGACGACCGCGATGGCGGCCGCCTGCTCGGGCAAGGCGTCGGCGACGCTGGGATAGCGCCGCGCCTGGGCGTCGACGGCCAGGTCGACCAGCGCCGCGTCGGGCGAGAAGCTGATCCAGCGCCCTTGCCGGGCGAGCGACGCGTGATAAGCAGCGTCGTCGCCCTCGCCCTGCGTGCCCCACGGCGCGGCGACCTCGCGCTGCCAGCGGCGCACGCCGGCGCCCGAGGCCGCCGCGTCGACCGGCTTCGCCGCCGCGGGGAAGAGCCAGGTCGACAGGCTCTCGAGCGCGGCGTCGGTGGCCGGGCGGTCGTCGCGCGTCCGGAACACGACCAGCGGCGTGTGCAGCTGCGAACGCGGATACCAGCAGATCGCGGCCGGCCCGTCGAGCTGATCGGCGAGCGCCTGCCCGGCTTGCCCGGCGGCGTCGTCCGGGCGGCCCGGGGCGTCGCCCACCACCGCCTTGACGCGCGCCCAGTCGGCGGGCAGCAGCGTGCAGGCCGCGGGGTTGGCGGGCAGCGCCTGCCACAGCGCGCGGCCGGCCTGCGTGCTGCCCAGGGCCGCGGCATCGGCCACGCGCAGCCGCGTCTGCACGGCGCCGCCGCCGGGCGCGATGTCGAGCCGCAGCGCCTGCAGGCCCGAAAAGAAGTGCTGGTAGCCGAAGGACAGCAGCCGCGCGTGGGCGACCAGCTGATGCCAGGTGCCCGGCGCGCCCAGCCCGAGCGCACGGCGGTAGGCGCCCTGCTCGCCCGCATCGCCGGACAGCAGTTGCGCCACCACCTTGGCGGAGCGTGGATCGGCCTTGCGCGCGTCGCCGAAGAGCAGTCCCGGGTCGCTCAGGACCACCACGCGGTTGCCCTGCGACACGAAGCCCAGCGTGCGGCGCGGCGAGAGCGACAGCGCGTAGACCGTCGCGTCGCTGCCGTTGAAGCCGACCTGCCCGACGACGCTCAGCTGCCGATCGTCGGCGGCGAGCGTCGCAAGCTGCTGCAGCGCCCGGGCCACGGTGCCGCGCGTCACGGCGAGCAGCCAGTGGCGCGGCGCGCCCTTGGCATCGGCCCACAACGCCAGCTCGGCCGGCTCGTCGAGCACCTGGGCCAGCAGGTCGTCGCCCAGCGTCGTCCGGTGCTCGAACGCGATGCGCTTGACCGCGCCGCGCAGGCCGAGGCGGTCCTCGTGCTCCTCGTAGTAGAAGGCGAAGTCCTCGGTGAGCAGGTCGCGCGCGATCGGTGCCTTCGCGATGTCGCGCGGCAGGCGCGACAGTGCCGGCGTGTACACATAGGCATCCGGCTGGGACAGGTCGACGCCCGTCGCGTTGATCGCGCCGTCGAAGCGCTGCCGCAAGCCCAGGCCGACGGCCGCGGCCGCCAGCACGCCGACGGCGATCAACGCACCGACCCATCGCTTCTTGTTCAATCCGCCCTCCAGGCACCGGCGTTCCCCGGTGGGTCGCGATCATCGCTCGACTGGACCGTGCGGCCGCGTCGAAGGGTGCGAAGCCGGTGACGAAAACTCGTACCGCACCGACCTTGAAGACGCCGAGGAGGACGCATGCGACTCCGGGCAGTGACCGCAACCACTCAACCGACTTCGCGCGGTCCGATCACGCTGCGACGTGCACGTCGATCTCTCGGGTGCTTCACGTCCGGCGACGCCGTGAGTCACCCGGCGGGATGCATGCTGACCGAGAGCTCGAACGCTTCGTCGTGCGCATCAAGGCAGCGGTGCACGATCGTCAGTGCCGGTGAACTCGCTTCTGCTCGATGTCTTCACCATCGATTTTCGGCATCGGGATCGCGTCGATGACCTGCTCGATGCGTGCTATGCGGCGAACATGCTGCGCTTCGACGAGGCGAACTCACCAGAACGTGAATCGTCAACGGCTCACGAGCGCCGCGCGCATCACACAACCGCCACGCCAACGACCGAAGAGGGCCTGCGGACTCGCCTTCGCGAGCGCTGCCACTGCTTCATCGATTCTTGTCGGAGTACGTGGGCACGAAGGCTGAGCCGCAAGTTCCGCGTGCCGAAGAGTTGGTTTCGCCGTTGCCGCTATCGAATGCCGAGATGCGAAATATCGATCGACGGTTTCACGCCCGAGACGATTTCAGCAACGATCTTGCCCGAGCCGCATGCCATCGTCCAACCCAGGTGCCCGTGCCCGGTATTGAAGAGCAGGTTGTCGTGTCGAAGGCAGCCGATGATCGGAAGCCCAGTCGGCGTCATGGGTCGCAGGCCGGCCCAGTAGGAGGGCGACTCGAAGTCAGCGGCTTCCGGAAAGATCTGTCTGGCTGCCGCGATCATGCCTTTGAAATCCTCCGGCGTATGGCTGCGGTTGAATCCAGCGAACTCTGCCGTCGCCGTGAAGCGCAGCCGCTCGCCGAACCGAGCCCATGCGATCAAGTTCTGCTCGTCGACTCCGCCGATGCCGGGTGCGTCAGCGACTTCGCGCACCGGGAAGGTGACCGAATAGCCTTTGACCGGATAGATCGGCAGCCGGTAGCCCAGGCTGCGCGACATGCGCGCCGACCAAGGTCCGAAGGCCAACACATAGCGATCGGCGTGATAGTTGCGTCGGTTGGTGACGACGGCGTCGATGTGCGAAGCCGACGCTTCATAGCCGCGGACGTCCACGCCGAACTCGAAGCGCACGCCCAGCGCCTTGCAGCGCTCGAACATGAGCTGCGTGAAGAGGCTGGCGTCACCGCTTTCATCGCCCGGGCTGTAGATGGCCCCGGCGATGGAGTCGCCCGATCCGGCGAGGGCCGGCTCGAGCCGGACCACCGCCGCACGATCCAGCACCTCTAGCGGCAGGCCGCCTTCGACCAACACGTGCGTGTTGGCAACGCCCTCGTCCAGTGCCTTTGCACTGCGGTAGAGATAGAGCAGACCGCGCGAGGTGCGCTGGTAATCCAGCCCCTCGGCCGTCGTCAACGCCTGCAGCGCCTGCTGGGAATATCGCGTGAGCGCCAGCTTCGCCGCCGTGTTGTCGAACGCACGCCGTGAGGTGCAGTTGCGCAGAAACTTCAATCCCCAGCGCACCAGATCCGGATCAGCTGCGAGGCGCAACCGCAACGACTGGCCGCTGACGAACAGCGACTTCAAAAGAATGCCCGGCGCCTTCGGAGACGCCCAGGAATACGAATGGCCCGGCGAAATCAACCCAGCGTTGGCGAAGCTGGTATCCATCGCAACGCCGTTGTTCCTGTCGATGACCGTGACCGACTCGCCCGCCTTCGCGAGATAGTAGGCCGTGGTCACACCGATAATGCCGCCGCCGAGTACAAGCGTAGTCATGGGTACCAAGTGCTCGTGATGCCCACACTCCTAGCTTCCAAGCGCCGCTTGCGCGAGGATTTCGATCCGCGCACCCGGAACGATCAGGCCCACGATGAAGGTCGCGCGCACCGGGTATGGCGCATTGAAGAATCGGCCGTAGACCTCGTTGAGCTGCGGGAAGTCGCTGGCATCGGTCAGGAAGACCTGAACTTGCACGACGTCGCTCATCGTCGCGCCGGCGGCTTCGACGGAGCGCTTCAGATTGCGCAACGTGAGTTCGGCTTGAGCAAGGAAGTCGCCCTGCTCGATCGTGCCGTCCTGAAAGGCGGGGATGCTGCAGACGTACACGGTACCGTTCGCGATGGCGGCCAGTTCGAGTGGGGCCGCGCCCTTGGTGAGGCCGGTTTCAACGACGGTTTTCATGGGCTTGACGTGTGCAAAAGGTGTTGATCAGCGGGGCTGGCTTCATAGGACCTTGTACTTCTGGTAAGCAGCCAAGAGGCTGTCGCCGCGTTGCACGCTTTCTCGGAAGAGATCTTCCTTACCCGCTTTTTCGAGCGCCAGTTCCAAGGTGCGCACCGCCACCTTCGACGGCACCACGGCCACGCCGTCCCGGTCGCCGACGATCACGTCGCCCGGCTCGATCGTCACTTGGT
The DNA here is from genome assembly GCA_964249855.1 of uncultured Rhizobacter sp. Lineage (GTDB taxonomy): Bacteria > Pseudomonadota > Gammaproteobacteria > Burkholderiales > Burkholderiaceae_C > LMDS01. The sequence continues at coordinate 57,107 of CAXUDL010000006.1, read as the reverse complement.
CGACCTCCACTCGCACGTCATACGCCACGACCTTCTGCCGGTTGAAGCTGTCGTACGGCGACACGTAGCGCGAGAAGCAGGGAAAGTGCATGGCCTCGATCTGCGCGGTGTCGCGGATGGCGCCGTCGGTCACGATGCCAGCCGCGCCCCGCTGTCGTGCGGCTGTCGTCAACAGTTCGCCCCAGATGCCTGAGCGCGCGGAGTTGCCCGTAGCGCACACCAACAGTTCGTCCGGGCGCACGCTGTCGACCGCCTTCAATTCCAGTTCATACGTGCTCGGGTCGTCGTGTGCGAAATCCAGCCACAGAAGGGTCTTGGCTACGCCGACGACCACGCCCGGCGTCGTGCGGGCAACCACACCTGGCTGAAGCGCCTGATGGCGATAGCCCTGGCTGTCGAGCATGTCCAGCACAAGCGCGGTGCCGAGCCGCGGGAGCTGCCTTTTCCACTCTTCGATGGAGAGGCGCATCGAGATCTCCTTGTTCATCACGGATCCTTGAACGGTAGTCAGACTGGGTCGATGGGTCCTGAACAAGTAGGCCAGACGCCTCCGTCCAAGGTAAAGATCGCTTCGTTTCGCAGCACGGAAAAAGCCAGGTTGATTTCCGGAGGATGGGCACGACCGTGCTGAGCACGACAAGCGACTTTCGTGCAGCTGCCGCACACACAGACCGCTTCACACCCCCGAAATGCCAACGGTGCGGCCGCCGATCGCGTGCGACGTCAGCAGCGTCAATCGGCCGTGCCGAAGCGCAGCCGCCGAGCGATTTCGTGACCAGCCTCGATCAGCGATCGGCTCGCGCGCTCAACCAAGGTCGGCGAAGAACGCTTCTCGGGCGCGGAAAGGCTCAGCGCAGCGATCGGCAACGACAGATCGTTGAGCACCGGCACGCCGATGCACACGGCACCGTCCTCGTTCTCGCCGGTCTCCACGGCAACGCCCGCAACGCGGATGCTTTCAAGTTGCTTGGCGAGCGTGCGCGCATCGCGCACGGTGCGGAGGGTCTTCGGCGAGAGCGCGCCGCCCAAGGTCGCACCGCGCTGGCGTTCATCCGAAAAGGCGAGGAAGGCCTTGCCCAGCGCCGTGGTGTGAAGCGGCTCCCGGCTCCCGACGCGGGCCTGGATGCGAAGCGGCCTGGACGACTCGGCCACCTCGACGTAGACCATCGTGCCGTCGGCCTCCACGGCGAGGTTGATCGTCTCGTTGTACTCGCGGACCAGGTCGCGCATGACCGGAACGGCCGCCTCGCGCAAGCGATGAAGCGTCAGGTCGGCCAACGCGAGCGCACGAAAGCGCATTCCGAGCGCGTAGCGGTCCTTCACGACGTCGTGCTGCAGGAACGAGAAGGCACTGAGCGTCTGCAGGTAGCGGAACACCGTGGTCTTCGGAAGACACAAGGCTGTCGACACCTCGGTGAGCGACACACCCCTTCCACTTTCGGCGACGAATTCCAGCACCTTCATTGCCTTCCACACCGGCCCGACGATGTAGCTTGCCCTGCGGGCTTCCTCAGTCGAGCGGTCGTCCAACACTCTTTGCCTCGCGACACACTGCCACCTGATCGAGCGAAGGCGCACTGGCTTGCTTGCCGTGCGCGCGTCGGGTGCGGTCAACGCCTCGGTCGAGCATCCATTGACCGCTGAGTAGCGTCAATGCCTTTGCAGCAACCGACGGCTGCCCAACAACGGAGCGGCTGGCGGCCTACAGCAGTGCACGCCGCGCCAAGTTCTGCATGAGCGCGCCGCTTCCGAAGGTCCACGGCGCGCACTGGTCGCACGGCAGCACGCGGTTGCGCAACACGCCAAGCATCGGGTTGGAGATCGAGACGATGTCGTTGCGCAGGTGCGTAAAGCCGTCGCCGGGCTTCACCCGGTCCTTCACGGGCGTGAAGAGCGTACCCAGGAAGAGCACCACGCCATCGGGGTATTGGTGGTGGCGCCCGATCACCTGCGCCACGAGGTCGGCAGGGTCACGACTGATCTCCCGCATCGAACTGCGCCCCTCTAGGACGAAGCCGTCGTCGCCGATGACATGCAGGTCGACCTCCGCGCTCCGCACGTCGTCGAGCTGGTAACCCTCGTCGAACATTCGCACGAACGGACCGATGGCGCAGGACGCGTTGTTGTCCTTGGCCTTGCCCAGGAGCAGCGCCGAGCGCCCCTCGACGTCCCGCAGGTTGACGTCGTTGCCGAGCGCGGCGCCGCGGATCCGCCCGCGGCTGTCGCAGAACAGCACCAGTTCGGGCTCGGGGTTGTTCCAGTGCGAACTCTCGAGCACGCCGATGTCGGCGCCCCAGCCGACGGCCGACATGGGCTGGCTCTTGGTGAACACTTCGGCGTCAGGCCCGATGCCGACCTCGAGGTACTGCGACCACAGACCCGCCTCGATGAGGTTCTGCTTGAGCAGCAGCGCCTCGGTCGAGCCGGGGACGACTTGCTTCAATTCAATGCCGAGGCTCGACCCGATGCGCGCGCGCAGCGCCTCCGCACGCGATGCGTCGCCACCGGCCTTCTCCTCGATCACACGCTCCAGCAACGAATGCGCGAAGGTGACACCGCTCGCCTTCACGGCTTGAAGATCGCAGGGCGCGAGCAGGTGCAGCCGGTCCGCGCGCGCAGGCTCCGCAGCGCCCGACATCAGCTCGGCAAGCGGGGCCAGCGGCCGGCCCGGCGCCGCGCGGATGAAGGCCAGTGGATCGTCGAGCTCCAGCAACTGCGACACGGTCGGCGCCACCCGGGAAGTGATGTCGCACACCATGCCTTGGCGTACCGTGACGACCGCCGGCCCGGCGGCCTCTGGCAGCCATGCCCGACCGACGAAGCAGCCGTCCGCCGGAAGCATTGCATCGTTTGTCATTTCCTTCCGGCCCTCCGAGTGGCCGGCGGCGGCGAGTCGGAGCCGCGCGCGCGGCGGCGCAACACGGCCGGAGCGATGGAATTCATAGTTCTCCGAAATCAAAGAGAGTTGAAAGAAAATGCGCCGGTAGCGAACGGCCCGTGCGTCGGCGCGTCGGATCAGGCAACCGAAACGACACAATTCGGCTCAGAACGGGTCGAGCGCGCGGCAGTCCTCGATGCTCCAGCCCACCGTGATGCGTTCGCCGACGCACAGGGCTTGGCGGCGGTAGGCGTTGGGTATCTTCAAGATGAAGCTCGAGGAGCCGCACAGCGCAATGCGCGCGCGCGTGTGCTCGCCGAAGTAGATCAACTCCTCGACAGTTGCGTCGAAGATGTTGGGCAGGCTGCCGGCGGCCGGCGCGACGACCAGGCGTTCTGGCCGAAGCGACAGACTGGTCTTCGCGCCTACGCCACCGATGTTGACCGGCACGGCATGCACCACGGTGCCGTCCTGCAGCCGCACGCTGCAGGCCGTGTCGCCTGCGTACTCGACCACCCCCTGCAAGCGGTTGGTCTCGCCGATGAACTGCGCGACGAAGGAGTTCTGCGGCCGCTCGTAGAGTTCCTCAGGCGCCGCGATCTGCTGGATGATGCCGTCGTTGAAGACCGCCACGCGGTCCGACATGGTCAACGCCTCACTCTGGTCGTGCGTGACGTAGACGATGGTCACGCCGATGTTGCGGTGAATTTGCTTGATCTCCAACTGCAGCCGCTCGCGCAGTTGTTTGTCGAGGGCGCCGAGCGGTTCGTCCATCAGCACTAGCTTCGGCTCGAAGACCAGCGCCCGCGCGAGCGCAACGCGCTGCTGCTGCCCGCCCGAAAGCTGGCCCGGTCGCCGACTGGCGAGGCCGCTCAACTGCACCATGTCCAGCGCCTTGGCCACTCGCGCCTTGCGCTGAACCGACGGGACCTTGCGAATGTTGAGCGGGAACGCGATGTTCTCCGCCACTGTCATGTGCGGGAAGAGCGCGTAGTTCTGGAAGACCATCCCGATGTCCCGCTTCTCCGGCGGCATGCGGTCGAGCTGCTTGCCGTCGAGCAGGATGGTGCCGGAGGTCGGAGTCTCGAATCCCGCGAGCATCATGAGCGTGGTGGTCTTGCCAGAGCCCGAGGGCCCCAGCAGGGTCAGGAACTCGCCGCGGCGGATCTCCAAATCGAGATTCTTGACGACGAGCGTCTCGCCGTCGTAGGTCTTCTGCACCTGCCGGAAGGCGCCGAGCGAGTCGACAGCGTATTCGGTGCTGTTGTTGATCATGGGCAGGTAGGTCTTCGCGGCACGCTGCCGCAAGGGAAATGGAACTGCGGAGGCCGGGTGCCATTGATCGCTGCAATGCGGTGGCACGCTCTTCAGTCTGCCGCGCGGCGCAGCCGCTCGCCGCGGCGGCGCAGCAGCTCGACCGCGGCCATCAGCAGGATTGCCAGCACGATCAGGAAGGTTGCGGCTGCAGTGATCGTGGGGCTAATCTGCTCGCGCATGCCAGCGAACATTTGGCGCGGTAGCGTACGCTGGTCCGGGCCCGCGAGGAAGAGGACCAATACCACCTCGTCCCACGAGGTCACGAAGGCGAATACTGCGCCCGACACCACGCCTGGCGCAATGAGCGGCAGCGTGATCCTGCGGAAGCTGATCAGCGGCGAGGCCCCCAGCGAAGCCGCGGCTCGCAGCAGCGAGCGATCGAAGCCCGAAAGCGTGGCGGTGACCGTGATGACGACGAAGGGCGTGGCGAGCACCGTGTGCGAGAGCACCAGCCCAACGTAGGAATTGTTCAGGCCGACCGCTGCGTAGGCAAAGTACATCGCGACCGCGGTAACGACCACCGGCACCACCATGGGAGATATCAACAGTCCCATGATCAGCCCGCGCCAAGGCAGGTTGCCGCGGGACAGGCCGGCGGCGGCCAGCGTTCCAAGGGCGGTCGACAGCAGCGTCGACCATACGGCGACGATCAGGCTGTTGCGCAGTGAAGCCTGCCAAGCCGGCGAGCCGAAAAACTCCGAGTACCAGCGCATCGAGAGGCCTGGCAGCGGGTAGGTAAACCACGGCTCGCTGGAAAAGGACAGCGGGATGATCACCAGGATCGGCGTGATCAAAAAAAGCAGGACGAAGGCGCAGAGGATGTGGAAGCTGGTGACGCCAGCGCGCTCCGCGCGCGAGGCATAGGCAGGTGTCTTCATGGCTCAGACCAACTCGACGCGCTCGATGCTGGCGAAGCGGTTGAATGCGGCGTAGAACAAACCAGTGATCACCAGCAGCACCGCACTTAGCGCCGCGGCAAGGCCCCAGTTGATGTCGCGATTGGTGTAGAGCGCGACGAAGTAGCTCACCATTTGATCCAGCGGGCCGCCGACCAGCGCAGGGGTGATGTAGTACCCCAGCGAGAGGATGAAGGTGAGCAGGCAGCCGGCGCCCACGCCAGGCAGCGTCTGCGGCGCGTAGACACGCCAAAAGGCGATCAATGGCCCGGCGCCGAGCGAACGCGCGGCCCGCACGTGATTGGGCGAGACGCCCTTCATCACACTGTAGATTGGCAGCACGGTGAACGGCAGCTGGATGTGGGTCATGGCCACGATCGTGCCGCCGCGCGTGTAGATCAGCTGCACGCGCTCGGAGATCAGCCCCAGCCACATCAAGGCATCGTTGATCACGCCATTGGTCTGCAGAAGCACCACCCAGGCGGTGGTGCGGACCAGGATCGAGGTGGTGAAGGGCAGCAGTACCAGGAGCATCAGCAAGTTACGCCAGCGGTTCGAGGCGTTGGCTAGCAGGTGCGCGATCGGGTAGCCGAGCAGGAGCGTGGCCAGCGTCACCACCGCGCTGATCCACACGGTGCGACCGAACACGTCCAGGAAGATGGCCTGCTCGGTGTCGCTGCGCGCAAGACTGCCGGACGCATCCAGCCGCAGGTCAAGCGAGGACAGCAGGTAGAAGGGGGTCGTGCGGGCGCCGTTGCGCTGGAGGACGCGCCAGAAGTCCGTCGATGCCCAAAGTGGATCACTGGCCAGAAAAAAGGACTTCCAGGCCGCGGGCTGTGCTGCGCCGACCTCGCGCGCGGCCCGGACGATGACGGTGCGCGCGCCGGAGATCTCGTAGTTGATCCGCTTACCCAGCGCACCGGCCGAGCGGGTCGTCTGTGCGGTGCGAAGGTCCCGCGCCAGAGCGGCGTACACCGGCTCGGCGGGGCTGCCGCTGCCGTCCCAATCCTCAAGGGCGCGCGTGGTGAACGGAAGCGTGTCGGCGACCTCAGGGTTCTCGACGGCGCGGTGCAGCATCGCCAGCAGCGGCAGCGCGAAGCTCGCAACAATGAACAACAGCAGCGGCGCCACCAGCATGAGCGTCCGAACCTTTCCACGCGCCTCGGCTCGCCGGAGCGAGGCCTTCAGCTCGGCACCCATCAGCAGCACGGTGGGAAGACTTCCGGAGGTCATGAACGCGTGGGTTGTTCGTCTTCTTCAGGTGGGATTGGAGCGGCACCTGCGCCAGCTCACTGTGCCAGCCAGTTGTTGAAGCGCTTGCGCAGTTCTTCCCCGTGGTCCGCCCAGAACCTGGGATCGTTGGCGATGACGTTCTTGATGTTCTGCGGCGCCGTCGGCAGGTCCTGCGCGATGTCGGCCGGCACAAGCTTGATCGCCTGGATGCTCGCCGGGCCGTAGGAGATGTAGCGTGTCTGCTCGGCCTGGCGTTCCGGCGCCGAGGCAAAACGGATGAACTTGTAGCTGTTCTGGATGTCGGCCACACCCTTCGGGATCGCCCACAGGTCCCAGTCCTGGAGCTGCGCGTCCCAGACGATCCGGAAGTTCCTCTTGTCCTGTTTGTTGGCGCTGGTGATGCGTCCGTTCCAGGCGGTCGACATCGCGACCTCGCCAGAAGCAAGGAGCTGCGGCGGCTGCGCGCCGGCTTCCCACCAAACAACGACCTTCTTGATCGTGTCGAGCTTGCGAAACGCGCGGTCAACACCAGCCTTCGTCTTGAGCAATTCGTACACCTTGTCCGTGGCCACACCGTCCGCGATGAGAGCGAACTCGAGGTTGCCGACCGGGCCTTTTTGCAAACCGCGTTTGCCGGGCCAACGCTTTGTATCGAAGAGGCCTGCGATCGTACTCGGGCCGTCCTTGAGGCGGTCCGCGTCGAAGGCCAAGACAGTTGCGAAGCTTGTCGTCGGCACGCCGCAATCGTAGGTAGAACCTTTGACGAATTGCTCGCGCCCGCCGAGCTTGGCGTAGTCGATTGGCAGCAGGGTACCCTCGTCGCAGCCCTGGATAGCAGTCTGCGTGTTCACGTCGACCACGTCCCATGTGGTCTTGCCGGACTGCACCATCGCTACGATCCGTGCGAACTCGGCGTTGTATTCCTCCTGGACGATCTTCGCTTTGAACTCTTTCTCGTAAGGCGTGAAGTAAGCTATTTCCTGGCTCTTCTGAAAGGCGCCCCCCTGAGTCGTAACCGTCAGATTCTGGGCATCGGCGTCGCCCGAGAATACGGCGGCCGCAGTGGCCGACGACGCGATGATCAAGGTGACGAATTTCATGGCTTCGGCTTCCCAGTTCGCCCGGACATCGGGCTTCGGGCGCAGTAGACCAGCGGGGGGTCAGCTCGTACAGGCCGGTTTGTTCCGCCGTGCGGAAAAAGTGCTGCGGCAACCAAACCCGGAACGGCTGTAATCGTCGACCATTGCACAAGCGCTAGCGGTCGAGTCGCAATGGACTCTGTGCGGTCCGACGACCTGACGCGACGACCGTTTTCCTGGTCTGCATGCACATGGTTGTGACGATGTCGTCGACGTCGCGCTCGGTCCGCTGCGACTTGATGATGGATGGCTGGCTGACAAGACAACGCCGTGATCGAGGCAAGTGCGTGCGGTGAGCTGAGCTGTGTTCCACCACATGCCGATTGGCGATCGGGGCGGTGTTGATCGTTGGTGCCATCGTCGGCGTCTGTCCCACTGTCGCCACAGCGCGCGTTTGAATAGGACAGAACGATCGAACCCGTTGGCCGGACCTATATTTCAAAGCTCCGGTCATCGATGTCCGAACCGCGCGTCGAACCAGATCTGTCGTCGCGATTCGATGGCAATGCCGAAAGACAGGTTGCAATCGAAACTCGGTCGGTGCCTAAAATCCGCTATGGGGCGAATTGCCTCGAGTGCGACCACAAGTCGCCAAGGAGCTCCATCATGAAGTGGATGCGCTTTCGCCTCGACGATCGCGAAGGTTTCGGTGTGCTCGAGCCGGACGAGGCCACCAGCGTCGAGCGCGGCGCGGTCGCGGTGCACGCAGGAGAGCTGTTCGCCACGCACGAGGCCACCGGCGAACGGCTCCGCGCAGCCGATCTGGAGTGGCTCGCGCCCTGTCGGCCGGGCAAGATCATCGGACTTTGGAACAACTTCCGCGCCGCCGCCGAGAAGAACGGATGGGCGGCCCCGGCCGACCCGCTGTATTTCCTCAAGTCGCCGAGCAGCGTGATCGGCTCCGGCGCAGCGATCCCGGCGCCGCGCGGACACGACGGCCGGGTCGTCTACGAGGGCGAGCTCGCCGTCGTCATCGGCCGCCGCGCCCGGGGTATCGGCCCCGCAGAAGCCGCCGCCCACATCTTCGGCTACACCTGCGCGAACGACGTCACCGCGATCGAACTGCTGCACCGGGACCCGGCATTCCCGCAATGGACGCGGGCGAAGAGCTTCGACGGCTTCGGCGCGATCGGGCCGGTGATCGAGACGGATTTCGACACCGCGGCAGCGACGTTGCGCACCCGCGTCGGCGGCCGCGAGCGGCAGAACTACGCGCTCTCGGACATGTTCTTCCCGCCGCACGAGCTGGTCTCGCGCCTGTCGCACGACATGACGCTCGAGCCCGGCGACCTCATCCTCTGCGGCACCTCGCTCGGCGTGCTGCCGATGAAGCCCGGCAGCAACGTCGAGGTCGAGATCGACGGCATCGGCATCTTGCGCAACACCTTCGCGCCGGTGCCGCCGCCCGGCTGACGGTCAGGCAGGCTGGATCGCCAGGCGGCCGTGCTGCTCCGCGAGCGTTTGGCCGAGCAGGCGCGTCACGGCATAGAGGGCTTCGATGTGCGGCGTCGATGTGTCGGTGATGCGGCCGAGTTCGACCACCGCGCCGACCAGCGCCTCGAGCTCGAGCGCGCGCCCGTGCTCGACGTCCTGCAGCATCGAGGTCTTGTGCGCGCCGATGGCCTCGGCGCCGGCGATGCGCTGCGCGAGCGAGATCTTGAACACGACGCCCAGCTTCTCGGCGACGGCCTGGCCTTCCGCCATCATCCGTTCGACGAGCGTGCGGGTCGGCGGGAAGCGGCAGATGTCCTGCAGCGTGGCGTGGCTCAAGGCCGAGATGGGGTTGAGGCTCAGGTTGCCCCAGAGCTTGATCCAGATCTCCGAACGGATGTCGCGCGACACGGGCGACTTGAAGCCGGCGCGCATCAGGGTTTGCGACAGCGCCTCGATGCGCTCGCTCCGGCTGCCGTCGAGCTCGCCGAGCGTGAAGCGGTTGCCCTCGATCACCCGCACGACGCCGGGCTCGACGAGCTCGGTGGCGGGGTAGACCACGCTGCCGATGACGCGCTCGGGTTCGATGTGGGCGGCGATCGTGCCGCCGGGGTCGACGCTTTCGAGCCGCCGCCCTTCGAAGGGCCCCGCCAGCCGGTGGAAGTACCACCAGGGCAGCCCGTTGATCATCGTGACGACCATCGTCGCCGGGCCGAACAGCGCGCGCAGGTCAGGCAGCACGTCGCGCACCTGGTGGGCCTTGAGCGTCAGCAGCACGACATCCTGCGGGCCGGCCTCGGCCATTCGCTGCACCGCGCGGGCAGCAGCGGCGTGCTGCTCGCTGCCGTTCTCGAGGATCAGCCGAAAGCCATTCGCCTGGATCGCCGACAGGTTCTTGTTGCGCGCAATGAAGGTGACGTCCTCGCCGGCAAGGGACAGCTTCGCGCCCAGATAACCACCGATTGCACCGGCACCGACCACTGCGATCTTCATCGAGATTCCCTGCCGCTCAAGAGGCTTGCATTTTGCGGCGCATCGGTTTGAGCACGGCCAGCGCCATGAACGCCGCGACGAGGTTGAGCACGCTCGCAGTGATGAAGACGGCGCCCCAGCCGCCACGCGCGGCGAGAACGCTCGTGAGCGGCACGAGCAGCGCCGCCGTTCCCTTGGCGGTGTAGAGCAGGCCGGCGTTGGCGGCGGCGTAGCGCGAGCCGTAGGTGTCACCGCAGGTCGCGGGAAAGAGGCTGTAGATCTCGCCCCAGGCGAAGAACACCATGCCGGTCAGGATCACGAAGGCGACCGGGCTCTGGCCGTACTGGCTGAGCGCGATGATGCCGACGCCCTCGATGAAGAAGGCGATGAACATCGTGTTCTCGCGGCCGAGCCGGTCGGACACCCAGCCGAAGAACGGTCTTGTCACGCCGTTGAGCACGCGGTCGATCGAGAGCGCGAAGGTGAGTGCCGGCAGCGTGATGCCGATGAGGCTGACCGGCACGTCGGCGATCTTGAAGTCCTTGGCGATCGGCGCGAGTTGGGCGGTCGCCATCAGGCCGCCAGCGGCCATCATCACGAACATCAGGTACATGACCCAGAAGACCGGCGTGGTGACCATCTGCCCGGGCGTGTAGTCGCGCCGGCTCGCCCACTGCGCCTTCTGCTTCGTCGTCGGCACCGAGTAGCCGGCGGCGGGCTGGGTCAGGAAGAACGCGAGCAGGAACACCACCGCGCCCTGCACGATGCCGAACTTGAGGAAGGTGGCTTCGTAGCCCTCCGCCTTGATCATCGTCGCGATCGGGATCACGGTGAGCGCCGAGCCGGCGCCGAAGCCCATCGCCGTCAGGCCGGCCGCGAGGCCGCGGCGGTCCGGAAACCACTTGAGCGCGTTGCCGACGCAGGTCCCGTAGACCGCGCCGGCACCGGTACCGCCGATCGCGGCCGAGACGTAGAGCAGCATCAGCGAATCGGCGTAGGCGTTGAGCACCCACGAGATGCCGACGAGCAGGCCGCCGACGAGCGTGACCGGCCGCGGGCCGAAGCGGTCGACGAGGTAGCCCTCGATCGGCACCAGCCAGGTCTCGGTGACGACGAAGATGGTGAAGGCCACCTGGATCTCGGCCTTGCTCCAGTTGAACTTGTCGTGGATCGGATTGACGAAGAGCGTCCAGCCGTACTGGAGGTTCGCGATCATCGACATGCAGACGATGCCCAGCAAGAGCTGCAACCACCGCTTGCTGGAGACCGAACCGGCCATCGCGCCGGCCCCGGCCACGTCCAATTTGCCCACTGCCATGTTCTCTGCCTCCCGTCGTTGTCGTTGTCGCTCGCTGCTGTCGTGTGCTGCGCCGTGGCCGCCGTCTGGGCGGGCAGGGCCGGCCGCCTAGCGGTAGACCAGCACCGGGATCTTCGAATGCGTGAGCACCTTCTGCGTCTCGCTGCCGAGGATCAGGCTCTTGATGCCGCGCCGCCCGTGCGATGCCATGACGATCAGGTCGCAGCCGCGCGCCGTGGCGACCTCGATGATTCCCTCGTACGGCGCGCCGGCGTCGGCGATCACGCCTTCGCTCGCGACGCCGGCCGTGCGCGCCACGGCGCCGAGTTCGTCCAGATGCGCACGCGCCTGGGCCTGCGTCTGGCGCTCGAACTCGTCGGCGGGCATCTGGTCGACATAGCCGCCGCCCTCGCCGCCGAAGAAGCTCATCCGCCGCTCGGGCTTGGCGTGGAAGAAGGTGACCCGGGCCTTCATGGCCAGCGCGATGCCGATGGCGCGCTCGGCGGCGGCGCGGGAGAGCGGCGAGCCGTCCGTCGGCGCGAGGAGATGCGAGAAGAGATCCATCGCGCTCAGCCCAGCCCGAGCTTCTGCGCGAGGCCGATGCGCTGGAGCTTGCCGGTCGCGCCCTTCGGTATCTCGTCCATGAACAGGATCGTCTTCGGTACCTTGTAGTCGGCCGCACGCGTCGAGACGAAGGCCGCCAGCTCGCGCTCGGTAGCGGCCGCGCCCTCGCGCAGGACGACGACCGCCGCCACTTCCTCGCCGAGCTTGGCATGCGGCATGCCGAAGCAGACCACCTGCGCCACGGCCGGGTGGTCCATCAGGATCTCGTCGACCTCTCGCGGGCTGATCTTCTCGCCGCCGCGGTTGATGATCTCCTTCAGCCGGCCGGTGATGCTGACGTAGCCCTCGTCGTCGACCGTGCCCTGGTCGCCGGTACGGAACCAGCCGTTGGTGAAGGCGCCGGCGTTGGCCGACGGGTTGTTCTCGTAGCCCGCCGTCACGTTCGGCCCGCGAATCACGATCTCGCCGATGCCGCCCGCGCCGAGCAGGCCGCCGTCGTCGGCCATGATCGCCACCTCGGGGCCGGCCGCGCGGCCGACGGTGCCGGGCTTTCGGGCAGCGGGCGGCAGCGGGTTCGACGTCATCTGGTGCGTCGCCTCGGTCATGCCGTACGCCTCGATCAGCGGCGCCTTGAACGCCTCCTCGAGTTCGCGGATCACCTGCGGCGGCATCGACGACGACGACGAGCGCATGAAGCGGAGCGGATGGCGCGCGATGACGTCGAGGTTTCTCGACACCCGCGAGACGATCGCCTGGTGCATGGTCGGCACGGCGGTGTACCAGGTCGGCCGGGCCTCGTCCATCCAGCCGAAGAACTTCAGCGCGTTGAATCCCGGAGTGCAGAACACCTGCGAGCCGGCCGAGAGCGGCGCCAGCACGCCAGCGATCAGCCCGTGGATGTGGAACAGCGGCATGATGTTCAGGCCGCAGTCGCCAGGCACGAACTGCAGGGTGCGGGCGATGTGCGCGGCCGATGCGCAGAGGTTCTTCTGCGTCAGCGGCACGATTTTCGGCCGCGACGTGGTGCCCGAGGTGTGCAGCACCATCGAGAGGTCGTCGGGCTCGGCGTCGCCGCCGTGCGCGATGGCCTGCGCCGCCGCCCGGTCGCGCGCGGCGAGCGTGAAGCTGCCGGCCGGCGCGCCCGGTGCGACGAGGAGCTCGAGCACCCGCACGCCGAGCCGCTCGGCCACGGCGATCGCCGCCGACGTGCTTCCCTCTTCGACGATCAGCGCCTTCGCGCGCAGGTCGGACAGGTAGAACTCGAATTCGTCGGCGCGGTAGGCAGGATTCAGCGGCGCGCTCGTCACTCCGCAGGCACAGGCGACGAAGCACGCCGCCATCTCGGGCCCGTTGCCGAGCACGATGGCGACGCGGTCGTTGCGGCCGATGCCAAGCGCGTTGAGCGCGGCGAGCGTCTCGCCGACCGTGCTTCGCAGCCCCCGGAAGTCGAGCGGCGGGCGGCCCGGCGCGGCGAGAGCGGGCGCGTGGTCGTCGCCGGCGGCGAGCATCTCGCGAAGGGTGGGCAAGGACATCGAGGGACCTTCCAGGCGAATGACTGCGTGACACGACGGGACACGCGAGTCCCGGCGAATCGACGCACGGCGTCGGAGCGAGCGATCATTGCATCGCTGCCGCGGACTGCCAAGAGGGCGAAGCCCGGAGGTCGACCGGCCCGCGCGACGGCCACGTCGAGCCGACCGCGTGCATGCGGCACCGCTGCGGTGCGCCGACGGAGCCGACATCGAGCGAGGCGATGCCTGAATGGTGCAGGAACGCTGGAAGGTCCGACGACGAGCCGAGTGCCCCGGCCGGCACGTCGCCGAGATCCTGCAGGGCTACCGCTTCAGGCCGTCGCGGCTTTCGCCGGACTCGGCATCGCGAGTACGTCGATTCCGTGGCGGTCGCCAGCAAAGCGACCTCGCGGGGCGTCAAGCGCGCCCAAGAAGTGGGCGTTGCGGTCTCTTCACGCGAGCCGGGTTGGCGGAGCAGACGCTGCGCAACGGGTCGAGAGCTACCGCGGTCGGCAAGCTGCAAGCGTCCGACGCGTCACGTACGTCGCCACGGGCGAAGGCTGGCTTTCCCTGGCCATCGTCCTGGGTCTGTTCAACCGCGAAGTCATCGGCCGGTCGATCAAGCCGAGGATGGCCGCCGCCATCGTGACCGACGCGCTGTCGATGTCATGGTTCCGGCGCGAGCCCGAGGCTGGCGTCCTCTTTCCCAGCGACCGCAGGAGCCGATACGCAAGCCACGCGATGCGAGAGAAGTTTGGCCGGCTACAAAATGACGGCGGCGATGAGCCGCAAGGGCAATGGCGGGACGACGCGCCCACTGAACGCTTTGCCCACAGCTCGAAGAACGAGCGGGTTCACCGCACGCGAGACGCAACCCGAGCCGAGGCGGAGGCCGACCCCTTCGAGTCGTGCATCGCATCTTCTCGAGGCGCCGCCGCTGCATGCTGGGCTGGCGCCCGCCGATTCCAGTCCTCACGAATGGCGCAGCAGGCAGGGCCCGCAAACCAAAGCGGTCAAGCTCAGACCGGCGTTGCGGCGACCAGGTGCTCGGAGAGGAACCACACCTGCAGTTCGTTCGTGCGCAGGATGTTGCTCACCAACAGGTCGTTGGTGCCGGCGTCGCCGGCGTCCTGCGCCTTCTCAGCGTTCTGGCGAGCATCCTTGATGATCAGCGTATGAGCGTCGATGAGGCGCGACAACTGCACTGCCGCCGGCTCGCGGCCGCGCGGGAGGCGCGGGATCTGGGTCGACTCTGCGACGTCCGGCGCCATGGCGAGCGAAATGCCGCCCAGGATCTGGATTCGCTCTGCCACCAGGTCGACCAGCGCCACTTGTTCCTCGAAGTGCTTGTCGTAGAGCAGATGCAACTGATTGAAGGTCGGGCCGACGACCTGCCAGTGGTGCTTCTTGTACATGTCGCGCAGCACGATGCTGTCGGCCAAGGTCTGGTTCAGCAGGTCGACGCTCTTCTTGACGGCATCTGCAGGCAGCCCGTGCGGCATGGGAACCACATCTCCATAGCGCTGGGTTTCGTGCGAGTGGCTGGCGTCCTGCTGGTGCAGACTCGGCTCGACCGCGGAATGGTCGGCATCGATCGAATCGCCGGTGACGGGCTTGAGCTTGAGGTTCGTGTTCGTGGACATGGCTGCTCCTGAATGGGTTGCGACTGCTCGTGTGGTGCGACATGGCGCCTTGGACGAGGAAGGTCCAACCCTAGTTCTTCTCGTTCCGAGCGGTGTCGTCTGCCGACGCCTCTCCTTGTCAGCCGCCGGCTCGTCCGACGGTCTGCCGGGACCTCTGCGGCCAGCGCTCGGCGAGCGACCGGCCCGCGGAGAGTGCCATGACGTCAACGGCCGGCTGCTGCGACGGCAGCATGGGCCGTGTGAGCGTCACGCCACCCCGGCACCACCGGTGACCCCGAAGACTTCGCCGTTGATGAAGCTGCCTTCCTGGCTGGCGAGCAAGACGTAGACGGGCGCAATTTCCACGGGCTGACCCGGTCGGCCGTACGAACTCTCCGAGCCGAACTTCATCACCTTCTCCGGCGGCTGGCCCCCGGATGCCTGGAGGGCTGTCCAGAACGGCCCGGGCGCCACGACGTTGGCGCGGATGCCTTTCTCGAGCAGTTGCTTGGCCAGCGCCTTGGTATAGGCCACGATGCCGGCCTTGGTCGTCGCGTAGTCGAGCAGGATCGCCGAGGGCTCGTAGGCCTGGATGGAAGCCGTCGTGATGACCGACGCACCTGCGGGCAGGTGGGGAACGGCGGCCTGGGCGATCCAGTGCATCGCATACAGGTTGGTCTTCATCGTCCGGTCGAAATCGTCGGACGAGACCTTGGAAATGTCTTCGCGGTTCTGCTGCCGGCCCGCGTTGATGACGAGGATGTCGAGCCCGCCCAGCTTCCTGACGGCCTCCGCGACGAGGTCGCGGCACCACCCCTCGTCGGTGATGTCGCCTGGCAGCGCAACGGCGGTGCGGCCTTCGGCCTCGATCGACTGGATGACCTGCTGCGCATCGGCTTGTTCCGACTGCAGATAGGAGATGGCGACGTCGGCGCCCTCGCGCGCGAAGGCGATGGCGGCCGCTCGCCCGATGCCGCTGTCACCGCCGGTGACGAGCGCCTTGCGGCCTTTGAGCTTCCCCGAGCCTCGGTAGCTCGTTTCCCCATGGTCCGGCACCGGATCCATCTTCGATGCCTCACCCGGCGCGGATTGCGGCTGCCGGGGAAAGGGTGGCTGGGGGTATTGGGTACGGGGGTCCTGCATGGACAGTCGGTCGGTCATGGTCTTCTCCAGTGGGGTCGATGGTTCGTGGACAGTGTTCACGGTCTGCGGGCGATCATGGGCAGCTCGGTCTTTCATTGAGCACCGACAGCGCCATGAGATGGGAGAGATGGCTGAGGCCCTGGGGCAGATTGCCGAGAAAGGCGCCGCTGGCGGGATCGACCATCTCGGCGAGCACGCCATGGCCATGGGACAGCGCCGCGGCCAGTCGGTCGAACCTGGCGCGAGCCTCCTGGCGGTGCCCCAACTGCGCCCGCGCGGCCACCATCCAGAACGAGCACGCGAGAAAGCATCCCTCCTGTTCACGCATGCCGCTATAGCGATAGTGGAACGGGCCGGCTCCGAGCTCCCGGTCGATCGCATCGAGTGTCTGCGACAGTCGCTCGCGACCATCGAATCCGAAGCGGACGGCGAGCGCCAGGGAGGCGTCCAGCTTGTCGCTGCCGGGATACATGACGAACGCCTTCTTCGTCTCCGACCAGCACTCCGCCTCGATCCAGGCCTCGATGCGGTCGCGCTCGCGCAGCCAGCGATCGCGACAGGTGGTCGGCAGCTGACCCTTGTCTGCCAGTTCGACGGCGCGCGCCAGCGCCTGCCAGCAGCTGATCTTCGACATCGTGTAGTGCTGCTCTTCATCGAGCTCCCACATGCCGGCGTCCGGCGTGCGCCAGCGGTCGGCGCAATCGTCGGCCAAGTGCGACAGGAGCTCGGCGCTGGTGCGGTCGAGGATATTGCCGCTGTCGACGAAACAGGAGGCGGTCTCGAAGATGTCGCCATAGACGCCGTGCTGGCGCTGGTCGGTCGCCGCATTGCCGGTGACGACCGGCCGCGAGCCGCGGTAGCCCGGCATCGCCGCCGCCGTGACGCCGGGAACTGAGCGGCCGTCGAGCGTGTAGACGACTTTCGTGCCGCTGTGACGCAACTGGTCGAGCAACCAGCTCAATGCGGCCTTGGCTTCCGCCTGGAGTCCGGCAGTGAGGAATGCCTTGATGGTGTAGCCGGCATCGCGAACCCAGGCGTAGCGATAGTCGTAGTTCTTGACGCCTCCGATCGACTCGGGAACGGAGGTCGTGGCAGCGGCGGCAATGGCGCCGGACGGCGAGTAGAGAAGCAGCTTGAGCGCGAGCGCGCTGCGCAGGAAGGCCTTCCGGTCGTTTCCCTCGAAGCTGACGCCCTTGCACCACACGCGCCACGCCTGGTCGGACACGTCGATGCGTTGGTCGACCTCGTCGATGGATGGTGCGATCAGGGGCTCGTCGCGACCCGCCACGACCGCGACAGTGCGACGCTCGCCAGCCGTCACGGAGACCTCACCGGTCACGCCCTCGTCCGACCAGTCACATCGAACCCCGTCGCTGTGGATGAAGAGGCCCAGCACGCCCCCGACATGAAAGACGAAACGGCCGCCGATCGTCGAATGGTAGGGACTGACGGTGTTTCCACGCCGTCCGGGCCGCATGATCAGGCCGAGGCGGACAGTTCCGGACAGCCCGTCGATCCGGCGCGCCAACTCCGCCCACGGCAGACGGCCCGCCGTGCCACTGTTCATCGACTCGGTCAGTCTCGCGCACCCGTTCTCGGTGGCAAACACCGTTTCCAGCACATTGCTGTCTTCCAGATAGCGCCGTTCGACCGTGAACGGCTTGTCCGGCTGAAGCACGAAACGACCGCCCTGGTCCTCATCGAGCAGCCTGTCGAACAAGGGGGGCGAGTCCATGTTCGGGACGCACCACCAATCGATCGAACCGTCGGCGCCCGACAGGGCCACGGACCGGCCATCGCCGAGCGCACCGTACTGAGCGAGCGGCAGGAAGCCGTCGGTGCGCAAGCGACGTCCGTCCGTGCTCACCAATCCCGAGTCCGCGAGACCGCCAGCGCCACGACCGCCAAACCGGCGGCGACGATCAGCGCGTCCTCGACCAAGCCGCTGCGGGTCTGACCGATGCGCGCCATGGCGCTTCGACGGGCGGCCAACGTCACATAGGCGAGGGGTACGGCGGTTGCAACCGCAACGACCGCGCCGGCCCGCTCGCGACCCCGAGGCGCCAAAGCAGCTCCTGCGATGCCCGCGCTCGACACACGCGCCAGCAGCCCCAGAAACACCGTGCGGTCGGGGGCGGTCTTCATCTTGTCGGCGAACAGTTCACCGACGCCCAGCACCAAGGCGCCGATCTTGAACAGCGGGCGGTTCAGAAGGACGAGTCGACCCGGCGTTCGGTCACCCAAAAGCCTTGCCGCCGCGATGCTGGCCATCGGCGTCATCGAGCGTGCACTGGCGACCGCGCCGATCGCGGCGGAAAACATCAGTTCCCGAAGTTTCATTTCTTGGTGCGGAAGCATTTCGAGAACGATCATCGTCAGCGGGTCGGCTTTGCCCCACCGGAAGCAAAGCACTCGATTGGGTGTAGGAGCCGAGGAAAGTCGATTGCGCGGCGATGAAGTCGATTCGATGGGTCGCAGATCGTGAGCAGGTCGGCCCATGGCAGACCGTGCCGCGGAGAGTCGGATGCGGATCATGGCGACGGGGAGTCTCATGTGGAACTCCACGCTGGGTCCTTTGGCCGAAGGGGCGCCCCGCTGTCCGGCCACGACCACGCAATCACATCGACGAATGAACGTCCCGTACTCTTTCTGCTTCACGCGCTTGGCGGCGGCGCACACGCCTGGGACGGCGTCGCGGTCGCTCTTCGGGCCGGCTTCGACGTGGTCGAGAACGATCTGTCGGGATTGGCGATGCGCAGTCCGCGGAGCATCGATCCAACCACCGGCTCGGGCGCGGGTGACAACCCCGAGCCTGCTAAGCCGGCCGCTTCAGATACAGCGGGCGGGCTCTCTGAATCGCCGCGGCCGCCCGCAGGATGTCGGGCTCCGCGCCGATCCTGCCGACGATCTGCACGCCGACGGGCAAGCCTGCGTGGGTGAACCCGACCGGTACCGAGGCAGCCGGTTGGCCGGTCATGTTCCACAAGTAGGTGTAGGGGCACCAGCTCCAGTCGGTGTCGGCGAAGCCCTCGGGCACGTCGCGTTCGACGGAGAAGGCGGGATGCGGCATGACCGGCCCGATCAGCAGGTCGAAGCGCTCGAAGAACGCCTTGGCCGCGACCGTCAGCGCCAGCCGCTGCGACTGCGCTCGCAGATAGCTCGCCAGGCTGACGGACCGTCCCGCAGTGGCGACCGTCCGCAGCAAAGGGTCGAGCCGATCACGCAGGGCTTCCGGGTGGCCGTCGACCGTGCTCGCGCAGCCGGTGGTCCAGAACACGTCGAAGGGTTCGAGCGGGTTCATCGGCCACACCGGATCGACATCGACCACCGCTGCCCCCGCGTCCGCCAGCAGGGGCCCGGCGGCGGCAACGAGCGCATCCACCTCGGCGTCGACCAACGGCGCGTGGCAGCCCATGCGCGCGGACCGGGCGACTCGCAGCCCGCGCAGATCGGGATCCGTCAAGTCGGTCGGCATCACGAATGCCACCGGCCAGGCGAACGGATCGCGCGGCTCGGGCCGGCTCATCACCGCCAGCATCAACGCCGCATCGAGCACGCTGCGCGCCATCGGGCCGACGACCGAGTGCGGCATGTCGGTGTCCGGCGGAAAGGCCGGCACGCGGCCGAAGCCCGGTTTGAGGCCGAAGACGTTGGTGAACGACGCGGGAATGCGGATCGAGCCTGCGCCGTCGCTGCCGGTCGCGAGCGGACCGAAGCCGAGCGCCAGCGCCGCCGCCGCGCCGCCCGACGAACCTCCGGGCGTCTTGCTCGGGTCGTACGGATTGGCAGTGACACCGTGAACCGGGCTGCGGGTGACCACCTTGCAGCCCGACTCCGGCGTCGCGGTCTTCGCCAGGAACACGAGGCCCGCCTCGCGCAATCGGGCCACGCAGGGCGTGTCGGCAGCCGCCGGAGCGGTCGGGTGCAGCGCGAGCGATCCGCGCCGCAGCGGCCAGCCGGCGACCGAAGAGAGGTCTTTGATCGTGACCGGCACGCCATCGAGCGGCGACAGCGGCTGCCCGGCGGCGTAACGCGACTCGGCGGCGCGCGCCATGGCGAGCGTGTACTCGCGATCGGTGTGGACGACCGCGTTGATCGGGCCGTCGAGCGCGTCGATGCGGGCGAGCAGCGCCTCGGCCACCTCGACCGGCGACAAGCTGCGGCGTCGGAACGCCTCGGCCAGCGCGCTCGCGTCGAGGTAGGCCAGCGCTTCGTGATCAGCGCTCGGGTCGACGCTCTGTGCAGCGCTCGGGTCGACGCTCCGTTCAGTAGAGCTCGAAATACTCATTCGTCTCCGCGGCGGGAATCTCGTCGCGCAGGCGCGCGACCTCCTGCCGCTTCATCGCCAGGTAGACGCGCACGAACTCCTCGCCCAGCAGATCGCGCAGCGCGGTATCGGCCTCGAAGGCTTGCAGCGCGTCGTCGATCTCGGTCGGCAGCTTGGCGTAATTGGCGTCGTCCTCCTTCGGCCCGGAGCCCGCCGGCATCAGCTCGCGCTCGTTCATCAGCCCGAGCAGACCGGCGCCGATGGTCGTGGCCGCCACCAGATACGGATTCGACAAGGCCGACGGCACGCGCACTTCCATGTGCGTCTGCTGGTCGCGGCTCGCCTTCACGCGCACGCTCGCCGAGCGGTCCTGCACGCCCCACGAGATGTTCGACGGTGCGTAGGTGCGCGGGCGGATGCGGCGGTAGCAGTTCGGCGTCGGGCTCCACACCGCCATCGTCGCCGGCATGTGGTCGAGCACGCCCTGGATGAAGCTTCTGAACGGCCTGGACATGCCGTGCTCGGCGTCGGTGTCGAGGAAGGCGTTCAGGCCCGTCTTCTTGTCCAGCAGCGACAGGTGGAAGTGCGAGCAGCTGCCCGACAGGCCCTTGTACGGCTTGGTCATGAAGGTCGCGTGCAGGCCCTGCGTCGCGAGGTATTCCTTGACCGTGCTCTTGAAGACGAAGCCGCGGTCGGACGCCGCCACGCCGTCGAGCGCCGAGTAGTTGATCTCGACCTGGCCCGGCCCGTGTTCGACGTTGTAGGTGATGATGTCGATGCCCTGGGCCTGCAGCACGCGGATCAGCGAATCGATGGCCGGCGTGCCATGTGTGCGCGCGGTCGAGAAGATCGGCTGGCCGCCGAAGATGGGCTTCTTCGTCACCGCGTCGACCACGTAGAACTCGAACTCGTGCCCGATCTTCGCGACGTAGCCGAGCGAGTCGGCGATCGCCAGCATCTTCTTGAGGAGCAGGCGCGGCGCGGCCATCTGCGGGCGGCCGTCGTACCACATGGTGTCGCAGATGACCCTTCCGGTCTTCTGCAGCCAGGGTACGGGCGACAGGGTCGAGGGGTCGATGACCATCACGCAGTCCTGGTAGTCCATCTCCTCGTTGTAGCCGGAGTTGCGCACCGGGATCGAGTAGCTGTCGAGCGCGACGGCACCGCCGTACAGGTTCAAGCCCGACTGCATGTAGCCGGCGATGTGGTCGATCGGCACCGTCTTGCCGCGGCTCATGCCGGCCATGTCGGGCAGCTCGAAGCGGATGAAATCGAAGCCCGCCGCGGCCACCTTCTTCACGAAGGCCTCGGCTTCGGCAGCGGTCGAAAGGGCGAGCGTCGGCAGGTGCTCGCGCCGTGCCTTCTCCAGCATGGTCAACATCGTTGGCTCCAGGTCGATGGGGGTCAGTGATTTCGCGCCGATGCGGGCTGCGCGAGCAGCGCGAACAGGTTGTCGTTGACGCGGCGTGCCGCCGCACGAAAGTCCGGCAGCTTCGGCAACACGACCGCTCCGAGACGCGATGCGCGTTCGGTGCCGAGCGCCTTCTCGAGGCTCGCCATGTAGGCCGGGATCCGCTCCCAGTCGCTGACCGTCGTCTCGGTGATCTCGACGTGATACTGGAAACCGTAGGCATGGCGCCCCCAGCGGAACGACTGCACCGCGCAGGCCGGGTTCGCGGCGAGCACCACCGCCCCGTCGGGCAGGCGGCTGACTTCGGCGCCGTGCCACTGGAAGGTCTGGATACGTGCCTCGAAACCGGCCAGCATCGGGTCGCGGCATCCCTCTGCGGTCAGCTCGACCTCGGCGAGGCCGACTTCCGGATGTGCCGCGAGCTTCACTTCACCGCCGAGCGCTTCGGCCAGCAGTTGATGGCCGAGACAAATGCCGAGATAGGGGCGTCCCAGCTCCATCACCCAGCGCCGGATCGCGGCTTTCTCCGGCACGAACCACGGGTGCTGCTGCTCATGCCAGACGTCCATCGGCCCGCCCATCACGACCAGCAGGTCGAAGCCGTCCAGCGGCGGGATCGGCTCGCCGGCGTCGAGTTCGACGGGGTGCCACTCATGGCCCGCCTCGGCCCAGAAGTCGCGGAACACGCCGGGGTGCTCCACATCCAGATGCTGAAAAACGAGAATGCGCATCGCGTCTGCTTCTCCTCCGTGAACTCAGGTGTGGCGTCGGTGCAGCCGCAGGCCGCTCGCTCGATCGAAGAGCAGCAAGGGCGCCGCAGCCAGGTCGATGCCGACGTTCTCCCCGACCGAGAGCCCGCGCGCCACGCTCGCCTCGACCACCAGCCTGAGCTCGGCCTCGTCGTTGCGGACGGTGACGGTGGACTTCAGGCCCAGCGGCTCGATGTCGATGACCACGGCCGGCGTGCTGGCGCCATGCGCATTCGCCAGACGGATCGACTCGGGCCGCACGCCGACGTCGAAGGGCGTCGACAGCTGCGCCAGCGGGTCTCGCAGCGCGCCCGGAATCGTCAGGCTCGCGCCGGCCACGCAGAGCTGCGGCGAGCCCGCCGCGGGCGACGACAGCAGCCGACCCGGCAGCAGATTGATCTCCGGCGCACCCACGAAGCGCGCGATGTCGCGGTCTGCGGGCTCGTCGTAGAGCACCTGCGGCGCGCCGGTCTGCACCACGCGCCCCGCGCGCAGCATCACGACCGTGTCGGCGATGGCCAGCGCTTCGGCGAAGTCCGGCGTCGCCAGCAAGAAGGTGTAGCCGAGCTCGCGCTGCAGGCGCCTGAGCTCGGCCCGAAGCTCGACGCGCAGCATCGCGTCGAGGCTGGAGAGCGGCTCGTCGAGCAGGCACAGGCCTGGCTGACGCACGAGGGCCCGGCCGAGCGCCACGCGTTGCCGCTCGCCGCCGCTCATGGTCTTCGGAAGCCGTTGCAGCAGGTGCGCGATGCGAAGCGTGCTGGCGAGCGCGCGAACGCGGGATTCGATCTCGGCAGCCGGCACACGCCGAATGCGCAACGGGCTGGCGATGTTCTCGAACGCCGACTTGTCGGGGTAGAGCGCGAGATTGTCGAAGATCATCGCGACATCGCGGTCCTTCGGCTCCCGCGCGCCGAGGTCGCGGCCCTTCAACCGGACGACGCCACGGTCCTGTCGATCAAGACCCGCGATCAGCCGCAGCGTCGTCGTCTTGCCAGCGCCGGCAGCGCCGAGCAGCACCGTGAGCGAGGCCTCGGGCACGCCGAACGACACGTCGTCGAGCGCGCAGGTCTTGTGGAAGCGCCGGCTGACGCCTTCGACACGCAAGGCTTCGGTGGTGGTGGGGGCAGCGGCTGTCATCGGATGGGCGCCCGCATCAAGCGGCGAGCCGTTGGCCGGACCGTTCGTCGAACACGACGCAGCGCTGCGCATCCATCCACACGCCGACGAGGGTGCCTTCTTCGGGGCGGTCTCTCGCGGCGGTCAGCACCTTCAGGCTGCCGGCGCCCGATTCCACGGTGACCACCGCTTCCGAACCGCGGGGCTCGACCAGGACGACGCGACCGACCCAGGTGGAAGCCTCGTCGGGCGGCGCCAGCCGCAGCGCCTCGGGGCGCACGCCGAGGAGGACGCGGGCGCGCCCGGCGGTGACCGCAGCGGCGCCTTCGGGCAACACGACGCTGCTCTGCGCGTTCTCGAACACGACCCCGAGACCGCGTGGCACGAGCTCGCCGGGCAGCAGATTCATCGGCGGCGAACCGAGGAAGCTCGCGACGAACGTGTGGCCCGGGCGGTCGTAGATCTCCGACGTGAGTTCCGACTGGCGAAGCCGGCCTTCGCTCATCACCGCGATGCGGTCGGCCAGCGACAGCGCCTCGATCTGGTCGTGGGTGACGTAGACGATGGTCAGGCCGACTTCGCGCTGCAGCCGGCGCAGTTCACGGCGCATCGCCAGCCGCGCCGCCGCTTCGAGATTGGAGAGCGGCTCGTCGAGCAGCAGGATGGAGGGCCGGGTGACGAGCGTGCGGCCGATGGCGACGCGCTGCAACTCGGAGCCGCCAAGGTCGCGGGCGCGCGCGCCGAGCCGGTCGCTCAGATTCAGCAGCTCCGCCACCTCGCCCACGGCAAGCGCCGTCTCCTTCGCCGACACGCCGCGCACCGAAAGCCCGAACGCGAGGTTCTGCGCCACGCTCATGTGGGTGAACACCGCGTAATCCTGGAACACGAGTCCGATCGGCCGACGGCCCGGCGGCATGCCGAGCACCGACTTGCCGTCGACCCGGATGTCGCCCGACGTGGGCGCCTCCAGGCCGGCGATCATGTTCAGCGTGGTGGACTTGCCGCAGCCCGACGGCCCGAGCAAGGCCAGCGTCTGACCCGGCTCGACGACCAGATCGAGCGCATCCACCGCCGGTGCCGCTTCGCTGCCGTACGTCTTCGACAGCGCGATCAATGCCAGCTTGGGCATGCTCATCGCTTGATCGCACCGAAGGTCATGCCGCGCGCCAGATGCGACTGGATGAAGAAGCCGGCGATCACCAGCGGCAGCATCGCGAGCACCGCCAGCGCCGCCTGCACGCCGTACAGCGTGCCGGCGGTCGCGGTCACGTACTTGGCGAGCTGCACCGGCACGGTGTTGACGTGGCTGTACGACAGCACCAGCGCGAACATGAATTCGGACCAGTTCAGCGTGAAGATGAAGAGCGTCGTCGCGAACAGCCCGCCGCGAATCAACGGGATCGTCACCGCGAGATGCGCGCCGATGCGCGAGCGGCCGTCGATCATCGCGGCCTCTTCGATCTCGCGCGGCAGGTCGTCGACGAAGCTCTTCAGCATCCAGGTCGAGAACGGCATCGTCGCGGCGACATAGATTGCGATCAGGCCGCTGAAGGTGTCGATCATGCCGACGCTCGAGAAGATGATCACGAACGGCACCGCGATCGCTGCCGGCGGGAACATGCGCCCCGACAGGATGACCAGCGGCGTCGTCGGGCTGCCGTTGCCGTAACGCGAGATGCCGATGGCCGCGAAGAGGCCGATCGCGACCGACAACACGGTCGCGACGACCGACGAGAGGACCGACCCCAGCACCGCTGCCGTCGCCGGCTGGCTCACGCCGCCGACGCCGTACGCGCGCAAGGCCTGCGGGTCGAAGAGCGTCCGGAAGTTGACCAGCGTCGGTTGCGACGGCACCCAGATGGCCGGCGACGCGTTCCAGTCGGTCGGCGGCTTGATCGACGTCATCACGATCCAGAACACCGGGAACATGACGACGACCAGCATCGCCCCGGTGAGCAGCGCCAGCGGCCAGGTCAGCGGGCGGTGCGGCATCAGTGGCGCGCCTCCAGCAACTGGTTGCGCACGGGCGTCAGCAGCAGGTGGATCAGGACCAGCGTGCCGACCAGCACGAGAAACGCCGCGGCCGCGCCGTAGGCCAGCTGGAAGTCGCTGAACGCCAGCTTGTAGATGTACATGCTGATCGTCTCGGTCGACGTGCCCGGCCCGCCGCGCGTCAGCATGAACACCTCGTCGAACAGCTTGATGATTTCCATCGACCGGATCACGAACGCGACGATGATGACCGGCTTCATCATCGGCAGCACGATGCGCCAGAACACCTGCCGCGGGCTCGCGCCGAGGATCACCGCGGCCCGGATCGGGTTCTCCGGAATGGCGTTCAGCCCCGACAGCAGGATCAGGAAGAAGAGCGGCGTCCAGTGCCAGACTTCGGTCGCGATGACGGCCGCCTGCGCGAAGCGCGCGTTGCGAAACCACTCGATGGCGCCTCGCTCGCCGAGCATCGCGATCAGCATCTGGTTGACCGGCCCGTTCGACTGGAACAGCATCCAGAAGGTGTAGCCGACGACCACCGGCAGGATCATCATCGGCGTGAGGAAAGCCGAGAACAGCAGCTTCTTGCCGCGGAACTCGCGCATGAAGAGGACGGCCAGTCCGAGCCCGAGCAGGAACTCGAGCGACAGGCAGATCACCGACAACACCAGCGTGCGGAGAACGGCTTCGAGAAAGCGGTTGTCGAAGACGAGCAGCTCACGGTAGTTGTCGAGCCCGACCCAAGGTGCTGCGAGCAGCGAGCCGCGGGTCGGCGACCAGTCGGTGAAGCTCATGTAGAGCGCCACCAGCAGCGGCACGACGAGCACGACGAGCGACACCACCTGGCCGGGAAGCATCAGCAGCCTGCCGACGGACCGGCCGCTGCCCGCTTTCCCTGTAGGGACGGTCGCGCTCGCAGCCGTCCCGGAGGTGCCGGACAGCAAGCGATCGTCCGCCGCGAGAGCCACGACTTCAGCCCCAGTTCGCGGCGCCACTCGCCTTGCGGATCGGCTCGGCGAGATTCTTCGTCAGCGCCAACCAGGATTTCCTGACCTTGTCCTTGCCGATTCGCCGCGTGATCCGGTCGAAATTGCGCGACGCGTCGTCGAGCGCCTGCTTCGGCGCCTTCTGCCCGGTCATGCAGGCGTGGATCTCCTTGTCGAGCGCATCCTGGTACTCGAAGCCGCCGGGCAGGCAGAAGTCGGGCACGGTGTTGACCATGTTGGCATACAGCGTCCTGAGATAGTCTTCGGAATAGGTGTCCACCATTCGCTTGGACGGCGCCTGCATCTGGTTGGTCCGGTACGGATCGGAATAGCCGCCGAGATAGGGAATCGCATCCATCGAAATGGTCGGTGACGTCATCCACTGCGCATACGCGTAGGCCAGCTCCGGATTCGCCGAGTACTTCGACACCGCGTAGCCGTAGCCCCAGCAGAACATTCCCGCGTACAACAACGAACCGTCCTTCAGCTTGTCGGCCGGCATCACGGTCGCAGCGATCTTGCCGGTCGTGGCCGGGCCGGTCGACGGCGCCTTGGCGTATTTGAATCCCGAGGGCCAGACGATGTTCATGAAACCTTCGCCACGGCCGAATGCGTTGTAGTTCGACGACCAGGTGAAGCTGAACGCATCCGGATGAAGGTACTTGTTCATCGCCATCATTTCATCGAGCACCTGCAAGCCTTCCGGGGAATTGAAGGTCGGATTCATGTCCTGGTCGAAATAGAGCTTGCCCTTGGAGATGAGCCGCTGCATGAACATCCATTTCACGTAGTACGGCGACCGGTACTCCAACGAGCCGTAGAACTTGTTGGCCGGGTCGTGCATGAACTGGGCCAGCACCGCGTATTCCGTCCAGGTCTTCGGCACCGCGAGGGGATAGCCGAAC
Source organism: uncultured Rhizobacter sp. (assembly GCA_964249855.1). Classification (GTDB taxonomy): domain Bacteria; phylum Pseudomonadota; class Gammaproteobacteria; order Burkholderiales; family Burkholderiaceae_C; genus LMDS01. Next base: position 29,678 of record CAXUDL010000006.1, on the reverse strand, counting down.
TTGTCGGCGAAGGCCTTGGCCTTGGCGCTGTTCTTCAGGTGGTCGTCCCGGCACAGCAAGGTGATCTGGTCACCGTCGTTCAGCAGGCCGGCGACGCGGCCGTTGTAGAGCTGGGCGTGGTGGCTGGCGGGGAAGGTCACGCCCCACTCCTTGTGGAACAGGTCGGGCTTGTACTTGTCGACCCAGTCGGTCAGGTCGTAGATGACGCCGGAATCCATCCAGTCGGGGTAGGACATGGCGGTCGGCATCATCACGTCGTAGCGGCCGGTCTTGGCCACCGCCTCCTGCATGCCCTTGGTGTGCACGACCTCGTCGGGCTCCTCGATGAACTCGATCGCGATGCCGAGCTCCTTCTTCCAGAGGTCCACGTAAGGCGACATGTTGCCGATCGACCCGGTCGGGATGAGAACCGTCAGCGACTTCTTCGTGGCCTTGGCCGCGGCCGCCTTCGCCAGATCCCAGGCCCTGGTTTCCGGGCCCTTGATGGCGCCGACCATTTCATTGGCCCCCATCGCGGACTCCATCAATGCGCTCGACAGGCCGACCGAGAGACCGGCTTTCGACAACGTCGCGAGAAAGTCGCGACGGGACTCCTTCCCGGACTCGAAGCGGTCGAGCAGTTCATTGATCGTTTGGGATTTCGGGTTCACGGTGATCCTTTGAAGTAAATGGAAACGGAAAGCAGGTGTTTCTCTGCAATTTACGCGGGACACGAAACTCGAAATCGCCTCGCATCGACAATCATGTCGATGCAATCATCCGCAGAGACAGGCGACTGGATTGATGGGTCGGAGTGGTACGATGCTATGCAACATGCCTGTGTCACGTTAGAACCATTTTGGAACTAACGCAGGTGCCACTCTCTGCGCTGCACCATGTCCAAAACAGCGGTCACGGGCTCATTGCTTTCGCTCGAGATCGATCGCGACGGCGGGGCGCCGCTGTACCGGCAACTCATCGACCGCCTGCGCGAGGCCATCGGTTCGGGCCGCATGCCGGCCGGCAGCAAACTGCCGAGCACGCGTGTCTTCGCCGAAGAGCTCGGCGTGTCGCGGAACACCGTGGTGCAGGTCTTCGAGGCGCTGATCGCTGAAGGTTTCCTCGACAGCCGGGTCGGTGCCGGCACCTTCGTGGCCGAGGCGAACCACCACGACACCCGCCGCGATGGGCTCGGCCCGGCTGCGCCGCGTGCCGCCGGCGGCTACCCGTTTCGCTCGCTGTCGCGCCGCGGCCGCAGCCTCGTCGCATCGGCCACGGACGAGTTCGCGGAGCGGCCCCGATCGTTCATGCCCGACGTCCCGGACCTGCGTGAATTCCCGATCAAGACCTGGCTGAGACTGCTCGGCGAGACCTCCGGCCGGCTGACCGGTGCCATCCTGGCGGACACGTCGAATGCCGGCTACGAGCCGTTGCGCCGGGCCCTGGCGCAGCACTTGAACGCCTCCCGCGGCATGGATTGCGACTACCGGCAGGTGATCGTCACGACCGGGTCGCAGCAGAGCCTCGACCTCACCTGCCGCATGCTCATCGACCCGGGCGATCCCGTCTGGCTGGAAGAGCCGGGCTACGTCGGTGCGAGGTCGGTGATCAGGGCCAACGGCGGTGCCGTGTGCCCGGTCCCGGTGGACCACGAAGGCCTGTGCGTGGAGCACGCGGCGCTCGCGTATCCGGTGCCGCGAATGATCTTCGTCTCGCCCGCGCGCCAGTACCCGCTGGGCGCCACGCTCACCACCGCACGCCGCGAGGCGCTTTTGCGGGTCGCACGCACCTGCGGCGCATGGATCGTCGAGGACGACTACGACCACGAGTTCCGCTACACCGGCGCTTCGCCGCAGGCCATCCACGGCATGGACGCGGATTCACGGACCATCCACATCGGCACCTTTTCGAAGATCCTGATGCCCTCCTTCCGGCTCGGCTACATGGTGGTCCCGGCGGACCTCGGCGAGGCCTTTGGCAAGGCGCGCGCCGTCGTCGACCGGCATGCCTCGCTGATGGAGCAGATGGTGCTGTCCGAGTTCATGCACCGGGGCCTGCTGGTATCGCACATCCGGCGGATGCGAAGCCTCTATCGCAGCCGTCAGACGCAACTCGTCGAAGGATTGACCCGACTGCTCGGGCATCCTCTGAACCTGCGGGCGACCGAGACCGGGACCCACCTCGTGCTGCCGCTGACAGCCGATGCCGACGATGCGGCGCTGGCGCAGCTCGCGGCGCGCGCCGGCGTCGTCGTTCGGCCGCTGACGCCGTACTACGGCACGCGTCAACGCCGCCAGGGCCTGCTGTTCGGGTTCGCGGCCTTCAACCAGGGCGAGATCGAGTCCGGATTGAAGCAACTGGCGGCGATCACCGCCGAGCTCGCGCCGTTCGTCGACCACTGACGACTTGCCGCCAAGTGGTCCGGTGGTTTTCCGGAAAATGGACGGTGGCGGTGCTTCGGTGGCGGTATATCTTCGGCGCCGCGCCTGACCAAAACAGCCATTGCGGCCGCACCCGGACATGACCACCACGCCACCCGCCGACGCTGTCGGACCTCCGTCCGACAGGACCCGGCTTCGCCGCTACCACTGGCTCGCGAAATACGACAGGGAGACCATCAATGCGGTCATCGACGCCGGCATCATGTGCCACGTGGGCTATGTGATCGACGGCCAACCGTACGTCACGCCGACGAATCACTGGCGCATCGACGACCATGTCTATTGGCATGGATCGTCCGCGAGCCGCATGCTTAAGACCCAATCGGCCGGCATCCCGGTGTGTTTCACGGTGACGCATCTGGACGGCATCGTCTTCGCGCGATCGGCCTTCAACCACAACGTCAACTTCCGATCGGTCATGGCGCTCGGCCAGGCGAATCTGGTGCCCGCGGACGACAAGGAAGCGCTGCTGGAGGCCTTCACCAACAGAATCGCAACGGGGCTTTGGGACCACGCCCGCAAACCGACGCCGCAGGAATGGAAAGCCACGACGCTGATCCGGCTCCGTCTCGACGAGGTCTCGGCCAAGGTCCGGACCGGACCACCGGTCGACGATCCGGAAGACTACGAACTCGACTGCTGGGCGGGGATCATCCCGCTTCGCGTGGTGGCCGACGCGCCGGAGGCCGATCCCAAGCTGCGCCCCGGCATTGCCGAACCGGCCTTCGTCAAGCGATTTCGCGTCTGAATGACTTGCTCGACGGACTCGACCAGGCGTTCGTACAGGACATCGCCGACTCCGGCATCGAGGTCACGCTGATGGAGCGGCAGCTCGCCGATGCCGAGAACGCACCGTCTCGCTTTGCGTGGCCGGGGGATGTCACGCCTCCGACGCAATCCGGTCGAGCGTCTCGACCGAATCGGGTGAGAGCCTCCGCTCGACGGCTGCCAGGTTCGCGCGCATATGGTCGATCGACGACGTGTAGGTGATGGCCGGATGTTCGGCGAACGCTGCGGCAGCAAGGCGAGCGCCACCTGCATCGGCGTCGCGTCGATCGCTTCGGCGACCTCCGACAGCGCGCTCGACTGCAGTGGCGCAAAGCCGCCCAGCGGATGAACGGCACGTAGAGGGTGCCGTCGCGCCGTCAGCTACTTGGCGAAGGCCTTGCGCGAGCCGTCCTCGAAGACCGCGTCGTCACGCTTCAGAATGCCAGTGGCGTCCCATGTGCGCTCGCGCGTCAGCTTGCCGTTGTTGTCGTAGGTCGACTCCGCGATCAGGGTGCCGTGATCGTCGAAGCTCTGGTGAATGCCGATCGGGTTCGAGACGTAGCGGTCGCGCAGGAGGTAGCGGCCCTGGGACAAGCGCTGGCCATCGTCCGAAAACTCGGTCTTGTCGTTGACGCGCTTGCCGCCCTCGATGCTGTAGACCGACTTCGTCTTCGGCTGGCCGTTCAGGTAGAAGGTTTGGTCGAGCAACTGCTCGGCGTTCGTGTTCCAGCGCTGCTCGTGGGTCAGCGCGCCGGAATCAGCGAACTGTTTTTCGATCAGCTTGACGGTGAACCGCTCGGTCATGATCTGCGAGAAGGTCTCGCGCACCAACGTGCCAGACTCGTTCCAGCGGCGGTCGGTGCGCTGGTCGCCCTTGATTTCGGTGACGAGCGACGGTTTGCCATTCTCGTGGAGCTCTTCGTTGCGCACACGCTTGCCCGAATCGAAGGACAGCTTGGCGCGCATCATGCCCTTGCCGTTGTAGACCTCGACCGTGGACGGGCCGCCCGAGAAGCCGCAGGCTTTCGCATCATTGAACGCCGGCGAGAGCTGAGCCTGATCGCCGCAGCGAATGCCGTAGACCTGGCCCTGCTCGTTCAACTCGACGTAGGCCTTCTCGCCGTCGGCGTACCAGGTCGCGCGGCGCAGTTGGCCGCTCGGGTACCAGGTGCGCGTCAGGCCGGTGGTCGTGCCGTTCACATAGGTCTCTTCGCGAATCACCTTGCCCTCGGGCGAGAACTCACGCGAGAGACCATCGTGGTTGCCGCGCTCGTTTTGCTGGTACTCCTTCGACAGCTTGCCTTTCTCGAAATACCTCGAAACCCCTTGCCATACGCCGTTCTTCAACTCGGTCTCGCGCTGAACAACGCCCGTGTCCTTGTCCGTGCAGCGAACCAGCCCCGTCTTTCCTTTGGTCGAGTTGCCGTTGTTCGTGTCGATGCTCTCGCCATTGAGTTCGCAGACCTGGATCGCGAGCGCGTGGGAGGTGACGGCGGCCGCGGCGAGCGCGATCGAAGACGTCAGGATGGACTTCAGGGAGCAGTTCGGAGACGTGCGCATGGGATGCATCGGATCGGAGAAGTGTTGACGGGGATCAAGAGGACCGTCGGTTGCGATTGTTCACGATACGGTCTTGCCGTTCGTCAGAAGAACAGGGCCAAACAACGCGCTGTCCAGCGGTCCGCGGTTCCTTCGCTCGGTTGAGACGCTGCTGCCGCTCAAGAATCCCTCTCGGCTGGGTGAACCCGCTCTGATGGGGCCCATTCTCGATCGCAGCAGTGGCGTGACGGGTGAGATGTGCGGGCTCTAAGCCTTTTCGGGTAGAACGCGACAGCCTTGCCTGATGGGTGCGGCGGCGCTGAACGGGTGAGCCGGCAGGTTCACGAGTCTCGGCTTGGGTCTCTTCATCGCACGCGAGATCGTGGTGGCGCACGGCGGGACGATCGAAGTGAGCTCCACGCCCGAAGCGGGCACGGCGTTCATGGTTCGGCTGCCGAAGCGACACGACGATGGGACCAGCAAGCCGAAGTCGGCGTCGGACCAAGCCCTGAAGCAGCGCGCTTGACTCGCCGGTCCGACGGTGTCGGGCAGAGCGCTCACGCCGTCCGCCTCAGTCCTCGGGCAGGTGTCCGAACATCTTGTCGGTGAGGACGAGAGCGCGCAGCGTCTCAGCGCCGGACCGGGCCTCGTCGACCTGGGAGGCCACGACTGCGGCAACACGGGCGGAACCCGCTTCCTCGGCGCGAGCGCGCATCCGCTCGAGCAACAGGATGCGTTCCTCGATGGCGCGCAAGGTGTCCCACAAGCCGGTGTCGATCGCCGCGTTCACATCGGCAAGCAGCGTCTTGAGTGAAAAGGCATGACCGGTGTGGCATCGGAAGCGCAGGATGGAACCCTCTTCGATTTCGACCAGAACGCCGTGGCAGGCCGGGCAGGTGTATTTCGATGGTGTGCCGATCTCCATGGAGCCCGCTTGCAGGCCGTTCCCTTCGCGGGCGATCAGGTTTTCGACCTGCATGCGGTGCGGCACTGGCCGATCATCCTGGTCAGGGACCGACGCGTTCAAGCGAGACACGATCTCGTCGGCCATTGCCGAAACAGGCACCGCACGATCCACTTCGACATGACGCAATGCGCTCTCGGGCATGGACCGGTGCTCCGCGTCCCCGGGGTCTTGAACCAGAGCGATACCGCCTCGATCCTTGATCGCCCAAAGCCCCGCTGTCCCGTCATCCAATGCGCCGGTGAGTACGACTCCGATGACCCGCGAGCCGTGGGCTGCTGCGGCTGAGCGGAACAGGACATCGACGGCGGGCCGCGAGCGGCTCTCCTTGGGTCCCCGGGTGACCCTGACCTTGTCGACGTCCACCATCAAGTGCCGGTCCGCTGAGGCCACCACAATGTGGCCGGATCGGATCGGCTCGCCATCGCTCGCTGCGGAAACGGGCAAGGTCGTGCGACACCCGAGGATCTCATGGAGATGGCTGGGCGTCTCGGGAGGGATGTGCATGACCACGAAGACAGACGCCTCGAGCTCCCGCGGCAGTCCGGCGACGAGCGTCGATAGGGCCGTCACGCCGCCGGCGGACGCGCCGATCACAACACTTCGGGGTGGATTCATCGCTGAAAAATTCTACAGGCGGTTCGCTCATCAGCAGCGTCAGGACCGTGTGAGCTGACGTCGGCGCGGATCGATGAGCGACGCGCTCTTGTAGCAGCAGTCGCTTTTGGAAGAGCAGGTTGTCGCTGATGAAAGTCCGCCTCGGGTCGGAGGCCGCCCGACCCTTGCCCGATCTCAGCGCCAGAAAGCTGTCGGCCGTCTCGGCTGGCCCTGTAGCAGACGCTCGGGTCGACCCGGACCCAGCCATTTGCCGTCGTTCGCCATGGTCCGCCTTCCGCAGATCCGTATCCGTCAACCCTCCGCCCCGTCGAAACAGCGCAGAAGCACAAACGGACGAACGCGGTGAACGGCCCGTTCCGATCGTCGTGGCCGTACTCGTTGGTGATCCAGGCGCGCAGACCGCGGACGCTCCTGGCCGTCTCCTCGGCGAACGTCTTCTCGACGTAGACGTCGTCGGCATGCACCGTCGCCGCCACGGGCACCTCGTTGCGGCCGAGCCGGTCGAGGTCGTAGAGCATCGGCCACCGATGCTCGGCGAGGAGCATCGCTGCGGCGCGGCTCGGTCGCAGCCCGGCGTGGTCCTCCCACATCCAGTCGAAAACGTGCTCGGCGCCGAGCAGGTCGCCTCGCAGCGCATCGTCGGGCGCCAGGCGCTGGGCCGACCAGCGCGTCGCGCAGCCGTCGGCGTACGACGACTCGTGCAGCAGCGCGTAGATCGGATTGCGCTCCCAGGGCGAGGCTGCCTGCGCGTCGTGCAGGAATGCGGCCGAGCCGAACGGCAGCTCGAGCAGGTGATGCAGGCGCTCGAAACCGGTGCTGCTGCCGAGCGACATGCCGAGCTGGCGAAAGCGCCGCGGTGTCAGCCGCGCGCCGTCGCGCAGGCGCACGTCCTCGGCGTCGAGCCACGCCAGGGCTTCGCGCAGTCGCGCCCGGTCATCGGGGTAGCGGGCGTGGTAGCGCTCGTTCGCCTCGCGCACGCGGCGCCACGTCGCAGCGTAGACGTCGTCGGCGGGGCGATGCGAGACGGGCGCGAGGCCGCCAGTGATGAGCACCTCGCGCAGCGCCTCGGGTGCGAGCGAGAGGTAGCTGAGCGCGGTGAAGCCGCCGAAGCTTTTGGCCGAGGAGGCTCCAGCGCTCGACGCCGAGCTCGGCGCGGATCGACTCCAGGTCGCGAACGATCGAGTCGGCGCGAAAGTGGGTCAGGTGCTCGGCCTGATCGGCCGGCGTCGCGCCGGGGACGACGGCTCCGACGGGCGTGGAGCGGCCCGTGCCACGTTGATCGAGCAAGAGCACTCGAAAGTCGGCGAGGGCGAGCGTCAGCCATCCCGATGGCGGGCTCGTCGGCCGCAGGGACTCGAAACCCAAGCCTCCCTGAAGGAAGACGAGCCACGGGCGCTCGACGCCGTCGGGCGCGGCGACCTCGCGCGTGAAGACGTCGATGGTGCCGCGCGAGGCGTCGCCGTGGACGAGCGGAACGCGGTGCTCGCGCTCGGTGAGGATCGCGCCCGGGACGCGGTAGGTCTTGCTCATGTCGACGAGGTTCCTTGGACTGGAGTCGCGCGTCAGGTTGCCGACGCTGCCCACGGGCTGCGCGCCGAGTCGGCGCGATCGAGGTAGCGGACGACCTTGGCCGCGGCCTCGGCCGAGCTGGCGAGCCGGCCGTCGTGCTGGAAGCGCACGAAGTTTTCGCGGTCGGGGAACGCGGCCGCATCGGCGCCGCGCAGCTGCACCTGCATGTCGGTGTCGATGACGCCGGGCGCGAGCGACACCACCCGGGCGCCGTTGACGTGCCGCGCCTCCTCGAGGGCCTGCGCTCGCGCCAGGTGGTCGAGCCCGGCCTCGATCGCGCAACAGGACGCGGCGGACGCCATCGGCTGGCGTCCCAGGCCGGACGAGATGTGCAGGACGCGACGCCTGCGCTGTCAGCCCGTTGTCGCGCGCAGGAACGCGGCGGTGAGGACGAGCGGCGCCTCGAGCCCCACGCGTGCCGCGCTCGAGAGTGAGCGGAGGTCGGTCTCGGCGAGCGGTGCGGGCTCGGTGAGCCGCGCGGCGTTGTTGACGAGGGTCGCGCTCGCGAAGCGATCGGTGGCGAACGACGCGAGCCACGCGACCAGTCGCTCGGCGACGGACAGCGGGTCGGCGAGATCGACCGCCCATTGCTCGAGGCCTGCAACCTCGTCCGCCGTTCGGCGGGACAGGCCGAGGACGCGGTGGCCGTCGCCGGCGAGATGGAGCGCGATGCCGTGGCCGAGGCCGCGCGACGCGCCGGTGACGATCGACAGGTGCTCGGTCACGGCGGGCTCCCTTCGGACGAGCGGACGGGCGCCGCGGCGCGTTCCCAGCCGTGCGGGTCGGCGACCCGCGGCCAGTGGTCGAGGCTGCGGACGGCGTAGGGAATGCGCTCGAAGTCCGACGAGATGGCGCCGGAGCTGTCGACGTAGAGGACGGCTTTCGCCAGCGGCGCGAAGGCCGTGTGGAAGTGCTGAGCGCTCTTGACGACGATCAGCGCCTTGTCGGTCAGCGTGAGGCCCAAGCCGGTGAAGGCGTCGGTGCCGTACACCTGCGTGCGGATCGAGCACAGTACGAGATGCAGGCCGCCCTCGGCCTCGACCCAGACGCTGCGGCCCAGCGGCCAGCGCGCGCTGAACACGTCCTGGCTGTGCTCGGCGACGATCGCGCGGACGGTCCCGCGCACATCGACCGGCATCCCCGACGTGGGGCCGCACTTGCCGCCGACTGGCAGGTCAAGCGTCGCGCCTTCGCCGGCCTCGGCGCAGATCTGGATCGCGCCCGGGTCCCAGAACATTCCGACCACCGAGTCGCCGATGTTGCGATCGACGAGGCGTCGCAGGATGAAGGTGCAGTCGCTCGGCGCGCCGCCGCCGGCATTGTCGGCCGCGTCGGCGAGGACGACCGGCCCGCCCTCGACGGCGAGGGCCGCGTCGAGCGCGCCGTCGACGTCGAACATGGGCATGCGCGTGGCGTCGCGCATGGCCCAGATCTCCCGGCCCAGCTGCTCGGCGAGCGCGAGCGCCTTGACCGGATCGTCGTCTGTCACGACCCAGACGCGCGCGCCGCTGCTGAAGCCGAGTTCGGCGCGGTCGTAAGGTGAGCGGCCAGGGAAGTCATCTTGATTCCTTGGTTGCCTGGCGTTGACGATGGTGTCCACCAACGGAATCGGTTGCGAGCGGCCGGGCGTGTCGATGGCGGCGGTGGCACTCGCCCATGGCGTCAACGCCAAATTTGCTGCGGCGCCGGGTGCTGCGACAACGAAAGGCAATTCGAGCATCCGCCAATGGTGATCCGGCGGCCGGCAGGAGACATGGCAGCATGCTCGACGCCGCCCGGATCGACCCCACGCAGCTCGACGGCCTCGATGCCGAGCAGCTTCGCGTGCTGGCCCGTCAGCGGCTCGAGCGCACCGGTCGCGATGCCAAGGGGATCGTCTGGCGCGACGCCAAGATCGACAAGCTCACGTTCGAGATCGCGCAGCTCAAGCGGCTGCAGTACGGCGCCAAGAGCGAGCAGCTGAGTGCTGAACGGCGCTGTTCGACGAAGCCGTGAGCGGCGACATCGCCGCCATCGAAGAACAGCTCGCTGCCCTGCAGGCCACGCTGCCGTGAAGACGCAGGACGGCGACAAGCAGCCGCCGAAGCGCACCGCGCTGCCGACGCATCTGCCCCGCGTGCAGCGGCACCACGAGCCCGAACACACCATCTGCGCCATGCCCGGTCGCGGCTGCCGGATGGCGCGCATCGGCGAGGACGTGAGCGAGAAGCTGGACTACACGCCCGGCGTCTCCACGGGCGAGCGCCACGTGCGCGGCAAGTGGGCCCGCCCGCAGTGCAAGACCTTGGTCCAGGCACCGGTGCCGGCGGCCGTCATCGACAAGGGCATGGCGACCGCGGGGCTGCTGGCGCAGTTGCTGGCCGCCAAGCACGCCGGTCCCCTGCCGCTGTACCGCCAGGAGGCGATCTTCGGCCGCGCCGGCCTGGCCATCCCGCGCTCGATGCTGGCGGCCTGGTCGGTCAGTGCGGCGCGCGGCTGCAGCCGCTGGCCGAGGCGCTGAAGGCGCAGCGGCTGCAGTGCCAGGTGCTGCACGCCGACGAGACGCCGGTGGCGATGCTCGCGCCGGGCAAGGGCAAGACGCACCGGGCTTGCCTGTGGGCGTACGCGGCGGCGACGAGCGAGCGCATCGAGGCGGTGGTCTACGACTTCACCGAGAGTCGCTCGGGGAGAACGCCCGAGCGTTCCTCAGCCACGACCCGGACCGCCGCGAGCGCGAGCAGCCGCCGTGGACCGGCCACTTGGTGGGCGACGACTTCAGCGGCTACAAGGCGCTGTTCGCCAAAGGAGTCACCGAGGTGGGCTGCATGGCGCATGCGCGGCGCAAGGTCGTCGAGCTGCACGTGGCCAACAAGAGCACGCTGACGGCCACAGCGATCGAGCTGATCGGGCAGCTGTATCGCTTCGAGCGCCACATCCTGGGCTTGACCGCCGAAGACCGGCTGGAGCAGCGGCGAAGTCGAGCGGCGCCGGTCGGCAAGACGTTGCACGAATGGCTGACCGCGCAGCGCATCGAGCTCACCGATGGAACGGCCACCGCGAAGGCGGTCGACTACAGCGTGAACCGCTGGGCGGCGCTGACGCGCTCTCTGCACGGCCCGCGGCTGCAGATGCCGCATCGCTGGACGCCGACACGCTGAGCCGGCTGGCCGCTGACCTTGCAGCCGGTCATTCTGTGTCCCGGCCGCTTACCAATGTTCGCGTTGAACCGAGGTTGCACTTCGAACTTGAAACCGTCCAGGCAAAGGCGCAAGCGGAGGCGCATTCAACCCGGAATGTCGGCGTCTGAGACGCAAACACGGTTGCGACCGGCGTTCTTGGCGAGGTAGAGCAGCTCGTCCGACCGACGCAGAACGGAAGACTGCGTATCCGCCACGCGTGCCCAACACAGGCCAACGCTGATGGTCACGGGGAGCTCGCCCGTGATCGGGCGCCAATCCGAGCCGGCTACGCTGCTTCGCAGGTCTTCCAGGCTCTGTAACGATCGTTCTCTCGACAAGTCCGTCAGCACGACGAGGAACTCCTCACCACCCATGCGCGCAGCGAAACATCCCGCCGCCAAGCCCTGGGTGACCGTGGCCGCCTCGGCCAGGAGCGCAGCGACCTTGACCAGGACTTCATCGCCCGCGGCGTGGGAGCAGGTATCGTTCACGCGCTTGAAGTTGTCGAGGTCGACAAGCGCTACGGCGACGACCTGCTTCGGTGTCCTTCCCTTGAGCAAGGCTGGAAGGGTCGCGTCGACGAACCGCCGGTTGTACAAGCCTGTCAGCGGGTCTCGGTGCGCTTCTTCGCGCAGCCGATCGGCCTCGGTCCTGAGCTGCTGCATGTCCAGCATCGCTTGACGCAAGTTCGATTGCGCCGCCCGCTGTTCGGATATCAGTTGCTTCTCTGCCGCGTGAAAGGCCTTGAAACTCTGGAACGCGTTCTCGAAATGGCCACGGACCGCGTGCAATTCGGCCTGCTCTTCATCGACGCGGGCTAGGACTGAAGCGAAGCCGCCCGCAGCGCCCAATGCCCGGCACTCAGCAAGGCTGCCCTGCGCAGCGTCCAACGCGCCGGATTTGCGCTGGGCCAGCGCCAGCGTGAGCAAAAATTCGGCGGGCGACATCGCCTCCAGCACGGCTTGCGCCCGGTAGGCCGCAATGGCCTGGTGCACGGTCTTGATCGCCTCTTCGTATCGGCCCAAGGCAATCTGGATGTGCGCCATGGTGTCCAGCGTGTTGTGTCGCATCGGCACCTTGTGGTGCTGACAGATGGCAACGAGCCGGTCGATCGTCGCCTCGGCGCGCTCCAGGTCACCCGCCAGATACTCGCCGTAAGCCCGGTTGTTCAGGCAGGTGACGAGCCTGGGAATATTGCCTTCCCTGACGGCGATTTCCTCGGCCTGGATGTAGCGTAGGCGCGCCTCTTGTGGCGAGCCGCACTCGTCCAGCGCGTCCGCCAGCCGAATCAGATACAGCGCGCGCACGGCGCCTGGCGTCTCGGCGTCCAACAGCTCGACCGCCCGGATGGCGTGCTCCAGGTATGTGGCCAGGTCACCGATGTCGCGGTACGTCCAGGAAAGGAACAGATGGCTGCGCGCGAGCATTCGGATGTGCCCATGCGCGGCGGCAAATTCTTTGGCCTGCCACAGCAGCCTCGCCGCGTGGGCCAATTCGCCGCGACGCCCGGACAGTTCGGCCGACAACAATCGCGAACGCCAGACCAGTTCTTCGTCCCCCAAGGCCAAAGCGCTCAGCTCGAGCTGGCGCACCTCTTCGTCCGTCGCCTGCCCATAGCCCGGACGGTCCTCCAGTGCCAGCAAGGCGCGATGCAGATCGTTCCTGGCGGCCATCTCGGTCGGGACATCGTTCACGTCGTTGGGGATCCGTTCATCAGTCGCAGGCACGTCCGCGGCACGTCCGCGGCACATTCGCGGGCACTTCCGCAGGCAAAGCCGACGCTAGAGCGTGGAGATGTCGCGCAGCGAGAACATGGCTGGGGTGGGCTGGGCGTCCTGTGCGGGGTCGAGTCGCTCATCTTCCTGGACGTGCGGATCTGCGGCGTCGTGGCCCCTGGACGGGTCATCGTCCGCCTGTGCTCACACTGAAGTCGGGGGCGAAGGTATCTTCGGTGCAATTCAGCGCTTCGCGCGGCTCTGTCGCAGTAAGCCGATTGCACCGCCCCGGATCGAAGTTGCCCAGTTTTCGTGGACCTATCCTCACGGAAGAAGGAGTCCAGAGATGCCCAAGACCAAGCCGCCTTGCCCGGCGGAGTTTCGCCGTCGAACGGTCGAACTTGTCCAGGCTGGCCGCTCGCCGGCCGAGCTGGCGCGCGAGTTCGACTGCAGCTCGCAGAGCATCGTCAGCCGGGCGGTCCACGCCGAGTCCGATGCGACCTGCGGCATGCCGCGCGTTCGTGCCGAGCTTCAGGACCGGGGCTTGGCCGTCAGCCGAAAGCGAGTTGCCCGATTGATGCGTCAGCACGGCATCCGAGGCGTCAGCCGGCGCCGTGCGTGGTGCGTCACGACGACGCGCGACAAACGCAAACGCCCGGCGCCCGACCTCGTCGAGCGCAAATTCGCAGCCGACGGCCCGAACCAGCTTTGGATCGCCGACATGACGTATGTGCCGACCTGGGCGGGGTTCATCTACCTGGCCGTGGTGCCTGACGTCCGGAGCCGACGCATCGTCGGCTGGGCGATCGGCGAGTCGATGACGACTGAGCTTGTGCTGACCGCGCTCAACATGGCGATCCAGCAGCGAAAGCCGCAGGACGTCCTCCACCACAGCGACCAGGGAAGCGATATACGAGCATCGCCTCCGGCGACCGGGTGCAAGAAGCTCGGTGTTCGTCCGTCGATGGGTACCGTCGGCGACGCCTACGACAACGCGATGGCCGAGAGCTTCTTCGCAACCCTCGAGTGCGAGCTGATCGACCCGCGCAGCTGGCAGACAAAGACCGACGCGCGGCTGGCGCTCTTCACCTACATCGAAGGCTGGTACAACCCGGCCGCCGCCACAGCGGACTCGGGCAAACGTCGCCAGCGAAGTTCGAGGCACTCAAAGAGCAGGACCCGCCCCATGCCATCGATGTCGCGACAACACGGGTTGCCCACCGTCGGCGTCTGCGTGGCGGGCGCCACGACGCCGGTGGACAACCCTCCAGCGGCGCGCATCCAACCGGCTTGAATTCAAGCCATTGACCGTCCGCGAGATGGGGGCAAGTCCAGTGCCTGTCTCAGCGGCCGTTGATCAAGGAGTCGATCCAGGCCTTCGCCGAGCAGCCCCTGGCGGCACCGGCCACCCTGGTCTCCGATCGTCTGGGTTGCTTCAAGGCCGTGCGCGGCATGGGCATCCTGCATGAACCTCATGTCACCGGCGGCGGTGCGGACAGTGCCAAGCACCCGTCGTTCCTGTCCGTCAACACAGCTCTGGGCAACATCGAGACGTCGCTGTTTGGCACCTATCACGCCTTCGGCTTCGGGAAGTAGGCGCATCGCTATCTGGGCCAAGTGCAGTACCTGTTCAACCGCCGGTTCGACCTGCGCAAGCTTCTGGAACGCTTGGCCCGGGCGACCTCTCAAGCTCTGCCTCGCCCGCTTCGCACCGCTCATTCGGCTGAACCATCCTTCTGATCAGGTGAGTACATGACTCGACCGTGGCGCCTCCTGGCGGCATCGCCGGGGCCCTCAATTCATTTAGAAGTCCCAGAAGCACCAAGAACGCTCACCGGCCGACAACGATGGGTAACATTTTTCGCTGAGGCAACACGACCGGCCACGGTGATTGTCGTCAGCCACAGACCCGCGCCGCAGCTTGGACCAGCGCCGCAGTCCGAATCGGGTGACTCACTCTCGCCGGCGTTCACTGCACGGACGAATCGGTCTCGAGATCTCGAGATCTCGAACTGCTTGAAACGGTGCCGGAGGGGCCGCCCGGTCACCCGGCAGCGAGCCTCGGCCGCGCGAGCGCGCCGACGTTGCCGCGGTGGATCTCTTCCTCGCCGTGCGCGTGCAGCAGGTCGAGCAGCTGCTTGCGAATCACCAGCCCCGGTTTGTCTGAGGGCATGTGGAATTCCATCTTGCGCCGCGTGTCGACGCAGGCGTCGGCATCGGTCGCCTCGAGGATGTCACGATCCTCGGCGGTGATGGCGGCGTCCCAGGCGATCAACTCGTACGTGCTGCACGCCTCTTCGCTGTCGTTGCGATAGAGCCATTGCACCAGCACCATCGTCTCGTCATCGATCGGCGTGGCGCAGTTGTAGATGATGTGGTGGACACCGCTGGCCGGGTAGGTGCAGCCGAAGCGACGTGCAAATGGAAGGTAGTAGCGATTGACGAGATGCCTGTGCGTGATCGGCTCGGCGGTACCCGTGACGCGGTGTCCGTGCTCGGGATTGCGGACCGGAACCGTCGTCTCGGCTTCGAACCCGTAGTCGGTTTCGGCAAACGAATATGGCGCAGGCTGCGGATTTTCCGAAATGCCGAAATTGGCCTTGTGCACGTACGAGAAGTGCGAGTTGTCGAATGAGTTTTCCATCATCCGCAACGGGCTGGTCTTCCAGGTTTGATAGAACTGGAAGATGCGGCGGTAACCCGGCGCGCCGTCTTCGGGGAAGTGCGGAATCGGCTTGAGAGGCTCGTCCAGGACGACCCAGACGTAGCCGTACTTCTCCTGGGCGCGGTACGCCGGCACCTTCGCGGTGGCTGGAATCTTCATATCCGGCGCCTGCGGGATCCCCACGCAGGTGCCGGTGCAGTCGTAGGTCCAGCCGTGGTAGCCGCAGCTGATGTTCCCGTCGACGACCCTGCCTTTGGAGAGCTTGGCCGTGCGGTGACAGCAGCGGTCCTGCAGCGCGGCGGGCGTGCCATCGACCCGCTTCCACAGCACGATGTCCTCGCCCATCAGCCGAAAGGGTTTGGGGCCGTCGTCCAACATCGACATCGGCATCAGCGCGTACCAGAAGCGCCGCAGCACCTTCTGTTGGCTGGTCATCATGATGCGGCCCCCGGCGCGGCCGGATGGATTCGGGTCCATCCGTACTGTTCGCTTTCCCCGTGGTCCTTCAACAGCTTCAGAAGGCGCTTGCGCATCAACATGCCGGGACGGTCACTGGCCATGCTTTGCTCGTCGCGCCGTGAAACGTCCACCGGGGCATCGGCGTCGACCGTTTCCATGATCACCTTGTCTTCCAGCACGACCCGCGTGTCCCACTCGTTGAGCAGGGCGGCCGGGCAGTCGTCCTCGGTGTCGTTGCGATAGAGCCACTGGATCAGCTGGATGCGGCGATCGTCGATCGGCGTCGCGCAGGTGAAGATGGTGTGCTTGATGCCGCTCGGGTAATGCAGCCCCAGCTTGCGCAGGAACGGAAGGTGCCACTGGTTGAAGAAGTGGCGCTTGGTGGTCGGCTCGGTCGTGCCGGTGATGCGGTGCGACTCTGACGGGTTGTTGATCGGCACGATGACCTCGGCCTCGAAGCCGAAATCCGTCTCGTTGAGCTGGAAGAATTCCGGCTTGGGCAGGTCGCCCTGGCCGAATGTGCCGGCATGGACGAAGGCGAAGTGCGCCGTGTCGAACGAGTTCTCCATCATGCGCAGCGCGCCCGTGTTCCAGGTTTCGTCGAACTGGTGGACGCGGCGGTAGCCCAACGCCTCTTCCGGGGTGTCCAGCAGCGGCATCAACGGGTCATCCAGCGCGACCCACGCATAGCCAAACTTTTCTTGACAGTGATAGGCGGGTACGCGCGCGCCGGCAGGCACCTGCATCTCGGGGGCCTGCGGAATCTTCACGCAGACGCCCCGGCAATCGTAGGTCCAGCCGTGGTACCCGCAAACGATGTTGTCGCCGTCGACGGTGCCTTTCGACAGCTTCGCGGTGCGGTGGCAGCAGCGGTCGCGCACTGCTGCAGGCGTGCCGTCGGCCTTCTTCCAGAGCACGATGTCTTCGCCCAACAGCGTGAAAGGTCGAGGGCCGGTCGCAAGGGCGTTCATCGGCATGACGGCGTACCAGAAGCGCCGCAGCACAGGTTGTCGGGTGACGAGCATGTCGGCGCCTGTTATTTCTTCAGATCTTTGAGGAATAGCAGCGTGTAGGCCTGCTGCCAATTCGGATTGGGCTTGAGTTGTCCGCTGCTGACCATGAGGTCGTAGGTCTGCTTCCAGCGCGCGTCGGTCATTACACCGGGGCCCATGGTGGCGGCGTCGCCACCGTCAAAGAATTTCATTTCACGCAGGGTTTTGACAGCGTAGGCGATCGTCTCGTCATCCATCTCCGGGTTGTCGCGCTTGATGAGCGCATTGCCGAGCGCGGGATTGTCCAAGTAGCTCCTCCAGCCTTCGAGCGTCGCCCTGACAAAGCGTTGCACGAGGTCGGGCTTGTCTTTGACCATCTGCCGCGTCGT
The DNA here is from genome assembly GCA_964249855.1 of uncultured Rhizobacter sp. GTDB lineage: Bacteria > Pseudomonadota > Gammaproteobacteria > Burkholderiales > Burkholderiaceae_C > LMDS01. Next base: position 12,422 of record CAXUDL010000006.1, on the reverse strand, counting down.
GACGACGGTGTTGCCGTACGGCGGATAGCCCTCGTCGGCGAACATAAAGAACTTGATCTTCTGGCCGGCCTTCTCGGCGATAAAGGGTTCAGCGCCAGGGTACCCCTGTTGGGCGATATTCCTGTTGGCAAAGAACGGCTGCATGTTGAACGTATACGGCCGTGTTTGGTCGTCCTTCAACCCGTACTTGATCTTGAGCCACGGCCACCAGCTTGTGCGACCGCTGGTGGCCATCAGAATGGTTTTGCCTTTGAGGTCGGCCAAGCTGGTGACGTCGGGGTGCGTGACCATTCCCTGCGGCTCCATTTGGAAGACTGCCGCGACGGTGGTGAGGGGTACGCCGTTCTCCACGGCGGACAAGGTCTGGAAGTCCTTGCCCATAATGAAGTCGGCTTGGCCGGCGGCGATGATCTGGACGGCATTGACTTGCGGCCCGCCCATCTTGATGGTCACGTCGAGGCCGTATTTCTTGTAAATGCCGGTGGCGACGGCTTGGTAATAGCCGCCGTGCTCCGCCTGGGGGTACCAAGACGTGAGAAAGGTAACTTTGTCTTGTGCGTGGGCGAGTCCGGTGGCAGCCGCGAACGCAAGGAAGGCGATGACGCGTTTCATGTGGGTTTCTCTGGTCATGTCGTGGAACACAGTGCACCCTAACGGCGCACAGCGCGACCCCTCAAGGGGCTCGCGCCGCCAGAGCAATGACCCATGGCGGTAACGGCGCCACTGCCAGCTTCTACTCGTCGGTCAATTGAGCAAGTTGCAGGCCATGCTCAACGGAGCGGTGCTGGCGACTTGCAAGCCGCGGCATCGGCATCAAGAGTTCCTGTCGTTCCTGCGCGAGATCGACACCGCCGTGCCCGCCGAATTGGACGTTCACTGCATCGTCGACAACTCCGCCACGCACAGCCACCCGAAGGTCAAGGCCCGGCTGGCAAGCCGGCCGCGCTGGCACGTGCAGTTCATTCCGACCTACAGCTCTTGGCTCAATCAGGACTTTCGGTGACCAGATCAGGGCATTTCTCGCGCAATGTGGGGAGCGAACTGCGAGGGGTGATGCAAAAGGGGCGGAGCGTTTTGCGTAGGCGAACAGGTACTGGACGCGGCATTCATATGCGAGCCACGCGATCGTCGGCGGAATGCCGATTGGGATCGCGCAGCAGAACCTGGGCCACGCGTCGCTCGCAACCACGGCGGTCTATGTGACGACCGAGAAGCGGCGGCGGACGAAGGCGGTCGAGGCGCTCGGACGGAATTAGGCCCCCCTTTTTTGGTTGCGCCTCGGCGGCACTGAGCTTTAACCATGGCGGGTGCGGCGCGAGGCCATCCATTGCCTGTCTCAAAATTCAGGATGATGAGCCACTCTCATTTCGGACGGCTGCCGCGGGGTAGCACCTGCGCCAACCGGGGATACGGCTGTAAAGAGCATACGGGCTCACTTGAGTCGGCTCATACCGACTCAGTATCCTGCTGCGCGTGTACCCTGGGGCGTAGCGTCAAACGAAGCTTGTCAATGCGATGCCTGTCCATGTCAACCACCTCGAAGCGCCAGTCGCCAAAGTCGAAGTGCTCGCCGGCCGCTGGCACGTGCTGGAAGTGCCAAAGCGCGAAGCCGGCCAAGGTGTGATAGTCACTCTCGGAGTCGACGTCGGTGATGCCGAGCTCGCGGAACGCCTTGTCGACGGGCGTCGTGCCATCAGCGAGGAAGGAGCCGTCCTCTCGGCGCGCCACCAACGACTTTTCTTCGCCGGAAATGTCGCCGACGATCGCCTGTAGCAGATCAATCTGCGTCACCAGCCCTTGCACTACGCCGTATTCATCGATCACCAGCGCCATCTGCACTGGCCGCCGCTTGAACGACTCGAACACCTGCAGCACGGTGGCCTGGTCGGGGACGATGAGCGGTTCGAGCAGGGACTTGAGCGGATCAAGCACCTGTCCCTCGAGGTGAGCGTCGAGCAAATCGCGCTTCCGCAAGACGCCGACGAATTGGTCGAGTGCGCCCTTGGCAACGACCACCTGCTCATGCGGACAGTTGCGGATGGCGCGCAGGAACGTCTCGGGCGGGCTGTCGGCATCGATCCATTCGACTTCCAGACGCGGCGTCATGATGGTGTGAACGCGCGCGTCGGCCATATTAAAGGCACGCTCGACGACCTCCTGCTGCGTGCTCTCAACGAGACCGGCATCCTTGCTGGCGGCGACCAGCAGCTTGAGCTCGGCCGTGGAATGCAGTTGCTGCTCGCCTTGGCCAGACTCTAGGCCAATGAGCCGCAGGACTGCATTGCCCAGGGCGTTGAGGACAAAGATAACCGGCTTGAAGGCGCCGCGAAAAAGCGCAAGCGGCCGCACGACGAACATCGCCGTCCGCTCCGGCTGCTGCAGCGCCAGGCTCTTCGGCGCCAGCTCGCCGAGGACGATGTGGAAGATCGTGATAACGGCAAAGGCCAGGCTCGCCGCGATCGTGTGCACAACGGCCTCGCCCGCTTCGACATGAAGCCGGCTCATGCCCACCTCGACCAACCGGCCAAGGGCAGGCTCGCCAATCCAGCCTAGGGCGAGCGACGAGATCGTCACGCCAAGCTGCGTCGCCGCGAGGTTGGCGTCAAGGTTGTCGATCGCGCGGCCGAGTAGGCGCGCGGTCTTATGACCTTCAGCAGCCAGCTCCTCGACGCGGCTGCGCCGGATACCGACCAGCGCGAACTCGCTGGCGACGAAGAAGCCGTTCGCCCCGACCAAGCCGAGGACCGCGAGGAGTTTACCGATCGCGACCAGCGTGCTCTCGTCCATCGCCTCTACCACCGAGCCCGGACGCGCACATGCGACCGGTTGCCGAAAGAGGGTCGACGCTCATAGGTGCGGCGGCCATCGAGGAGAAGCCCTCGCTCGCCAATGAGGGAGTCGCAAATGCGTTGATCGCCGGCACGTGCGGCGCGGGCGGATACGATGCCGGGGCGACCGGCGAAATGGAGTGGGACAGAATTCATGAGCCGGCATCGGCAAATGGGGTGCCCATTTCTGCGGCCTGATGTCAACGTGCGGGTGTCGGCGACCGTGACCGGTGATTCGGAAGCGCGACCGCTTCGGAGTCGATGCGGTGTTGCGCAGGAACGATGTCGTATCGGGGGGTTGATGCACACTCCGAAGTGGCAACTTGGCGAGCCCTGATACCCCGAGTGCGACGCCGGAATTTCGGGTTTTGTCTTGCCTTTCGACCTGTCGTGGCGGGGCCCTGTGGAGCTTGTGAGCAGCCTGCGGCCTGTGGTTGGCGTGTGGGCAATCCGCAGGGTTGTCCATCCGGCCATCCACAGGTGAGCGCGTCAGCGCTCAGCCGGGAAGCCCGCGCCAGCGGGCCTGTGCACAGATCCATAGGGTAGACCGCCTACCGTGACGTGCCGTCTTCGGCGGCAGTGGTCGGTTCGTCGGCGGCGTTTGCCGCCGCCCCGGCCTTCGGCAGCCGCCGCGACTTGCCCTTGAGCAGCAGACGCTGGCTGCGCGACAGCAGCCGATCCAGGATCGCGTCGGCGATGGTCGTGTCACCGATCCAGGCATGCCAGTGCTCGATAGGCAACTGGCTCGTGACGATGGTCGCGCGGGCGCTCCTGCCGGCGATCAGCCGCACCCTGCGGCGCGACGGCATCGTCTTCGAGCACCTGCGCTACTGGCACCCGATCTCCCGATCTTCTCTAAGTGGCTGGTGCGCTGGGAGCGGCTGACGCTGCATTTCGATCCACGCAACTTGTCCAAGCTGTAAGTGCCGCATGAGGGCGACTACCTGGAGGTTCCGTTTTCGGACCCGCGCATGCCGGCGATGAGCCTGTGGGAGGTCCAGGCCGCGAGGCGACATTTGCGCTTGGCCGGGCAGAAGTCCATCAACCTGGCGCTGCTGATCGAAGCCATCGACAAACAGCGCGAGATCGTGCGAGCCGCGCACGCCAAGACTCGCAGGAGGCGTTGCCAGCAGCAGGTCGCCGAGCGGCCTGCCACCGTGGGTATCGAACCGCTCAACCAGGCGGCCGCGCCGTAGCCGAAGTCTGATATCGACTGGTCGAAGCCGGCCATTCCGTTCGAGGGAGAGGTCTGGCACAGCCTTCGCCGCTGAGCGACTACCTGAGAGGATCGTCTTGAGCGTTCATGCACATCTCACCGCCGAAGCGCGCGTCATCGCTGAACTCGACGACGCGAAGCGGATCGACCACCCAACAGAGGATCACTGGATCGACTACCCGCGTGCGCGGCATGCATTGCAGGAGTTGGAGCGCTTGCTGGGCTGCCCTGAACGGACCCGCATGCCAGGGCTGCTGTTTCATGGCGAGTCCAACATTGGCAAGTCGATGGTCATCCAGAAGTTTCTGCGCGCCCATCCGGCGAGCGAATTCAACGCCAACACGGGGGTGCTGCAGGTCGACGTGCGCGCCGTGGAGATGCCATCGGCACCGCAGAAGCGGCGCCTGCACGGGCAGCTACTCATGGCGTTGATGCGCCTTACCGGCACGGCGACCGGCTGGCTGCCGTGGAATACACGGCATTGACGCTGCTGCGCAAGGTGGCGCCGCGCGTGATCGTCGTCGAAGAGGTCCACAACCTGCTGGCCGGCACCGCGCACGAGCAATGGGCGTCGCTGAACCTGCTGAAGTTTCGGTGGAACCAGCTCAAGTGCCCATTCGTCGAGCTGGACACCCGAGACGCGCTGGCGGCGATGTAGACGGACGCCCAAATCGCCAGTCGCTTTCCGGGCTTCGAGCTTCCCGGCTGGCAGGAGAACGAAGACTTCAGGGGCTCGGATGCCCTGTCCGCAGCGACTAGTCTGTCGCGCGGTGGTCTCGCGGCGATGGCACCGCCCCGATGCCGCCCCCGTTGGCCGGAGGGCGGCCCGCCATCGGCGTGGCGTCGTCAGCGCGCGGCCTTGAACGGCAGATCGAAAGGGCCCGAGACGATGCGCCCGGCAATGGGTTCGGAGCCGGGTTCGATCTTCAGCACGAGGTCTTGCGACAACACGAAGAACTCGCTGGCCGAAGCCGCGTAGAGGCGTTCGCTCACGCCATCCTTCAACGACAGGGCGAGTCCGTCGCGATCGGCCAGGACCGCGAACTCACCGAGTTGCGGGATCTCGTACGTGCCCACGAGGCGGCGCGCACTGGCACGCGGCATAGCGACGCTGCGGCGCGCGATGCTGCGGTAGCTCGGCCAACCGTATTCGACGGCGATGCTGCGGATCAGGTCGCCGGCCACGCGATTGCCCTGCGCTCCGTTGGTCATCACCGCCACGCCTTCGCCGCGGCCGTCGTAGGCTACAAGGTAGTTCTCGTAGCCTTCGTTGCTGCCACCGTGCGCGAAGCTGTGGCCCCACGGCGTGTCGCCCACCTCGAAGCCCAGCCCATAGCCACCCAGCCCGGGACGCAACATTTGCTCGGCCCATTCGCGCGACAGCAAGGCATCGGGTTCGCCCGCGGCCGAGCGCTGCACCGCCACGGCAAAGCGCAACAAGTCGCTCGGCGTGCTCCACAGGCCCGCGGCGGCGAGTTCGGGGTAAACGTGAGGGCCACCGGGCACGGGCCGGCCGGCCGTGTCGTGCGGCAGTGCCGCGTGCGCCAACAGCGCGGATGCCAGCGGCTGATCGAAGCGGCTGTGGTGCATGCCGGCAGCTTGCAGCACTTCGCGCGCGAGCAGCGCCGAGAAGGCTTCGCCGCTGCGATCCGTCATCAATCGCTGGATCACCGTGTAGCCGCCACCCGAGTAGCGCCACCGCGTGCCCGGCGGCATGTCGACGCTCACCGCGGCCGTGACCGCCGGCGGCGCGCCGCGCAGCACCTCGTCCACGCTGGGGACCGACGCTCCCGCGGCATAGCCGGGAAATCCGTGCACGGTCACGCCGCCGGTGTGCGAAAGCAGCTGGCGCAAGCTCACCGGCTGGCCCTCGGGCGCGGGCAGCTGCCAGCCCTTGAGCACCGTGTTGACGTCGTCGTCGAGCGCGAGGCGTCCGTCCTGCACCAGCCGCAAGGCGCCGAAGGCTGTGACGGGCTTGCTGATCGAGCCAGCCTGGAACAGCGTGTCGGCATCGACCGTGGCGCCGCCCGCACGCGTGAGGCCGTAACCCTTGGCCCATTCGATGCGGCCCTCATGCAGCACCGCCACGCTCAAGCCGGGCACGTTGGCGCGCGCCATTTCCACCTGCAGCGCACGCACGGCCGGGCGGGCGCCCGCCACGATCACGGCGCTGAGCAGGCCGCGCTCGACGCGGGCCACGCGGCGCGCCAACTCGGGCTGTACGGCCGGTTCGGCCGCTGCCAGCAAGCCAGGCAGCGCGGCGGCACATAGCAAAACGGTCCAACCGCGCGAGGGCCGTATCACGGTCGCTTCGTAGGTCCGGTTGTGGGGCCGGTGCTGGTCCATCGCAGTGTTCCTTTTCACGCCAACGCAGCGCCCCTCAGACCGTGGACTGGAGCACCGCCCGAGGCGCTCAGCGCGCGCGTCAACAACCAGATGCCCACCCAACAGCACCGGTGACGTGCTGGCAGCGATCCAGGCGGTAAAGGGCTCGCCCAGTAACATGCCGGACTCTACGTTGATCTCCAGCCTGGCATTTAAGCGCCAGCGCGGCGCGTCGCAGGCGGAGCTTGACTTCGAACAATGCGACCGACCAATATGTCAAACTACTATTTATTTTATCGATAGCGACGCGGCCTCACGCTGGGCGGTCTCGGCATCAAAGGTCTGGTGGACGAAGGCCGTCCGTGACCTTCGTGCTGGACAGCTCTGTCACGCTCGCTTGGTGTTTCGAGGATGAGCGTACCGACGCAACGGACGCACTTCTGCGTCAGATCACGGTCTCCGGTGCGGCAGCTCCCGGTTTGTGGCCATTGGAAGTGCTCAACGGCCTTGCCATGGGCGAAAGGCGCGGGCGCCTCGATGCGACCCAGCGGCAGAAGCTGATCGGTTTCCTGTGCGACTTGCCCGTGAGCGTCGACGACGAAACGGCCTTGCAAGCATGGAGCGCAACCGCGGCACTTGCCGCACGGTTTCAGCGCACGGTTTATGACGCCGCCTACCTCGAGCTGGCGCAGCGGCTGAGCCTGCCGCTGGCGACGCTGGATCGAGCCCTGCGCGCAGCGGCCGGGGGTCTCGGTGTTCGCTTGTTGGGTGACCCGCGCGCAATGACAGATGCTCACGACAGGAAGTACACCTGCCAATTCCCTCGGAGCGAAAAAGGAAGCAGGCGCTGGAGTCGTTGCGCTCCGACTTCCAAGCCGGCCTTGACAGTGGCCCTGCCACACAACCGGACATGGAGGCGGTCAGAGTCGAAGGCCGCCGTCTGTATGCCTTGTGGCAGCAGGCGCTTGCCGACAACACGGCTGGGGTTGCTGCCGACGATGCTCTAGACCGCCTTGAGCGCAAGTACCAGGCAAACGCCACCGCCAAGACCGATGCGCCATGACCGTATGGGTTCGGCCGGAGAGGCATTAATGAGCGAGGCGCTTGTTCCCTTGTCCCCCGCTGGACGGCTTCTGACCGCCGACCAGTACCAGGGCCTGGCTGACGTCCCGCCCGAGCTCGCGTGGTTCGCCGACATTGACAACAAGGGCACCCGCCGGGCGTACGAGAACGCCCTGCAGGACTTCATGCGCTTCACCGGGACCCGGGCGCCGGCTGAGTTCCCGATCGTGACCCGCTCGCATGTCATCGCCTGGCGCGATGACCTGGTGTGCTCGCCTTGAGCGGCATGACCATTCGGCACCGGCTGGCCGCCCTCTCCTCGCTTTTCGAGCATCTGTGCGGGAGCAACGCGGTGACCCACAACCCGGCTAAAGGCGTGAAGCGCCCGCTGGTGGAGAGAGCCACGAGGGCAAGACGTCGGCGCTTGGCGACCATCAGGCGCGGGCCCTGCTCGAGGCACCCAATGCGGTGTCGCTCAAGGGAAAGCGGGATCGGGCGATTCTGGCCACCCTGCTCTATCACACGCTCCGGCGGGAGGAGCTCTGCAAGCTGACGGTGAAGGATTTCCTGAACGAGCGGCGCGGCGTGGCGCACCTAAAGGTTTCGGGCAAGGGCAGCAAGACGCGCTATGTGCCGCTGCACCCGGCAGTGGGGGCTTGATCGTCGACTACCTCGAGGCCAACGGTCGCGGCTGGAGACCACGGGCGCCCTCTTGCGGGCGATCCGGAGTCAAGGCCAGGGGTTGGCCAAGGCGATCACGGCGGATGGGGTCTACAAGATCGTCTGGGGGTACTCAGCCATGCTCGGCTTCAAGATCGGGGCCCACGCGCTGCGGGCAACGGCTGCGACCAACGCGCTCGACCACCAGGCCGACATGGCCAAGGTGCAGGAGTAGCTAGGGCACGCCAACATTGCGACGACGCGGATTTACGACCACAGGAAGACGCGGGCCGGGGACAGCCCGACGTTCAAGGTGGCGTGTTGAACATTTTGGCAAACTCCCTGTTTCCAAGGTTTCCCTGACCCCGTCGCATGAACACGTTATTTTCGTTCTTTCAGGGCGGTGGCGAGATGGGTTTGCAGTTCTGCAGCCACGACTGGCACGGAACGGCGCTCGGGCCGCCAGAGGAGTGGCCGCAGAGTCTTCGTACAGTCGTCCGTCTCGCGCTGAACGCGCGCCGCCCAGCTTTCATTTTCTGGGGACCTGAAAGTTTTTGTTTATACAACGAGGCTTACCGAGCGGCGGTCGCCGAGGGCAAGCATTCGAACATACTGGGCCAGCCGGCCTCCCAAGTGTTGGGTGAACTGTGGGCGGTGCTTGGGCCACGGATCGAGCAGGTCATGCGCAGCGGCGAAGCAAGCTATTTTTACAACCAGCTTCTTCCCCTCCCCAAAGGGAGCAGCCTCGATGAGGTCTACTGGACTTACAGCTTTACTCCCATCGACGACGACCAGACCTCGAACAAGGTGGGCGGTGTGTTGGTCACCACCTCCGACACCACCGCTCTGGTTCTGAACCAGCAACAAAGCGTCTTGGAGGCAAAGCGGCAACGTTCGCTGCTTCAACGAATGCCGGGCTTTGCTGCTGTTCTGGCCGAACCCGATCACCGGTTCGAGTACGTCAACGACGCCTATATGGCAATTGCAGGACAACGCAACTTTCTTGGACGTACCGTGAGGGATGTCTTTCCCGAGCTAGAAGGACAAGGCTATATCGAGCTTCTGGATCGTGTGTATACGACCGGCGAGCCGTTTTCGGCTCGCGCTCAGCCGATCAGGTTGGGAGGCGAAAACGATGATCGTTTCATCGATTTTCTTTATACCCCAACACGAGACGACGAGTTAAGAATCAACGGAATATTCGTCGCCGGCTATGACGTGACCGAGCAAGTCCGTGCAAAGCAAAATCTTGAACGAGCTGTGGCCGACCTCGAAGAGGTCAATGCGACGCTCGAAGACCGCGTTGCAGCGGCGGTGCGCGAGCACGCGGAGCTCCAGGATGCGCTGCGCCAGTCGCAAAAAATGGAAGCCGTCGGCCAGCTGACGGGAGGTTTGGCACACGATTTCAACAATCTCTTGGCGGGGATGTCGGGCAGCCTGCAACTGGCGCGTAAACGCCTCGATGAGGGCCGAGCGGCCGAGATCGGCCGCTATGTGGACACCGCCCAGGGTGCCGTCAACCGGGCGGCCTCGCTGACGCATCGTCTGCTTGCGTTCTCGCGTCGACAATCACTCTCTCCCGAGCCGCTCAACTTGAATCGACTTGCTGCCGGCATGGAAGAACTCGTGCGGCGAACCATTGGTCCGCAGGTCGCGCTCGAATTGGTCTCGTCGGTCGGCCTCTGGGGGGTGTGGGCCGACCGAGGGCAGCTCGAAAACGCGTTGCTCAATCTTTGCCTCAACGCGCGTGACGCGATGCCGCACGGGGGCCGGATCACGATCGAAACGGGCAACCGCTGGATCGATGACCGAACCGCCCTGCATCGGGAACTGGCGCCTGGCCAGTACGTCTCGCTCTGCGTCAGTGACACCGGCTGTGGCATGTCGCCCGAAGTTGTTGAGCGGGCCTTCGAGCCCTTCTACACCACGAAGCCAATCGGCGTTGGCACGGGTCTCGGGCTTTCGATGGTCTACGGTTTCGCGAAGCAATCGGGAGGTCAGGTCCGCATCTATTCAGAAGTGAACAAGGGAACGATGGTCTGCATTTACCTGCCCCGTCGGGACGCTACCGAAGCCGAGCAACAGGCTGAAGCGTCTTTACCTCCCGCGCCAGTGGCCGAGCGCGGCGAAACTGTGCTTGTCGTGGATGACGAGCCGACGATAAGAATGTTCATTGTGGAGGTGATGGAGGAGCTCGGCTACGCAACTTTGGAAGCGGGCAATGGGGCCGATGCGCTCAAGATTCTCGGGTCTGGCGCTCGCGTCGACCTATTGATCAGCGACGTCGGGCTGCCAGGAGGGATGAATGGGCGGCAGGTGGCCGACGCTGCACGGGTGGCGAGGCCCAAGCTCAAGGTGCTTTTTGTCACCGGCTATGCAGAAAATGCGGTGCTCAGCCATGGCCACCTGGACCCAGGCATGCACGTGATGACCAAGCCGTTCGACATCGAGGTTTTAGCGAGGCGAGTTAAAGAGCTCATTAACGACATCCAAGCTCCTGATTAGCAATTTGCCTCAGCCTAGCTCACGCTATGAGCCACTTGGTCTGTGATGTGACGGCGTTGCATCGAGGAGTTGCCATGCCGTTCAACCGCATTCAGTTCCAGCCGGGGCTGTCGTTTCCTGCCCGGCTAGCGTCGACAAATTGATCGCATCCAGTAGCGCCCTCGCCTCTTCGGCTGCTAGGGAAGGTCTGCAAAACAAGCTCGAATCTTGCATGAGGCGAGTCGTGTTGGCCATTAGACTTTGACGCGATGAAGCAGCTCGGACTGGGCCTGAACCTGTCGACGAAGAAGACGAGGAAACGCGAGTTCCTCGAGCAGATGGAGCGCGTGGTGCCGTGGGCGGCGTTGGTGGAAGTGGTGGCGCTGCACTACCCGAAGTCCGCAACCGGCCGACCGCCGTTCCCGCTCGAGACGATGCTGCGGGTTCACTACCTGCAGCAGTGGTTCGGGCTCTCGGACCCGGCGATGGAAGAAGCGCTGCACGATGTGCCGCTCTACCGTGAGTTCGCGCGGCTCGAAGGCGCCACTGCGCGGTTGCCGGACGAGTCGACCATCCTTCGCTTTCGGCATCTGCTCGAGCGTCACAACCTCGCGGTCGACATGCTGCGGGTCGTCAACGACATCCTGCAGGCCAAGGGGCTGCTGCTCAGAACAGGCACGGCCGTCGATGCAACGATCCTCTCGGCGCCAAGCTCCACGAAGAACCAGGACGGTGAGCGGGACCCCGAGATGAAGCAGACCAGGAAGGGCAACAACTGGTACTTCGGGATGAAGGCGCACATCGGCGTGGATGCCGACTCGGGCCTCGTGCACACCGTCGTCGGCACGGCGGCGAACGTCAACGACTTGAATGTTGCTGGGCGGCTGCTCCACGGTCATGAGGAAGTGGCCTTCGGCGATGCGGGCTACCAGGGCGTCAAAAAGCGCATCGAGGCGGCTGGGCCGAGTTGGTATGTCGCCATGCGGCCTGGCTTGCGCAGGCAGGTCGATCCACTTCTTCCGATCGACCGGATCACCGAGCAGATCGAACAGTGCAAGGCACGCATCCGCGCCAAGGTCGAGCATCCGTTTCGGGTCCTGAAGCAGCAGTTCGGGCTCAAGAAGCTTCGCTACCGAGGCCTGTCAAAGAACACGGCACAGGTCGTCACGCTGTTCGCTCTCTCGAACCTTTGGATGGCGCGACGCAGATTGATGGCATGAGTCCGTCGAAAACCGCAGAAGCGGCATAGAAGAACACCAACCGGCGCGAACAATCGACTTCCACCGCCCGATTGAGCACTCGATACCGTCACGAGCGATGGCGCCGACGGCTATTCAGATCTTCCTTAGCACCGGCGTCTTGCCTTTGCGGATGAGTGCTTCGGTCTCCGGACCGAGCTCGCCGGGTTCATCCGGATCACCTGCCCCTACCACCAGCCAGTCGAACAGTACGCGAAGTGCGGCCAGATGTAGCTTCACCGAAGGTGCCGCAAGCCGCTGCTGCAGCTGCTCGATGTAGGCGGAGACGTGAAGCGGCTCGATCGCCGCCAGATCCTCAAGTCGGTTTAAAGCGCACCAGACTGCGAATTGGTTCATCGCCCGTGCATAAGCCTTCCGAGTGTTCGGATTTCGGATGTTCGCCTTGAAGAACTCGAGCGTCCGATTGGCTGCTTGAGACGTTGGCGTAAAGAGCGCCGGCAGCCATTCCCTGTTCAAGACGGGAGTGGTTTTGTGCCGTGCGCCGACTGCCAGCGGCTCGCTGATGCTCATGGACGGACGCCTCGCGGTTAAGGGTGAGCGTCCAGTCCGACCACATTGATTTCGCTCACGGTGCCGGTTGAGCATGGC
>CAXUDL010000005.1:72955-159465 GCA_964249855.1 uncultured Rhizobacter sp. | reverse complement strand
TCTCGCCGTCGACCTGCGCCGGCAGATCCGCGAGCGCCTGCAGCACGGCGACACGCCCGCGCAGGTCGGCGACTTCCTGGTCTCGCGCTACGGTGAATTCGTGCGCTACCGGCCAGGCTTCGGCGCGACCACTGCGCTGCTCTGGGCCGGACCGTTCGTCGGACTCGTGCTCGCCGGCGCCGTGCTGCTGCGCCAGCTGCGTGGCCGACGGCACGGCGTGGCCGCACTGACGGCCGACGAGGCGGCACGGCTCGACGCCCTGCGGGCGGCACGATGACGGCCGGCTTCTGGGCGATCGCGTTCGCTGCCGTCGCGACGGCCTGGGCGCTGCTGTGGGCGGGTCGGCTGCGCTTCGGCCCGGGCGGTGCGGACGACCGCGTGCGGCTCGCGCTGTTCGAGGAGCACGTCGCCGCGCTCGACGCCGAGCGGTCGGCCGGCGCGCTCGACGGCGAGCGTCACGGCGAAGCGATCGCCGAGTTGCAGCGCCGGCTGCTCGCCGACGCCGACGCTGCGGGCGCGCTGCCCACCACCGCCGCGCCGACCCACGCGACGCACCGACCCACCGGGGACAAGCGCCTCTTCGCGACGCTCGCGATCGCCCTGCCCGCGTTCGTCGTCGGCGGCTATCTCGTCCTCGGCAACCCCGCCGCGCTGCAGCCGCCGCCGCGGACCGACGCCACGGCGAGCGACGAGGTGTCGCCGGACGAGATGCGGCAGATGGTCGACCTGCTCGCGCAGCGGCTGCAGAGCCGTCCGGCCGGCCAGGTCGAGGACCTCCCCGGCTGGGTGATGCTCGCACGCAGCCAGGCCGCGCTGCAGCGCTTCCCCGAGGCCGCCGCCGCGTACGAGCGCGCCGTCGCGCTCGCGCCCGCCGACGCACAGCTGCTCGCCGATCTGGCCGACGTGCTGACCATGGTGCGGTCTCCGGGCAGCGCCGACCGGGCGCAGGCGCTGATCGACCGTTCGCTCGCCGCGGATCCGCGCAACCTGAAGGCGCTCGCACTCGCCGGCAACGCGGCGTCGGCGCGGCGCGACACGGCCGCCGCGATCGACTACTGGCGCCGCGCCCGGGCGATCGCACCGGCGGGCAGCGACTTCGCGCGCGGGCTCGAGCAGAGCCTTGCCGATGCGGGCGCCGCTGTCGCACCGCAAGCCCAAGCCGCCGATGCGGCACCAGGCTCGGACGATGGCCGGGCAACCGCCGCGGCCGCGGCCCGTCCTGCGCCGGACGGGACCATGACCGCCAGGACCGCCGCGGCGGACATCGCCCGGGTCGGAGCCGGAGCCGGAGCCGGAGCCGGAGCCGGAGCCGGAGCCGGAGCCGGAGCCGGGGCCGGAGCCGGAGCCGGAGCCAGAGTTGGAACTGAGCCCGGAGACGAGGCCAGGGCCGGGGCCGGGGCAGGAGCCACAGGAGCCGGTACCGGAACCGCTGCCGCCGGCCGCGCGATCTCCGGTGACATTCGCGTCGCTGCCGAGCTCGCCGCGCGCGTCGGGCCGAACGACACGCTGTTCGTGTTCGCACGCGCCGCGCAGGGCCCGCGCATGCCGCTGGCGATCCTGCGGCGGCCGGCGGCGTCGACGCTGCCCGGAAGCTTCACGCTCGACGACGGCATGGCGATGTCACCCGAGCTGCGCCTGTCCAACTTCACGGACGTCGTCGTCGGCGCGAGGATTTCGCGGTCGGGCAACGCGATGCCGCAGCCGGGCGACCTCGTGGGCGAAGTCCGCGCCGGCCTGGACGGCAGCCGGCTCGCGCTGGTGATCGACCGCGTGCAACCTTGACGGCGAGCGCACGCGCGAGCGCTCCGGCGGCGCCGGCGCGCCGACTCGACGCGGCCAGGGAACGTGCATTCCGCGGCGGCCGTCGCGGGCCACTGCCGCCCGGCTGCGGTCGCTCCGCCGACCGGCGAAGCAGTGCGCCTAGAGCGCCGCGTCCTTCAGCTTCTTGAGCGCGCGCACGCGGATCCGCGTCGTCGCCTTCTTCGCCGCGAACGTGCGCTCGACCTTCGTGAACGGATCGATGCCGACGCGCTTCTTGGTCGCGGGGCTCTGCGCGACCGTGACCTTCATCAGGCCCGGCAGAGTGAACGCACCCAAGCCCTTCTTGTGGACCGACGCGAGGATCGTCGCCTCGAGCGCGGCCATGAACGCCTTCGCGGCCTTCGGCTCGAGCCCTGCCTGCTCGGCGAGATGAGCGGTCAGGCTGGTCCGGTTGAACGCGGTCTTGATCGGCTTTTGCGCTGCCGTCGTCGGCGCGGCGCCGGTCTTCTTCGCAGCGGGCGCTGCCTTCGAGGGTTTCGGAGAAATCTTCTTCGCAGTGGCCATGGGGTCCCGGTGTGGTTGTGCCGACGCGGCGCTTCGGCGCGCCCGATTCTATCGACGCGCCGATGCCCGCCATTGCGCGGCGTGCAGGCTCAGGAAGCCGGCACACCGAACGTTCGCGCAGCCTGCGGACCGCTCGCGAGTCCGGCGGAAGATCATTTGTCCGAATGCATCTGCCCTGCGCGCCGCAACGCGCGATATGTGTCTTCTCAAGCGCCCGGCGGCTTCATGCGGCGGCGGCTGCACGCCCGCTGCGGCGCGCGGGCCGATCCGCACGCGAATCGCCGGCCGCGACGGCGGATCGCTCGCCGGCCCCGAGCGCCGCGCTGCGCCGAGACGGTCGTCGCCGTCCGCGGCGCCGCATCGACGCCGCCGTTGAACGCGCCGCGAATGGCATGAGCGATCCGACCGTCGAGCGCCGCGCCGAGCCGCAGCGCGGCCGGGACGCCACCGGCCCGGGCGACATCCCTGCGTCGGGCTGGAAGGATGTCTTCGTCAGGGTCGGCCGGCGGGCGCGCGACCACGACCTCGCGAGCGCATCGGCCGGCGTGGCGTTCTACGCGCTGATCGCGACCTTTCCCGGTCTGCGTGCCCTGCTGGAGCTGTACGCGCTCGTGTTCGACATGGGCGACTGGTCGACGCAGCTCGCGCGGCTGCGCGGCCATCTGCAGCCGGAAGCGATGCGGCTTCTGATCGCACTTGTTCGCAGCCTCGTCGACTCGGATCCGTCGCACCGCGGCTTCGGCGTCGCGAGCGGCGCGCTCGTCACGTTCTGGGGTGCGTCGCTGGCGCTGCGCGCTCTGATTCGCGCGCTCAACCTCGCGTACGGCGAACGGGAACAGCGTGCCGTGCTCCACCGTCAGTCGATTGCGCTGCTGTTGACGGCAGGTGCGATCGCCGTCGCGTTCTGCGTCGGCGTGGCGCTGGTGGCGCCCGTGCTGCTCGGCCACTGGTTGGGGTGGCCGCCGCTGCTCGAGCGCGTGGTGCTCGTCGCGCGCTGGCCCGCCATCGGGCTGCTGTTCTGGCTGTCGCTGCTCGCCTTCTACCGCTACGGCCCGTGCCGCACGAATGCGCGCTGGTCCTGGCTCGCGCCCGGTGCGCTGCTGGCGACGGTGCCCTGGCTGGCGGCGACCGCGGCCGTGGCGTGGTACGTGCAGGGCGCACCGCGGCAGCATCTGCAGGTGCGGACCGCAGACCTGCTGGTGATCGTGCTCGCCTGGTTCCTCGTGTCCGCCTTCTCGGTGCTGCTCGGCGCCGAGTGCGATGCCGAACTCGAGCGGCAGACGCGCCGCGACACGACCGTCGGGCCCGAACGTGCGGCCGGCGAGCGTGGCGCTGCGGCCGCCGACGATCTCGGCGCGTCGGCGTGATGCCGGTTTCGGCGGCGACCGAGCGCACGCTCACGTGGGTCGAGCCGTGGGCCGGCAAGGCGGGCAGCGTCGTCTCGATCAGGCCGGCCACGCGCTCGTCGTCGATGGTGCGCGGCGGCCCCGGCCGCCATGTCGTCGTAGAAACCGGCAATGCGGCGTTCATGAACGAGCGCGCCGGCACCGTCGAGTGCGCGAGCGCGGATCGTCCTTCGCAGTGCCGATGACGAACCCCACGCCGCCATCGCCGAGCGTCAGGGACTGACCGAGGCCACCGTCGGCCAGTGCGCACTCTGTTCATCGAACGACGCATCCCCGCCCTGAACCATCGCGTGCCCCCCAGGGAGAGCCGCGCACGATCGATGACGAACGAGGGGCGCATCCGATCAAGACCACGCACCGCCCTGTTGCTGCTCGTGGTCGTGGTGCCGATGACCTGGGTCGTCGCGCCGCAACTCACCAGGCTTTTCAAGCCCCGGCTGTTCAGCCCGACGCGTGAACGCGACGCCGAATCGCCATCGAAGTTCAGGTCGATCGCACCGAACCGACGCCGGACGACGTTGGATCGGCGTGCAGCCGGAACACCATGCCGCGCAGCCATTCGTTTGCCGGGTCCTTGTGGTACTTGGCGTGCCAGAACATGTTGATGGCGATCTCGGGCAACGGTGCCGGATGCTTGATGTAAGCCAGGTCGAACGGGCCGACCAGCGCCTGCGCCAGCCGTTCAGGCACCGTCGCCACCATGTCGCTGTGCTGCAGGATGTGACCGACGGCCACGAAGTGCGGCACGGTGAGCGCCACGTTTCGCGCCACGCCACCGCGCTCCAGCAGTTCGTCGACCTTGCCGTGGCCGGTACCTTCCGACACCACGACGACGTGCTGGGCCGATGAGAACTCGGCCAGCGACAAGCGGCGCTTGTCGAGCCCATGCCCCTTGCGGAACATGCAGACATATCGCTGCCTGAACAGTCGACGTTGGAAGAAGCCCGCCTTGAGTTGCGGCAACAGACCGATCGCCAGATTGATGTGGCCGGCCTCCATCTCGTCGCGCAGGTTCACGGCGGTGTTGCGCACGGTGCTCAGCGTGACACCTGGCGCGTCCTGCGCGAGTTCTTCCATCAACTTCGGCAGGAAGTAGATCTCGCCGATGTCGGTCATGCCCACCGTGAACGCGCGCTCGGCCTTGGCCGGATCGAAGGTTGCGCGCTGATTGACGGCGCCGTGGATCAACCCGAGCGCGCAGGCGATCGGCTCGGCCAGTTGCTGAGCGAACGACGTGGGCTCCATGCCCCTCGTGGTCCGCAGGAACAGCGTGTCGCCCGTCAGCTTGCGCAGACGCGCCAGGGCGTTGCTGGCTGCAGGCTGTGACAGCCCGAGGTTCTCGGCCGCCTTCGACACGCTGCGTTCGGTCAGCAGCTGGTCGAAAACGACCAGCAGATTGAGATCGATGTCCTTGAGGTCCATCCGGTCTCCCTTCACTGAACCTATTCCGTATATTCACCGAATTCTATTTTCTTATGCGCCGTACCGCACGATCATTGCGCCCAGCAGCCACCGATCGAGCGGCGCACAGATCGGAGACAACAGCATGAACGCTGAAACGACCTCGCGGGTCGGCATCGCCCGCGTGCGGGCTCGACTCTCATCCGCACTCTGCCACCGTGAAGCATCCGGTGGCACGACGCTGCGCGACGACTCCACCGCTTGCTCTGCCCTCATGGTCAACGCCGCGCCCTGACGCGCCAAGGACAATCGCATGGACACCGGATCCAATGTATTCCCGCAGAAGATTCACTGGGAGACCGAAGGCACGAGCCGCATTCCGTTCATGGCCTACACCGAGGCCGACCAGCACCGCAAGGAGCTCGAGCGCCTGTTCTACCGCAAGCACTGGTGCTACGTCGGCCTCGAGGCCGAGATCCCGAAGCCGGGCGACTTCACCCGCACCGTGGTCGGCGAGCGTTCGGTGATCATGGTCCGCGACGACGACGGCTGCATCAACGTCGTGGAGAACGTCTGCGCGCACCGCGGCATGCAGTTCTGCCGCGAGCGCCACGGCAACCGCAAGGCCACCGGCTTCACCTGCCCGTACCACCAGTGGAACTACACGCTGCAGGGCGACCTGCAAGGTGTCCCGTTCCGCCGCGGCGTCAAGCAGGACGGCAAGGTCCACGGCGGCATGCCGGCAGACTTCAAGACGGCCGATCACGGCCTCAACAAGCTCAGGGTCGCGACGCGCGGCGGCGTGGTGTTCGCCTCCTTCGATCCGGACGTCGAGTCGCTCGAAGACTTCATGGGACCGGCGATCCTCGGCTATTTCGACCGCCTGTTCAACGGCCGCAACCTCACCATCCTCGGCTACAACCGCCAACGCATTCAGGGCAACTGGAAGCTGATGCAGGAGAACATCAAGGATCCGTATCACCCGGGCCTGCTGCACACCTGGTTCGTGACTTTCGGACTTTGGCGCGCCGACAACAAGTCGGAGCTGAAGATGGACGATCACCATCGGCACGCAGCCATGATTTCCACGCGTGGCGCTGCCGGCCACGCCGACCAGGTGACACAGGTGTCGAGCTTCAAGGAGAGCATGCAGCTCAACGACCCGCGTTTCCTCGACATCGTCCCGGAAGATTGGTGGGACGGCCCGACAGCGGTGATGATGACGCTGTTCCCGAGCGTGATCTTCCAACAGCAGGTCAACAGCGTGTCGACGCGACACATCCAGCCGAGCGGGCCTGGCGCCTTCGATTTCGTCTGGACGCACTTCGGTTTCGACGACGACACCGAGGAGATGACGCAGCGCCGTCTGCGCCAGGCCAACCTGTTCGGACCGGCCGGCTTCGTTTCGGCGGACGACGGCGAAGTCATCGAACTCTCGCAGAAGGGCTTCGAGCAGAAGCCGTTCCACCGCACGCTCGCCGAGCTCGGCGGCCGCGGGGTGGGCGACACGGATCACATGGTCACCGAGACGCTGATCCGGGGCATGTACGAATACTGGCGCAAACAGATGGAGGCCTGATCGTGAACGCCCCCATGGACCCGCAAGACTATTTCGAGCTGACCCAGCTGTACGCCGACTACGCGAGCGCTGTCAGCTCGGGCGACTGGGAACTGTGGCCGGAGTTCTTCACCGAGGAATGCACCTACCGCCTGCAGCCGCGCGAGAACTTCGAGCGGGGATTTCCGCTTGCGACCTTGTCGTTCGAAAGCAAGGGCATGTTGAAGGATCGCGTGTACGGCATCCGCGAGACGCTCTTCCACGACCCGTACTACCAGCGCAATGTGTGCGGCGTGCCCGTCGTGCGCAAGGTCGAGGTCGACCGCTTCGAATGCGAAGCGAACTACGCGGTGTTTCGGACCAAGCTCTCCGGGCTCTCGTCGGTGTTCAGCGTCGGGCGCTATCTCGACGTGGTCGTGCGCACACCGGACGGCCTGAAGTTCGCATCGCGGCTGGTCGTGTACGACAGCGAAATGATCCCGAACTCCATCATCTACCCCCTCTGACGGCACGGAGCAAAACGAGCCATGAGCGACACCGATTGGACAGACGCGGCCGCTGTGGCCGCCGTGCCCGAGCACGACGTGATCGGGATGACGGTCGCGGGCCGCGAGCTGGCGCTCTACAGAACGGGCGGCGAGATCTTCGCGACCGACAACCTCTGCACGCATGGCCACGCACGCTTGTGCGACGGCTTCCTCGACGGTCACGAGATCGAATGTCCGTTGCACCAGGGCAAGTTCGATGTACGCACCGGCCAGCCGACTTGCGCACCGGTGACCCAGGCGATTCGAAGCTACCCCGTGAAGATCGAAGGCGGTCGCGTGTTTCTCGCGATCGGCTGAGCCGCGAGACACCCCACCGGGCGCGCGCTGGCGCATGCATCGCGTCGCGTTCACGCCCGAGGCCAGGATTCGCCGCACCCGTCTGAGATCGAGAGCCACATCATGACCACGGACACCATCGTCATCGTCGGGGCCGGGCAGGCCGGCGGCTGGGCCGCGCAGACGCTTCGGACCGACGGCCATGCCGGCGCCATCGTGCTGATCGGCGACGAGTCGCACATCCCGTACGAGCGCCCGCCGCTGTCGAAGGCGGTTCTGTCGGGCGACGCCACGGCCGAGAGCACCTACCTGATCCAGCGCGAAGCCTTCGACCGGCTGGCGCTCGACTGGCGGCCCGGCGTGCGTGTCATGGCAATCGACCGCGTGACGAAGAAGCTGCAGCTGTCGGCCGGCAAGCCCATCGCGTACGACAAGCTGATCCTTTGCAATGGCGGGCGCGCGCGGCCGCTGCATGTCCCGGGTGCCGATCTGCCGGGCGTGTTGGCGCTGCGCAACCTCGACGATGCCCGCACCCTCGCCCAGGCGCTGATCGCCGGCAATCGATTGGTCGTCGTCGGCGGCGGCTGGATCGGCCTCGAAGTCGCGGCGACGGCGCACAGGAAGGGCATGTCGGTCACGGTCGTCGAGGTGATGAAGCGCCTGTGCGAGCGGACCGTTCCGCCCGAGATCTCGGAGTACCTGTTCAGGCTTCACGCGACGCATGGCACCGAGCTGGTGTTGGGTGCCGGTGTCGAGAAGGTATCGCGCGACGCGGACGGCACGCTGACGGTGATGCTGGCCAACGGCCGCGAACTCGATTGCGACACCGTCGTCGTCGGCATCGGCCTGCTCCCCAACGACGAACTCGCACGCGATGCCGGCCTGGCATGCGATGGCGGTGTCGTGGTCGACGCACAGTGCCGCACCTCCGATCCCGACATCTTCGCCGCCGGCGACGTGGCCTCCTGGCACTGCGCCTGGGCAGGCCGTCGCATGCGGCTCGAATCGTGGCAGAACGCTCAGGAGCAAGGCATCGCCGCTGCGCGCTCGGCGCTGGGGATCGACGTCGATCACCAGCCGCTGCCGTGGTTCTGGTCGGACCAGTACGACAGCAACCTGCAGATCTACGGAATGCCGACTGCCGCGCACCGCGTGGTCGAGCGCCGCGCGCCGGGGTCCGAAAGCTTCATCCTGTTCTATCTCGAGGGCGATGTCGTCAGCGCCGCCGTCGGACCGAATGCGGCGCGCGACCTGCGCTTCGCGCGCCGCCTGATCGAGCAACGCAAGGTGGTCGACCCCGCTCGACTCGCCGACGTGCAAGTGCCGATGGCGAAGCTCTGACAGAGCGCGCGCCGAAGCAGCAACGCCAGGAGACGAACACCATGCGTCGAGTCGACGTCCCGAAGCCTGCCGACGAAGTACGCTTCAACGGCTTTCACGGGCTCGTACTGGCCTCGGCCTGGCGCTCGGCATCGGCCGCACCGGCGCGATCCTGGCGCCCAACGTCATCGGCATCCTCGCCGGCATGAAGTTGTCGCTGCAGCAGAACTTCATCGCGATCGCGATCCCGGTGGTTCTGGGGATGATCGCGGTGTTGTCGATCGATCACCGCCGCTCGGCGTCGACGCATCACCAGGACGCGAATGCCGAGCTTCCCGATGCGCCGAGCCGCGTGCCGACGGCACGCCACGCCTGAGCGCTCAAAGCCACTTCCAACGGAGCCGACATGACCTCGACCACCTACCTGTGGAACCCTTCGCCCGTTCTCTCGCTGCCGGTGCGCGGCCGCAGCGAGCGCTATCCGATCCACCGCCTGTTCTTCGTCGGCCGCAACTACCATGCGCATGCGGTCGAGATGGGCCGCCCGGTCGACAAGTCGGTCGAGACGCCCTTCTACTTCACGAAGGCGCCTTCGACGCTGGTCGAGTCCGGCGCCACCGTCGCCTACCCGCCCGGCACGAAGGACTTCCAGTTCGAGATGGAACTCGTGCTGGCCGTCGGTGCGTCAGGCTTTCGGGTCGGCGAATCACAGGCGTCGGAGCTGGTCTATGGCTATGCCTGCGGCTTGGACATGACCCGTCGCGACCTGCAACTGATCGCCCGCGAGAAGGGTCGGCCGTGGGACCTGGGCAAGGATGTCGAGCAATCATCGGTGGTCTCCGAAATCGTTCCGATGCCAGGCACCATCGTCGAGAAGGGATCGATCAGCCTCAGCGTCAACGGCAATCAGAAGCAGTCATCCGATCTGTCGAAGCTGATCTGGAACGTCCCTGAACTGATCGCCGATCTTTCGAAGTTCTACCACCTGCAGCCCGGCGATCTGCTGTTCACGGGTACGCCCGAAGGCGTCGGCCCGGTGGTGTCGGGCGACCGGATCGAGGGCAAGATCGAGGGCGTCGGCACGATCACGCTCGACATCGGCGCCGCGGAGTAAGCAGCCATAAACAGGAGCGCGGCCATGACCGTCGATGTCACTCCCTCGCCGGTGCGGTTGAAGGCCGTCGCGGCACCCGGGCAACCCGATCCGTCGGCCGAACTGGAGGCGCTGTACCGCGGCTTCGAGCGGGAACTGCTCGTCCCGCTGTGGACCGAGATCGGCGATCTGATGCCGCTGCATCCGAAGTCGAAGGCGGCCGCGCATCTGTGGCGCTGGGAGCGGCTGAAAGAGCTCGCGGCGCAGGCAGGCCGGATCGTGCCGGTCGGCCGTGGCGGCGAGCGGCGTGCGATCGCGCTGGCCAACCCGGCGCTCGGCGGCAAGCCCTTCGCCACGCCGACCTTGTGGGCCGCGATCCAGTACCTGATGCCAGGAGAAAGCGCGCCGGAGCATCGCCATACGCAGCACGCGTTCCGCTTCGTCGTCGAAGGCGAAGGCGTGTGGACGGTCGTCAATGGCGACGCGGTACGCATGTCGCGCGGCGACTTCCTGCCGCAGGCCGGCTGGAATTGGCACGCGCACCACAACGCTGCCGCCGAGCCGATGGCCTGGATCGACGGCCTGGACATCCCGTTTTCGTACTACACCGAGAGCCAGTTCTTCGAGGTCGGGCGCGAGCGCATCAGCGGTCGCGAGATGACGACGCCGGACCGCTCGCGGTCCGAGCGCCTCTGGGGACATCCGGGGTTGCGACCGGTGTCGGAGACGCGAGCGCTGCCGGCCACGCCGCTGCTCGCGTATCGCTGGGTCGATACCGACCGCGCGCTGACCGAGCAGCTGCAACTCGAGGACGAGGGCGAGGCCTGCACGCTCAGCCCGGGTCATGCGGCCGTCCGCTTCACGAACCCGACCAACGGTGGCGATGTACTGCCGACGATGCGCACCGAGATGCACCGCGTCCGCGCCGGCGCCCAGACGCTGACTCGGCGCGAGACCGGCTCGTCCGTCTACCAGGTCTTCGACGGGTCCGGCGTGGTGGAAGTGGGCGACAAGCAGTGGGTCGTCGCCTGCGGCGACATGTTCGTCGTGCCTTCGTGGGCGCCGTTCGTGGTGAAGGCGTCGCCCGCCTCGCAGCTCGATCTCTTCCGCTTCGGCGATGCGCCGATCTTCGAGGCGATCCACGCGCATCGCGTGGAGATCGGCAACTGAAAGAACCCGTCACCGAGGACCCTGGCGTGAATCGCTCGTCTTCGAGCCGTCGCGAGCCGAGCGGCAACGGAGACTCGGCCCAGTTGCGCTCGTGCGGCATCGAGACGTGGTGCATGCGAAGGAAGTGGCTCACTTCCAGGACCAGCTACTGCTTTGGCAGATGCAGTCGGCCGCCGAAGGAGCACATTCCGCAGCCGAACGGCGCTGCCGATGCGTCGCGCTTCGTGAAAAGCCGTTGAGCCAGTCGACGCTCGCGACGCCCGATCACGCGACGGCGGGATCGCACCCATGGTTTCCAGAGCACGGCTTTCGATCGGCCACGACAGTCTCAGAAAAAAGTTTCTGAACTGGCAGCGGAGACTCGACCGCGGTGCGACACAAGCTCAAGTCGTCGGGTTTCCAGCCAACTTCCGGAGAAATCGCAGCGAACCAAGACTTGCGACGAAGTCATGCGAACAACAACGTGGATGGCCAGCCCGGAGGGACTCGAACCCCCGACATCCGACTTAGAAGGTCGGTGCTCTATCCAGTTGAGCTACGGGCTGCAGGTCAGGCTTCCGCGGCGCTCGCTGTCGCTCTTGCGTGAGACCAAGATCAGCGAAAGCCGCACAGAAGCGAAACGACTCGTTGATGTCACTGGTCGGGGCGGCGGGATTCGAACTCGCGACCTACTGGTCCCAAACCAGTTGCGCTACCAGGCTGCGCTACGCCCCGAACTTCACAGATTCTAGCGTTCGCGAGGCCGCGCGGCCGGTCTAGATCGGCGTTGCCGGGGCGCGAGGCGCCTCGAGCATCAGCAGCCGGGACACCTCGACGCACTGCTGGATGTGCTGCTCTCATCGGCACTTGAGCGCCCACGACGCGTATAATTTCGATACGGAACAATAACTTAGACCGCTATATCTCATGTGCTTTCGACAACACAAGCAGCGCAATTGCGTTGAATAGAATCAACAACTTGCGAATGGCTTGTAACCTGCGTTGCGCTTTGGTGATGACACCGCCAACAGGCGAGCCCCCGTCGGGCCCGCCTCTCCGCCACAGCGCTTGCTTGTCGCTCACGCGTGCTACACAAGCCTCGTTGTGGATCACCGATCGCGTTTGGTGATCTAGAACGGACAAGCGACAATGCAAGCGTGAGCGGCGGCGTGGAAAGGGTTGGGGGTTACTCGGCCGGGCAGACACGAAGCGGTGAGATCGTATGCTCATCGCCAAAAGCGGGGCTAGCCTCCCGCCCGCTCACACTTTCACGCATGCGCTCAAGCGCCGAAATCTGCAAGCCTTCGTCCGGCGCCGGAAGTGGGGACTGCATCGGGGGAGCGCAGCCGTGAACGTCAACGCGGGTGTTGGCACAGGGTGAGGGTAGGCGCTAGAGCCCCCTTGTTAAACCGGGGTGGTTCGACTCCACCGACCCGCTCCAAGTGGATGACACCGCCGACAGGCGCGTCCCCGTCGGGCCCGCCTCTCCGCTGCTCGGACCAGCCAGCGGTGTCGAACGGGATGATGCGCGAGCGCCCCGCCCCTCCGCTACCCCGCTGACGGCTTCCCACGCTTGGGGGGAACACCGTAGGTGACTGCCTCTGTCGCCTGCCTTGCGTGCGGCGGCCCACCGATACCTGCCCTGCCCAATTCATGGGCGGTCGGGTGTCTCGCTTCCCGCTCAGCGGGGAAGTGGAACATGCAGCGGCACTCAGCACAGGCGACGAAGTCGGTCCGGTAGGGCGTTGCATCACGGCCACGGCGTTCGACCGTGACACGGTAGAAGTTCTGCGCGCCGCAGTGGCATTCGGTCGGCTGGCTCACGGAACCACTGTACGCCTACCCCGGCACAAGGAACCGATCTCTCGCGCGAAACCGCCTTCTTAGCTCTTGGCGGCGAGCCAGACGATCCCGGCTGCGAGCGGGATCAGCGCCCAGGGGCTGATTGCAAGCGCCGCCACCGCAGCGCCCATGATGATCGTCAAGGCAGCCAGGTTCACGAGCCTGCCTCGGCAAGCTGCTGCCGCACCGCGGCGCGCATTCCGCGCGGGGAGCTTCGTTCGATCCGGGTCGCCTTGTCCTCGCGCATCTGCCTGACCTTTTGCAGCACCGACCCCATGTTCAAGCGGATCGCCGCCTCCGGGTTGTCGGCGTTCCACCGGCGCACGGACGCCCGCACGTCCTCGATCTTCGCCTGATCCTTCTCGTAGACGGCCTGCGCCATGTCGGCCGACAGTTCGCTCTGCCGCAGGCGGGTCATCGCAACCTGCTGCTGCACTTCGCTCGTTGCCTCCTGCACACGGGCAACGCTGTTGGGCTGGAAGCCGATCATCTTGGCGACTGCCTCGGCGGGTGATGTGTCGATGACCTTCCGGCCGCCGTTGTCCCGGTAGCTGCCGGTCTGCAGCATGTCGACGCCCTTGCGAAGGTTCCGGCTCGCGACCGGAGACAGTGTTGTCGCCGCCTCGATCGGCTTGCCGTCGACGACTTGGCCGGCCGCTTGGAAGGCCCGCTTCCCGAGGTCGCCGGCGGGGCCAAACAGTTCCGCGACATCGCTGGTGTGGTCGGCTTTCTTCGTCAGCAAGCCGGTGCCAGGGATCAGGTTGCCCATGCCCATGCGGCCGGAAACGTCGATCGGCGCACCCGGCAAGCCAGAGAGCCCCTTGTTGACGAAGCGCGACATGTCCTCGCCCAGCACCCCGGCCAAGAACTCGTTCTTCGCCCGGCGGCTCGAGAAGTTGTACCCGAGGCGCTGCATGAACGCGTCGAGCACGTCTTCGATGTCACCCTCGAACGGCAAGCCGTCGGCGCCGCCGATCAGGAACAGCACCGCCGCGGCAAGAAGTACCGCCTTGCGGCCGGCGGCACGCTCCGGCGAACCTTCCTCGCCCGCGTTCCACATGCGGTTCATGAGCTCGAGGTAGTTGACGCTGTAGGCCTTGAAGGTGAACAGGACGCCACCGAT
Organism: uncultured Rhizobacter sp.; assembly: GCA_964249855.1. GTDB lineage: Bacteria > Pseudomonadota > Gammaproteobacteria > Burkholderiales > Burkholderiaceae_C > LMDS01. The sequence continues at coordinate 145,424 of CAXUDL010000005.1, read as the reverse complement.
GGATCCGCGCGCCCAGGCGGCCTTCGTGCCCTTGTTGTAGACGAACTGCGTCTCGTTGACCGCCTTGGCAGCGAACGCGGCGGGGTCTGCCATGTCTTGCGCGACCGCGGTGCGGTAGGCCGCGATGAATGTCACGCGCCGATTGAACTGCTCGGCAATGCCGAAGACCTTGCCCCAGGCCAGTTGCGTCTTCGCCAGCACGTTTTGCGCCCGAGCGACGCCGTTGCCGACCGCCGTCCCGTCGCCGGACTTGAGAGCCGCCCGTCCCGATGCTTGAGCCTGTAGCTGATGCACCTCCTGCGGGCTGACGATGCCGTCGGCTTCCGCTTTCGCAAGCGCCTTGTCGAGCACGGCATCACCGGTCGTCTTCTTCCCGGCGACCTTGACCGCCGCTGCCATCTGCTTTGCTGCCGCAGTGACGCCCCCGAACTGGGAGAGGTACGGGAAGGTGACGGTGAACGGCTGAGTCGCGTTCACCATCGCCGACGCGACCGACCCCCCCAGGTACTGCGCGAAAAGCAAGCCGCGCAGCGCCTGCGCCTCTTCCTGCGGGTTCTTCACGTACTCGGCGAGCTTGACCGCGGCGTCCTTGAGCTCTCCACCCTCCTTCGCGATCGCAGCCGTCGCGTCCGTGATCTCGGCGCTGTGCAGGTTGCTCGAGGTCCGGCGGCCGTTCGAATAGACGAAGCCGGCAAGCACGCGCCCTGCGTCCTGGCTGAAACCCGCCACCCCCTTGCGGGCAAGTAGCCGCTTCAACGCGCTGCGGTTCGCGGTCGCCTTCTTGATGAACGTCTGATACGCAAGGTCTTTGGCGTCGCTCCCCTGGCCATCCAGGCCGAGCATGTCGCCGAAGAGCGCGACCGTCTCCGGGCTGACGCCGTTGAGCAACTTGTAGTCAAGCTGCGACATCGTTCCCGACGTGACGCCGGTCGCGCCGGCCGCCGCCAGCGTGCGCGCCATCTTCGCCCGCTCGCGGGTTGTCTCGAAGAGGCTGAAGTAATGCTCGCCGGTCGGCAGGGTGGCGTCGAGGGTGTACGTGCCGAAGCGCGAAAGCGGGGCGTAGCCTCGTTTCTGCATGTCGGTCGCGTGATCGGCGATCTCCACCACCTTGTTTGCGGTTTCGTCGAGCACGGCTTGTCGAGCAGGGTCCGCCTCGCCGAGCGCGAAGAGGTGATCGCGCAGCAGGATGGCTGCTTTGTCGTGGTCGCCGAGGTCAAGCGCCTGCTGTCGAACGGCGTTGGCGTCGTCGCCGGCCAGGTTCAGCATTTCGCTGACCGCGAGGCTCGACAGGCTCTTGTCGGTTGCCGCGCGGAACTCGCGATAGAGGCCGATCTGCGCCGGCGTCATCTTGAACTGGCTGCGGAGTTCGTCGTCCGTCCACACGACGCCCGGCTTGAGCATGTCGCGCGCGTACTTGGCGCCGATGATCGCCTCGAACTTCTCGACGGGCAGGCCCTGCCACATCTTCAGCACTTGCTCGGAAAGATGGCCGTTGCGGAACAGGGCTTGTGCCTTCGCCTCGGCATCCATGCCGTCGGCGGCCGCCTGCAGCGCATCGACGTGAACTGCCTTGCCGCTTGCGTCGCGCGCGTAGTTGAGCGTTCCGTCGAACACAGGGCCGGCGAGCGCCTTCGTGTCGACGGCGCTGATCGGGCTCTTCGTGATGTCCTTCCAGTTCTCGAGCTTCGGCAGGATCTTCGGTGCGAGGTTCGCGGCCTCGTTGGCGTAGAACGACGTGTCGTTGATGAACGACTGCACACCATCGAAAACCCGTTTGAACTCGGGGCTGCGCTGCGCAAGGTTGTACTGCGTGCCGACCGTCTTGTGCCAGACGCTGATCTTGCCGTCGCGGTTCATCAGGTCGGCGACGTTGTAGCCGGCGGGCAGGTTCACGTCGCGGACGCTGTTCCTCGCCCCGCCAAGGGTGCCGCCGATGGAGCGGCTGAACAGCGGTCCGTCGACATGGCGCAGCGCTGGCGTCGTGTCTTCGAAGCCGTTGCGCGAGATCGTCGTCTGCTGAGACTTCGTCACCCATTCGCGCGCGGGAAGTATGTAGTTGCGCACGATCTCGTCGTCGGACATCTTCATTGACCGATAACCTGGCACATGCGCGCGAAGCCATGTGCGGATGGCGGCGACCGCTTGTCGCACCCATCCGAGTTGCGGTTCCGTCTCTGCCAGTTCGGCTAGCAGCTCTCCCGCTGCAGCGCGGCGTTCCTTCGGCTTGGAAAGGTCCAAGCCATACTTCTCCGCTTTCGCTTGAAGGTCTGCAGGCCTTGCGACGGCCAAGCGGTCGAGCACAGCGCCTAGCTCCTTGCCGAAGACACCGTGCAACCCGTAGTGCCCGAGAGCTTCGTGCATGAGCACACGACGGATGTCGGCCTCGCCGCGCAACTGATCGCTGAACAGGTAGACCGTGCCGTCGTGAAAGATGCCTTCCGGGTCTCCTCCGGCACCAAGCGACCGCTGCTTGTCGTCCTCGTCACGAACCTCTTGCGGCACCAGCGGGTCGTCAATGCTGGTAACGACCTTGATCGTCGGCTTGTTCTCCCAAGGCGCTGCGATGCGCTCGGCAAGCGCCTGATCTTCTTCGGCAATCGTGGCGCGGGCACCGGAGGCCTTCGGCCCCGTAGCCTCTAGTCCTTCGGCGTCATCTGCGAGAACGCCTTTCGCGCGGAGGCGACCGTCTCGCTCCCGTGCTGCCGAAGTTGCGCGATTTCGGAGCGCGTCAGCATCTCGGAAGCCGAGGATGTAGGTTGCTTCGTCGCGGGTGACGGCTGCGGGCTGGTCGTCAGGAGCGGCTTTTCCATTTTGACTTTCCGTTGCGGCGGTCTGGCTGCTGGATGCCGTTAGTCTAAGCGCCCGCTTTGATCGACTCATCTTCGGCGAAGCATCGGTGTCCGTTGCGCTGCCGACATCGCTTCTCTGTTCCGCACGACTGTGCGGCGGTACACTTCCCCCGTCGGGACTTGCCGACGATGCCTCCGCAAACGGCTGGATAGACACCGGTTCGCCCGGCTCGCCAGATTGCCCTACGGGGGCATCCTTCTTTTCGGCTTCGCGCTCGGTGCTTCTCACCTCAAAGTGGTCGTAGTAGCGGCTTCCGTCTGGAGCGACACGCACCACCACACGAAGCCGCACGGACTTGCCGTCGAACGTGGCGTCACGCTCGTAGAAGCGGGCTTGCAACACGTTGCGTCGCCCTTTGCGATCTGGCTCGGCGCCAGTGAACTGAGCGGTTCTAACCAGTTCGTCGACGCGCCCGACCGCCGCGACGGCCGCAGGCGAAAGCGAACCAGAGATAGCATGCTTCAGTCCCGAAGCCGGGATGTGAATTGCAGTGCCGTCAGATTCGTTGGTGACCGTCGTCCCGCCGAAGCGACTTTTGGCGTCACGGAGCAATGACAAGGCGCGCGTGCGCAGCGTCTCACCGGTGCGCAGCGGTTCGCTCTTGAGCGCGATTGGGACCAGAGCTGGCTTTACCCCATCGGCTTGTACGTCGGCGCCTCCGGCAGTGGGTAGTCCGGCCGGCTGCGCATCAGCAGTTGCAGCCGGAGCAGGTTCTGCAGGCGCTGCTTGCGCGGCAACGGCCTCGGTCGACGTTCCTGTTCCGGCTGGTGCGTCCTGCTCATTTGGGGCGGTCTGTTGAGGTTGCGGGGCCACGTCGTTGGTTGACGGGGCAGCGGACTCCGGCGTCGTGATCTCGCCCGTCTCGGTGTCCACCGTGCCGGCCTTGCGCACGACAAGCCCACCGGCGACACGCACAAGCCCGTGCCCATCGCCGGCCTTCGCAAGCGCGCGCTGCGCCCCGGGCATCGTCGTGAACGGCTTGCCTGCTCCGTTCAGGATGTCGCCGTCCTGCGGCTCGCCGGTCGGGATCGGTGGGCGATCGGCTTCTCGTTGTGCCGCGGCGTCGGCGTCACGCTGGCGGGCTTGCGACTCGGCCTGCGCGAGAACTTGGTCGTTCTCGCTGCCAGCCTTGGGCGCAGCCACGGTCGGCGTCTTCGGCAGGATCGGTTCGCCCGTCTTCGGGTCGTCGACGATCGGGTTCAGCGGCTCCCCGGTGCCAAGCATCGCGTCGAGCTTCGCTTGCGCGTAGCGGCGCACGCCCGGAACTACCGATTCATCGTTGCCGAGGGCGCCGAGCTTGGCGGCCTGCTCTTGCTGATCCGGCTCGAGGTTGCGGATCGCGGCAAGCTGGTCGGCCGACAGCGGGCGCGGCGGGTGCGGGATGTCCTGCTCGGGCGCAGGTAGGGCCGCGTCGGCGTTCTGTGCGGCGGTTTCGACGCCCGCATTGACGGCGCGGGTGAGCGGGCCGGAGCCCGGCTGCAGGTCGGTGCGGATCAGGTCGCCAGCGGTCTTGAGCGGGGCGACGGGCTGACCGGTGGCCGCGGCGACGACGGCTGGCGGCACGCCGACGGCTGGGGCGGTCGGAACGACAGGGGGGGTGTCGAGCCCAGGCTCGACAGGGGCATCCGCAGGCGCGGCAGCCGCTTGATGTCCGCCCTCAAGGGTGCCGCCAACGGCGCCCATCAGACCGCCCGCCATCATGCCTTGAGCGCCCGCCGAGGCGACGCCCTCGCTCCACGGTTTGCCCTGCGCAATGTTCTGCGCGACTTGCTCTTGCGCGGACTGCGGCAGCTCCTGCAGCACGCCCTCGGTCAGCCCACCTTCGACGGCCTTGACGAGCATGCCCTTGCTGGCGCCCTTCTCCATCGCTGCTTTGCCGACGACGCCGAGCTTGCCCTGCGCCAGCATGGTTTGCAGATTCGCGACGCCGAGCTTGTTGGCGACTTGTCCGGCGCCGAGACCAATGCCGCCGGTGAGCAAACCCGACGCACCGAGGACCGCCGATTGCGTTCCGGTGAGCGTCCCGCTCGGGTCTTCCTGCCGGACCTGCTCGGCGTTCTGGCCCGCTGCGGTGGCGCCCTCGCCCAAAGCACCGGCCGCGATCGCGCCGATGCGCGGCGCAACGGCCAGGACACCGCGTGAGACAGCGCCGCCGGCCAGCATGCTTGGCGCCGATTCGATCGACTGCTGCACGATGGTCGACGGGTTGCGCGCCATCGCCGCCACGGTCGGAAAGAAACCCTCGGCCTTGCCGACTTCTTCGTTGGCCGCCTTCTGCTCGGGCGAGTAGTAGTCGCCGAGGATGTCCTTCGCGCGCTTGAAGTCGACGCCCACATCCTGCAGCGCCTTGCCGGCCCGGCCGCCACTCACGAGGTCAGCCATGCCGGTCAGCGCCTCGGGTACGCCGATGACGCCGCGTCCTGCCGAAACGAGGGAGTCGCCGACCAGCCGGCGCATGGTGCCGGACGGCGCGTCCGGTGGCGGCGCAGTCTTCACGCCCAGTTTTGCGGCGATCTGCTCGCGCGGGAGGTCGCTGTAGAACGCCTGGTGCAGCGCATCGACGACTTGATCGTCGGTCGCGTCGGAGAGGTCCGGGTACTGCGATTTGATCTCGGAAATGCTGGGCATCAGACGATCCCCAGTTGTCGCGCCCGCAGGCTCTCGACGTCGGTCAGCGGCGGGCCGCCGCGGCTGGCTTCGGCAACACGTGCTGCGAGTTGCGCTTTGCCTTGCGGGGTCGAGTAGTCGACGCCGGAGGCAGAGAGGTAGCCGCCGATCCGGTCAAGCATCCCGGTCGGCGCGGCGGCCGGTTGAGCCGGTGCGGCGACCGGTGCAGCGGCGGGGGGGCGCGCTTGGGCGGCGACGGTCTGCATCGGCTTGACCGATGTGGCGCGCATCCGCGACTGAGCGTCGGCCTGCAGCGTCTGCGGCAAACGGCCGATCTCGCGGGCGATCGCCTCCTTGTCGCTGAGGTCCGTCGCTTTCTCCCATTCGGCCACGAGAATCGGCACTCGGTCGGTGTCGCGGGACCTCTGCGTCGCCGGCGACACGACGCGCTCCGAACCACCTGTGGCCGCCTTGCGCACGCCAAGCGGGTCCGCAGCCGCGGCGGCGTCGTCGCTCTGGTACTTCTTGAGCAACGCCTGCCCTTGCATCGAAAGCGCGCGTTGGCGTGTGAGCAGCGTTTGCGCGTTCGGGCTCTTGTCGTCCCACGCCCCTTCGGCCTGCGCCTTGGTGATCGCCGCGTTGATCGTCTCGCGCTGCTTGTTGATGTCGCCGAACGTGAGCTTGTCGGCCTCGCTCATGCGATCGACAGCATTGCCCCCGCCAGCCGGCCGATCGGCTTTCGTCAGCGCTGCGGCACCCATGTCCTTCCGGTATCCCTCCGTCGTAGCGGCGTTCTGCTGCGCGACGCCGAGCATGCCGCGCTGGTACTCCTCGGTCGCTTGGTCGTGCTTCTCCTTGCGATCCTCGGCCTGCTGCGCGGTGAAGTGCGCGACCTTGGCGGTGATCGGGACCGACTTCGAGAAGAACTGCGCCGCATCGGCCAAGCCAGACGGGCTGTTGTCGAACTCGACCCCAGTCGGCACCAGCGCACCCGAGGTCGGGTCGGCCTTGTAGGCGCGCATCTTCTTGCCGTCTTCGCTCGGCACCCACTTGCCCTTGGATGGCGAACTCGGCGAGTCGTCCATGAACTTGCCGAGTGAATCCCACCCGCTTTTCGCAGCGTCGTTCAACTGGCTGTCGAACTGCTGCTGGCTCTGCTCGATGGTCGCGGCCTTCATGCGGAGGTCCGCGGCTTGCAGAGTTGCGGCCTTCTCGGGGTTCTGCTGCGCGATCACGGCCATCTGCCGCATGCGGATTGCGTCAGGCGTGTTCTGTGCCGCCAGGGCGCCGGGCACGGCAGCGGGCGCGAGCATGCCCTGCATTCCGACCCGCATCGCCGGGGTGGTGACGGGCGCCTCTCCGGGCTGCCCGACGTCGGCGTTGTCCATCGTGTCGGGCTTGACCATGCGCTGCACGGTGTTGCCGTTCGCGTCCACGACGGTGTCGGGGGTCGCGACAACCGGTGCCCCCGCAGCGCGCAGCGCAGTACGGTCCTGCTGCATCTGCGCGAATTCGGTCGCCTCTTGTGCGGCGCGATCAAGCTTGATCTGATCGAGCTTCGTGTCTCGGTCGTTCTCGAACTGCTGCTGCGTGCCCTTGTTGTAGCCGTTGCCCAAACCGGCGAGCAGGGAAAGCATGCCCTGGATCGGCATTACGCGGCCCTCGCTTTCTGGTTCTTTTCAAGCTTTGCGACCTTGGCTGAGAGCGCCTGCATGCCAGCAAGCAGCTTTCCGTTCATGTCGACGGGGCTGATCGACTTGCCACCGGGGGCGACCGTCTCGCCCATAGTGCGGCGCACCGTCTGCGCCATCGGCCCGATGTGTTTGCGCCCGCCATCCTCAGGACCGCCTTTCTGCGGGTCGTACTGCCACCCGTCTTCGACGCGCGTCGCGTTGATCTCGGCAAGGGCTTTCATCGGGTTCGCGCGCTTGCCCGTGTTCTTCTTGACCTTCTCGTCACTGATCCAGTTGGCGAGGTCGGAGAGGTTCTGTTGACCCTGCGTCGTGCCGAGGTAGTTGCCGACCGCGCCGCCGAGCTGGCCGAGCGTCGCGTTGTAGGCGGCGTCGGTGGCGTTCTTCTGGGCGGTGGCTTGTTGGTACAGGTTGCCGGCGGAGTTGTTTGCCGCGGTCGCGCCGGAGAACCCGGCGTTGACGTTGGTGATGCCCGAGCCTTGCGTGGCAACCGCGTTGGCGCCCGAGTTCGCTGCAGCCGTACCGGCTGCCGACCCTGCGGACGCGGCCGAGGTCTGCGCGCCAGGCAGGAACGAGCCGAGTTGCGCCGCAGCGGCCATGCGTGAGGCCCCGGTGTTCTCGACGTTGCGCACCGCAGTTGTGGTCGCCCCTGCAAGGCTGTTCGCCTTGGCGATCGCCTGATCGGCCATCAGGGACTGCATGCGCCCGCTGCCCGGCGTAACGCCGGCGCGCAGCATTGCGCGGTTGTTCGCGTCGTTCGCGCTGGCGTAGGCCTGCTCGACATCGGACGTGGCGCCAGCCATCGCGTCGGCGCGGCGGCCGGCGGTGTCGTAGTTCTTCGCGTCGTCGACGATCTGTTGCCGGAGCGGCGCGAAGGTGCTGACATCCTCGGTGTTGTAGCGCTGCGCGATCGCGTTCTGCTGCTGCTGGGTCGCAAGCTGCCCGGTCTGCGCCTGCAGCGCGCCGGCGGTGGCCGCGTCGCGCGTCGGCTGGCCGGCTTCGTAGGCCTTCTGGTTGAAGGCAAGCTGCTGCTGTGCAAGAGCCTGCTGCGCGGTGGCGACATCGCTCGCGGCGCCCGTGGTTCCACTGGACCCGCCAGCGCCTGCCACACCAGCGGCTGCGCCCCCGGCAAGCGCGGCGCTCAGGCCGGCGCCGATGAGTTTCGACCCGGCCGGGCTGGTCGCGGCCTTGATCGCCGACTGCATTCCGCTCGAAAGCCCACTCCCGGTCGCGCCTGCAAGCCCGGCCGTGGTCAGCCCCGACGCCGACAGACTTCCACCGACGGCACCCAGTGCGCCGGCTTCCGTCAGGCCCCCGGTGACACCGGCGCTGGTAGTTGCGGCCCCCAGCCCGGAACCGAAGCCCTCGAGCCCCAAGCCCGAACCGATGCTCGTGACTTGACCGCCACCGAGCACACCACCCGCCAGTGCGCCATCCGCCGAAGCCGCTCCCGCACCGATCGCGCCACCCTCGGCAGCCGCGGGCGCGGCCGCTGCCCCTGCTCCCGCGCCAACGCCGGCCGCGCTCGCAAGCCCGGCAGCGCCAAGTGCCGAGCCGATGACCAGCGCGCCGTTCTTGAGCAGCGGCCGGTAGAAGTCGGACCAATCGCCGGGCGAGTACTGGTTCAGCGCTGCCACCGGCTTTGCCGTTCCATCCTCGCTGATTTGGTAGTACCCCGTCGCTTGATCCCGAGAGCCGTTCCCTGTCGGGTTGTTTCGGGCGGTGGCGTTGTAGACGTAGGTTCCGTTCGGGTCGAGGCCGGCCGCTGCCGCAGCCCTTGCTTGTGCTGCCTTGAAGGTTGCTTCGTCGGTCCAGTTTCCGTCGTCGGGCAGGCCGATGTTGAAAACGCTGCCATCCGCCGTCTGGTACGAGCCGGGCGAGTAGGAATAGGTGGTCTCCGGGGGCGCTGTCCCCTCCGGCTGATCGCCCATGTTCAGGAACGGCGTGTAGCCGACCATCCCGCCCGCCTCCCTGACCTTCAGTCCGGAGAGCGGGTTCATGATCGAGAGCAAGTTCTGCCCCTGCAGGATCGTGCGGCCATCGCCACCCGGACCTTGTGCCTTGACCGCTGCCTCGATCTTTGAAGGGTCGTACCACGAGCCCGCGGCGGCTGGTTGTTGACCCTGAGTTGCGTAGTCCCACATCGTGCGGCCCCGGTTGATCTGCCGACACCCTACGGGACAATCGCAGGAATTCCACCGGTCAAGTTGCCGGCCAGTCCACCGCGGCCAGTTCCGCCGCCGTCGATGCGGCATCCGTTGCCGACCGCAGCTCGTCGCCTTGGTCGTACAGCGCCTGTACCTGCGCGCCCATCTCAAGCGCCGCGGTCTGCAATTGCTCAAGCGTCAGGGTCTGCCGGGTGTTGTCCGCCAAGGTGTAGCGCGCGGTTCCAGGCAGCCCGCGGGAGACGGCGATCGCGGTGAGCGCGATGACATTGGCAAGGTTCGCCGTGGACTGCGGATCAGCGTCGAACACGCCAACGCTGGTCTGCTTCGGCGCAACGATGCGTCGTTCGCGCTCGGTTTTGAGGGCGTCCCACTTTGCCGTGCGCTGCATGGCGAGGTCGCCGTCGACACCCCACGTCATTGACTCGTTGCTCCATCCAGAGGTGTAGGCCGGACGTGCGCTCTTTTTGGCAGCTTGCTCGGGCGTATAGGCGACTACCGCACCTTCGACGAAATAATGCGTTGCGGGCTCCGCGTCATCACTCAGGTCCAGCGTTTCGCCCGTACCGACCTGAGATTCAACTTGGTCCTGATCGCAGACAACAGAGCGCAGGATTTCGCCGGTCGCGCTGCTGCCGATCACATACCTGTTCATCGCTTCGACTCCGTCAAAACGTAGCTGAAAGCAACGATTTCGTGAGCATGATTCGTAGGCGATCCGCCGCTCGTTGACGTGACGATTTGCAATGAGTAAGTCGCCGTCACCCCGGCTCCCGGAACATCAGGAACCAGCGGTGAGTGGAGAAAGCGGGTCGACGTGCCACCGCCGCTCGTCGAATTCGTGGTGCTTTGGCTCCAAATCACTGCCCCGTTGCGCAGAACGTTGAAGGTGAACGTAAAGGCGTCGCCATTGTCGGAAAGCGAAGCCTCCCCGAGCAAGTAACTGTAAATCCACCAGGTCGGGTTTGATGAGATCCCCCGCGGCGACAGTAGAAGAGTCACTCGGCCTGCACCGAACGGAGAGGTGCTAATCGACCCAATCGTGACCGTCGTCGTGCGCGATGCAGCCGACACAGTTGAGCGGCCGGTGCCCGAAACGTTGCCGGTGATCGGCACGGTCACTGCATTCCCGGCAAGGTTGATTGTGTCGACTGCGTTGACTGCGGCTGCGGTCAGAGTTCCGCTGAATGTTCCCGTGGCTGCCACAAGACTTCCAGCAAAGCTTGCCGCCCCGTTGACGATGCTCATCCCCGGCGCATAGAAGTTGCCGTTCGATTCGATTTGCACGAACCGCCCGTCATAAGCGCTGCCGAGAAGCAACCCCTGCGGGCCGAGGTAGAAGCCGCCACCGGCACCGGCCGCGGGCCATCCATAGCCGGTGTATGCGCCCCCGCACACGTACCCACGCGCCAGCAGGTTGTTGACCTCAAACGAACCATCGGCGTTGAAACGAGTACCAGCAGAGCCGGGAACGTAGTTGCCCGTCCGGATATCTGCGGCGCCAATGTTGATCCCGGCAATCGTCCCGGCGCTCGCGAAGATGGTGCCGCGCACGACGACCGTACTGAACTCGGCATAGCCGTCGGGCCGCAGAATCCAGCCCATTGAGCCCCCGGCGTAGTTCGCGCTCTTGAGGTTGCCGCCGACCGTGCCGTCACCGACGCTAAGCTTCGCTGCCGAAAGGTTAGCCACCTTGGCGTCGTCGACCGCTGCGTTGCCGATCTTCGCGTTCGTGATCGAGCCGTTGAGGATGAACGCGTCGGCGATGTAGGTGCCGACCGGCACATAGACGCCGTTGATCGTCGTCGGCGTCGTCTGAACGAAAAACGGATTGGCGGGTGCAATTCCAGGCCCGCTCGGGCTCGCGATGGCGAAGCTGTCGGCGCGGATGATGAAGCTGCTCGCCGGTGCTGCTCCCGCGCTCGTGCTCGCAAGGCCATAGCCGCTGACATAGCCGTTCACGTCGAGCTTGACGGTGTACTGCGCGAAAAGGGTGCCATCCGAGTTGGCGCGCGCGGTAGCCTCGGTCTGCACTGCCGAATAGGCGCCCGTCAACGCGCCGCTGCGGCGCTTCATGGATGGGAGCGCGAAGTAGACGGTGTCGCCAAGGACGGTGTCCGATTGATTGATCTGCAGCCCTGGCGCGACAAACCCATCACCAGCGGGGATGGTGATCGACCCCGAAATCTTTTGCCAGCCGGTGAAGTTGCTTGACGTTGCGATGTTCGGAAACGTCGGAAACTGGCTCCCATCGGGGTACTGGTGGTAGGTATAGAGACCAGCACTCGGCGCGGAGACTGCGCCATTGATCCCGATCCAAACCTCAAGGTCGAACACTTCCCCTGGCACGCAGCGTACAAAGTACCCGGTCGCGTCCCTTCTGTTAAAGGCATAGACGAAGGCCGTCGGAGCGCCTGGCGGCACCCCTGCCGCTGTGGCCGCAACAATGGTTGCGTTCGCGAACCCGATCGTCGGCGACGTTGCAGCGCTGTTCATCACGATCTCATCGCGAGGGAGGCTCGCCGAGACGGTCGTGACTGCCGAGCCGATGGCTGAGTCGACGGTGGCCTTGGCATAGGAGTACGACTGAACGAACGCCTGCGCGTTAGTCAGCACCGCACCATCGGCCGCCTGATAAGCCGCCGTCAACGCGTTGTATTGCGACGTGAATGCACCATCAATCGCCGACTTTGAGTAGGCGTAGCCCTGAACGTAGGTCTGCGCGTTGGCGTAGGTGGTCGCGTTGCCCTGATTGAACGCGCTCGTCAGGTCGGCTGCCGTCGCGGCAAGGCGGTAGTTCACAGACCCGGGCACGCTGCTCGCGCCGTCGATCAGGTTGATCCTGTTGCCGAGGTCCGCATAGAGCTGCGACTGTCGAATCTGCCCGGTGAGCACGTTCAACAGTTGAGCGATGTCCTGCCCGGTCGTGACGACCACGCCGTTGATCCCGCCGGCAGGTTGCAGGGATTCGACACCGTCGATCGTTTCGAACTTGGCCCACAGGTGCCATGTGGTGTTGAGTTCGCTGGCAAGCGCGTCGATGTTCAGGGCGTCCATCGCCGCGTCGACAAGCTGCGCGTCGCCAAAGGTCGGTGCCGTGCCGGGGTCTGGATTCGGCCGCTTGACGGCGTAGATGTTGGTCTGCTTCGGGCCGTGGCCCTGCGAGTAGTTCGCGGCATTCCACTGCACGATGACTTGGCTGAACCCGGCGGTTGCACGGAAGTTGGCGACGTTCGGCGGAGGCGTCAGGTCGATTTCCGTGCTGCCGCCAGACCCGCCGAACGCTCCGCCGACACCACTCCCGAAACCCCCGACCCCGCCGCCGCGCACCGCCGCGCCCGCGCCGGTGCCGATCGTCCCCTGCAGCACCTGCATGGCCTCGCGCATGCGGGTGAACGGGTTGCGGATCGCCGGGTCGACGGACTGCGCCATCGCCGGGATGTCGTAGACCTTATCGCTCATGAGGCGTCGAAGTCCGAAATGTCGACTGCCAAGCGCACGGCCTGCACGTTGCCGAAGGCGGTCTGCACTTCGATCTGCCAGTCGAGCGCGGCAAACCCGCTTGGCAGAGTGAACGGTAGCGCGTCGGTCACGCTGCGCGTCGCCCGCAGCGTCCCATCGCAGAAAACCCGGACCCGCACCGGATAGGCGTTGCAGGCAACCTTGCCCCAGGAGAAGTTCCGCTGATGCGTCTGCCGGAACTGCTTGCTGGTGAAGGTTGCTGGCAAGAGCGTCAACGCACCGTCGAATTTCCGCACGTTCCCGCCCTCGAGCACGTAGAGCTCGCCGGCCAGGTCATCAAACCACGCCGCGTCGAAGCCGGTCGAAAGCCACCAGACGCCATGCCCCGGGCTGAGCGGGTCGAACATGAAGCCTTTGCGGACGTTCGATGTGTCGAGGTAGGAGCACACGTAGTAGCGGCCCCAACGTGCCGCGATCATGGATGCCGGGCTGAGCGCCTTCCACTGTCGCGCGCCGATGATGTCCTGCGTGAGCAGCGTCGGCGATCCGCTGTAGGCCAACCCTTCATTCGATGCCCAGCAGACGCCGTGCTTGAACTGGACAACGCTGCGGGCGCTGCGGCACGCCGCCGAAATGACCGCCGGCGTTTCTGCCATCGTGCTTGGGTCTTGGCCCTGCAGCAACACGGGCGCGCCGGTCGTCAGCACCAGCAGGTTTTGCTCCCACTTCGCCAGCGCAACCGGCGTGTCGTTGATCGGAAAGTCGTACTTGACCGGCCATGCGTAGGGTTCGCCTGGCTCGCAGAAGATGACCCGTTTGTCGACGATCGCCGCGGCCATGCTGTTCCAGAGCGCAATCAGCCCGGAAGCATTTGCCGGCGGGGGGAGCATGCCGGTGGTTGCGAGTTCGTCCTGCAGCGGTCGTGCGTCATCGGTCGTCGATGTCGACGCGATCGGGATCTCGCGCAGGAACAGCAGCGCCGCCGTGCCCGACGTGCCGGGGCTCGTCGCGTAGATGCGCCGCGAGGTGATGTTGTAGAGCCCGGAGGGTGGCGCCTCGAGCGCGCTGATGGCGACGACAGCACCAGTTTTGCAGGCAAGCCCTGCGCTCGGCGGGGATGGCGCGGATTCCCATCCGAGCCCGTTGACGAACGTCGAGACGTAGAACCGCACGCCATCGGTCCCGGTGCCGTCAATGGTCAGCGTGACGACCGGCGGGCTGATCGGCGCCGGCACGCCGAGCGGCCGGTCGCCCTGCGGGTACGGTGCCCCACCGGTGAGTGCAATGACGTTGTCGGTGTACTTCGGCGCCCCGCTGCCGCTGAAGTAGATGCGCTCGGTCGGGTCGGATCCGTCGAACGTGCGGATGACGCTGACGACCGAAGACCATGCAAGCCAGTAAAGGGCGTCGTTCGGCGTGTCCCGACCGAGCCGGTAGATCGTCTGACGCTGCGGGCTCGTCGGTACGGTGGCGACCGTCAGCCGGTCGTGGAGCGGACGAAGGTCCCCAAGACCAGGCTGCGCGTCCACGACCATGACGCCGACCGTCTCGGCGAGCAGACGTGGGTCGACATCAAGGTTCGACCCTGCGAAGCCGGCAAGGGTGATCGGGTGCGCCATGCCGTCACCTTCGCATGGAATGGCGCGACATCCACCGGACGCTCAGGCGTCGACAGCGGTGCCGGCCGCCGCTTTCTCCAACGCGTCGACCGACGAGGTCGCCCGCGATCGCACCGCGGCGACCTCGGCATCGGTGACATCGCGGCCCTCGGCTTGGGCGTTCAACAGGAGCTGGTTCAACTCCTGCGCATGCTGCATCGCGACGATGGCAAGCTGCAGGACGAGGGCGACGTTCTGGCTGACTGCGGGGTTCATGGCTTGGCTCCTTGCGTGGTGACGTAGGCGTTGAGGGCGTTGAGGATCGCGAGCGTCGCGCTCAGCTTGTCCTCGCCGGCCTTCGGGTCGGTCGCGTGGAGCTGCGAGGCGACGCTGAGCGCTGCCAGGGCGGTGCGCTCGCTCGTCACGACGTTGTCGGCGTCGGCCTTCGTGATCTTCCCGGCTGCCAGCGCCGTGCGGGCGCCGTCGGCGACGGTCTGCACGGTGGTGTAGCCGGCAGCCAGTCGCGCGTTGAACGTCTGAGGGGTCTGCATGCCCACTTGGGCACACGCAGCAAGAGCTACCAGCACAAGGCCAGCAGCGAGGGATCGGAGGGACTTCATGGTGCGTGCCTTTCAGGCGGTTGGGAACTCTGGGAGACGGGCGCGCGGGCGAGGATCGGCGCGGCGACGTAGTCGGGATAGCCCTGCTTCTTCATCTGCTTGGCGACGTAGGCTCGCGCCTCTTCGTCTCCTCCGGCATCAGCAAGGCGGCGGTGCCACTTCCGCGTGATCCAGTAGCCGATGCGCGCGAATGCGATCAGCGTGCGGAGTTGCTGCGCGGGGATGCGCGTCATGGCAGTCAGGGGGCGGACGCACGCACATCGCGCTCAATGCGGACCGAACGTTCTTCCGCGCTGAGCGTCGGGTAGGCGTCGCGGTAGAGCCGCGCCACCGTTCGCGCGGCGGCGGCAAGCTCTGGCGGCGCCGCTGGCTCGCCGCCGAACTGAGCCAAGACGGTGGCGGCCGCGGGCATGGGAGGCGGCGGTGCAGGCGCCGCAACGGCCAGCGGCGGCTCGGGCGGCGCTGGTGCGAGCGTCTCGGGGTAGGCGTCGTCGTCGTCCGCATGCACCGGGCCGACCCTGGCCTGCACCTGCGCTGCGGCGAGCTGCTCCTGGGTGATGGCGAGCAGCTTGGGTGCCGGCAGGGCGAGCGGCTGCTGACCTTGGGCGACCAGGCGCGCGTTGAACTGCTGCGCGGCGATGCGCTCGAGCGCTTCCTGAAGCGCCGGCGACACGGTGCCGCGCGGCGCGGGCTTGAGTCGGACGGCAAGCGTCACGATCGTCAGTAGGATGGTCAGCGTCCCGGGGTTCGTGATCCCGAAGCTGCCGAGGATGCCGGTCTGCTGGTCGGTCGTCATGACGGCCCAGCGGTCGAGCAGGATCGAGACGAGCGCACCGCCGGCGCCGAGAACCCACGTGCTTCCGCTCTGCAGCACGGCGAGCGCGTTCTGCTTGAACCGCTCGGCGGCCGAGCGGTTGTCGATGACGACGGCGGTCGTTGAGGTTGTCGTGGTCATGGGACTCTCCTGTCCGCGCCGGTGTAGATCGGCGCCTTGTTGAAGCCCGGAGTCGTCGGCACGGATGCCGGCGCGCTCGTTGTTCGCGATGAGAGCGGCGCCTGGCGCAGATCCTCTGCGGCGTAGCGCATGTCGGCGGCGATGCGGCCCGCCCAGCCTGCACCGGCGCTTTGCCAGTTCGACAGCCGGCGAACGAAGTCGAGCCGCTCGGCGAGGAGGAGCAGCGCGAGTTGCGCCGGCGGCATGCGGTTGGCAGCAGCCT
This sequence comes from uncultured Rhizobacter sp., assembly GCA_964249855.1. Lineage (GTDB taxonomy): Bacteria > Pseudomonadota > Gammaproteobacteria > Burkholderiales > Burkholderiaceae_C > LMDS01. Next base: position 129,214 of record CAXUDL010000005.1, on the reverse strand, counting down.
GTGTGATCGGCCCCCAGTAGCCGTCGTCGGCGACGCCGAGCGCGAGCTGCAGCTTGCGGATCGCGGTGCCGATGCCGCTGTTGACGGCAAAATCCAGCGCCTGAAACTGCAACGCGTCGGGCCATGCCTCGGCGTGCACCGGCCCCCAGAAGTCGCTCCTGTAGAACGCCTTGGCAGCGTCGCGCGTCAGGGCCTTGATGTCGAGGTGCGGGTAGGAACGCTTGCTGATGCCCCAGTTCGTTTCGCCTCCCGGGTCGCCTACGCCAGTTGTGTAGCCGCCCTCGTTGCGCAGCACGCGCTCAATGGCTTGGTCGAAATTCATGGCCTACTTTCCTTTGTCCCCGCGCTTGCGTTCTGTGGTGACACGGTCCAGCTCGTACCCGATGTAACCAATGCAGACCATGAAGTGCCCGACCGCAGCGGGCGCCGAAAGAGGCAGGTCACCGACGAGCACGAGCGTCAACGTGACCTTGGCCGCCACGATCAGGAAGCCGAGAGACATCACCCACCGCAACAGGCCGGCACGGTGCGAACTGCGAACCCCGAGCCGCACCGTCGCGAAGACACCGATCACTCCGGCCATCCAGAGCAGTGCCGCGTAAGCGACATCCATCGGAACCATGCCCGTCCCGTTCATCGCCACACCCTGCGGCGTTCGGTGCGGAAGCCGTCGAGCGGCATCGCGTCGCTTCGCCCGAATTCAGGTACGCCGGAGCGCCAGAGCGGCGTCGAGGACAGCATGTGTCCGCACAGTGCGGCCGACAACATGACCGTTCCGAACCCGATCTCATCACCGAACAACCATGGGCTGAATCCGCAGCCGACGATCGCGGCGAACATGCCGGCGTAGGCGAGCCGAAACATCGGCCGCGTTGTGCCGCGGTCCATCAACGTGATCCGGCAAATGCAGATCCAGCCGACGCCCAGGCAGATTGCAAGGTTGCCCCAAATGCAGATATCGACGAGATAGGTCGTCATGCGCCCGGCCCCCTGTTGGTTGGCGGAGCGGGGTCGACGCCTCGCCGAGAAAGCCATCTGGCGATTGCCAGAATCACCCAATCCGGGCGCGCCGCAATCAGTACGGCCAACGGCGCCAAGAGCCACCGCATTTCGATGCCGCTCACGCGGGCGAGCAGCTCGGCGAGGGGGACCGTCCCGATTAGCGCTAGGCCGACCATCAGCAGCATGTGCATGACCGTGGCGCTCTTCGTCTTGAGCGCAAGGCCCGATGCCGCCCAGCCCGCGCCACCGCAAGCCGCGACGATGATCAGCCCGTAGGCAGACAGCATCGCCGCAGCATCGGCGTTCGCGCCCAGGCTGGTCGCGAAGACAACCACGACCGAGAAGATGTCGAGGTTCGGCGACGTGTGAGGGCTTTGACCGCTCACCGCAGGGCATGTCCGCAGGTTAGGAGCCATCGTTGAAATTGCATCGTGTGTTCCTGTCGTTCACGGGGCATCCGCAACACTGTCGCCTGGAAATCAGCAAAGTCCACCGGCCACGAAAGCATCGGCCGTCGCTGCGACTAGGGCGTTGAAGTACGCACCTGTGGTGGGTAGAGAAAGAGCCGGCTTATCGGCCCCCACTCAAAGCCGGGACCCCGCCACTGGATGAGGCAGGTCGACCCCTTTCTTGCGGTTGGTCCGCAAGACTCGGCGACGCCGGGGCCATTGGCCGCGATGAAGGTCGGCCGGCCGGCGTCGAGGTCAACCGTTGACTGCTGCAGCACCGTCACACCGACCGATCCGCCAACGACCCGGAACTCGTGCGGCCCGGGCAGCATCGACACGACCCATCCGCGCCCGTCGGCGCCGAGCCCGGTTCCTGGTCCGAGGGTTCCGCATTGCCCTCGCGCGTGGGCTTGCTGCGCTTCGGCGTCTGTGGGTGCTGGTGTTGCGTTCGCCAGACCGCAGAGCAGCGCGAGAACGAGCGCGCGCATCACAGGTCTTTGTAGAGCGTCCAGAAGACGTTGTTCCCGAGCACGTCACCCAGCAGTTGGTTGTGGCAGTCGTTTACCAGCATCGGCGTGCCGGTCAAGTGGTAGCAGTTCCGCATGATGATGTCGGTGACGGTGCCTTTGCCGAAGCCGTTGAAATTCGGGTCGTGACTCCATCCATTGGCCCAGTCCGAGTGCAGCGTCCATCCGGCCGGCTGGCCCGACGACTTCGGCGGATCGCTCGAAAACCGCAGGTAGTCGAGGTCTGCCGTGACCACGTTCATCAGATGGACGTTCAGACCGATCCAGGGCAACAGCACCGGATGGGTAGCAGGGCAGCCAGCGTAGTAGTCGGCATGCGCAACGTGACTCTTGTGGTCCGGGGAGTCGATGTTCACTCCGTCCCAGCATTCGTAGAACTGCGGGAAGATGTTCAGCTCGTCGCAGCCGCCCTGCGCAATGCCTTCAGCAGTCGTCGGGATATGGTCGAAGCTGGCGTACCCGGTGCCGTTCCGGTAGCACACGATGCCGCCGGTGTTGTTGTTGATCGGATGGTTGGAGTTCGGGTCTCCGGTGATCATCCGGAAGCCGATCGGGAACCATCTCGCGGGGGTGCCGCCATAGCCTCCCGTCGAGCATCGATACCCGCCCTCGGGGTCTCCCGCTGGTCTGATGATTCCGGAGGACGGGCACTTGTAGTAGGCGTTCATGTCGCTGAACTGCTGCACCTCGCCGTCTCGCGCCTTGTCGCAAGGGTCTGTTGAGTCTTTCGGGCAGGAGTAGATGACAGCCGGCACCCAGTAGCCGGTTGCGTTTGCCGTGCCGCCGGCGCAGGTGGACCGGCCCGTCAGAGACATGTCGGTCAAATCGGACGCCGCCGAGGTTGATGTGTTGCCGAAGAAAACGTGAAGGTGCGACTTGCCCGGGTCGCCTGGATAGACGATCGGATCGTCGAATCCCATGTGAGATTGCAAGCAATCGACGCGGAATGCGCCTCCGCCACCGGAGCCGGCCGGGTCGACGACAGAAGAAGCCGGAGCATCCTGTCCGCAGTCCGATCGCACGTTGTGGTCGCAACTGATCTTGACGAGCGACAGCGGTGTCCCGACCCGCCGCCCGTAGAGCGTCGTGGTGTCGACGTAGACCTTGCCGGCCGCGCCCATCCAGTTGGGCGGCGGAGCCGATGCGGCCGCAGCAGCAGCGCCCGGCTTGCCGACGACGAACTGCGCCATTGAGCTCGACGCGACCAGCGTCAGCAGCAGGAACAGGAACACACGCAGATCACGCATAGACGCCTCCGAAGATGCCCTGCGAGCGCAGGTACTCGCGGTAGCCCCGCGACCGGCGCAGGACCGTGGGGTAGGTGATGTAGGCCGCACGCGCTGACAGGTAGCGCGTGTAGGTGGCGAGCGACTGCTTGAGCCGCACCTCGACGGTGACGAGCGAGTCGGCATCCGGCCCGGGCGTGTAGTCGACTGCGAAGCAGAGGTCCGAGCGGGTGTCGCGCGGCGCCGTGAAGTCGGGCAAGGCCACCGATGGGCTGCTGCCGTCGGCAATGCTCGCCGTCACGCCCCACACGCCGCTGTTGACGCCGTAGAGGAAGACCGCCGTGCGCTGCTGTCCGCGCTTCGCGACGATCGTTGGAACCCGCAGGCCGACGTTGACCGCGCCGTTCGGAATGCCCAGCGTCGCGGCGTAGTAGCTCTCGGTGTTGGTGTTGAATTCCTTGTTCCAGCCGCCCCAGTCCTCTTGCGACCAGACGGCATGCGGCTGCAGCTCGAGCCCGCTCAAATAGAACCGCACCGCCGGATCGTCGGAGAAGAAAGTCGGCGCGAGCTGGTTGTGGCCCTGCGCCTTCTTGTAGAACTGCCCGTAGGCCGAGATCGCAGCCGGGTCTCCGGCGTTGCTCGAGTCGCTGATGGCCTGCGAGAAGAACCAGTCGGCACCGGTTTCACCCTGGCGCGGAGAGAAAACGCCGCCCGGCGACGTGAGCGCCGACAGGTCGATCTTGCCCTGCGAGTTCAGCGACTGCGCGAGCGTCCAGGGCCGGATGGCGAGCAGCGGCGCAGCCATCAGACGTAGCACCACTCGTCGTGACCGACGAGCTTCAGGACAGTGGTCTGCCAGCGCGTGAGGTTGCTGGCAGCGAGGTTGTCCGGGTCGTGGATGACGACGCCGGCCGCGGTCGGCTGGTTCGCCCGGCCAGTTGGATAGGCGGTCCAGTTGGCGAGCGTGCTCGCGAGCTGGCCGCCGGCCACGACCGAGCCGGTCAGGTGGAAGACCTGGCCGCCGAGGTCCGAGCGGATCACGTAGTCACCGGTCGAGGCGCCGAGCACAGCCAGCATCGCCGCTTGGCTGACGACCGTGCCGCGGCAGATGGCGGGGTTCAAGAACACCGCACCCAGGCCCTGCCGCTGGATCGGGATGATCAGGTTCGACCCGAAGGTCCACGTCCAGTCGAGCGTCGCGAGCGTTGGCAGCGTCCAGACCGTCGCGGTCGAGAGCGTGCTGACGAAGCATCCGGCGCCGGCGCAGATTTCGGCGAGCGTGAAGAGCGTGCCCGGCGTCTTGGCGACGTCGGCGCCGCGGCCCGGAAGGGTCATCGGCAGCGTCACGAGCTCGGCGGTCGCCTGGTTCTGGCCGGCGACGCCGAGTGCTGCGACGAAGGGTTCTGTGCCGAGGGCTGCGGGGGCGATGCGTGCGTCAGGCATGGTTCAGCTTCCGAGGGTGATCGGGTTCTGCCCGAGCGTCAGGGGTTCGGTGCCGAGCGTCAGAGCGCCTTGCGCCGGAGGGGGCGGCGGCGAAGGCGGCGCGCCCAGTGAGCCGGCCCGATACAACAGCGGCAGTCGCAGCGTTCTCATGCGTTCATTCCTCCGGCATACTTTTGGGCATGGACATCGCCCTTTCGATCCTGCTGGCCGTCGTCCTTGTCGGCGGAGTCAGACTGTTCGCGCGAGACAAGGAGCCGCCTCGCACCCCCGAGGAGCGCGAGGCGTGGGACGACTTGATGCACTGGTGACATCAGACGACCGCCGTGCGCGTCGCGGCGACGCCGTTGCCGTCGAAGTGCCACAGCCCGCAGAGGTTCGGCTCGGTGCCGACGTAGGGAGCACTCGGGACCGTGTAGGTCGAGCCGGTCGACTTCGCCGTCGTCCAGAAAGCGAGCTCGTCGAACGAGCCGTTCCACTGGTAGTACGCGTCGCCGTGACCGCCGATCGCGGTGCTCTGGCCTTGCCCGAAGGCCGGCGTCATTGCCAGGCTGCCGCAGAGCGCGCCGTCGCAGTAGAGGTACGCCCTGGCCGGCGTCGAGACGACGCGCACGTGGTGTCGGGCGCCGTCGTTGATGATCGGCGTCGCTGCGACGAATAGCGTCGCGCCGGCCGTGTTGTTCATCAGCAGGCGAAGGCTCTTGCCGTCGTCGGTCGCCCGCAGATCGAAGCAGCCGCCCCACGTGCCGAACCACTCGTTGCCGATCTGCGTCGCAGCGTGCTCGAGGAAGGCTTCCCAGGTCCAGGAGTTGGTGAGCGGCATGCCCCCCGAAACCGTGTTGGGGATCGTGACCTGCCCGGCCGTGACCTTCTGTCCGAAGCCGCTGGCCCCGGCCGCATACGTCGCGCCGCTCATCGTCTGATCGACGCCGACTTTCGTCAGGTTGACCACGCCATCGGTGCTGACCGGCGCGCGCGTCGGCATGAGCTGCCGGCCGCGCGTGATCCCGTCGCCGTCGGTGTGGTTGTCCCAGATGCAGTTCGCGGCGCCGTCGTAGCCGCTTTCCGTCTTCGAATACAGCACGTGGACGTCCACAGGTCCGCCCGGATCCGCCGCCAGCTTCAGCGTGATCGTGTTCGTGCCGATGGTGATCGGCGTCGTCGCGTCGAAGGCCAGCGCGGTCGTCGTCGTTCCGGCGGCGAACACCGAGAACCGCTGCGCCGGCGAGCCGGTCGACGTCATCGCGGTCGCGCCGGTCGGCAGCGAGACGTTCAAGGTGATCGTCACGCCGCTGCGCGTGGCGCTCGTGACCTTCGGGCCGTTGTCGCCGCCGGTCAGGCCGAGGCCCGGGCGCAGCGCGCGGTGCATGTGCCGCGCCAAGGTCACGGCGCCGACCTGGTCTTCGTGCACGCCGTCTCCGAGCGAGATGTCGCACGGGGCGACGAACGTCGCTCCGTTGTCGTCCGCCCACTGCCAGCCCGCATTGCGGATCGTGCGCCGCGACTCCGCATCGCCCCAGGAGTTGAGCGCGATGTTGGGCATGGTCAGGAAGACCTTGTCGACGACCGCGCCGCGGGCAACGTTGTGGGCGGCGTGGTCGTCGAAGACCTGGCCGATCCGGCTGCGGAAGTCCCGCTCGTTGGTCGCCGTCGCCGCATCGGTGTGGCCGATGAAGAAGATGACCGCCTCGTGACCTCCGGCCGCATCCAGCACGCTGCGCTGCACGCCATTGCCGGCGCCGCCGGGGATGTAGTTCGCGATCGGCGTGCCGCCGACCGGGGCGCCAATCGCGGCGCATGCGACGCCCGAGGCGATCTCTTGCAGCCGGAGCAGCTCCGCCACGCCGGCGCCGCCGTAGATCGTGCCGTCAGCCGGCTGGAGCCATTGCGGCGTGACGTAGGGCTGGCCGGCAGCCGATGCGTAGCTGGCGAACACCCTGCTCGTCGGGCTCGGCGTCACGCCGACGCTCGAGAGGCTTGCCGAGAAGTACGGATGGAACATCGCGTCGGCCAACGACTGGCCGCCCAGCGCGATGATCCTGCCCATCTGGATCGGCGTCGGGCTCGATGTCCAGGGGCCGCTCGCCGACGGGCCGACGTCGAAGTAGAACGATGCCGGCCGCGCGTCGACGCCCGGGATGGTCAGCAACCCTGCGGCAGCGGAGGCGCTGACTTGGAACGGCGCCTGCAGGACGGTGGTCCCGTCGACTGTGCGAGTGCGCGCCCAGACCGGGTTGCTTGCGGTGTGGTTGATCTCGACCGTGATCGCGCCCTGGCCCTTGCCTGCGCCGCCGCCGGTCGTGGTGACGCGCTGGTAGCTCCGGTTCGCAACCGGCATGCCGATCGGAGCCGGGATCGCCACCGTGACGCCGATCGACTTCGGTGCACGGACAAAGCAGGTCCAGTCGGGCGACTGGCCGACGTAGGCGTTGACCGATCCCGTCAGCGTTCCAGAGAACGTGAAGACCGTCGTCCACGAGGTGCCGCCGTTGGTCGACACCTTGATCGTGACGACGTTCGAAGAATCCCGACCGATGGACACGATGTGCCCCACGGAGAGCGTCGCCAGGTTGCTGGTCTTCGTGGCGTTGGTGGTGAACGCGGAGATCGTCGCGTCGCCCTCGAGCAGCACCGCGCACTCGCAGTTGATGTTGCCGCCGCCCTGGTTGAACAGGTTCTTGGTGCCGATCCCGAGCGTTCCGGCCGAGCCGGCGCCGGTGTAGGTCATCTGCAGCTCGCCAGCAGCCGGGAGCACGCCGACGACACCCATCTTGGCGTAGGAGGGCGGGAAGTTGCTTCCGTAGTTCGAGCCCCAGTCCGCGCCCATCTTGATCTGGTCGACTTGGCTTTCCGACAAGGACCTGACCGGCGTCGGGCCGGCGGCGCCCACCACGAGCGAGAACGGCAGTGAAGCGGTCGCGCCGACGGCATCTGTCACGATGACCGCGACGGCGTAGGTCCCCGGCGCGGCGAGCGCGCTGCTGACCACTGCGCCGGTGGAGATGTTGACCGTCAGGTTCGCGCTCACCCCGGCAGTGTTGAGTGCGTAGCTGTAGGGGCTCGTGCCGCCCGAGGCGGTGGCCGTGAAGCCGGCATACGAACCGTTCGACGCGCCGCTCGTGACCGGCGATCCTGCGATCGAGAGCGGGGAGCCGGTGGCGCCGGTGGCGTTGTTCGTGACCTGCGCAGCGGTGATGACCGCGACCGGCTTGTTGTGCGCCTGGCTCAGCAGCCGGGGGCCCGCGCCTTCGTCGAAGCTGAGCAGGATGTTCTCGCTGACCGCGGCGGACGAGGCCATCGTCAGGATGGCCTTGGTCGTGCTGTTCCAGGCGAAGCCGCTCACGCCCCAGGCCGTGCCCGCCTTGGTGACAGTGAACGCGCCGACAGCAGGCGTCGAGCCGCGGTACATCGGTTCGCTCGGCACGCCTTCGATGGTGTTCGGCGCCGACGCCGGAACGCTCCAGCTCATGGTCGGGTTCGGGGAGGCCAGAACCGGCGAGACCGTCGTGCTGACCCACGCATCGGCCACTGCGCTGTAATCGGCGCTCAGTACCACTCCGGGGCCGGCGACGAGGGTGTAGCCGGTCGGCGCGGTGATGGCCCCGGTTGCGGTCAGCGTGCCGGCGCCCTCGTTGCGGATGTAGACCGAGTCGCGAGCTGCTGCGCCACTGGCCGCAGCGTTCAAGAACGCTGCCGTCGTGGCCCCCGACTGCGCCACGTTGCCGACGCGGTTGGCGTGAGCCGCGTGGGTGATCGCGGTCGAGCCGGCGCCGAGCGTGAACGTGCCGGCGTCGATGAGGTACGGGTCATAGGCCAGTGAGTTCCACGCCGTCGCGCCGTCGCCGGTCTTGCGACGCTTGGTGTCGGTCTCGTAGCCGACCTCGCCGAGAAACAGGACGATGTTGCCGGTCGCGAAATTGGCGGCGGTGTCGGATCGCTGCTGGAGTCTGGTGGTCATGGTGGGAGACGATTGTGTTGGGGCTGGGCTTGGGGTCGGGCCGGGGCTGGGTGCTGGGGAGGGCCCGGGCGATGGGCCGGGCGCGACCGCTGCAACCGTGAGGCTCACTGCGACGCTGGTGACCGAGCCGCCAGAGGCGTTGGAGACGACGACATCGAAGGTGGAGCCGCTGTCGCTGACGGATGTGGCCGGGGTGGTGTAGCTGGCTCCCGTCGCCCCGGCGATCGGGGTCCCGCCTTTGCGCCACTGCTGGGTCAGCGGTCCTCCGGTGGCGACGACTGAGAACGTCGCCGTCTGCCCCGCCGTCACCGATTGGTTGACGGGCTGCGTCGTGATCGTCGGCAGCGCAGGCGCCTGCGTCGCGACTCCGATCTGGATCGACGTGGTCTTGATCCCCTGGCTCACCCCATCGCGGCGGAGCTCCCAGGAGAACGCGTACGGCCCGTCGGCTCCGGTCGCCGAGAAAGTTCCGTCGCCCTCGAGCACGAACGATGTGAGCCCCGTCGGCGCCGTCTGCAGCACCGACAGGAACTCGACAGCGGCATCGGTCGGCAGGGAGACGAACGGCGCGATGACGCTCGGCCCTGCACTGCCGACGGTCGGAATCTGCGCGCCGGGGTAGCCCAGGCCGCCGACGCCGCCGTAGACCGAGCGCCCGGGGATGAGGGCGGGCCCGAAGCGCTGGGTCATGATGCGACGAAGGGTTCCGCGCCGAAGGCAGCGCCGGTCGCGTCACAGAGCACGCGCAGGTAGGTGCTGCCAGGCGTGAGAGCCGGGTCGGTCACCGGTGCAAGCGACGAGCTGTTGATCGCGACGTTGGCCTTGATGACCGCTGTCGTGAGGCCCGGGACATTCAGGAACGCGACGAAGGGGATCGTGCCGCTGGTCAGCAGGGTGTTGCCAGAACCGACGATCGGAGCGCCGACGATGGTGTTGGCGGATGGCGAGGCAGGCGCAGGGGATGGGCCTGGAGACGGCGACGGGCTCGGGCCGGGGCTGGCTGCCGCGACGGTCAGGGTCGCAGCACTCGAGGTGACGCTGTTCGCCGAGTTGGTGACCGTCACGGTGAAGCTCGAACCGCTGTCAGCCGTCGCGGTCGCCGGGGTGGTGTAGCTCGCCGACGTGGCGCCGGTGATTGCCACGCCGCCCTTCTTCCACTGGTACGACAGCGTTCCGCCGCCGTCCGTCGCCGTCACGTTGAACGTCGCAGGCGCAGGCGCCGTGACCGACTGGTTGGACGGCTGCGTGGTGATCGTGGGGGCCACGACGCCGCCGCCACCACCACCGCCGCCCGCACGTGTCACTGGATGGGCAAGCGCCGAGGCCGTGACGCCGCCGACAGCCGTCAGGGTGCGCGTGCCGCCAATGCTGGTGTAAGTGCCACCAGCGTTGAAGGTGTCGAGCTTCCAGCCGTCGACCAATCCTGCGATCGTCTCAGGCGCAGCGCCGGCGAGAAGGTTCGCAACCTGGGCATCGGTCATCGCAGTGTCGAAGACGTACACCTCGGCGATGGAGCCCTTGAAGAAGTTGCGGGTTGCGGTCCCGCCAGTTTTGACGGCCCCAACGGAGAAGAAGTCGTGAGCCGAGATCGTTCCTCCGACCTCGTAGGTCTCGGTGACTGGTGTCGAACTGCCTGAATAGACCTTACGGGCAGACGAGGAAGAGAAAACCGCAACAACAAGTTGCATGGTCGACGAGCTGACCGCAGGGTTGCTCTTCCGCAGCGCGGACGAGTTTCCCGGCGACGCATACTGCGCATAGGCGCCGTCGACGTTGGCGTCAAAGTAAGTGGCGACCAACGAGCTAGCCGACTGGTTTGACTGCGCGGCGCCGTAGGAAGGATTGCCCGTGTAATCCGCGCTCACCCACTGGACGATCGTGAGCGGAAACGCGGGCTGCAGTGCGCCCGGATAGGACAGATACCCCGTCGAGCCGTCGAACTTGATCGCCATGTCAGGCCGTCCTCATGAAATAGATATTCGAGTTCTGCTGCGCTGCCAAGACCAAGCCGCGAAGCTTCGACGAATAGAACAGCCGCTTGTTGATGCCGTTGCTGAAGCCGCCACCGAGAGGCGCAGACGGTGGTGTAGCCGAGCTACTGCCGACTTGTTGCAGGCGAATCAGCCAAGTATTTCCGGCATTCGGCTTGATCCGATAGAACCTGCCTTCACCGCCGACATTTCCAACGCAGAAAACGAATTCGTCGTTGCACTCGTCGTAGGTCATGCCAGGGTAAGCTGGTGCGTCAGCGATGAACTGCGCGATGGCAGGACCGATCAAGGTAATAGCCGTCGTCTGACCGGAAACGATGTCGCAACTGATGGCGTCAATCCCGCTTCCATTGCCCTGACTGTTGCCCCACATCAGGCAGAACAAACGGTTGCGCGAGGTGTCGAGTTCGACCGGGAACCGCGTGGTCGAAGTGAACAGTGGGTGCGTCCCCCACGTCCGCGTTTGGTCGTTCCAGAGCTTGTTCCCAGTTACATAGATCAAACCAGCGTTGTCGATCCCGACACCGTAGCCACCGCCCGCCGGGATGTCTGGGTTGCGGCCCTCTGCGTCCCATGTCCATGTGCTGACGTTGACCGCGTCCACTTGCTTGCTCGTAAGCGCGGTCTCAAACAAGCCGTAAGCGCCGCACATCACCACGCGATCCGTCTGCGGGATGTAGTGGATGTAGCCGTAGGTGTGTCTTGCTGCAGGCTTGCCGTCCGGGTTGTAGGCCCTGCCATTGCTGTTGAGCGCCTGCGGGTAAGTGCCGCTCGGCGCAATGCGCATCACCCAAGCAGGGCTGTCGGAAAGCAGACTGCACGACCTGACGCTGTTTTCGTCGTAACGGTGACCACCGGCCGCAGCGATGATGAGTTCGGCGGTTGAGGGCTTGAACGCGATGCCGCTGTACTGGTCGAAGGATGTCCCACTGTTGTTAGTGTTCGGGATCGCCACCCATTCCCAAAGCTTCCTCGGCATCCATGAATAGCGTCCGGCGTTGACGGCGGAGCCGCTCGCGACGGTGTAGGTAATCGGGATGGCGGCCGGCTTGACCGACCAGACAGGATTGCCGTTAAAGGCCGTCGCGAGCGCGGCGTAGTTGCTAGCTCCGGTGAGCCTGGAATAGGCCGCTTGGGCTCCCGGCACGGCGTAGCGCACGGCGTAGGCGATGGCAGGCATCAAGTTGCCCCACTGCGCTCTGTCGCCCGGCACGATCTCGCCGGCAAGCACGCCCTCGGTTGCGCCGAGGTAGCTTGGAGCCGGGGTATAGGTCGCTGCGTAGACCTGCGCGTCGGTCGCGAACCACGGGCCGGTGCCGCCAACATAGTCCGGTTGCGCCGTGGCCGAAATCTTGACCAGGTACGGAGCGGCGTTGATGTACCAGAAGCCGCTCTGTGGCCCGAGGCGCATCACGATGCTTTTCGCTTTCCACTGGAAGAACGCGGCAAGTTTTGAGGCAGCCGCTGCCGCGATCGGCAGCCCCAATCCGAGCGAGTAGCCGAAGGCTGCAGTGACGAAGTCCTGCTGCCACGACGCGCCGAGACTTGTCGTCCCGTCGTATCCTGACTCCCCCGGCATGACCCACCCGTATGGGTTGTTTACTTGGGCAACGTAGCGAGAGTGGAAGAAAGCGGCGTTGGCCTCGACTGATGCGATGAACTCTGAGCGCAGCAGCACATCGTCGTCAGGCGTTACGGCAAGCGCTTGAACTCGCGTGCGCCAGTCCCACGCGCAGGACCGCGTCTGCCAGGCGTCCGTGCAGGTCTGCACGAGGCCTTGACTGCCGGTCCGCAGTTGGCTGTTGTCGCCGTTGCCGAGGTAGTTCGTCGTCGTCGCGAACTGCACCTCCTCCATGAAGTAGAAGCGGCCGGTCAGCAGGTACGCCATGAAGCCGACCGAGGGGCTGTGCGCCACGTCCCAGGTTGGGGGGTTGCCGCCCGTCGTCGCTGGCGCGTAGCTGCTGGTCGTCGAGCCGCCGTTGTCCTTGAACCCTTGGCTGTCCCGCAAACTGAGCGTCGGGTAGACGCTGAAGCGCAGCGGTCGATTGGTGCTCTCGTCGCGGTAGTGCAAGCCGTAGCGCCCAGCACTGAAGCCGTTGCGCACGACCGCGGCGAACGCCTGCGCGACGTCGGCGGTCAGGTACAGCACGTCGTGCTCGGGCAGCAGACCGATGGGAGGCTGATACCCGGTGCCGGGCATGCTGTCGTCCTGATAGACGATGTTCCCGGCCTGCAGCGGGGTGTACGACGACACGAGCCCGGCGACGACGGATGCCGACGCACTGACCGTCGCGCTGTAGGTCGGCACCAGCTCGGTCGCCTGCAGGTACTTCGCGTCGTGTCTGATCGTCACGCCTGGGTCGGAGCCGAGCCAGTAGGAGAGCGACGAGTCGCCGATCAGCGGCGTCCGCTGGTGGTGCTTCAGGTCGATCGCGCCGCTGAAGCGCTGCGTCCCGCCGAGCGAGAAGGTGTAGGTCGCGCTCTTGTTCGTCGGCCCGGCGACGAGCAGGTAGCCGTTCTCGATCCACGGCAGCACCTCGACGGCACCGGACGCGAAGAGGCGCACCTCGAGCCACGCGACCAGATGCGGATCGCTGCCGACCGGCTTGCGGTAGATCCACGACGACATGACCGGGCCGCTGACCCACGTCATGAACGGCGAGCCCCAGTCGGTCGTCGCCCAAGAAACGGTGCCGAACGCGCCGCAGCCGACCGAAGCGGTGACGCTGGTCGCCTTCAGCGCGGTGGTGGTCAGCGCCGCCGGCAGCGGGGTCGTCGAGACGACGCGCAGCGGCAGTGTCGTCGGCGCGTTCGGCGTGACCGTGACCTGCCCGGCCAGGACCGCAAACTTGATCGAGCCGTCGGCCCAGCGGTTCTTGACCGTCGCCTGCAGGCTGCCGCTGTCGAGCGCGACCGTGCTGCCGGTCGGGACATCGCCCTGCTTGAAGGCGTGCCCGATGCAGAACGGAACTGCAGACGATGACGCCTGCAGCGTGATCTGCCGCGCGCCGGTCGAGGCGCCGAAGGGGCCGGTCAGGTCTGCCATTAGGGCACCAGGCCGTTGCCGCCGTTGATCACCGCGGGCAGCGAAGCGAACGAGACGGCAGACGGCCAGACGGTCGTCTTCGGGCCGTAGTAGACGCCGGCTGCAGCATCGACCGCGTAGTCACCGCTGGTGCCGGTGCTACTGGCCGGCGCGCCGGTCGTCTCCAGGACGACGTTGGTATCAGCCGCCAGCACGAGCACGGTCGTTCCCAGTACGTAGGTCCGAGCGTGCGTGCCGTTCCAGACCCGCTCGCCAACGATTGGCTCGGTGGCGATGGTCATGCGCTGCTTCGCGCTCCACAAGTCGGCGCTGTAGCCCACCTGCCCCGGGGTGATCGCCTTCGTGAACGCGGCCATCGTCGGGAAGTGCGGCGCCGAATACTTCCCGGCGTGTGCCGGGTTGATGCCTGGCATGCCGGCCGGGGTCGAGTTCGGTGAGGTCTGTTGTGGCATGGCGCGCTCAGGAAGTGGTGACGGTGGTCGCGGCGCCGGAGTAGCTCTGGCGGAAGAAGCGCCAGGTCACGCCGCCGATCGTTGCGGTCACGCTCGAGGTGTTCGGGCTCGAGCCGTCGTCGGCGAAGTTGTTGCCGCTCGAGGAAGCGCCCTGCCAGCCGCCCGGGCCGCTCGGGTCGGTGAAGGTCACGCCAGCACTCGATGCGGAGGCTTCGAACGCCGCCCAGCCGTATTGCCCGCCCGCCGGGGAGACGGTGAAGGTCGCCGCCTTGCTGCCGTTGCTGCCGGTCGCGGCCATGGACGCGAGCAGGGTCGCCGGGTCCGTCACGCCGGCCGTCGCCGAGCCGACGCCGTAGCGCGGCCGGGTGTCAGGAACACCGGGCGCGGGTGATGCTGCAGCGATCGTCACGCTTTGCGCTGTCGAGTTCGTCGGCCCGTTCGCACCATTGGCCGTGACGACGAAGCTTGATGTGGCAGCGGTGGTCGGCGTGCCATTCAGCAGCCCACTCGACGACAGCGTGAGGCCGGCGGGAAGCGTTCCGGAACCGACCGCATAGCTGGTGGCGTTGCTGGCCGTGAACTGATAGCTGTAGGAGACGCCGACAGTTCCACCGGGCGCGCTCTGCGCGCTGAATGTCGGGCCGGGAGCCGGCGCAGGTCCGGGCGACGGCGCCACAGAGACTCCAAGCAACGCCCGGATCGCAATCAGTTGCTCTTGCGTGGCCGGGAATCCGTTGATGGTGATGTTGCTCATGGGCTCTCTCAGGAGGCGGCCAGCAGAATGCCGAGGGGATTGCCGTCGATTCCGATCACCGCGCCATCCAGGCCGAGCACACCGAAGGTCGTGGGTGCACGTTGGCCCACATCGATCGCGAAGGCCGAGGTGTCGCGAACGCGAACCCGGCGCGTCATCACGACCGACTGTCCGTCCGTACTGCGCACCTCGAGCCGAGCGTCGAAGACTCGGCCTGCTTGCCCACCAGCGAACACCAAGTCGACGAGCGCCGGGCTGGTGGTCACGTCCTGCAGGCCGATCCCTTCATCGACCTGCAGCCTGTAGCTGACGGCCGCAGGTGACACCTTGTCGACGAACTCTTGCAGGTCGAATGTCGAACGAACGATGTCGCTCGGGCGCTTGACGAAGGCGTCGGTCATTTCCAGCAAATCCTCGCGGACCGCGAACTGGCGCCGAAGCCCTTGGAGACTTTGATCCCCACGACGGCGATTCGCTGGCGGAAGGCGGCGCCCTGCGCCACTGCGGTTGCTTGATCGGTCCACTCGCACCGCGGCAGCGCGCACAGCGTCGAAATGGCCCCGCTTGCGATGTCGGGGACGAACTCGCCGAGGTCGTCGGGCCAGTAGGCAGCGCCAAGCTTCGGCTTGACCGCGACATCGGTGAAGATCAGCGTCCCATCCACAGAGGGAATGGGCGTCAGAGTGAAGTCGTTTCCGAAGGTCACGACCCCTGAACTTCCCCACTGTTCGCGTGCGGCAGCCCGTCCGTAGGCGCCCGACGCGACCGGGTATTCGCTGCCGCCGAAGGTCAGGCGGATCAACCGAACCAGTTCTTCCTCGTCACCGATCTGCAGCGTGTACTTGCCGACCGTTGCGGCTGCGACGATCGGCGCGGTCGAGTAGTTCCAAACGAGCGTGCCGGCGCAGAACGCCCGCGCGGCCTTGACGATGTGGTCGAGCGCGACTTCATCCGGGCACCCACGGGCCGACGGCAAGACGCTTGAGAGGAAGTCGTCGAAGGTCACGAAGCCCTACCCAGCGGTTCGGCTGCGAATGGAAGTTGCCGTAGGTTCGGGTTGCTGCCCGTGTTCGTCGCGACCTTGGCGTTCAGGCTGGACAAGAACATCTGCGCAAAGCTGTTGGCTTTGTTGGCATCGGCCCACTCGACCTGTCGCTGCAACATCCGTGCGACGACGTAGTTCGTCAGGTCGTCGACGTGCTCGTCTGCGACATCGATCGTCGTGGCGCTGTTTCCGGTGGCGAGGTAGAGCTCATTGCCTGGCGTCCCGGTGTTCGGGATCTTCGCCGGCTGCGCTGTAAAGGCGACTTCGATCCACAGACCACCCGCCGGCACGCCGGGGGTGACGTAGAAATAGCGCGGCATGCGCGGGTCGAACATGAACGACCGCACCACGGGTCCGGTGACGGTATG
Organism: uncultured Rhizobacter sp.; assembly: GCA_964249855.1. GTDB lineage: Bacteria > Pseudomonadota > Gammaproteobacteria > Burkholderiales > Burkholderiaceae_C > LMDS01. Next base: position 112,956 of record CAXUDL010000005.1, on the reverse strand, counting down.
CCACTGCGGACTCTGCGAGTCGAGGATCATGCGTTCGGTCAGGCGGATCGCCGTACCGGGTGTCAGGCCATCCGTGCCCATGTTGCGCAGCACGTCGAGCACCATCGTGCCGAGGATCGGCTGGGCCGGCGTCGAGCCGTTGCCGGGTTTGCAATTCTCGAGCGGTATCACCTCGATGCTCTGCTTTGTGCCCGGCGCCAGACGGATTGCGTCAATGCGGGAACATGCCGAGGGCAGGAACTTCGTGATCGCGACTTCGCCGTCGTAGAGGGCGTCAACCATCTCACGTTCGGGTGCAAGATGGAACTGCGGGTTGAGGTCCTGCATCAGCGAGGACGCGCGTGCAAACACCTCGCGCACGAGCACGGTTGAGGCCATCAGGCGATGCCTTCCTCGCCGTACTGGCGGTTTGTGATGTAGAGCAGTTCCATGCGGATCTTTGCGTCCGGCATGTCGGCAATGGCGGAGCGCGCCAGGCCGCGGCGGTGTGCGAGATCGCGCAGGGCTTGGCCGGTCAGCTTCTCGGGGTTCTCGAGGTCGACGGCGATCACGCGCTCGGGCTCGGCCGGAACAGATGTCGACGCTGGTGCATCTGCAGACTCTGCATCGGCTGCAGTCGTCAGCGGCTCGGGCGTTGCAAGCGCTGGCATAGAAGAAAGGGGCGTCGCCGCCCCTCCCATCAGTGTTCGCTTGAACCCGGGCTTCAAGCCACGCGCGCCCATCGTCAGATTCCGACCGGCGCGTTCGTGAAGGTCAGCGAGAGGCGAATCTTCGCGCCGACGACGTTGCCAGCGGCACCGGTTGCCACCTTGATGCCGACGCTGCGGTCCACGTTGCTCGGGGTGAGCTTCATGCCGGCGGCCACGGTCGACGTGATCATGCCGCCGGTCTGCCCGATCGTCGACCCGGCGAAGAACTCGGCGCCGCAGGTGCGCGCGGTGGCGTTGTCGTCGTTCAGCGCCGAGAGGTACGTGCCGGACATCAAACCGCAGTCGAGTGCCAGCGTGGTGCCGGTGTCGACATCGTCGACGACGAGCACAGGCGGCGCGGTCAGGATGCAGTTCGCCGGCAGCGCACCCATCTCGATGATGTCGCCGACTGCGAGGACCGATTCGACGGAGTACTCGGCGACGAGGGCATAGGTGCCTGCGGCTTCAAGCGGCGACTGCGCCGGTGCGCGCTGCAGGACTTGGGCGGATTTGCGGAGAGCCATGATGCGTGTTCCCTTCTGCTGTGGAGGACGATCAGGCCGAGGCGGTGAAGGCCGAGTCGACCGTCACCATCCCGTAGTCCATGCCGTTGAATTGCGCCTTGTCGGCACCGAAGATGATTTCGAAGTCGAGCACCGCATCGTGGCCGCGGTCGTCGCTGTCCTCGGTCAGACCAACCGTCATGCCGTCGGCCATGCCCTTCGTGCCATGGGCGACGACGATGGCGTTGGCGCCCAGGAACAGCGACCGGGTCGCAGGCAGGTTGCCGCCGGCGCCGAAGTCGTTGAACTTAACGCACGTCTCGACTTCGTCGACGAGGACGCCGTTGAACATGCCGGCGCCGCCCTTGAAGATCTCGGACTCCTTGCCGATCGCAGCGGTGAGCGCCTTCTGCGCCTCGAACCAGCCCTGCGCGCCGCTGTCGTCGCGGATGTCTTGGATCACTTCTGGCGGGCAGACCAGGGCGTAGCACTGCTTGCCCGCCATCTTGATCTGCTGCATCTTCACGGCCTTGTCCGGCTGGCCGCCCATCATCTTTTTGGCCTTCGTGCGCAGCTTGTTGAGCGTCCTGAGGCTCAAGACATCGGCCTGCGTCAGCGTCGCCTTCGTGGCCGTGTTGGCCGGGCCGCAGAAGTAGTGCGCCGGGTCCGGGGCGCGGAAGGGGTTCGGGTAGCCGAGCCAGCCGACCGGGAAGTGCGCGATCTCATCGCCGACACCCCGAGCGCCGTAGGCCGCCATCGCGATGACCTCTTCGTACATCTCGGCGATGTAGTCGGTCAGGCGTTCGCGGCCCTGCTTCTTGAGGTTGTAGCCGATGCGGGTCTGGTCGATCCGCGCGCCGACGTTGACGCCCTGGCGGAACTCGTTGATCCGCATCGTGTGCGACGCGTTCGTGAGCTTGAACTCCGCGCCGGCGAGCTTCTTGCCCTCCGTGATCGGCGTCCCGCGCAGCTTGGCGACCAGCGCGGTGATGACTTCGTCACCGGCACCGCTTTCGAGTTCGCTCTTGCGGACAACGGCCGAGTTGCTGCCTTCCTCGCCCTCAAGGCGCGCGAAGTACTGTTCTTTGATCGAGTCTTCGGCCACCTTGGCGGCCCAAGCCTTGCGCTTGACGGGATCGGTCGGGAGGATCGTCGTGCGAGCCATAGTGCAATTGCTCCAAGTAAGTTGGGGCCTGCACTACTGCGCGGGACTGAGGAATCAGTGGCCGCAAATATCTCGCGGGAATGGCGTTTGTCAACCGGTTGGCGCCTCTTTCTGCACAGAAATTTTCACTTCATCGTTTGAAGGGGACTGGATGCGGATGCGACCGCGCTGCCCGCTCTTGCGCTCGAGCGTCACGACGATCGGCCCGCCGTGACGTGGTGGGGTCATGGTGATGGTCTGCCCGACCTCGAGCTCCATCACCATGCCGCGGTTGAGCGTGGCAGCAGGGTTCATCAGTCGTCCACCAGAGCGGCCTTCTGCGCCGGCGTGAGACGCTTGAAGGCAGCTTCGTAGTCGGCACCTTTCAAGCGCCCGATGGAGTCGGCCACGGTGCCGCCGGTGTTCGAGACGGCGGCGTTCGGCAGGCCGCGCAGCGTCAGCGGTGGTTTCTCCGGAACACGCGGCGCGGGCGTCTTGTCGACCGGTGCTGCCGGCGCTGGTTTTGTCACACCACGCAGCGCCAGGACGGTTTCATGCGCCTGCTGGGCCAGCGTGGCGTAGGCCTTGCCCGCGTTGTCGGGGTCGGCCTGCAGCATGTTGAGCGCAACGTCGAACTGTTTCTGCGCAGGCACGTCGGCCATGTAGTCGATCGTCCCTGCCGCCTTTGCGGATCGGATGAGCGCCAGCGTCGCATTCTGCTCGGCGAGTTGCACGGTCTGCGCATGGCTCTCGGCGATGCTGGCCTGCACGGTGAGTTGAAGCAGTGAGTCCGTCACTCGCCGCTCGATGGCGTCGTAGTCGTCCGGGTCCATTACCCCGTCCATCATCGCCTTGCGCGCGACCTTCTTTTCGTCGTGGAGGCGGTTGCGCTCCGTCTCCATCGCCTCCTTGCTCGGCGCGCGGAGTCGCGGCACTTCAATGACCGGTGCCGGCTCGGCTTTCGCTTCGACGGGATCGGGCTCGGGTTCCGCCTTCTCAGCGGCGTCGGCCGGATCGTCTTTGTCGGGCTCGGGCGCCGACTCGTTTTCGGCCGTTTCCGCCGGCTCGTCGGGTTCGCCGTCGGCTTCCTTCGCGGCGGCAGCCGCCTTTTCTGCGGCCTGCTCGATCGTCTCGGGAACGATGGGCTCGTCGTCGCCGTAGGGATCCTTGCCGGCTGCGATCTGCTTCTCCGTGTCTTCGCGGACCGCAAGCTCGGCGGGGGTGAGGGTGTTCACTGCCATGTCGTTGCTCCTGCTGTTGTTGATCAGCCCGCCTTCACTTCTTGCACTGCCAGCCCGTCGTCGTGGTGCACCACACGCATCGTCCGGCCGTCGTAGTGGTGGAACGCGCGGATGAACCGCGGATGGCCCTCGAACGGTTCGGCGTGCTCGTCTCCATCGATCTCGGGCAGCGCGTGGGCTTCGGCCACGTTCGTCACCCCGACCAGCGTCTTGCCGTTGGCGTCCTCGGTCGGCATCGTTGCGGCATCGAGTGCGGCTTGCTCGGCTTCATCGCGCTTTTCACGGTCGAGCGCGATGGCTTCTTCGCTTGGTGCTTCCGGTGCGGCGGGCAGAAGACCGGAGTTCATGAGCGGCGTGCCGGCCGGCTGTGCGCTTGGCTGCTCGTGTTCGGTCGGCACGCTTGAGGCCCCGGACGGCTCGGCGAGGACTTGCGTCGAACCGATCGGGGTTTCAGCGGTGGTGACGTTGGTGGTGGGTTCGGTCATGGGGTGCTTTCGGGGTTGCGGGGGTGGAGAAACTGCTGCGGAGTTCATCCTTGCGGCGGCGCGCCGTCGGTTGTGCGCGGGGTTTCGATGCCGCGCTGTGCGCCATCGGCTTGCTGCAGCGGGGGCGAAGCGCTTGCCGCGGCCTGCTGCATGGCTTGCGGGGTAGCGAGGGACGCGGCGCTCTGCGTCGGTTGTCCGGGCATCGGCTGCTGCATCGGTGCAGTTCCGGCCGGGCCGAGCGTGTCGGGCGAGCCGGCCTCATCGACGTAGCCTGCGCTTGCGAGGATCGCGTCTGCGATCGGGGTGAGCGCTGGGGATGCTGCCAGCACTGCGGCTGCTTGGGCGGCTTCGTAGAGCGCCGTCACCTTGACGAGCATGCCGTCGGAGTCGAGCTTGGCGCCCTTGCTCTTCGCGAGCGCGACATCGGCCTGCAACTGCGCCATCTGCAGCTCGAACTGCTGTTTGGCGATCGCGGCCTTCTGTTTCTGCTCCTGCTGCTGCTCGGGCGACACCGAGCCATCCGGGTCCGACTGGCCGTTGACCTTGCGGATGCGCTCCACGATCTGCTTCTTGCGCGGCAGGTGGGGGTTCATCTCGAACACGAGGTCGAGCAGGCTGACGACGACGGTCGGTGCGGCTGCGGCGAGCTGCGTCATGACCTCCATCAGCGATTGGAAGGCCGACTCCGCGTAGCTCTGCTGCCACGCCTGTTCTCCGACGACAAAATGCGCCTTGCGCGCGGTGATGTCGTTGGCGAACGTGCCGTCGGCCTGTGGCTGGTTGATCTTGACCCGCTCGCCCTGTGAGGCACCCTCCCCCGCAACGCGGATCGTCATCGGCTGTACGACGAACTGCTCGGCGAGCGACAGGGTCATCTCGCCTTCGATCTGACGCGCCAGCAGAAGGTTGTCGAACAGTTCGGAGGTGAGCAGCGAGACGTTGTCGTTGTTCGTCTTGAGCGCCACGCCGCTGTGCAATTGACTTGCCAGGCCTTGCGCGGCTGAGTCGATGCCGCTCATGTGCCGAATCGTCGCGATGTCGCGCTCGGCGAGCATGATCTGCTGGGCGGCGGCGCCCTCGTTCTTCATGGACCGGACCTTGTTGCCTGAGATTGCGCCGCTGGCATACACCGCGACCCCGTCCGGCTTGTTCCATTCGGCTCGAAGCTCTTCGATGTCCATGCCCTCGGCGTCGATCGCGATGGCCTCGATTTCCATCTTGTTCGCGCTCGCCTCGTAGAGCGACTTCGACATCCGGTGGTTCAACGCCTCTTGAGGGCCCATCAGCGGCCGAATCGGGCCGTAGGGGAGCCCGGTGCGGGCGTTGCGGTAGGCCCACACCGGGATGAAAGGCGCTCGGTCGTGCTTGAACGGGCTCCACGCCTCGAGCAGCGTGTCGAGCTCAGTCATCAGCGTCACGCGCATGCGGAACGTCACCGGATCGCCGAGCCCCTGCTGTTCGATCGGGCGCTGCACCGGCTCGCGCGACCAGCACTCGAGGATCATCACGCGCTCACGTGGGTTGAAGATGTCGATGACGTTGACGCTGTTGAAATCCTCGTCGGTGTCCATTCGCGCAAACGAGTCGAGTGTGCCGGCGATGTGATTCGCACCTGTCCAGCCGTGGAACATGTCGAGCTTGTCGCCCGTCACCATTGCGGCTTCGAGCTCAGCTTTCTTGCTCGGGAACAGCGCAAGGGCGATGTCGAGGTCGAGCACCCTGACACGGAAAAAGTAGCGCGCGTCCGAGAGGTCACGCTTTGTCGCCATGCTGTCCCACAGCATGTTGCGCCACGACTCCGCCCCGACGTACACCGGGGCTTGGTTCTTGTCGCCGCTGATCCCGACCTCAAGCCAGCCCAAGCCGGCCTTGAAGGCATCCATCGCGGCATAGCTGCGCTCGAATGCTGCCCTGTTCACATCGTCGAGGTACTTGAGCAGCTTTGTTTTGTTCTGCGCGTCCTCGCTGGCCTGATCGTCGTCGTCCTCCGCCACGACGTTGAAGTCCACCCGGTTCCGACGCTCGGTGCCGATCAACCAGTTGACGACGTAGAAGACCTCGTTGTAGACGACCGGGTTCTGGCCGCGGTCACGCAGTTCTTGAGCGTCGTCGTGCGAGATCTGCTCGCTGTCGTAAAACGCCTCTGACTTCGCCATCATGGCCCGGTTGGCCGCCTGCCTGGACGCCTCGGCCAGGAACCAGCCTCTGCGCTGTTCGTGGCGTTCCTGCACCGTCTTGCCGCTCGCGTCGCGTGGTTCGCCCTTGCCGGCCGACTCGGCGACTTGCTTCTCGGTGATGGCGTGAGCCTCGGCGAGCGCCTGCTTGTTCGTCTTCTCGACGCGGCGTGGCGGCTTGGCCTCGAGTTCGCTTGCCATCAGATGCTCACTTCGCTCAGGGTCTTGCCGCTGTTCTTGTCGGTGGCCGACACATCCCACACCGCATCACCGGCGAGCGCTTGACGAACAGCACGTGGTGCGGCCGGCATCAGCACCAGGTCGGGCGCAAAGCGGATGACGGTGTCGACCAGCGAGAGGAACGCCTGCTTGTCGTTGCGGTCCTTGCCGAGCAGCGGCAGGGCTTCGATGGCTTCTTCGTAGAGGGCGTCGCTCGCGCTACCGGTGCATTTGCCGTCTGAGTCGAAGCCGACGAAGTCGACCATCACCTCACGCGCGATCGCCCACATGCCCGGGGCGACGGCGGTCGGTGCGAGGATGTTCTTGGCAGGCCAGATGACCATCAGTGCCTTCGTCTTGCGGCGGCGGCGCGCCCACTCGAGGCTGACGACCCAGCCACGGTACTCGGCAACCTTCCAAGCGGTCGGCCCGCCTGCAACGAACACTGGGTCGCCACTCGGGGCAAGGATCGAGGACATTTCCATGTGGTTCAGCGCCAGGAACTCTTGCGGTTCTTGAAGGCTTTGAGGGACGACGACGTGCTGCCGTTGGCCTCGCCGGCCGGCAGGTCGTAGCCCTGCGCGTATTGCATCCAGGCGTCGGAGCCGTGCGCCGCCCAGTTGCCGAGCGGGTCGTTGCTCCATCGGCCCAGCTTCTCGTTCCATTCGTACTGGTAGCCGTCCAGGCACTTGATGCCCTCGGCGCAGTGTTCGCGGTCGAACCAGTTGTCAACGGGCAGCTTGGCGCGCATCAGGTCGATGGCCGTGCTCTTGAGCGCCACGCGCGGCACGACGGTTTCGTTGCGCATGCCCGCGGCCACGAGGATGCGGCGCTTGGTCGTGACCGATTCGCCCAGGATCTCGGTGTCGGCGTCGTGCGGCAGAAAGTGGCGGCCCCATCGGAATTCGCCGTTCTCCATGCGCCATTCCTCGAGCCGGCGCCACCACCAGCCGAGGCCTTTGCCGAAGTCGTCGAAGTACTTGACCCAGCGGTTTTGCAGGCCGATCCGCTGGTGCAGCCAGATCGGGTTGCGGGCGCCGAGGCCGAAGTCCCAATACGTATTGACTGGGTAAGCCGTGTCGATCGGCACGACCGTAATGCGTCCGGCCTCGCGCACGGCGGTCATTTCCTCGCCGAACACTGCGCCTTCGACGGCCTGCTCAAAGGCCTCCTCCGGGCTTGAGGGGTACTCGCGCTTCATCAAGCGGCCGAGCGTTTCGTGCTTCTTCACCCACCACGCCCGCTGTGCCGGGTCGATGGTCACGCCGAGCTTTGCCTGCACCTCGCTGAAGTACTTGTGCTGCCGCTCGGTGACGACGACGAGTTCAGGGTCCAGCCGGTAGGCGGCCTTGTTGAACCACGGGTAGAAGTGCAGGCGCCAGTCAAGCGGGGTTTCCGGGGCCTGCTCCTGCTGCCGCTTGAGCGCCTTGTTGCACAGTTCGAAGAACGCGCCTGCCGCGCCCTCCGCGGTGCTCTCCACGACAATGACGCCGTCGGCCGGGACCGCCTCAAACGAGCCTGAGACGATGTCGTCAGCGCGCTCCGGATACTTCCGGGCAATCTTCCCGAGCTCGGAGACGTGCAGGAACTGCACCGTGCCGCCGCGGGCGCTGGTGCTGACGTAGATCGTCGAGCCGTGCTGAAACTCAATGCTGGTCTTGCCGGTGCGCGTCTTGATCGGGAGCGCTTGGCGGAGTGCGTCCGGCAGCTTGCCGAGCGCGAATTCGATCTTGGCGAACAACTTGCCGGCGTTCGGCAGGGTGTCGGCGATGACGGCGCCGTTGTGGTTTGAGTTGAATAGGGCCTGATCCAGTTGCAAGATTTCGATCAGAGTCGAGAAGCCCAACTGCCGCGCCTTGAGGATCAGGTTGCGTGTGTGCAGGTTGGCGAGGAAGTCGAGTTGTTCCTCGTTCGGCTCGAATCGCACAGATTTGCCGTGTTCGTCGACGATGTAGTAGAGGTTCCTGACGCGCCAGGTGATGTCGCCCCACTTCGCCGGGTCGAGCGCCTCAGCGACAGCTTGCGGACGGTCAAGGACTGCGCTCATCGGGTGCGGGATAGGTAGCGCTCGAATGCCAAGTCGACGAAGACAACTCCAACGCAAGTTGCAATCCCGGCCGCAACATCAAACGAGAACCAGTTTGGCGCGGACGGAGGACGAGCAACCGCAACGCCAATTCCCCAAAATATGCCTTGGGCAAGGCCCCACAGCCGGTAGACCCACATCAGGCGGCGGTCGCTCACGGCCTTTTCCTTTGCGCTGCGATCGGCAGTCGGCCCGCGGCGTTCTCGTGCAGCGCGCCAAAGAACTGCGAAAGCTGCTCGGCGAGTTCGGGCTTTTTCTGGTCGTTGTCGACCTTGTAGCCGCCGAGGTGCTTCATCAGCATGTCCAGCGCGCCCTTCTTGTCGGCGAGCTTCCACTTCTTGACGTGGCCGACGAGGATGCGGTCCTGCCCGCTGCCCTCCCATTCCTCGAGCACGTCAAGCCCGGCCACCACGGCGGCAGTCTGTTCGTCAAGATCGGTGATGTGCAGAGGGTTGCCGGTCGGATCGAACAAGCGGCGAGGGTCGAAAAACGCGATGCGGCCAATTTCCCGAAGCGTCCGCTCAAGAGTGATGCCAGTTTCAGCCTTCACCTTTTCGAGCCGCTCGGCGGCGTGGCTGTCAACCTGCGCTCGAACCTTGGCATTTTTCAACAGGCGTGATGCCTGCGAGTCCGCCGAATTTGCGCTGTACCCGGCTGCGATCGCCGCCCTACGCCCGTTGGAGTCCTTCAGATACTCAGCGATAAAGACCTTGACATCCGGGCGCGTCGGCTTGGCCGCCTTCGCTGCTTTGGACGTCTTCTTGGCTGGTTTCGGGGCCGCTTTCATGCGTCTATTGCAAGGGTGTTTTTGAAAATTGCAACCGGTCTGTCAAGGTTCACTCCGGAACCTCGTCAAGAAACCGCCGCCGACCTGCCACGACAACCTCCGTTGCAGGTTGGAACGTCTTGCACTCGTGCTTGAAGGTGGCCGAGAAGGTGTGACCGGAGTTCCGGCTGCGGACCTCACAGATGGCGAAACCGAGGCGGGCCATGCTGGGAGCGGTCTTCTTGGGGGACCAGCGGCTGCAGGTGAGGCAGGTGACGGTCATTCGGTCAAGTCCGACAAAAGCGCCAACGTGTCGATACCGTTGCCGCAGCCGAGGTCGAGTTCGCAGGCGACGCGGACCGCTTCGGCGGCATCGCAGCCAAGGTGCATCGCGGTTTCGGCGTAGTCGCGCCCTGAGCCCATGGCAAAACGCTGATCCTCGAACATCGCCCCGAACGGAGCGCCGTTGAAGAACAGGACTTCGGGGCCTGGGCGGTTGACGACAAGCATTGAGCACGCCTTTTCGTCGCGTTCGCCGGCCGGGAACGCTGCAGGGTTTGCGCCGTTCTCGTACCAAGCCATCAGCTCCGCATCGCGATTCACCGAGCCGGATGCGCCCATCAGATGCCCAAGGGTGGCGCCTGGCTTCATGCAGCGTCGGATTTTTGTCACTGTGCGCGCCCTGCCGCAGTCGCTTGCCCTTTTGTCTGCGGCCAACGTCTTCCCATCCCAGGCGATCACGGTCATGGCTTCATCGCCTTCAGGCGGGCGCGGTAGTCGTCCCGGATCGCGCGCAGATCGTCAACGCTGTACTTCTTCGGCTCGTGCGGGCCTTCGAGTGCTTCGACTGCCGCCAATCCGATCCGCTTGACCAAGCCAGCGCGGTAGCGAATCAGGTTGCCGTGCAGGTGTCGATTGCACGGCACGCACTGACGGGCCGCGTTCTGCTCGTGGAAACGAAGTTCAGGACGGGCACCGGTGGTCAAATAGTGTCCACAGTCCCAGGATCCGTCGTGCATCCTCTCGCAACTGATGCAAGGTAGGTGTGCGTCTCTTGCTCGGCACCAAGCGTTAAACGCGGCCTGTGCTTCTGCCATCCACTTTCCCCGCGGCTTGACCGCTTCCCGCTGCGCCCGCGTCACCTTCCTGGCGGCGATCTCGGCCTTGCGGGCGATCTTGGGCACCTTGGCGGCACATCGAACGCTGCAAACGGATTGGGTCGACAGCAGGCGCAGGAAGGGCTTGCTGCAGACCTTGCACTCGGCGTCGCGGGTGGCGGTCAGCATGTGGCCTCAGCGAAAAGCGATTCGGTCATGCCGCGGACAATGGCGGGTTCCGGCATGTCGGCCGGCAGCAACTGCAATGCGACAAGTCCGCCCTTCGTCTCCCCGCACACGCGGAAGCCAGCACGGCGAAAGCAGCGCCCCGGATCGCGCTTGCGACGCGTCTTGTTCCGGTCAACGAACGTCACCATTCCGATCTCTGGCGGAGCGCCGTACTTGTGCCGGGTTGCCGCAACGGCTTCGCGGATCAGGTCGCTGCTCAAGGCCGGGCCTTCGTTGCGGAAGGCGCTGCACATCCACGCGCCCGGCCATGCGTGCCTCACATACTCTGCGAACGGCCAAGACGTGATCCAGAAGGCGTCCAGTGCGTACGTTTTGAGCACGAAAGCGCGGCCGGGAGGCGCAAACTGCGGCGAGCCAATGGTCTGCCGGTTGTAGTGCCGGTCCGCAAGCGGAACGACCGATGGATCGAATCGGTGCGACAGCAGCCAGTTACTGCAGGCGGTCAGCATGTCGCCACCTCGCGCGCCGGCTCGGCCTTCTTCCGGAGTGGCCTCGCGACGCCGGCATGTGCGTACCAGTCTGACACGCTGAACCGTACGCCCAGGTCGCCCGCGGCGAACGCCTGCAGCGCGTCGAGGTAGTCGCTGAACTGGCGCACCGTCAGGTCCGTTGTCGAGCGCAGGCGGCGGATGGTCGTGACCTTCTTCCGGCCGGCCACCTTGATCTTCTTGACCTCGTAGCCGATGAACTGGCGCTTGAAGAGCTCATGCCAGGCGTCGACGGTCCACCGCTGGCCGCAGACGACGGCCTGCTCGCTGATTTCGCGGAGGCACGCTGACCAGTAGTAAGAGTTCTGCTGGATCGACCTTTCGTCCTCGGCCTCGGCGAGCGTCAGCTTCACCCGCTTGCCGAGGCCGATCAGGGTCTTGGCTTGCTCATAGGCTGCAAGCGCAGCGTCGTGGGCAGTTTCGCGGGTGTCGGCGAAGCGGGTCAGGGTCTGGTCGTTCATGCAGCCTCCCGCATCGGGCAGGAGGCAAACGCATGCCGAACGACACTGGCGTCGATGACGACGAACGGACGAATCGGGTCGGGCTCGCGACGGGCGAAGCGTGCGCAGTCCTCGCACTCGTCGGTCGGGGCTGACGGGCAGCACGGCGTCCGATGAGTCTTCGGCGGCGTGATGACTTGTCCACAAACTCTCATGAGACGACTTTCAGGATTCCGGCTCGTTCACGGACTAAGCGAGCGGTTTCGGCGCGTTGCTCGGGGGTGATCGCTGCGATTTCCTCGGCGCGCTTGCGGTGTTCGGCATCGGCCGCCGCCTGGGCTGCGGCTGCGGCTGCGTTCGCTGGCACAGTGAGGGGCTTGCCATGGTCCTGCGCGCGTTCGCCCTTGAGGCGCATGCAGGCCGCCTTCAGATATTCCCGGGCGTCGGCAGGTTGGTTCGACGCTGCGATCGCTACCGCCTCGCGCACAACCTCGAACGTGTAGTCGCCGACAAGCTTGCCCATGAACGAACGGCACGTAGCCTCGGCCTTGCAACCGCCGGACTGCAGAACGTCGACAGCGGCTTTCCAGAGGTCGGATCTGGCCGCGTCGTCCAAGCTCGTCCGTCTTTCCGGTTTAGTCGCGGCCGGCTTGCCGGCCGATGCGTCAGCATCGGAATGCTCTTTAGGTGGTCGGTGGTCGGTGCTGGATTTGGGTCGGACTCCGGCCGCAGTCGGGCAGGAGTCCTCGCGGCGTCTCACGAAGTCCGTGCGACTTTCTTGGTACTCGCGCCAACGATCAGCCGCCGCGGGATTGATGATGGGCATGCCGGCCTGTTCGGGAGTGCGTTCCTTTTTCTTGGAGTTGCATGGCTTGCACGCCGCCGCAAGGTTGAGTGGGTCGCTATCGCCGCCGGCCTTCTTCGACAGAAGATGGTCGACGGTCAAGCCCTCCGTGGTGCCGCAATAGACGCACGCACCGTCCCGCGCGATCATGGCGCTGGCCGCGTTGCGCTTGACCGCCTGCCGGTCGGCATCGCTTCGACGCTTGCTCATCATTTCCACGACGCGGTCCACGAGCGTGTCGTGATACAGCCGTCCATCGCTCGCCTGCCACCAGCCACGGCACAGCACCTCGCGGTAGTCGGCCAGCACCGCCATCGGTATGCCGATCGCGGCGGCGAGCAGCCGGTCGTCGGCCGGCAAACTGCCGCACGGCGTCTGCTTCCAGGCCGCATACCACGTTGCCAGCAGCAGCGGCCTAGCCAGCGGCAGTCCGTCAAGCGCCATTGCTGCCGCCAAGCCCCACGTATCGGACTGGTCGATCTTTTCGTAGTCAAGCTCGAAGCGCCAGCCCTTCGCGCGGGTGTCGGCTGGGTAAGGCGCTGGCTTCACGCTGCCTCCGCTTCCTCGAAGTCGAACAACGACGGCATTGCATACTCGCGCTCGGCCGCCTGCAGGTAGTGCACCTGGTCGCGGAAATAGTCGCCGTTGAGCTCGCTGCCGCCGGCGCGCCGCCCGAGCTTGATTGCCCTCACCCCGACAGTGCCAAGACCGTGGAACGGGTCGTAGACGAGCTCGCCGCGGTTGCTGAAGCGCTCGATCAGTCGGTCGACGATGTCGAACTGCAGCGGGCACACGTGCTTCTCGACAGCGCGCGAAGCCTGCTCGCCGTTGAGCGTGCGCATCCGAGTGACGTCGGTCCAGACGTTGGGGTCAGGGCTGGCCTGCGCCAGGCACGCGAAGAGCTTGGGCAACGCGTCGCGCTCGGCCAGTGCATCGCCGATCGCAACGTGCCGCTCGTAGTCATAGACGTGCCGCAGGCTGTCGTCATGGAAGAACTTCGGCAGCTTGCTCGGCCCGAGCCGCGCCATCTCCTCAGCGGTCAGCAGCCGGTCTCCGCTCGAGCGCCAGTAGTTGTGCGCGTCGACCTGCCAGCGCGCCAGCGTGTAGTCGCGCGAGGCGTGCACGACTGGCTCGTCGGCATAGCCGCGGGCCAAGTCGGTCTGCGGCTTGCGGAAGACGAGCACGTACTCCGAGCACCCCGTGCCCATCTTCGTGCCGTCCTTCCGCATCTCGCTGTAGCCGAGCCGGTAGTTTTGATTGTTCTCGCGCACGACGTCGGTCGTGACGACGATCGCGGCCATCTTGATCAGGCCGTGGCGCCGCAGATGAAAGGCAGCCTCCTCGTGAAAGTAGTCCATCGACGGCGCGCCGAGGCCGCTTGCGCTCTGGAACAGAACACGGTCCTTCACGTGGATGCACGCGATGCGGCCGGGCTTGAGGATGCGCACGAGCTCCGGCGTCAGGAAGTCCATCTGCTTCCAGAAGTGCTCGTTGCCGTCGGTGTGGCCGAAGTCGTTGAAGGAGGGCGTGTACTCGTAGTGGTTCGCGAACGGAATCGAGGTGACAATGAGGTCGACCGAGTTGTCCGGGCGCTCATGCGCCTCGAGCACCGCGTCGTTGTGCGCGACCTCGAATCGCTCTCCCTTCACCACGCGCCGCTTGACGCCGATCGTCCTGGCCAGGGTTTCGTGCATCGCGAGTTGGTCGAGTCCGAACTCGCGCACCAGCGCCGCCATCCGCGCCTGCTGCTCATCGTGGCGGCGCCACTTCGACTTCAGGTTCGCGACGATCTCGCGCTCGGCCTCGGTGTGCACGATGTCGATGCGGCACTGGCCGGCCTGGCCGAAGCGGTAGACCCGGTGGACCGCCTGGATGAAGTCGTTGAACTTGTGGCCGATGCCGGCGAAGATCTCGCGAGAGCAGTGGCGCTGAAAATTGCAGCCGCTGCCGGCAATGACGGGCTTCGTCGACAGGATGCGGAACTCGCCGTCGCTGAAGCCGACGATGCTGTCCTCGCGCACCTCGAGGCCCTGCGTGCCCCACACGCTGACGGCGTCAGGAATGGCCGCCTGCAGCGCGTGCCGCTCGTCCTCGAGGTCGTGCCAGACGATGAAGTGCTCGCCCGGCGCCTCGTCGACCAGCTCGCGAACCTTGGCGACGCGCGACGGCAGGCTGTCGCGCTTCTCGCGCGCCGCCGCAGGCAGGCTCATGGCGACGTCCTGGATCAGCAGCCCTTGCCCTGACCGATCGGCGCCGGCGGTGCCGTAGTCGCTCGGGATCTCGTGCCAGCGCACGTCGAGCTTCGGCAGCACGTAGCCGGTGTCGTCGTGCCCGAGGTCGCTCGGCTTGGTGATGAAGACCGCCCAGCTCGCGACCCAGAGCCAGAATTCGCGCTCCTTGTGCGGGTAGAGCGTCAGGTTGCCGGCCTTTTCGCTGTCGCGCTGGAAGAACCGCGTCAGCGCCTGGCCGGTGTCCATCACGCCGAGGTAGCCGGCATAGTGGATCAGCTCCTTGTAGCGGTTCGGGTCAGGCGTGGCCGTGGCGACCGACTTGAACTCGACGGGCGCGAACGCCGGGAGGAACTCCTGATAGGTCTTCGAGCCGAAGCTGCGGAGAATGCTGGCCTCGTCGAGGCTGGCCGCGCGGAACACGCCGGGCGTGACCTTGCCCTCGCGCACGCTCTCGTAGTTCGTCAGGTAGATCGTCCGCTCGTCGTGGATCTCACTGTCGCGACGGATGAAGCGCAAGTCGATCGCGTGCTCGCCGGTAAACCGTTCTGAGACCTCGCGGAAGAACTCCTGCCGAACGCCGAGGGGCAGGATCTGCAGGCGCAGCCCGGGACGGTGGACGCCGGTCAAGCGCAGCCACTCGAGCTGCGTCGCGGTCTTGTGCAGGCCGAAGCTGGCGAAGACTGCACGGCAGCCGCCGCGCGCCATCCAGCGCACGATGTCGCGGGTGTGCGGCTTGAGCTTCGGGTTCAGCTCGGCCGGGTCGATCTCGAAGCCCGTCGCCGGCGCGAGCTGCGCTTTTGCGCGGAGGAACGTTTCGTACCCGTCCATGGTGCTGTTCATCCCTGATCCCTCTCCGCCCTTTTCGTCACTGCGACCACGAACCCCAACCCCGCTGCGATCAGCGCCGCCGTCATCGGCTCCGGCACGGCAGGCGCCACCGGAACGCCGCAGCACGCGCAATCGCTCGGCAAGTAGGCGATGGCATAGCCGAACCCCGCTGCAGCGCCCCACGACCCGCCTGCATAGCCGCCCTGCCCTTGGGCGATCACCGGCGCCAGCGGGATCGCAGCCGCGAAGCCGGGACCGGTTCCGAGCGGGCCGGCGCGACGCGGTGCATCGGCGCCGTCGAGGTAGGCCAGCGGGGCAATGGGTGCGCTGCGGTTGATGCGTGTGATGCGTGAGACGTTTGAGCAAACCGAAGGGACCGCTACGCACTCACCATCGGCGCACAGGACGATCGCAGTCTCGGCTTGGCTGTCAGACCACTTCTCACGACTCACGCGCTCGCAGCGTCGACCCTTGCCACCGAAGTTCATCTGCGCAAGGTCCGGTCGGTAGTCCCCGGTCCGCCCGCGGATGGAATCGCGGTCAATCACCACCACGTCCACCCATCGGCGTTCCTGCCATTGAGCGATGAGTTCGGCCTGGATCGCTGCGGGGAAGCGATAGGCGGCGATGGCAGCAGGGATGGAGCCGACGTAACGGTCCCGTCCGGCCGACCATTCGCAGACGGTGGCGTCGGCGATCACGGCGTCTCACCTTCTCTTGTCGCATCACTGATCACGCCACGGGTGCGCATCACTTGCTTCCCTGGCTGTCGGTGGGTGGCGGGGTCAAGTGCTCCACAACCCATTTGCGCATATGCTCCCAGCGTCCTCGGCCGGGGTTCTCTACTGCGACGCGAATCCGAGGGTGGCCGTAGTAAGCCTGCCCGTGCGTCGGTGGACCCACAAGGTCGACCCATTTCCATGCGTCGAATCCCTCATCGTTTTCATAGACGATTTCCCGCGCCATTGACTCGGCGATGCCGAAAGCGCGTGCGACTTGATCCGGCTCGTCGGGATCGAGCGCGGCAAGCTGAATTCCGCGAGCAGCGCCGAGCACGCCGAGCGTGCAGAACTCGACTTCGACCGTGACCAGCGATTCGGCCGCAAGCCACTTCTCCGGCATCGCGTCGAGCGCCGCCAGAAGCTCGCGCAGCATGGCCTGCCCGCGCTTGCCTTCGATGGCGCGTTTGACGGCCTGCCGGTAGCGCCCCATCGCCAGGGGGTCTTCGTCACCGAAGTCGTCGGTGTATCCGCTCCTGCTCATGCCTTCTCGCCTCCCTGGCTGTCGGCTTTGAGGGCGGCGCGGGCTACCTTGCAACACAGGTTGCCGGTGTATCCGCAGGGTTGCGTTTCGGTTGCGTCACAGCTTTCCGCGTAGTGCTGCAGCGCCTTTTCCAGGGCTGCAATCCGTGCATCCCTTGCGTCTGCCTCTCCCGCCTCTGCGGCTTGAGCATTGAGTGCTTGTGAGACAACGGCAGCGGTTTGTTCGGCCTGGGCGCGTCCGGTCTGCCAATGCGGCGTCAGCCAATGGCCTTTGGGCGGTTCGTTGACTCCCTGATAGCCGAACGCCATCGCACCAGGGATTGCGGCGCCGAACAACTCTTGACGCCGTGGGTCGTTGTCGAGCGAGATCGGTCCATCGTCCCGGGGCGGCTCTGCGGCTTGAGCGGCTCGCATCTGCGCTTGTTGTTCGTGCATCATGCGGGCCACAAACGCCGGCTGTGTACAGGTCCGGCACTCCGGTGCATTGCCGCCGCAGTAGGGATAGCCGCAACCGGCCACCTCGCGCTCTGTCTCGCTGCTCATGCCACTGCCTTCGTTGCCGCCAGCTCTTCAAGCGTCGATGTGAAAGTGCAATGTTCCATTGGTGACTCCGGTGTTGCCGCGCACTTCGCCGCGCGGCGAGGCGTTACTCGCTTTGGGTGTTCAGGCTTGCGGCCCGCGCGTGTAGAGCGGCCGATCGCTGCCGTTGCTCGACGCCGTCGGAGCCGTGCGCTTCGTCTTCGCGATGTAGCCACGACTGGCCGCAATGCGACTGACTGCGCCCCATGCCCGGAGATCGGGCGGTGCGGGGATCTGCGTCTGGATCGCCCACCGCAGCGTTTCAATGGTGAAGAGCGCCCCGCCCTGGTTTCGAGCGAAGGCGCGTACCTGCTTGAGTGCCGCGTCCATCCAGCCAGGCGCGCAC
Organism: uncultured Rhizobacter sp.; assembly: GCA_964249855.1. Lineage (GTDB taxonomy): Bacteria > Pseudomonadota > Gammaproteobacteria > Burkholderiales > Burkholderiaceae_C > LMDS01. The sequence goes on along the minus strand of CAXUDL010000005.1, from coordinate 95,285 downwards.
CGTTCGGCATGTCCCGCCGCGCGCTTGATGCCGAGGTCGCCTGCAGCCTCGCCTTGACGAAGGCGGATCGCGCGCACCAGCGGCGCCGGGGCGAACTCGGCGAAGCTCAGTTGCTCCGGAGCGTTCATGCCTCACGGTCCCCGCAGCACAGACCGATCAACTGCAGCCCGATGAAGACGGCCAGCATGGCGAGCGTGCCGCCAACGAAGACGAGAGCTTTCATTGAGCCTCCGGGTCAAAACGGGCTTCTTGCGTGGTCCACAGGTGGCCGGGCCGGCACCGTTGCTCGGCGACCATCCGCTGCCGGTAGTCGGACGAGCAGTCGGAACAGAAAGACAGGTCGCGGTTGAACGTCACGTAGCGGCCCTTGAAGATCAGGACCGCCGACACGTTGTGCTGCACGACGGCATCGGTCTTGAGGCCTGCGTCGGTGTCGGCGGTGACGACTCGGCGAGAGAAGACAAGGGGACCGGGCTCGTGCTCGATGCGCTGTTCGGCGGCGTGGGCGGACAAGTACTCGACCCACTGCGTTCTTGAGCTGAAACAGGGTGGGGACGGTGGCGCCAGGAGGCGGACCATGGCCTCGCGCTTCATTTGGCAAGGCCCGGTTTTGTCCCACCGCCGGCCACCCGCCGAAGTTGCTCTTCTTGCATCCTCGCTACCGCCTCTACGCCATAAAGGCGAGAGAGAACCAATGTCCGAAGGAGTTCGCTCGTGTTGCAACCCAAGTCCCTCGCGAGTCGCCTGAACTCGTCCGCCGCCTCATCACTCACCCGCGTCTTCAGTTCCGCGTCCGCGTTGCCGCTCTGCGAGAGCAGCCCCGCAGATCGCGAAAAGAAGATCGCTGCCTGGGCTTCGTCGTCGGTGTCGGGGTTGCTCATGCGATCTCAGTTGCTGGTGGCGCAATGCCTTTGGCTGATCGAAGAGGACCGGGGGTCGTGAGGGGCGGGAGCCGATCGGACGAGAAATCGTTGATCGCAGCGCTTGACCTACGCGCCCTCTTTCGCAGACTCGGTCGCAATTCGGTCATCGTTCAGGTCGCGGATGCCGATGCCCGGCGGCATGAACGGCTCCAACCTGAAGATGTGCATCGGTGAGGCCCAGCCTCTTTTCACCCAGCGCTGGATCTCTTGGTAAGCGGGCGACCCTCCAAGAAGCCGAGACAGGGCCGCCGGCCCACCGTTGTGCCGCACGACCTTTTCGATCGAGCTCGGGTTCGCGTTGTCCATCGCCCAATGGTACACAACAAAATCGTGTGTGCCAACTAAATTCGTGTGATGACACAACAATCTGCTGTGAACACAATCCGTCCATGGCAGAGTCGGTCGGCGAACGAATTGAGCGGCTGGCGATGGAGAAGCGAAAGGAGACGCTCGCCCAGTTCGCGGCTTCGCTGGGGGTCTCCTACGAGACCACGCGCAAATGGAAGACTGGCGCTACCGAACCAAACCGGAAACGGCTCGCAAAAATCTGCGAACTCTTGAAGGTTTCGCCCGACGAGGTGCTCTTTGCCGCGCCCGACTCAGGGCCTTCCGTGGTAGCTCAGGGCAGGCCCGCGGCCAAAGGTGCCCGCGTATGGCTCAGCAGCCCTGACGTACAAGTCAGGATCACCCAACTCTCCCCTGATCGGCTATGGGCGCTCGAGAACGTTGTGCGCGCGTTCCTCGGAGCGGAGCCGGTTCAGATGACGACAGCTCAAGGCATGATTCAGTCGCTTGCGGTGCAGCTTGCGCAACTGCCCGAGGACAGCGAAGAGGCCCGGGCGGAAAAAACCCAGCGCATCACGCTTGCAACAACGATCGCTCAGCAGGGTGCGGCGGTTCTTCCAGTGCTTGCGCGAGGATTGCCGGGTTCTCTCGCCAATCTGACGGAAAGGAGGCGAGCCACTGATCCAGCTCGGCAAGGCGGGTGAACGCGGCTCGGTTGAGCCCGAGCAGCGAACCAATGGCTGCGTGCATCTCGGATGCTTCGATGATCGACGGATCGACGAGGTATGCGATCGGCACTTCCTTGACCGCGACTGCCGTCCTGCCGTCTTCGGTCAGCCGCACCCAGTCGTCCGGGTCGAGCGAGCAATCACAGTGCCGTAAGTCGACGACGGCGATGCGCGCTCGGGTAGCCGTGATCTTCGTCAGTCCCCACGCCCGAAGGATCGACACCGTCCCAAGGGTGAGCATGCCCTTGAAGACGATCACAAGGACGCCGCCGGCCATCCGGCCCGTGATCCGGCAGTTGTGAACTTCGATCATCGTCGCCTGCCAAAGGTGTTGCCCCAAGTTGACTGCTGCAGGGATTCTCGACCTGCGGCGGGCCGTCTCGTCCCTGCGTTCGCGGGGCAGAGCACGAGCGCCCCGTCAATGCGCCGCTTTGTTCACACGCTTGTCACAGTCGCGCCCGGACCCTCAGTGGTCGGCGTGCTCAAACTCGAGAAGCTGACGGGTTCAGACCCCACAGCGCAACTACGGCGCTGGCTCGGCGCCGTCCTATCCGAGCCGACCAACCCAAGGGACTCCCGATGAAGACGCTTTCGACTGCCGTTGCTTTTGCTCTTGCTGTGATGACCGGAACTGCTTTCGCACACTCCGGCGGCACCGATGCGATGGGCTGCCACACAAACACGGCGACGGGCGACTACCACTGCCACAAGCCGCGCAAGCAAGCGAGTGTCAAGCCCGCGAAGGCGCCTGCCGCTAACCTCCTTGCTTCGACACGCTGAGAAGCCCTCCCCTCTTGTCACAGCAGCCGCCTTCGGGCGGCTTTTTTTTGGGCAGAAATCTCAGGAGGCACACAACTTTTTATTGCATGCACGTTTTTGTTGTGTCATGATAGCTCCATCGCATCCCACCCCGATGCGCCGGAGCCGACGATGCCCTCTCCTTACGAAGTCCTCTACAACGAGCTCGCCTTTGCCCTGCTCGCCGGCAAGCCCGAGACGGTCGTGATGACCCCCGGCTCGCGGTTCGAAAACACTGCCGAGCAGGTTGTCGCCGACGACTTCGCTGGCAACAGCGGGAGCCTTGCTGCACTGCTGCGCATCGTCGCCCAGGTCGCTGCTGGCAAGCCTGCGCAAGAGGCTGCACGGACGTGGATCGATGGCATGGCATCGCGGCATGCGGAGTTCCGCTGCGATGACCTGGCAGACGAGCCGGATGACGGTGCAGATGCGCGGCACGACGAGCGGCGCGAGCAGGCGCTTGTTGGGGCAGCGGCATGAGTGCGTTCACGCCGGGGCCATGGACAGTTGGCGGCAGCACCGGCAGTCTGAACCAAGTCGAGATCGAACCTTCGATCGGCTGTGCATACGGAGCGGGCGAAGAAGTCATCGCCAACGCCCGCCTGATCTCCACCGCGCCCGATTTGCTGGCTGCCCTCAGTAAAGCGATCGATGCGCTCTACCTCTATCGCGCCTACGGATGGGCTGACCGTGGCGGGGTCATACATGCCGCCGAGGCTGCGATCGCGAAAGCCACCGGGAGTGCCAAATGAACGCCGACCCCGAAGAGCCCTTCTACAGCGCTTACTACGGCGCCTCCTCTGCGACACGTCGGATTGTCTGGACTCGTGCAGGCGTTGGGATTGGTGCTGCCTACGTCCCGCCGCCTGCACCTGTCTTCGACGAAGCCAGTCGTATCCAGAGTCTTGTACTCCTGTCTGCGAAGACCGACGGCGAGTACACCGGCCTGCCTTCGTGGATCAACCGCGGAGAGATTGCTGCGGCTGAGGACGAGCACGTACAGGCGATGGCTGCAACGCCGAGCACAGCACTTGATCGCGTGCACCGGGTCGTCGACTGGATCGTCTACGCCGCGTTCATCGGCCTTGTGCTGTCGATCTGCGTTGCGGGGTGGAACCGCTGGCTGCCGGGTGGAGGGAATTGATCGTGAATAAGCCGAACGACATGAAGCTGACGCCGTGGTTTCCTGCGGGCACGAAGCCGTCAAGGGTCGGCGTCTTTGAGGTATGGACGTGGCAGAACTCCAGGCGCTTTCAGTACTGGAGTGGCGTCCGGTGGCATAGCAGAGCCGAAAGCGCAGACAGCGCCTATCAATGCCGGCGCGGCTCTACTTTTTGGCCGAAACCTATCTGGCGCGGCCTTGCGGAGAAGCCCAAGTGACCGCGCGCTCTGTTCGCGCCGCACGCAAGGCCAGCGTCAAGCGCACCTTCGGTGAGCCGGTTGATTTCGATATGCCGGAGCCGCTGAGCGATGAGCCGAACGAGCAACCCTTCGCGCCTGCAGAACAGCCACAAGACAACGAATCTCAACCACGGAGCTAATCATGGCACTCCGCATCACCACGGCCGCCGAGCCGATCAAGGTCGAACGTCTCAACGTCTGCATCTACGGCTCGCCAGGCAGCGGCAAGACAAGCATGGCCTTCACCGCCGATCGCCCGCTGCTTCTTGACTTCGACCAGGGCGCCCACCGAGCCGCGAACCGCAAGGATGTCGTGCGCGTCAGTGCGTGGGGCGACATCGCCGACATGACCGCCGCCGACCTTGGGAGCTACAACACGATCGTCGTCGACACCGCTGGTCGCGCGCTTGACCAATTGACAGCCGACATCATCAAGCGGAACCCGAAGGCGGGCCGGGGCGGTGCGCTGACCCTGCAAGGCTACGGCACGCTCAAGGCCGAATTTGTTGCGTGGCTCAAGGCGCTCAACAGCTTCGGAAAGGACGTGATCCTCATCGCCCACATGGACGAGCAGCGCAACGGCGACGACATCCTTGAACGCCTGGATGTGCAGGGCGGCAGCAAAGGGGAAATCTACAAGGCCGCCGATGCGATGGGCCGTGTCTCGATCAAGAACGGGGCGCGGATGCTGAACTTCAACCCGACCGAGGCGGCCTTTGGCAAGAATCCGGGCTGTCTGGACCCAATCGCGATTCCGCACCCCGATCAGTCGCCGACCTTCCTCGCCGATGTCATCCAGTCGATCAAGAATCGGCTGAACCAGATGACCGAAGAACAAGCGAAGGCCAAGACTGCACTCGATGCATGGCGCGCGTCGATCGACAGCATGGAGGAAGCTGCAGACTTCAATGCCGCACTGGCCGGCGTCAAGAAGCAGAGCAAGGCGATCCAAGCGCTGTTCGCTACTGCCGCGACCGAGAAGGGCCTGACATACGACAAGCAGGCTGGAGCGTACGTGGCGCCGGTGACGGAGGACGCATGATCTTCCGCGTGTCTTCGGTAGAAGCGTTCCGCGCGTACGAGGCAGATGAGGCCATGGAATTGGCCGATTTGCTGCCGAGGCTTCTGTGGAGCGGCTCCATGCAGTCCCCAGCGATGGCCGCGGGAACGGCGTTCCACAAGCTGCTTGAGGACTCCCCGACCGGCATCGCTTTGGATGAGGCCGAGGCGATGGGCCATCGGTTCGTGTTCGGCGCCGACCTCGACGTGGAACTACACCCGGTTCGGGAGCTTCGCGCATCGAAGACGTACGTGGTGGACGGCGAGCCGATCGTCATCAGCGGCCAAGTCGACGCCATAGACGGGAACCTCATCGTCGACCACAAGACGACTGCAAGGTTCGACCCGGAGCGTTACCTGGCCGGCTGCCAGTGGAAGATGTATCTCGACATCTTCGGCGCCATGCGCTTTCGGTGGAACGTCTTTGAGCTCAGGCCGCTTGTGGACGAAGACATGCCCACCTACGAAGTCATGGCGGCCCATCGCCTGGAGCAATTCGCCTATCAAGGCATGGAAGAGGACACGCAGCGGCTGGTGGAGAGGTTTGCCCGCTTCGTGCGGGAATACGTCGAGGTTCCAGCATGAGCCGAGCCGTCCTCACTGTGCAGGCTTTGTACGCCCGCTGCATCGAAGACCCGGTAACCGGCTGCTGGCACTGGCGTGGCGGCATGGGAACTGGTCGCCCGTCGCTGTGGACGCTGGACTACGGACGTGTCGAGAAGCGCACGATGCAGGGAACGCTTGCGGTGTGGCACATCGCCCACCATGCACCGCCGCCTGCAGGGCGGATCGTCTACCGAGCGTGCTGCGTCTTCGATTGCATGAAGCCGGCGCACTTGGCCCTTGCCAGGGATCGCAAAGAGATCGGGGCAGCGATTCGTCGGGCTGGGTCGCTCGTCGGCAAATCGAGGGATGCGAAGCTGGCAAGCCTGACCAAGGCACGAGCGGCCGCCGGCATTGAGTCGACCCCTGCGGAGATCGTGCGGTGCATCCGTGCTACTGATCCGAGCGTCACAACCACGGCCCTTGCGCGGCAACATGGCATGGCGATTTCGGCGGTGTCAAGCATCAGGCTAGGTCGATCCAGACAGGACGTAGTGGCATGAAGGTCGACCTTTTTCAAATGGCCGTGATTGGCCGGGATGTGCAGACAGGAAAGGGGTGGCTGGAATGAACTACACAATGCGAGAGCCCTGCGACGCTTGCCCCTTCTTGAAGGGAAGCGGCTTCACGTGGCGGTCTTTGCGCTTACACGCCTCGGGTGAGTTCGCTTGCCACAAGACGTGCGAACTTGACGACGAATCGGGCGTGTATGAGCCGCAAGAGAAGTCGCTGCATTGTGCGGGCGCATTGATCTTCCTTGAGCGTCAAGCGCAGCCCCACCAGATGATGCGTATTGCCGAGCGACTTGGCATGTACGACCGCACCAAGCTGAACATGGATGCGCCGGTCGTCGAGTCATCTGCAGATTGTCGGCGTCCACACGCAGCCACCGTCACCCCGGAGGCTCCATGACCCCCGCCCAAGTCAAGACCGATTACACCGCAATTGACGCTGCGATCTTGGCGTGTGTCAGCGGCGGTCCGGACCAGCCGTCGCCGCTCTACAGCAGGACGGTCATCGCCGAGGCCGCTGCGATTGCGCAGTCCACGGGCCGAATCATGATGCGGGTCATCGACGGTCGTCTCAAGTGCTTGCGGAATGCAGGAAAGATCGTCTACCAATCCGGCAAGGGCGCCGGATGGAGGATTGCAATGACCGACACCCCCAAACCACCGCAAGCAGCGCAGCCAGCCACGGCGGCCGAGAACGGCGGCGAGACGGGATCGCAGCCCGGCCTACTTCAGGACGACTCGCGCAAGCTGACCGACTGGCTGGCGAGCAAGCCAGATGCGCGGCTGCATGCAAGGGAAGCGGCCGCGGCGATCAAGCAGGAGCGGGCGGTGGAGCCAGAGGCGCCGACCCTCGCTCAACTGAACTCCGCGTGCATGAGCTACCGGCACGACTTCGGGCTGATGGAAGATGAAGAGCGGGAGCGGCTGCGCTGGGCCGCAAAGGAATGGTTGCGAGCCTGGCGGAAGGAAGTCGCTTGGGCGGCACACCCCTCCCCGCCCGCCGACACCCTGGCAGAAGCGCATGGGGAGCCGGCGCATGACGATCATCCGCTTCGGCACTGGGATCGAACCTGCGCGGCTTGCGCTGTTGATGCGCAGGGGGAGCGCGAGGCGGACCTTTTGCTGGCGATCCGCCAGTGCCTTAGCCAAGCACTTCAGGCACGTTGGCACGAGTCAAGGTCTGCTGTCGAAGATGAGTTCTGGCTGCGTTTTGACAACGACCGCGCCATCCTCGCCGCCAATGAAAGGAAAAGGTCGTGAAAGCTGAGAGAGACATTTGCGACCGGCTTGAGACTATGGCGAGCACGGTACATGGCGGCGCCTATGCAGTGATGCACGATGCCATGCGCGAAATCAAGCGTCTGCGGGGCACGTCTTCTACGTCCGATCCAGTCGAGGCGCAGGGGCAGCGCGAGGCGCTAAGCGATGAGGAAATCATCGCCATCAGGAAGTCAGCCCACGCCACAAGCCTAACGCCGTGGTCGGACTCAATCGCCTTCGCCCGCGCCATCCTCGCCGCCAATGAAAGGAAGACATGAGCGACTATTTCATGTGCCTGTCGATGCTGGTAAGCGGCAGACACAACCACGAGGATCGGCAGACGCTGAGTGCCCGTGACTGTCTCGCTTACGCCATTGAGCGCGAGAACGATCCCATCGACTTGCCCCCGGTGGTGCAGTCCGGCGTCGACTTGTTCCAGCGCATACAGATTGCGAGGAAGACACCATGACCGAACCAGTCGAGGCGCACGGGATGCCGCCGCTGCCAGAAACAGAGTTTGGCCTCGCTTTTTGGGACGAGGGTGGCATACACGAGGCAACAGGCGATGGCTACAGCGCCGACCAGATGCTTGCCTACGCCCAGGCCTACGGCGATGCCCGAGCCGCAGCAGAGCGGGAGCGGTGCGCGAAGGTGTGCGATGAAGCGAAGCCGCGCGGCGGGCGCATGTGGACAGACGAACAGGCTGCGTGCTTTGACTGCTTGACGCACGTAGCTGCCGCCATCCGTGCCACCACGCAAGAAGGGGAGAAGCCGTGAACACCATCCTAATTTCGACGCTGGCGGCGCTGGCCGGCAAGTGGCAGAGCGAGGCCGACGCTTACGCCCATACGGATTCTCCGAGCACCTACGGGACAGCGAGGCGGGCAACGCTGCGCGAGTGCGCCGACACCCTGCGCATGCTGTGCGAGGCGCGGTTTGAAGACTGCCCACACGCAGCCCCGCACCGCTACTGCGACGGCTGCAAGGTGGCGCCTTGCCCGATCGGCATGGATCAGCCGAAAGCACCGAGGACCACCCGATGAGCAGCGAGACAGAGCGCGAGGCGTTCAAGACGTGGGCGCTTTCCGACGATGGCGGATGGTGGCCTGAGGCTCTGGTCCGCGTAGGCGATGCCTACAACGCCGGTGCGGTCACAAAGCATTGGATCGGCTGGCAAGCCCGCGCCGCTCAAGCCGCAGAGGCGGGAGAGGCGCTGCACGGATTCAACCGCGAAGACCTTGAGGCCGTTGCCGATACGTTGGAAGCGATGCCGGCATCCGTGAACGTCGGAAATGTGACCGGCGAAGGCGATCAGCTTCTGGAATCGGCATCGGCCTATGCGGCTCGCTTCATCCGCGCCGCCCTCAAAGCCGACAGCCAGGGAGGCGAGAAGGCATGAGCAGGAGCGGATACACCGACGACTTCGGTGACGAAGACCCCCTGGCGATGGGGCGCTACCGGCAGGCCGTCAAACGCGCCATCGAAGGCAAGCGCGGGCAGGCCATGCTGCGCGAGCTTCTGGCGGCGCTCGACGCGATGCCGGAGAAATGGCTTGCGGCCGAATCGCTCGTCACCGCGGACGGCGCGTTCTGCACGCTCGGCGTGCTCGGCAAGACTCGAGGCATCGACATCGCCACGCTCGATCCCGACGATCCCGATCAGGTCGCCAAGGCGTTCGGCATCGCCGAGTCGATGGCACGCGAAATCGTCTACGAGAACGACGAGGGGGTGGACGACTACGAGTGGGTCGAGATGGTTGGCCCACCGAGGCGCCACTACTCGCATCCAAGGGTTCGTGTCGACGTTGATCGCGTCGGCGAGAAGCGGTGGAAGCACATGCGCAAATGGGTTGTGGAGCACTTGACCCCGCCACCCTCCGACAGCCAGGGAGGCGAGAAGGCATGAGCACGACCGAACCTACTGCCGAGAAACGCGATTACGACGATGCGGTCGAGGTGCTCCGGCACGCCTTGAACGCTCTGCCTCGCTTCTCATTCCTGCTTGACGGGAAGGGCAACGTCCGTCGTGTCCCAGACCGCTCCGGTCGCTGGATCGAATGGCAGGCCGCGCATGAATTGTTCGACACCGAGGTCGTCGACGGGCTTCTTGGTGCTGCGGATGCGCGAGCGGCGATCACGAAGGCCGCTGCCCCGCCACCTTTCGGCAGCCAGGGAGGCGAGAAGAGATGAGCACGATGCGCGAGATCAGCCGTTTGGAGTTCACCACCAACGGGACGGTGGAGCACATCAACGCCGGCAGCCTCCAGCGGATTGCCGACGCGACCGAGAAGTTGGTCGGGGATTGGGGCCGCCTGCAGCACCGCGTCAAGGTGGCAGAGGCGGCCGCCGAACGCTACATGCAGAGGGCCGACCGGATTGAGCGCCAAAACCGCGCGCTACGCGGCGTCATCACGAAGCTGCGTCGGAAGCTGACCCCGCCACCCTCCGACGGCCAGCAGGAGCGCCCATGAAGTTCGCCGCTCTGAAAGCAGCCAAAGAGCAAGACCGCCATTTCCCCGAAGGCTATTGGGGTGCCGACCAACCAAAGTGCCCGCACTGCGGCGAAGTCTGCGACGTGGGCAAAAACGATTGGTGGAGGCTGTACGAGGAAGGCGAGCACGAGGTTTCCTGCCCGCACTGCGATGGTGAGTTCACTGTGAGCACACGAGTGAGCTACAGCTTCAGCACCGATGAGCAGGAGCGCTCATGAGCTTTGTCATCATTTGCTTGCGTCCGCTCGGTGGCGGCAAAGATGCAGCGATTCCGATCGTTGTCGGACCGAACGAAGACGGCAGCGATCGTCCGGATTCGGAGTGCATGGCGCAGTTCGAGAGCCGAGCTGAGGCGCTTGCTGCCGCCAAGGACACGATGATCTGCAAAGCCTTCGGGTTCGTGATCGTTGACTTGGACGAGCAAGAGTGAGCGCGCCCATGAGTAGCACAGCCGTGAGCGACGCGCAGCCGGGACAGGGAGAAGCGCTGCACGTCCTGCAGCACAGCCTCGGCCTGGACAAGTTCGGCGAGGGCCGTAGCTATCGCAACTATTTCGTAACCGGCGAGGGCAGCACCGACTACCCGATCTGCATGGCGCTCGTCGACCTCGGCCTGATGACGCGCACACCCGGGAACGAGATCACCGGCCGCGACGACTTTTTCCGCGTCACGGACGACGGCAAGAGCTGGGTCGCCGAGCACAGCCCAAGGCCGCCGAAGCTGACGCGCTCGCAGCGCCGCTACGAAGCGTGGCTCAAAGCCGACTGCGCCATGCGATTCGGCGAGTGGCTGAAGTCGCGCCCCACCCCCTGACCGGCCCGAGGCCGGATGAAAGGATGACGATGAGCGACAACAAAGAGACGATCAAGATGCTTGCCGGCATGCATCACGACGCGATCGTGACCATGCAGGCGGCGCTGATCGAATGGAAGCATGGCAAGGGTGCGGAGGCCGCGCTTCAGTGGTTGGTCAACACGCTTGCCGGCCCGGGCCTGTTGCCGAGCCCGGACGAGCCGTGGGGCAAGGACGCGCAAGCGTACATGAGCGCGAACCGCTCCGACCCGTTGCCGACGTGCTCGTGCGGCCGGCCATCTCACATCGGTTGGATGGACCGCGGCTTCTGCTCGGATGAACACTATCGCGAGGCGAAAGCCGCAAGCCTCAATTGACCGCCCCTCCCCATGCTTGACGCCGCCCCGAGAGAAGCACCATGAGCGAAACGACATCGATCGAGTGGACCGACGCGACTTGGTCGCCTTGGGAGGGATGCACCAAGGTCGGTCCGGGTTGCGACCACTGCTACGCCGAGGGCATGAACCGCTGGCTGCGCAAAGGCGAGAACTGGGGGCCAGGCGCGCCTCGTCGAATCTACAGCGAGCAGCACTGGGAAAAGCCCGTGAGGTGGCAACGCGAGGCGCCCAAATTCGACACTTTGCACGGTCGCCGCCGGCGGGTGTTTCCGAGCGTATGTGACCCATTCGACAACGAAGCGCTGCCATTCCTGCGCGACCGACTTTTCGCGCTTATCCGCATGACGCCAGCCCTTGATTGGTTGCTGCTGACCAAACGCATCGGGAACGCAAAGGCAATGCTACCGGCCGATTGGGGCGCTGGTTACCCGAACGTCTGGCTTGGCGCCACGGTGGTCAATCAGGCCGAGGCCGACCGCGACATCCCGAAGTTGCTGACGGTGCCGGCGCGCGTGCGGTTCCTGTCGATCGAGCCGATGCTCGGGCCGGTCAAGCTTGGCGTCTATGGCCATCGCCTGCACGCACGCGACAGCGCGATCGCTGGCGTGATCGATTGGGTCATCGCCGGCGGCGAGAGCGGCCCGCGCGCGCGCCCGGCGCACCCCGACTGGTTCAGGTCACTTCGCGACCAGTGCGCTGCGGCCGGCGTGCCGTTCCTCTTCAAGCAGTGGGGCGACTGGCTCCCGAGCGACGTCGAGGACCAGCCCACATACCGCGGTGAGCATCGGCACCTCGGCGGCCACTGGCACACGTACAAGGTCGGCAAGCGCGCTGCCGGCCGCCTGCTCGACGGCGTCGAACACCACGCATTTCCGACGATGGAACCATGAACACCCTGCCCCGCGACCCGCCGCCGACCATGCAGCCGAACATCGGAGTCCCGCTGTGAAGATACTTCTTTCCGAGTGGGCTGCTCGCCACTACTCGCCTGCGCCGAGTCAATGGGTGTTGCGGAAATGGGCGCGGTCCAACGAAATTCAGCCGAAGCCCGAGCGCGTCGGCGCTTCTTACTACGTCGAGGAAGACGCACGCCGCGTGCTGCCGGCCCGGTCGTCGCTTGTCGAACGGCTGCAGGCGGCTGCATGAACGCCGCGCGCAGCGCCGTCCGCAAGAACTGGCCCCGCGGCCTGTATGAGTCGAAACCCGGCTACTACGTGTTCCGGTCCCTGTCCGGGAGGACTCTCGCCATCGGTCGCGTTTCATTGGCGGTCGCCAAGGCCGAGGCCATTGCTGCCAACGCTTTCGAGGCCGGCCAGCAGCCGAAGATTGTCGACCGCCTCTCCGGCACGGCAAACACCATCGCCGATCTGCTTGACAAGATGCGACCGGCGAAAGCAGCAAACACCGCTCGGTCGTGGCGCAGCTTGGACAAGATCATTCGCGACGGGCTCGGCGATACCGCTTGCGGTTCGCTGACGGTGGCGCACTGCGCGAAGCTGGTCGAGGACATAGCCGAAACCGGCAAACAGCGCTCCGCCGAAGCTGTGCGCTCGCGGCTGGTGCAAGTCTGCCGGCGCGGAGTTCGGCTCGGTTGGATGCCCGCGAACGTCGCCGAGATCACGGAGACACCGGACGTTGCGGTCAAGCGCGGCCGGCTGACGCTCGCGACGTTCCGCGCAATCTACGCCGCGGCGCCCAAGGTGAACGGATGGCTGCAGCGCGCGATGATGTTCGGGCTCGTGCTCGGCGCCGACCGGATCACGATAGCGGGCCTGCAGCGGTCGAATGTGGCCGGCGGGCTGCTCACCTATCGGCGGCAGAAGACAGGCGTTTGGATCGCCGTTCCGCTGGTGCTGCGCATGACGGCGGTCGGTGTGTCGCTTGACGAACTCGTGACGCAGCGCGGCAACGTCCTGAGTCCCTACCTGCTGCACCACACGCGGGCACAGGGGCAGGCGAAAGTCGGCGCGCCCATCCACCCCGACACGATCAGCCAGGCGTTCACTGATGCCCGCAAGTTGGCAGGCATTCCCGATGCGGGCGCACCAACGTTCCACGAGCTTCGTAGCTTGTCGAAGCGGACCTACGAGGCACAGGGCGGAGTCGATACGAAGGCGCTTCTCGGCCATGCAGGGGAGCGCGTTTCGGACCTCTACTCAGACCCGCGCGGGGTCGAGCCGGTGTCCGTCAAAGTGGGCTGATGTTCCCTTTATGTGACCCGCATGTAACCGATTCGGTCAGTTGCCGGGCTACAGAAGCACACTGCTGGATGTGCTGCTCGCAGACGAACTTCAGCGACGAGAACGTGAGCGCCGCCGACACCGCCTGGCCGGCGAGCGGCACGTACTTGGCCGCCTGCTGCGCCGTCAACCGCACGCCGACCATGCGCAGCAGTTTCATCACCAGCTCGCGCGTGACGAGCCGGCCGACGAGCATGCCGCCGCCGGCCGAGATCGCCTTGTAGACGACGAGGCGGCGGTCGGGGCTGAGCCGCTCGACCTGCGCGGGCGTCAGGCCGAAGGCCTCGTTGATCTCGGGGATCAGCTTGACGAGCGTCGCGACGTCGGTGACGAGGTCGAGCCCCGGCACCGGCACGACCGCGACACCGGCAGCGACGAGCGCCCGCCGGTTGACGAGGCGGCGGCACTGGCGCACGACCGCATCGACTTCCTTGGGCGTGTCGGGCACGAGGACCCAGGACGGAGCTGGACGCACGAAGGGGTTGATCGAAGCCACCCGGTGACTCTAGCCGATGGATGCGGCATGGGTGCCCGTCACGACACGAGCTGCGCCCACGCCTTCTCGAGCCGCTTGACGCTCACCGGCTGCGGCGTGCGCAGCTCCTGCGCGAAGAGACCGACGCGAAGTTCCTCGAGCAGCCAGCGGAACTCGTCGAGACGCGGGTCGGGCACGGCGCGGCGTTCGGCGAGATGACGCCAGTAGCGCGACTCGAGCGGGCGGAGCTCGGCGAGGCGCTGGGCGTCGCGCGCCGGATCGCTTTGCCACTTGTCGAGGCGCATGACGACGCCTTTGAGGTAGCGCGGCAGGTGCGCGAGCTGGGCCCACGGCGTGTCGCGCAGGAACGTCTTCGGCACCAGCCGGCCGAGCTGCGCCGCGACATCGTCGGCGACGTCCTTCGGCGGCCGCGCGTCTTTGAGCTTCCTCACCGCCGCGGCGTGTTCGACGAGGATCGCGCCGGCGGTGCGCGCGACCTCGGCGGCGATCAGCGTCAGCCGGCCGCGGCCCTCGTCGACGCGGCGCGCGAACGTCTCCGCGTCGGTCGGCAGCGGTTCGGCGAGGAAGGCACGCTCGAGCGCGAGGTCGACGATCTGCTCGCGCAATTCATCGGCCGTGCCGCCGCCGGCGCCGTCGGGCGTGCGGCCGACCGCCATGAACGCGACGGCCATGCGCTGCAGGTCGGGGATGTTTTTGTCCAAATACTTCAGCGCGTCGCGGAGCTGCAGCGCGACGAGCCGGCGCAGGCCGGCGCGGTGACGGCGACGGGCGACCTCGGGTTCGTCGAAGACCTCGAGCTCGACGTGCGTGCGCTGGTCGATCAGCGCCGGGAAGCCGACGAGCGCCTGGCCGCCCTTCCTGATCTCCATCAGCTCGGGCAAGGCGCCGAACGTCCAGGTGGTGTGGCGCGCCGCGGGTGCGGTCGCGCGGTCGTTCGCAGGCGCGACCGGCGCCGTCGGGGCGCTGCGGCGCGCCGTGGCCGGCATCGACGCTGCACTGGCCGTGGCCGTGACCGGGGCCGTGGCCGCAACCCCCACGGCTGCCGTGGCCGCGAGCTTCAGCCCGGCGAGCGCCTGGAACGCCGAGCGTGCCTGGCCGCCGAGTTCGGCCTTCAACGCCGCGACGTTGCGTCCTGCACCGAGCTGCCGCCCATGCTCGTCGACGACACGACAATGCATGAGCAGATGCGGCGGCAACTGCTCGAGCTTGAAGTCGGCGCGCTTGACGTCGACCTGCGTCGTCTCGCGCACGTGCCGCAGCAGCGTCTCGACGAGGTTGCCGCGGCCGAACGGGACCTCGCCGACGACACGCTCGACGTACTCGGGCAGCGGCACCAGGCGCGAGCGCGGTCGCTGGTGCAGCGTGCGGACGAGCGCCAGCACCTTGTCCTTGAGCATGCCCGGCACGAGCCACTCGCAGCGGTCTTCGTCGATCTGGTTCAGCGCGTAGATCGGCACCGTGACCGTCACGCCGTCTTTCGGGTCGCCCGGCGCGTGGAGATAGCTCGCGCCGCAGTCCACGCCGCCGAGCCGGATCGTCTTCGGAAACGCCGCGCTCGTGATGCCCGCCGCTTCGTGGCGCATCAATTCGTCGCGGGTCAGGTAGAGCAGCCGCGGAGTCGCCTTCGACGCCTCGCGCCACCAGCGCTCGAGGCTGCGTCCGCTGCAGACGTCGGCCGGCAGCTGCGCGTCGTAGAAGGCGTGGATCAGCTCGTCGTCGACGAGGACGTCCTGCCGGCGCGACTTGTGTTCGAGCTCCTCGACCTGCGCGATCAGCGTGCGGTTGGCGGCGACGAACGGCAGTGCCGTGTCCCACTCGCCCGCGACCAGCGCCTCGCGGATGAAGATCTCGCGCGCGGCGACGGGATCGACGTTGCCGAAGTTGACGCGGCGGTTGTGATAGATCACGAGGCCGTAGAGCGTCGCCCGCTCGAGCGCGACGACCTCGGCCGCCTTCTTCTCCCAGTGCGGCTCGAGCAGCTGCGTCTTGATCAGATGCCCGGCGATCGGCGGCAGCCACTGCGGCTCGATCGCGGCGATACCGCGGCCGTAGAGGCGGGTCGTCTCGACGAGCTCGGCGGCGACGATCCAGCGGCCCGGCTTCCTCGACAGGTTCGCGCCCGGATGCTTGTGGAAGCGGATGCCGCGGGCGCCGAGGTAGGAGTCGTCGTCGTCGCTCCTGCAGCCGATGTTGCCGAGCAGGCCGGCAAGGACCGAGAGATGCAGCTGCTCGTAGGTCGCAGGCGTGCCGTTGAGCCGCCACTGGTGCTCGGCGACGACGGTCGCGAGCTGCGAATGGATGTCGCGCCACTCGCGCACGCGGCGCGGCGAGATGAAGTTGTCGCGCAGCAGCTGCTCCTGCCGGCGTTGCGACAGCTTGTGCTCGCCCGCTTTGGCTCCACCCGCGCCGCGGCTCGCCTCGAGCCAGTTCCAGAGCTTCAGGTCGCCGACGAATTCGCTCTTCTCGTCGTCGAACTTCTTGTGCGCCGCATCGGCCGCCTGCTGCTGCTCGATCGGCCGGTCGCGCACGTCCTGCACGCTGAACGCGCTCGCGATGACGAGCACCTCGGTCAGCGCCTCGCGCGATCGCGCCTCGAGGATCATCCGGCCGACGCGCGGGTCGAGCGGCAGGCGCGCGAGCTCGCGGCCGATCGCGGTCAGCGCGTTGACGTCGTCGACGGCGCCGAGCTCGGACAGCAGCTGGTAGCCGTCGGCGATCGCGCGCTTCGGCGGCGG
The DNA here is from genome assembly GCA_964249855.1 of uncultured Rhizobacter sp. Lineage (GTDB taxonomy): Bacteria > Pseudomonadota > Gammaproteobacteria > Burkholderiales > Burkholderiaceae_C > LMDS01. The sequence goes on along the minus strand of CAXUDL010000005.1, from coordinate 78,564 downwards.
CTCGAGGAACGGGAAATCCTCGACCGTGCCGAGCGCCAGCGCCTTCATGCGCAGAATCACGCCGGCGAGCGACGAGCGCAGGATCTCCGGGTCGGAGAACGGCGGCCGGCTCGCGAAATCCTTCTCGTCGTACAGCCGGATGCAGATGCCGTCGCTCACGCGCCCGCAGCGTCCCGCACGCTGGTTCGCAGCGGCCTGGCTGATCGGCTCGACGAGCAGTTGCTCGACCTTGCTGCGATAGCTGTAGCGCTTGACGCGTGCGGTGCCCGTATCGATCACGAACTGGATGCCGGGCACCGTCAGCGAGGTTTCGGCGACGTTGGTCGCGAGCACGATGCGCCGGGCGCTGTGCGGCTCGAAGACGCGGTCCTGTTCCTGCTGGCTGAGCCGCGCGAAGAGCGGCACGACCTCGACGCCCGGCGGATGGTGGCGCCGCAGGTGGTCGGCAGCTTCGCGGATTTCGCGCTCGCCGGGCAGGAACACGAGCACGTCGCCGCTGCCGTGCTGCCACAGCTCGTCGACCGCCGCGCCGATCGCGTCGTTGAGGCCGAACTCGCGACTCTCCTCGAACGGTCGCCAACGCTGCTCGACGGGGAAGAGCCGCCCCGAGACCTGGATGATCGGTGCCGGGCCGTCGGCGGACGCGAAGTGCCGGGCGAAGCGGTCGGCGTCGATCGTCGCCGACGTCACGATCACCTTCAGGTCGCGCCGGCGCGGCAGGATCTGCCGCAGGTGGCCGAGCAGGAAGTCGATGTTGAGGCTGCGCTCGTGCGCCTCGTCGATGATGATCGTGTCGTATGCGCGCAGCAGCGGGTCGGTCTGCGTCTCGGCGAGCAGGATGCCGTCGGTCATCAGCTTGACGCTCGCGCCCGGCGAGAGCCGGTCCTGGAAACGCACCTTGAAGCCGACGACCTCGCCGAGCGGCGTCTCGAGCTCTTCGGCGATCCGCTTGGCCACGCTCGACGCTGCGATGCGCCTCGGCTGGGTGTGGCCGATCCAGCGCCCGGAGCGCGCCTTGCCGCGGCCGAGCTGCAGCGCGATCTTCGGCAGTTGCGTCGTCTTGCCCGAGCCGGTTTCGCCGCAGACGATGACGACCTGGCTGGCCTCGATCGCCGCCGCGATCTCGTCGCGGCGCGCCGATACCGGCAGCGCCTCGGGGAACGTGATCGGCGGCAGGGGGTGCGCGGACGGCGCCAGGGACATCGGATCGGGTGGACGCATCGGGCGTGAATTATCCGGTGCGGTCGAAGTCGGCACCGTCGCGCCGAAGGGTTTCCCTTAGCCGGCGCACAGTTGTGTTTCAGCAGAATGACGCCGCGATTCGAGCGTGGCACGCTGTGTGTCTTGACTGCCGAAATCGCGGAGCCCGAAATGACCCGTCTGACCCCGATGCACCGGATCGCGACCGCGATCCTTCTCTCCGCCCCCTTCGCCGCGGTGCTCGCGGCAGACCCCATCAAGATCGGCGTCGACGGGCCGTTCACCGGCGGTTCGTCGTCGATGGGCGTCAGCATGCGCGACGGCGTGCGGCTCGCCATCGACGAGATCAACAAGGCGGGCGGCGTGCTCGGCCGGCAGCTCGTTGCGGTCGAGCGGGACGACGAGGCGAAGAACGAGCGCGGCGTGCAGATCGCGCAGGAGTTCATCAACAAGGAGAAGGTGACTGCGGTCGTCGGCTACATCAACACCGGCGTCGCGCTCGCATCGCAGCGTTTCTTCCAGGAAGCCAAGATCCCGGTGCTCAACAACGTCGCGACCGGCTCGGTCATCACGCATCAGTTCGACAAGGAGCCCGACAACTATGTCTTCCGCAACGCCGCGCACGACAGCATCCAGGCGCCGATGATCGTCGAGGAAGCCGTCACCCGGCGCGGCTACAAGAAGCTCGCGATCCTCGCCGACTCGACCAACTACGGCCAGCTCGGCCGGCAGGATCTCGAGACGGCGCTGAAGGCGAAGAGCATCAGCCCCGTCGCCGTCGAGAAGTTCAACATCAAGGACGTCGACATGACGGCGCAGCTGCTGAAGGCCAAGGAAGCAGGCGCCGAAGCGGTGCTGACCTACGGCATCGGCCCCGAGCTCGCGCAGATCGCCAACGGCATGACCAAGCTCGGCTGGAAGGTGCCGATCATCGGCTCGTGGACGTTGTCGATGGCCAATTACATCGACAACGCCGGCCCGGGCGGCGAAGGCGCGCGCATGCCCCAGACCTTCATCCAGGAGCCGACGAACGCGAAGCGCCAGTCGTTCATCATCAGCTACCTGAAGACCTTCAACCCGAAGAACGCGCGCATGGATTCGCCGGTGTCGGCAGCGCAGGGCTACGACTCGGTCTACCTGCTCGCCGCGGCGATCAAGCAGGCCGGCTCGACCGACGGTCCGAAGATCAAGGCCGCGCTCGAGGACCTGAAGACACCGGTCGAAGGCGTCGTCACGACCTACAATCGACCGTTCACCAAGACCGATCACGACGCGATCAGCGCCAACATCCCGGTCTTCGGCGAAGTCAAAGGCGGCAAGGTGATCTACGCCTACGCCGACGACCAGAAGAAGGCTTCGGTCGTCCAGCTCAAGAAATAAGCCGGCCCGTGCCGCCGCGCCGCCCCGGTTCGCCGCGGCGGCGCGGTGCCGTTGGCGAAGAACACGAAAGAGCGCTTGATGAACATCCTGACCCAACTGATCTTCAGCGGCATCGCGCTCGGGATGATCTACGCGGTCATCGCGTTCGGCTACCAGCTCACCTTCGCGACCTCCGACACGCTCAACTTCGGCCAGGGCGACGCGCTGATGCTCGGCGCGCTCGTCGGCCTCTCGCTCGTCGGGCTCGGCGTCAACTACTGGCTGATGATCCCGATCGTGTGCGTGTTCGGCGCGTTGCAGGGCTCGTTCGTCGAGCGCATCGGTGTGCGGCCGGCGATCAAGATCAAGTCGGAGTTCGGCTGGATCATGTCGACCATCGCGCTCGGCATCATCTTCAAGAACGTCGCCGAGAACGTCTGGGGCCGCGACGACCTGAAGTTCCCGTCGCCGCTGCCCGAGTCGCCGATGAAGTTCCTCGGCGCCAACGTGCTGCCGATGGAGCTCCTCGTCGTCTTCGGCGCGCTCGCGATGATGCTCGCGGTCGAGTTCTTCAACCGCAAGACGATCTACGGCAAGGCGGTCGTCGCGACCTTCAACGACCGCGACGCCGCCAAGCTGATGGGCATCAACACCGGGCTCGTCATCACGTTCTCCTACGCGCTCTCGTCGATGACCGCCGCATTCGCCGGCGTGCTGATCGCGCCGCTCACGCTGACCGGCGCGACGATGGGCGCGGTGCTCGGCCTGAAGGCGTTCGCCGTCGCGATCATCGGCGGACTGACGAGCGGCCTGGGCATCATCGTCGGCGGCATCATCCTCGGCATCGCGGAGACAACGACAGGCTTCTACATCAGCACCGGCTACAAGGACGTTCCGGGTCTCGTCCTGCTGCTGATCGTGCTGGCCGTGCGGCCGGCGGGCCTCTTCGGCAAGAGCGCGATCAAGAAGGTCTGAACGCCGACATGTCGCGCCGCACGCTCCTGCTTCTCGGCATCGTCGGCCTCGCCGCGCTGGTGCTGTTCCCGGTCGTCAATCCGAACCCCTACAACATCCATCTGCTCGAGACGATCCTGATCTACGCGATCGTCCTCTTCGGGCTCGACATCGTCGTCGGCTACACGGGACAGGTCTCGCTCGGCCATGCGGGGCTCTTCGGTGTCGGTGCATACACGGCGGGCGTGCTGGTGCTGAAGCTCGACCTGTCCATGTGGGCGACCGTGCCGGCGTCGATCCTGCTGACCGCGGGTTTCGGCGCCCTGCTCGCGCTCCCGGCGCTGCGGGTCTCGGGTCCGTATCTCGCGATGGTCACGCTCGCCTTCGGCACGATCATCGCGATCCTCATCAACGAGATGAGCTTCCTGACCGAAGGGCCGATGGGCATCAAGCTGCAGAAGCCGACCGTCCTCGGCCACAAGCTCGACGAGCGCGAGTTCTACTGGGTCGTCGTCGCCCTCGCGACGCTCGCGCTCGCCTTCGTCGACCGCACCCTGCGTTCGCATCTCGGCCGCGCGTTCGAGGCCCTGCGCGGCAGCCCGGTCGCGTCCGACTGCATGGGCGTGTCGGTCTACCGCTACAAGGTCTACGCCTTCGTCGTCAGCGCCGGCCTCGCCGGTCTGGCGGGCAACCTCTACGCGTATTCGGAGCAATACATCTCTCCGAATTCGTACAACTTCGAGCTGACCGTCCTCTTCCTGCTCGGGATCATCATGGGCGGCCGCAAGAGCCGGATCGGCGCAATGCTCGGCGCCGCCATCATCGTGCTGCTGCCCAAGCTGCTCGACGACATCGAGGCCTTCCGCGTCGTCTCGATCGCGCTCGCGGTGATCGTCGCGGTGTGCGCGGTGGTCGCGGTCCGGCGCGGCAAGATGACCGGCGCGCAAATGGCGATTCCCGTCGTCGGGACGGTCCTTCTCGCCGCCTTTTCGTTCAAGCTGCAGACGATGACCGACTGGCGGCTCTCGATCTTCGGCGTGATCACGCTCTTCGTCGTCTACTACCTCCAGGACGGCATCGTCGGCTTCGTGCGCGGCGCCTTCAACCGCCGTGCGCCCGTCGTCTCCGACGCCCAGCCCGTGTCCGCGCCCGCCGACGCACTCTCGACCGCCGCCGCCGGCGTCTCGGCCGACCTGCTCAAGGCGACCGGCGTCGTGATGCAGTTCGGTGGCCTGAAAGCGCTCAACGACGTCGGCCTCACCGTGCGCCGCGGCACCATCCACGGCCTGATCGGCCCGAACGGTTCGGGCAAGAGCACGATGATGAACGTGCTGACGGGGATCTACGTGCCGACCGCAGGGACGATCGAGTTCGACGGCCGGCCGGTCGTCGGCCGCACGCCGTCGGCGATCGCGCTCTCCGGCATCGCCCGCACGTTCCAGAACGTGCAGCTCTTCGGCGAGATGACGGCGCTGCAGAACGTGCAGGTCGGCCTGCACCACACGTTCGCGAGCAACCTGGCCGACGTCGCCTTCGGATCCGCGCGCTACCGCCGCGAGAGCCGCGCGGCGGCCGACCGCGCGCTCGGCTTGCTCCGCTTCGTCGGGCTCGCGGATCTTGCCGACGAGCAGGCGCGCAACCTGCCGTACGGCAAGCAGCGCCTGCTCGAGATCGTCCGCGCGCTCGCGCTCGATCCGCAGCTCCTGTTGCTCGACGAACCCGCCGCGGGCCTGACCGCCCCGGACATCCGCGAGCTCGTCGGCTTCATCCGCAAGATCCGCGACCACGGCGTCACGGTCATCCTGATCGAGCACCACATGGACGTCGTGATGAGCATGTGCGACACCGTCTCGGTGCTCGACTTCGGCCAGAAGATCGCCGAAGGCGTGCCGAGCGAAGTGCAGGCCGACGAGAAGGTCGTCGAGGCCTATCTCGGCGGCCAGCCGGCTTGATGGAGCCCCTCGCCCGTCGAGTACGCCGGCCGGTCCCCCGAGGGGACGCGGGCCGGCTGGGGGCGGCCCGGCGCTCGGCCCGCAAGGACATGGAGCCCCTCGCCCGTCGAGTACGCCGGCCGGTCCCCCGAGGGGACGCGGGCC
>CAXUDL010000005.1:0-72855 GCA_964249855.1 uncultured Rhizobacter sp. | reverse complement strand
GGCTGGGGGCGGCCCGGCGCTCGGCCCGCCAGAGGACATCACCATGCTGACCCTCAAGAACGTCGTCGCCGGCTACGGCAAGGTGCAGGTGCTGCACGGCATCTCGATCGAGGTGCCTCGCGGCAAGGTCGTGACCTTGATCGGCTCGAACGGCGCCGGCAAGACGACGACGATGCGCGCCGTGTCCGGAATGATCGCGCCGACCTCGGGCGAGATCTCGCTCAACGGCAAGCGCATCGACGGTCTCGAGTCGTACCACATCGCGAAGCTCGGTCTGGCGCACTCGCCCGAGGGCCGGCGCGTGTTCGCGACGATGACGGTCGCCGACAACCTCACGCTCGGCGCCTTTCCGCGGCTCACCGGCAGCCGGCCGAAAGGCGACGTGCCCGCCGACCTCGAGCGCGCGCTCGAGCTCTTCCCGCGGCTCAAGGAACGGCGCACCCAGCTCGCCGGCACGCTGTCGGGCGGCGAGCAGCAGATGCTCGCGATGGCCCGCGCGGTGATGCTCAATCCCGAGGTCATCCTGCTCGACGAGCCGTCGATGGGCCTCGCACCGATCCTCGTCGACGAGGTGTTTCGCATCATCGAGCGGCTGAAGCGCCAGGGCGTGACGATGCTGCTCGTCGAGCAATTCGCGGCCGCGGCGCTCGGCGTCGCCGACGTGGGCTACGTGCTCGAGAACGGCCGGATCTCGGTGCACGGCCCGGCGGAGAAGCTCCGCGACGATCCGGCGGTGAAGGCCGCGTACCTCGGCGGCAGCCACTGAGCTGCCGCGCGCCGGCGGATACGGTTCAACGGCGACCGTACTCGACAGAGGCGCCACGGTGTCCGAACCCCCCGACGACGTGCTCGCAGCACTCTGGCGCGACGCCGGCTTGCCGGCCGACGCCCTGCCGCAGATGACGCTCACCGGTCGCGAGCCGGCGCTGCGCTCGTCGTTCGCCATCGGCACGGCCGCGCAGGCGTCGCTTGCGGCCGCGGCGCTCGCCGCGGCGGTTCTCGGCCGAGCGCGCAACGGCGTCCGCCAGTAGGTCGGCGTCGACATGCACCACGCCGTGCTCGAGTGCGCCGGCCGCTACCGCATCGGCGGCGTCGAGCCGAACCCCTGGGACAAGCTCGCCGGTCTCTACGATTGCCGCACCGGCGGCGTCCGTGTGCACACCCACTTCGTCCACCACCGCGACGGGCTGCTGCGCCTCTTGGGACTGCCGACCGGAGACGCCACCGAACGGGCGGCCGTGGCCGCGGCGCTCGCCGAGCGCGACGCGCTGGCGTTCGAACAGGAGGCGACCGACGCCGGCCTCGTCGTCGCCGCCGTGCGCAGCGCCGACGCCTGGGACGCGCATCCGCAGTCCGCCGCGATCCCCGCACAGCCGCTCGTCGCGATCGAGGGCATCGGCGACGCGCCGCCGCCCGCCTGGCCCGCCCTCGACCCGACCGACCGGCCGCTCGCCGGCCTGCGCGTTCTCGACCTCACCCGCATCCTCGCAGGGCCGTTCGCCGGTCGGACGCTGGCTGCGTTCGGCGCCGACGTGATGCTCGTCAACGCGCTGCACCTGCCCAACATCGACGCCATCGCCGACCTGAGCCGCGGCAAGCTCTCGGCGCATGCGGACCTGCGCACCGACGCCGGCCGGGCGTCGCTGAGCCGTGCGATCGCCACGGCGCACGTCTTCGTCGACGGCTACCGGCCCGGCGCGCTCGCCGCGCTGGGCTTCGGACCGCAGACGGTCGCCGAACGACGTCCCGGCATCGTCGTCGTTCACGCTCTCGGCCTACGGCGAGACCGGTCCGTGGGCCGGCAAGCGCAGCTTCGATTCGCTTGTGCAGACGGGCCACAGGCTTCGACGTCGCCGAGGCGGCAGCCGCCGGAAACCCCAAGCCGCAAGCGCTGCCGCTGCAGATCCTCGACACGGCGAGCGGCGCTCTGATGGCGTTCGGCTTGCAGGCGGCGCTCGATCGGCAGCGCCGCGAAGGCGGCTCGTGGCGCGTGCGGGTGTCGCTCGCCCGCACGGGGCGGTGGCTGCGCGGCCTCGGGCGCGTGGACCGCGGCTTCGACGCGCCGGATCCCGAGTTCGCCAGCGTCCTCGAACGCAGCGACTCGGACTGGGGCGTGCTCGACGCGGTGCGCCCGGCGGCCCGCTTCTCGCGGACGCCAGCGGCTGATGCACGGCCGTCGAAGCGCCCGGGCAGCCATCCGCTCGCCTGGCCGACGGGTTGAGCGTCGGCCGAGGTTGCGGTGCGCGACCGACGGCGGGCCGACAACCCACGGCACCCCGGCAAGCCGTCGGCGAGCGGCCCTGCCCTGCTGGGCGTCCGGCACCGAACACCCGTGCAAAAATCTCGGCGCACTTCGAGCCGACGCCATGATGCCCGCGAGCCTGGTCTTTCCCCACACGTTCGTGCCCTGGTTCCGCACGGTCGCGCCGCACATCCACGCGTACCACGGCAAGACCTTCGTCGTCGCGATCACCGGCGAGCTGATCGCCGCCGGCAAGCTCAACTCCTTCGCCCAGGACTTGTCGATCCTGCAGGCGATGGGCATCAAGCTCGTGCTCGTCCACGGCTTTCGGCCGCAGGTCAGCGAGCAATTGCGGTCGAAGGGCCACGAAGCGCGCTTCAGCCACGGCACGCGGATCACCGACGCCGTGGCGCTCGACTCGGCGCAAGAGGCCGCCGGCCAGCTCCGCTTCGAGATCGAGGCAGCGTTCTCGCAGGGCCTTCCGAACACGCCGATGGCCAACGCCATCGTGCGGCTGGTCTCCGGCAACTTCCTGACCGCACGGCCGATCGGCATCGTCGACGGCGTCGATTTCATCCACAGCGGCGTCGTCCGCAAGGTCGACGGCGCGGCGATCCGCCGCGCGCTCGACACCGAGGCGATGGTGCTGCTGTCGCCCTTCGGCTTCTCGCCCACGGGCGAGGCGTTCAATCTGACGATGGAAGACGTCGCGACCAGCACGGCCGTCGCGCTGCAGGCCGACAAGCTGCTCTTCATCACCGAGGTGGCCGGCATCCACGAGGATCTCGCCGACGCCGAGTCGCCCATCGACACCGAACTGGCGCTCGCCGACGCCGAACGCCTGCTCGGGACATTGGCCGCGCCGACCCGGCCGACCGATCCGGCGTTCTATCTGCAGTATTGCGTCCGTGCCTGCCGAGGCGGCGTCGAGCGCTCGCACATCCTGCCGTTCGCAATGGACGGCGCGATCCTCATGGAGGTTTTCACTCACGACGGCATCGGCACGATGGTCGTCGATGAAAAACTCGAGAGCCTGCGCGAAGCGACGTCCGACGACATCGGCGGCGTGTTGCAATTGATCCAGCCGTTCGAACAGGACGGCACGCTCGTGCGGCGCAGCCGGACCGAGATCGAGCGCGATATCGGCCATTACACCGTCATCGAGCACGACGGCGTGATTTTCGGATGCGCCGCGCTCTATCCGTATCCGGAAGCCAAGACCGCCGAAATGGCCGCGCTGACCGTCTCGCCGCTGGTCCAGAGCCAGGGCGACGGCGAGCGGATACTGAAACGCGTCGAGCAGCGCGCCCGCGCGATGGGGCTCGAGACGATTTTCGTGCTGACGACGCGGACCATGCACTGGTTCATCAAGCGCGGGTTCGCGATCGTCGACCCGGACTGGCTGCCCGAAGCCCGCAAGCGCAAGTACAACTGGGACCGGCGCTCGCAGGTGCTGGTCAAGAAACTCGGCTGAGCGACCGGCCCGCACCGAGCCGACGCGCTGCCCCAACCCGACAGGAGACATCCATGCCCCGTACCGTTCAATGCGTCTACTTGAAGAAGGAAGCCGAGGGCCTCGACTATGCGCCCTACCCCGGCGAGCTCGGCAAGAAGATTTACAACTCCGTCAGCAAGGAAGCGTGGGCCGCGTGGATGAAACACCAGACCATGCTGGTGAACGAAAATCGCCTCAATCTTGCCGACCAGCGTGCCCGGCAATATCTAGCTCGCCAGATGGAAGGCTTTTTCTTCGGCGGCGGCGTCGAGCAGCCGGCCGGCTACGTCCCGCCCGCGCAGTGAATCTCGAGTGAACAACGGAAGCGGGCTTGCAGCGCGACGCCTGGGATGAATAGAATCGCCGACGACGATTTTTGACCCAGGAGGAATCTCGGTATGGCGACTCTGCAGGAACTGATTGCCCAGAAGGAAGCGCTCGAACGCGAAATCGAGCAGACCAAGAGCCGGGATCGCAGCGAGGCGATCGGCAAGGTGCGCGCTCTGATGAGCGAATATGGTTTGTCGATGGCCGATCTCGCGGGAAAGCCCAATGGCCGCGCCGCCCCGCGCGAGGTCGGCGGCAAGACCGGCGCGAAAGTGGCCGCCAAGTACCGCAATTCGGCCACCGGAGATTCTTGGAGCGGTCGCGGTCTGCAGCCGAAGTGGTTGAAAGCGGCGCTCGCGGCCGGAAAGAAGATCGAGGAATTTGCGGTCTGAGGGTTCGCCGGCCGCGTCTGCCATTGGCCGGCGCGGCGAACGAGGCCAGACGCACGACGTAGACTCGTGCGGTGATCGCCGCGTCTTTCATCCAGGACCTGCTGAGCCGCACCGACATCGTCGAGGTGATCGGCCCGCACGTCGCGCTGCGCAAGGGCGGCGCCAACTTGATGGGGCTCTGCCCCTTCCACGGCGAGAAGTCGCCGAGCTTCTCGGTCAGCACGGCAAAACAGTTCTATCACTGCTTCGGCTGCGGCGTGAGCGGCGACGCGATCCGCTTCCTCACCGACTTCTGCGGCACGACCTTCGTCGACGCCGTGCATGAACTCGCGCAGCGCGCCGGCATTCCGGTCCCTCAGGACGAAGCGACACCCGCCGAGCGCGAGCAGGCGGCCGCGCAGAAGCAGCGCCGCGCGACGCTCGGCGACGTCCTCGTCCGCGCCGCCGACCATTACCGCAAGCAGCTGCGCGCCAACCAGCGGGCGATCGACTACCTGAAGGGCCGCGGGCTCAACGGCGAGGTCGCGGCGCGGTTCGGGCTCGGCTACGCGCCCGACGGCTGGCGCTCGCTCGCCAGCGCCTTCGCCCACTACGACGACCCGCTGCTCGAGGAAAGCGGCCTCGTCATCGCGCACGACGCCGAATCGGGCCTCGAGGCGGACCGCAAACGCTACGACCGCTTCCGCGACCGGATCATGTTCCCGATCCGCTCGGTGCAAGGCGAGGTGATCGGTTTCGGCGGACGGGTGCTCGACCGCGGCGAGCCGAAGTATCTCAATTCGCCCGAGACGCCGCTGTTCAGCAAGGGGCGCGAGCTCTACGGCCTGTTCGAGGCGCGCACCGGACTGCGGCAGCGCGGCTACGCGCTCGTCGTCGAGGGCTACATGGACGTCGTCGCGCTCGCGCAGTCGGGGCTCGGAAACGCCGTCGCGACGCTCGGCACCGCTTGCACCGCCGACCACGTGCAAAAGCTCTTCCGCTTCACCGATTCGGTCGTCTTCAGCTTCGACGGCGACAAGGCCGGTCGCCGTGCCGCCGCACGCGCACTCGAAGCGAGCCTGCCGTTCGCGACCGACACCCGCACCGTGCGCTTCCTGTTCCTGCCGCCGGAGCACGACCCCGACAGCTACATCCGCGAGCACGGTGCCGCCGCGTTCGAGGCTCGCGTCGCCGAGGCGGTGCCGCTGTCACGACAGATCGTCGAGCTCGCGAGCGAGTCGCAGGACCTGGCGACCGCGGAGGGTCGCGCGCACTTCCTCGCCGCGGCCAAGCCGCACTGGAGCGCACTCCCCGACGGTGTCCTGAAGCGCCAGTTGCTCGACGCGCTCGCCGACGTCGGCCGGATGCCCGCCGACGAGCTGAGTTCGATGTGGATCGAAGCGTCGCGGTCGCGGTCGCGCGAGCCCGCGCCGGGCATCACGTCACGCGCGCCTTTGCAGCGAGCGCGACCCGTCAGCCGAAGTGCCGCCAACCTGCTGGATCGCGCCGTCTGGCTGCTGCTGCAGCGCTGCGAGATGTGGGACACGCTCGACGGCGGCGTCCACGACCTGCTCGCTGCGCAGGCGACGCCCTATGACTTCTTTTTCCGTTGCATCGAGCAGACCCTGCATGAGCACGGTGCGCTCGCGCCGACTGCCTTGATCGCCGAGCTGACGAAGCGCGCCGGCGCCGAGGGCCGAGGCATCGACGTGATCGCGCGGATCTCGCAGTTCCACGCACCAGAACCGCAGGCCGACCTCGCGGCCGAGCTCGCCCTCCTCGTCGACCGCCTGCGGCTGCAGGCGATCGAAGACGAGCTGAAGCTTCTGTTCGAGTCGGGCGCGCGGTCTCCGGACGCACATGCTCGCAGCCGCCAGCTGATCGATGCACAGGCGCGGCTCAAGGCCGAGTTCGCCCGCAAGCAGCGCGCAGCGATCTGAGTCGCGCCGGGCCGCGTTGCATGCGCCGCCCTTCGCGTGCGGTTGCCGAGGCCAGCGACGGGACCTGCGCGCACCACCTGTCGTGCGCACCGTGGACCGCGCAGCGCTTGTCCACAAGCGCCTGTGCGGGTAAAATCCTCGTAACAAGGCGCGGCGAGCGTGTCGGTACGCCGGACTTCGGCAGCAACCGGCGTCGCTCGCCACTCGGCGTCGCGGGTGGCCTCCCTCCGCGGGAGTCCCGGTTCCACCCGTTCTGCTTCGAAGCTTGTTCCACCGATCGGTGTCGCGGGCCTCGGCTCTTGAAACTCGTCGCTTCATGCGCAATTCGAGAGCCGGCTCCGTTCGACCGACCGCCCGTTGTTCCATCCAAGGATCTGCATGACCGCGAAAAAGAGCGCTTCCGCCCCTGTTGCCAAGGTTTCCACGCCGGCGGCGGACGCATCCACGGCGCCCAAGGGCGCGAAGATCGCGAAGGCGGCACTCGTCGACGACGTGAGGAAGACGGCAACCAAACCGGTCGTCTCCGCGAAGACGGCGGTGGCGGTCGTGCCGGCGAAGACCGCGGCGCTCGTGCCGGCGAAGCCGGTGGCCGCGGTCGACGCCAAAGGGAAGCCGGCGCGCAAGGCCAAGGCCGAGGACGTTCCGGCCCCGAAGGTCGAGGAGACCGACGTCGACCTGTCGGACCTCGAAGCCGACATCGAGGGCGAGCCCGAAGTCGAAACCGCGGCCGAGACCGAGGAGTCGAAGGTCAAGGCCAAGCCGCTGCGCATGAAGGTGTCGCGCGCGAAGGAGCGCGCGCTGATGCGCGAGTTCGGCCTCGAGGAGACCGCGCTCACCGAAGAGGAAGCCGCGAAGCGCCGCCAGGAGCTGAAGACGCTCATCAAGATGGGCAAGACGCGCGGTTTCCTGACGCACCAGGAGATCAACGACCACCTGCCCGAGAAGCTCGTCGACGCCGAGATCCTCGAGGCCATCGTCTCGATGCTCAACGACATGGGCATCGCGGTCTACGAGCAGGCGCCCGACGCCGCGACGCTGCTCATCGCCGGCGGCGGCACGACGACCGCGACCGAGGAAGAAGCCGAGGAAGCTGCCGAAGCCGCGCTCTCGACCGTCGACTCCGAATTCGGCCGCACGACCGACCCGGTCCGCATGTACATGCGCGAGATGGGCACGGTCGAGCTGCTCACACGCGAGGGCGAGATCGAGATCGCCAAGCGCATCGAGGGCGGTCTGCAGGCGATGATGTTCGCGATCAGCGCGTCGCCGACGACGATCGCCGAGATCCTGACCTACGCGGACCGGATCGGGTCGGGCGACATGAAGATCTCGGAAGTCGTCGACGGCTTCGTGTCCGAGGACGAGGCCGACGACTATGTCGCCGAGGAAGACGTCGACTTCTTCGACGAGGAAGACGACGACGACGGCCAGGGCGGCAGCAAGGCGCTGACGAAGAAGCTCGAGGAGCTGAAGGTCTCGGCGCTCGCCAAGTTCGCGAGCCTGCGCATCAACTTCGAGAAGATGCGCCGTGCGTTCGAGAAGGAGGGCTACGAGTCGCCCGCCTACGACCGCGCCCAGCAGGCGATCAGCGCCGAGCTGATGACGATTCGCTTCACGGTCAAGACGATCGAGAAGCTCTGCGGCATCCTGCGCTCGCAGGTCGACGACGTGCGCCGCTACGAACGCGAGCTGCGCAAGATCCTGGTCGACAAGTGCGGCATGCCGCAGGACCATTTCATCAAGAATTTTCCGCCGAACGCTTTGAACCTGCGCTGGGCCGAGAAGGAGGTCGCGTCCGGCAGGGCCTACAGCACGATCCTGTCGCGCAACCTGCCGCCGGTGCAGGAACTGCAGAAGAAGCTGATGGACCAGCAGGCGAAGGCGGTCGTGCCGCTCGACGACCTCAAGCGCATCAACAAGCGCATGAACGAGGGCGAGAAGGCGAGCCGCGACGCGAAGAAGGAAATGATCGAGGCGAACCTGCGCCTCGTGATCTCGATCGCCAAGAAGTACACCAACCGCGGCCTGCAGTTCCTCGACCTGATCCAGGAAGGCAACATCGGCCTCATGAAGGCGGTCGACAAGTTCGAGTACCGCCGCGGCTACAAGTTCTCGACCTACGCGACCTGGTGGATCCGCCAGGCGATCACACGCTCGATCGCCGACCAGGCGCGCACCATCCGCATCCCGGTCCACATGATCGAGACGATCAACAAGATGAACCGGCTGTCGCGCCAGCACTTGCAGGAGTTCGGCTTCGAACCCGACGCGCCGACGCTCGCCGAGAAGATGGAGATCCCGGAAGACAAAATCCGCAAGATCATGAAGATCGCGAAGGAGCCGATCTCCATGGAAACGCCGATCGGCGACGACGACGATTCGCATCTCGGCGACTTCATCGAGGACACCAACAACACCGCGCCGATCGAGGCGGCCATGCAGGCAGGCCTGCGCGACGTGGTCAAGGACATCCTCGACTCGCTGACACCGCGCGAGGCGAAGGTGCTGCGCATGCGGTTCGGCATCGAGATGTCGACCGACCACACGCTGGAGGAAGTCGGCAAGCAGTTCGACGTGACGCGCGAACGCATCCGCCAGATCGAGGCGAAGGCGATCCGGAAGCTCAAGCACCCGAGCCGGTCCGACAAGCTGCGCACCTACCTCGATACGCTCTGACGCGCAACCCCACGTTCAACGTATCGAACCCACTCGACTGCGGCGGCGCGAGACTTTTTCACGGTGATGCGGCGCGATAAACTCGGCCGCGATGCGCCGAATCAGTTTGTTGCTGTTCTGCTCGACCGACCGGCGGCCGACATGACCCGGGTCGTCGAGCGCACGGTGCTGTTCGCAGACCTCCGCGGCAGCACCTCGATGTACGAGCGCCTCGGCAACGCCGCAGCGACGGCGGTGATCACGCAGAGCGTGGCGCTGCTCGCCCAAATCGTCGAGCTGCACCACGGCCAGGTCGTCAAGACGCTCGGCGATGGCCTGCTCGCGGTGTTCGCCTCGCCGCGCGACGGCGTCGCCGCGTCCGACGAGATGCACGAATCGCTCGAGCGCATCGGCGCACCCGGCGACCGCTTCGTCGCCGGCCATCCGCGTGCCGTGCCGCTCAAGCTCCAGGTCGGCCTGGCGCAGGGCGAGATCGTCGAGATGTCGGGCGACGTCTTCGGCGACGCGGTCAACGTCGCGGCCCGGCTGCTCGAGCACGTCGGCGACAACGAAACGCTCGCGACCGCCGCCGTGCTCGACGGCCTCGACCCGCACGGACGCGGCCGCTTCCGCAATCTCGACCGCATGCAGCTTCGCGGCCGCGTCGAGCCGGTGCACGTCCACCTGCTCGAGGCTCGCCGCCGCTCTGGCGACGCCGCCACCACCGCTTTCGGCGAGATGGCGCCGTCGTGGTCGGAGCCGGAAGCGATCCGCCTCGTGTGGCTCGACATGAACCGCATCTACGCCGGCCCGAGCCTGCCGGTCGTGCTCGGCCGCAGCCCGTCGGCGACCTACATCATCGACGACACGCGCGTCTCGCGGTCCCACGCCCGGATCGATTGGCACGGCGGAACCTTCGCGCTGATCGATTTGAGCTACAACGGCACCTATGTGCGTTTCGACCGCGACCCCGAAGTCATCGCCTTGCGGCGTGGCAACTGCACGCTGCACGGCAGTGGCGTCATCAGCCTCGGCACGCCGCCGGTCGACGCGATGAGCCCGGCGGTGCGCTTCGAGATCGTCAAATTCGTCGACACGCAGCGTCAGTCCCCCGACGACGACGACGCGAGGCGTTGACCGGATGCCGCTTTCTCTCGAGCCCGCGTTCCTTCCCGAACCCCCGCACACCCACGACGCGTCGGAGCGCACCGCGGTGCTGCTCTGCAATCTCGGCACGCCGACGGCGCCGACACCGGCGGCGCTGCGCAGCTTCCTGGCCGAATTCCTGAGCGACCGCCGCGTGGTGGAAATTCCGCCCTTCCTCTGGCGGCTCATCCTGCACGGCGTCATCCTGCGCGTGCGGCCGGCGAAGTCGGCGCGCAAGTACGCGAGCATCTGGACCGAGGGCGGCTCGCCGCTCAAGGTCTGGACCGAGCGCCAGACCGCGCAGGTGGCCGAGCACCTGGCGGCCGCCGGCCACCAGGTGCTGGTGCGCTCGGCGATGCGCTACGGCGAGCCGTCGATCGGCCGCGTCATGACCGAACTGAAGGCGAGCGGCGCGACGCGGGTGCTCGTGCTGCCGCTCTACCCGCAGTACTCGGCGACGACGACGGCCAGCGTCGTCGACGCCGTCTGCGACTGGACGCAGCGCACCCGCCATGTCCCGGAACTGCGCATCGTCAACCGCTACCACGATGACCCGGCCTACATCGGCGCACTCGCCAAGCGGCTCGCCGGCCACTGGCAAGTCCACGGCTTGCCGCAACGGCTGGTGATGAGCTTCCACGGCGTCCCCCGGCGAACGCTCGCCCTCGGCGACCCGTACCACTGCGAATGCCTGAAAACGGCACGGCTCGTGAGCGAGGCGATGGGTCTGGCGAAGGATTTCGTCACCGTGACCTTCCAGAGTCGCCTCGGCCGCGCCGAGTGGCTGCAGCCCTACACAGAACCCACGCTGATCGCGCTGGCGCAGCAGGGGCTCGAACGCGTCGACGTGATGTGCCCGGGTTTCGCGTCCGACAACCTCGAGACGCTCGAGGAAATCAACATCGAGGGCCGCGCAGCGTTCCTCGGCGCCGGCGGCAAGGAGTTCCACCACGTGCCCTGCCTCAACGACCAGCCCGAATGGATCGCAGCGTTGTCCGCGCTCGCCGTCCGCCATCTGCAGGGCTGGCCGACGCGGCCCGACGACGACGCGGCGATGCTCGCCGAGCGCAAGGCCCGAGCGCTCGCCAGGGGTGCGACGGCTTGACGACGGCGCAGAGCGCCACGGCGCGCCGCGGCGCCCAGGCCGCGGCTGCGCCCCGCGGCGAGCGGGTCCGGCTCGACAAGTGGCTGTGGGCCGCGCGTTTCTTCAAGACGCGCAGTCTCGCTGCCGACGAGATCGTCAAGGGCCGCGTCCAGGTCAACGACAACGCGGCGAAGGCGTCGCGCGAGCTGCACGTCGGCGATCGTGTCGCGTTTCGCCAGGGCTCCGGCGCGCGCACCGTGGTCGTGCTCGGCTTGAGCGAGCAGCGCGGACCGGCGCCAGTGGCCCAGGCGCTCTACCAGGAGACCGCCGAGAGCATCGAGCACCGCGAGCGCGCTGCGGTCGAGCGCCGCCTCGGCGCCGAGCCGGCGCTGTCGATCGACCAGGGTCGGCCGACCAAGCGCGACCGCCGTCAGCTGGCCGACTGGAACCGCTGGAGCGCCTCGGTCGAACCCGACTGACCGGCCGGCGGTGCTGCGGTCGTCGCTGGTCATCGAGCGATGCACGTCGTTCTGGCCGGTGGCGCCGGTGGCGCGACGCAAGCGCACGGACCTGTGACATGCGCCACGTCGCACCCCTCCCCGGCACGGTCCGCGCGAAGGTTCCCGACCCGATTTCGCGCAATGACCCCCTTGCATCCACGGGCATTCGCCCCAGATGTCGGGCATCGGAACGGAGCCAGACCCATGTCGGACAACAACGAACCCTTTTCAGCCGGCGCCGAGGCCGGCATCCATGGCAGCGACGCGCCCGGTGCGCTGCCGGAAGGCACGGCGGCCGCCAGCGCCGAGGCCCGGCTTGCCGAGCTGGAGACGCGCCACACCGAGGTGTCGGACGCCTATCTGCGCGCGAAGGCCGAGGCCGAGAATGCCCGCCGCCGCGCCGACGAGGAAATCGCCAAGGCGCGCAAATATGCGCTCGAAGGCTTCGCCGAAAGCCTGTTGCCGGTGAAGGACAGCCTCGAAGCCGCGGTCGCGCTGCCCGACGCCAAGCCCGAGCAGATGCTCGAAGGCGTGAAGGCCACGCTGCGGCAGCTCGTGGCCGCGCTCGACCGCAATCGCGTCGTCGAGGTGAATCCCGTGCCGGGGACGCGCTTCGATCCGCATCAGCACCAGGCGATCAGCGTCGTCCCGGCGTCGTCGCAGGATCCGAACACGGTGGTCGCCGTGCTGCAGAAGGGCTACCTCATCGCCGACCGGGTGTTGCGCCCGGCGCTGGTCACGGTGACCGCGGCGTCCTGACGCCCGACGCGCCGCGCCGCGCGCTTGAAAGTCGGCGGCCCGGCCGCACGTTGCACAGCAATCGGTTTTCCGTCACAGGAGCAAGAACATGGCAAAGATGATCGGTATCGACCTCGGCACCACCAATTCGTGCGTGTCGATCATGGAAGGCAACACCACCAAGGTGATCGAGAACAGCGAGGGTGCGCGCACCACGCCGTCGATCGTCGCCTACCAGGACGACGGCGAGATCCTCGTCGGCGCCTCGGCCAAGCGCCAGGCCGTCACCAACCCCCGGAACACGCTCTATGCGGTGAAGCGCCTGATCGGCCGCAAGTTCACCGAGAAGGAAGTCCAGAAGGACATCGACCTGATGCCCTACCGCATCGTCGCGGCCGACAACGGCGACGCCTGGGTCGAGGTGCGCGGCACCAAGCTCGCGCCGCAGCAGGTCTCGGCGGAGATCCTGCGCAAGATGAAGAAGACCGCCGAGGACTACCTCGGCGAGGCGGTCACCGAAGCGGTGATCACCGTGCCCGCGTACTTCAACGACGCGCAGCGGCAGGCGACCAAGGACGCCGGCCGCATCGCCGGCCTCGATGTCAAGCGCATCATCAACGAGCCGACCGCGGCCGCGCTCGCGTTCGGGCTCGACAAGAACGAGAAGGGCGACCGCAAGATCGCGGTCTACGACCTGGGCGGCGGCACGTTCGACATCTCGATCATCGAGATCGCCGATGTCGACGGCGAAAAGCAGTTCGAGGTGCTGTCGACCAACGGCGACACGTTCCTCGGCGGCGAGGACTTCGACCAGCGGATCATCGACTACATCGTCACCGAGTTCAAAAAGGAACAGGGCGTCGACCTGACGAAGGACGTGCTCGCGCTGCAGCGGCTGAAGGAAGCCGCCGAAAAGGCGAAGATCGAGCTGTCGTCGAGCGCGCAAACCGACATCAACCTGCCGTACGTGACGGCCGATGCGTCGGGCCCGAAGCACCTCAACATCAAGCTCACCCGCTCGAAGCTCGAGGCGCTGGTCGAGGACCTGATCGAGCGCACGATCGCGCCCTGCCGCACCGCGATCAAGGATGCGGGCGTGGCCGTCGGCGCCATCAACGACGTGATCCTGGTCGGCGGCATGACGCGCATGCCGAAGGTGCAGGAGAAGGTCAAGGAGCTCTTCGGCAAGGAGCCGAGGAAGGACGTCAACCCGGACGAAGCCGTCGCGGTCGGCGCGGCGATCCAGGGCCAGGTGCTGTCCGGCGACCGCAAGGACGTGCTGCTGCTCGACGTCACGCCCCTCAGCCTCGGCATCGAGACGCTCGGCGGCGTGATGACGAAGATGATCAAGAAGAACACCACGATCCCGACCAAGTTCGCGCAGGTGTTCAGCACCGCCGACGACAACCAGCCGGCGGTGACGATCAAGGTCTACCAGGGCGAGCGCGAGATGGCCTCGGGCAACAAGAGCCTCGGCGAGTTCAACCTCGAGGGCATTCCGCCGTCGCCGCGCGGCATGCCGCAGATCGAGGTGAGCTTCGACATCGACGCGAACGGCATCCTGCACGTCGGCGCCAAGGACAAGGGCACCGGCAAGGAGAACAAGATCACCATCAAGGCGAACTCGGGCCTGTCGGAAGGCGAGATCGAGCAGATGGTGAAGGACGCCGAGCTCAACGCCGCGGACGACAAGAAGAAGCTCGAGCTGATCACGGCGCGGAACTCAGCCGACGCGATGATCCACAGCGTCAGGAAGAGCCTGGCGGAGCACGGCGCCAAGCTCGACGCCGGCGAGAAGGAGAAGATCGAGACCGCGCTGAAGGCGTCGGAAGAGTCGCTCAAGAGCGACGACAAGGCCGAGATCGATGCCAAATCCGAAGCGCTGATGGCTGCCAGCCAGACGCTCGGCGAGAAGGTCTACGCCGAGACGCAGGCGGCGCAGGCCGGCGCGAGCGCGGCGGCGGGCGGCGCCGAGCAGCAGCGCCCGCAACCCGAGACGGCGACGGCCGGCGGCGGCCGGGCGAACGACGACAACGTGGTCGACGCCGAGTTCAAAGAAGTCAAGAAGTGAAATGGCGATGCCGCTGCGGCGGCATCCGCTCGATCACGCCGCGTCGGGGGCGGGCCTCTGGTCCGCTCCGGCGCGGCTTCATCGTTTGACGCGAGTCGGGACCGAATCGAATGGCCAAGCGTGACTACTACGAAGTACTGGGCGTGTCGAAGAACGCCAGCGAAGACGACATCAAGAAGGCCTATCGCAAGCTGGCAATGAAGCACCATCCCGACCGCAATCAGGCCGACGATGCGAAGAAGTCGGAAGAGAAGTTCAAGGAGGCCAAGGAAGCCTACGAGATGCTGACCGACCCGCAGAAGCGGGCGGCCTACGACCAGTACGGCCACGCCGGCGTCGATCCGAACATGGGCCGCGGCGGCGCGGGGGCGGAGGGCTTCGGCGGCTTCGCCGAAGCGTTCGGCGACATCTTCGGCGACATCTTCGGCGGCGCTGCCGGTGGTCAGCGCCGCGGACCGGGAGGTCAGCAGGTCTTCCGCGGCAGCGACCTGAGCTACGCGATGGAGATCACGCTCGAGGAAGCGGCGGCAGGCAAGGAATCGCAGATCCGCATTCCGTCGTACGAGAGCTGCGAGACCTGCAAGGGCAGCGGCGCCAAGCCCGGCACGAGCCCGAAGGTCTGCAACACCTGCAATGGCCAGGGCACGGTGCACATGCGCCAGGGCTTCTTCAGCATCCAGCAGACCTGCCCGCATTGCCACGGCACCGGCAAGATCATTCCCGAGCCGTGCACCACCTGCAACGGCCAGGGCAAGGTCAAGAAGAACAAGACGCTCGAAGTCCGGATTCCAGCGGGCATCGGCGAAGGAATGCGGATCCGCTCGAGCGGCAACGGCGAGCCCGGCACCAACGGTGGCCCGCCGGGCGACCTCTACATCGAGATTCGCGTCAAGCCGCACGAGATCTTCGAGCGCGACGGCGACGATTTGCACTGCAATGTGCCGGTGGGCCTGACGACGGCGGCGCTCGGCGGCACGGTCGAAGTGCCCACGCTCGGCGGCAAGGCGGAGATCGATCTGCCCGAAGGCACCCAGCACGGCAAGACCTTCCGCTTGCGCGGCAAGGGCATCAAGGGCGTGCGCTCCAACTATCCCGGCGACCTCTACTGCCACATCAGCACCGAGACGCCGATCAAGCTCACCGAGCACCAACGCAAGCTGCTGCGCGAACTCGACGAGTCGTTCCGCGGCGCAGGGGACCGGCATTCGCCGACATCGAAGACGTGGTCGGACCGCGTTCGCGACCTGTTCAAGTAAGGGTCGACGCCGGAGCCGAGCGTCGGCGGCGCTCGGCCCGGCGCCGCATGGGCCCGGCTCGGCCGCGCTGCCCGGTGCAATGACAATACCGACATGACGACTCGCCGCGCGTTCGGGTCTTCGCGCCCGGCATCCCGGCGCGAATGGAATCCGCTCGCACTCGCCGTGCTGACCGGTGCGTGGCTCGCGACGCTGCCGAACTGGCCACTCTGGGCCGCGCTCGCCCGCCTGCCGGAAAACGGCAGCGCGCGCGGTGCGCTCTTCCTGGGCGGCTTCGGCGTCATGATCGCCGCGCTGTCGACCGCGATCCTCGCGCTCGCGGCCTGGCGACCGACGATCAAGCCCGCCGCCAACGTCTTCGTCGTCTCGGCGGCGATCGGCGCGCACTTCATGGGCAGCTACGGCGCCGTCATCGACACGACGATGATGGTCAGCACGCTGCAGACCAACCCGCGCGAGGTCGGCGACCTGCTGAACCTGCGCCTGCTGCTCGACCTGCTCGTGCTGGGTGTCTTGCCGCTGGTCGTGATCGCCCGGTTGCCGGTCGGCCGGCCGCGGGCCAGGCCACAGCTCGTGCGCAACGCCGCGGTCGTCGTCGCGTCGATGGCCGTGCTCGCCGGGCTCGTCGGCTTGCTGTTCGCCGACCTGTCCGCGACGATGCGCAACCACCCGTCGACCCGTTACCTCATCAACCCGTTCAATTCGTTCTACGCGCTCGTCGACATCGGCATCGGCACGCGGCGCGAGGCGAAAGGCCCGCTGCAGCCGATCGGCCTCGACGCGCGCCCGGCGCCGCGGCCCGCGAGCGCACGGCCGCCGCTGGTGCTGCTGGTGGTCGGCGAGACGGCCCGCGCGGATCACTTCGCGCTGAACGGCTATGCGCGGCCGACGACTCCCGAGCTGGCCCGGCTCGGCGTCGTGAGCTTCACCGATGTCACGTCGTGCGGCACCAACACCGCGGCGTCGCTGCCGTGCATGTTTTCGGCACGCGGCAAGAAGGCCTACGAAAGCCGAGCGGGCGACGAAGAGACGCTGCTCGACCTGGTTCACCGGGCGGGCTACGCCGTGCTCTGGATCGACAACCAGGCAGGCTGCAAGAACGTCTGCAGCCGCGTGACGAACGTCTACGCCTCGGACCCGATCCCGAACGAGCCGCCGGCCCGCGCCGCGCTCTGCCGCGACGGCGAGTGCCTCGACGAGGCATTGCTGCTCGGCCTCGACGCCCGCCTCGCGGCGCTGCCCGATGCCGAGCGCGCCCGCGGCGTGCTGATCGTGCTGCACCAGATGGGCAGCCACGGCCCGGCGTACTCCAAGCGCAGTCCGCCGGACCGCAAACCCTTCCGACCCGAGTGCACGACGAGCGTGCTGCAGCAATGCAGTCTCGACGGGCTCGTCGACGCCTACGACAACTCGATCGCCTACACCGATCACGTGCTCGCATCGGCCGTGCGCTGGCTCGAGACGCAGCGCGACCGCTACGCGACGGCGCTGACCTACGTGTCGGACCACGGCGAATCGCTCGGCGCGAACGGCATCTATCTCCACGGACTGCCGTACACCGTCGCGCCGAAGGAGCAGACGCACGTCCCGATGGTCGCCTGGCTGTCGCCCGCGGCCGAGCGCGACGGCGGCATCACGATGGCCTGCCTGCGCGAGCGGCGCGACGAGCCGCTCAGTCACGACAACCTCTTCCACACTGTCGTCGGACTGCTGGGCGTCGAGGCCGTGGAGTACAAGCCGGCGCTGGACGCGTTCGCGCCGTGTCGCAGGCCGTGAACGGCTGTCCGGGGAATGACCGCGAGCGAACCTCGACTGCTGCGCGGCTCGCTCGGCGGTGCGGCGGCCGACAGGCGAACATTTCCGAGGCGCAGCATCGGCAAGCCCCGGCATCCGCTCGATGGCGCCGACGCGAGCCGCCGCTTCGGGTCGCCGCCTGCGTCGCTCCCTCACGCATCCATGGCGTCGACATGGCCACCGTTTGCGGCCCGTGCCGACGGACGCCGTCGAGCCGCCCGACCAGCGTTGCCAACCCCTCACCGCGATGTCGCACTTCGTTCGCCCCCAGCGGCAGCGTCGACGTCGCCGTTCCCGCCGCCCGGCCACCCGCCGAGCGCTTCGACTCCACTTCTGCCGCGACATGTCCGCCCAAGCCGATTCGCTCAAATCGATCTTCTTCGCGCTCGGCGCCAACCTGGCGATCGCCCTCAGCAAGACCGCGGGTGCGGTCTACACCGGGTCGTCGTCGATGCTCGCCGAAGCGATCCATTCGTTCGCCGATTGCGGCAACCAGGCGCTGCTGATCTGGGGCCTGAAGGAAGCGCGGCGTGCGGCGTCGCCGGACCACCCGCTCGGATTCGGCCGCGCGATCTATTTCTGGAGCTTCATCGTCGCGCTGATGCTCTTCAGCATGGGCGGCCTGTTCTCGATCTATGAAGGCGCGCACAAGCTCGGCAGCGGCGAGCCGGTGCACAACCCGTGGCTGGCCGTCGGCATCCTGACCTTCGGCATCTGCGCGGAATCGGTATCGCTCTGGGGCGCGCTGCGCGAGATCGCCAAGGAGCGTGGCGGGCTGTCGCTCTGGCGCTGGTTCCGCAGCTCGCGGCAAAGCGAGCTGCTCGTCATCCTGGGGGAGGACATCGCGGCGCTCGGCGGACTCGTGATGGCGCTCGGCTTCATCGGCCTCTCGGTCTGGACCGGCGATCCGAGGTGGGACGCCATCGGCTCGATCGCGATCGGCGCGCTGCTCGTCGTCGTCGCGATCTTGGTCGGCGTCGAGGTCAAGGCGCTGCTCGTCGGGCAGAGCGCCGAACCGGCGGTGCTCGCCGCGATGCGTTCGCATCTCGAGGCGCAGTCGGCTGTCGCGCAGGTCTACAGCCTGTTGACGCAGCAGCTCGGCCGCGAGGTGATGGTCGCGGTCAAGGCACGCATGCAGCCGCAAGGCACCGATCTGGCGTTGATCATCGCGGTCAACGAGGTCGAGCGCGGCTTCCGGGCGGCGTTCCCGCAGGTGCGCTGGATGTTCTTCGAGCCGGATCTCGAGGACTGATGCCGTGAGCGGACCCTGCATGCGGCCTTCGCCGACTGGCAGGGCGCAACGCGGCGTCGCCGGTGCTCTCCATCGGAACGACGGCGTCGGCGCCTTGCGACTCGCCGGGCGGCTTCGGCGAGCGGGCCGCGCCATGCCGGAGCCACGCACGGCGTCTGACCCGTCGGCCGCGCCGCCGCGCACGGCCGGTCGGCAAAGGCCGGCCGGAGCGCCGGTCCGAGTGCCCGCCCTCATCCGAACAGCTCGCGCTGCGCCTGGGCGCCTCCTGCGGCCGCGGGCCGCCTGAACTGCGTCAGGTCGAGCTCGACGCGCTGCCGGCGCAGCCCGCAACGCTCCGCGGCCTTGTCGAAACGCTGGCGCAGCAGATCGGCCCAGACGCCACGCCCGCTCATGCGCCGGCCGAAGGTCGCGTCGTAGTCGCGGCCGCCATGGATCTCGCGGACGCGTGCCATGACCCGGTCGGCCCGGTCGGGGAAATGTTCCGCCAGCCATTGCTGGAAGATCGGGTTCACCTCCCATGGCAGTCGCAGCACGATGCTGAAGCCGGTCGTCGCACCGGCAGCGGCCGCCGCCTCCACGACCCGCTCGATCTCCGGCTCGTTGATGAAGGGGATGACCGGCGACATGCTCACGCCCACCGGCACTCCGGCGCGTGCGAGCGCCGCGATCGTCGCGAGGCGCCGCTGCGGCGCCGCCGCGCGCGGCTCGAGGATGCGTGCAAGCGCCGGGTCGAGCGTGGTGAGCGACACGTAGACCGCCGCGAGCCGGCGCTCGGCCATCGGCGCGATCAGGTCGAGGTCGCGCTCGATGCCCGACGACTTGGTCAGCAGCGAGAACGGATGGCCGCATTCGTCGAGCAGCTCGATGATTCCGCGGGTGATGCGCAAGCGGCGCTCGGCGGGCTGGTAGGCGTCGGTCGCCGAGCCGATGTTGAGCAGCTTGGGCACGTACGCACGGTGCGCGAACGCTTCGCGCAGCCGCGTTGCGGCGTTGAGCTTGGCGACGATCCGGGTCTCGAAGTCGAGGCCCGGCGACAGGTCGAGGTAGCTGTGCGTCGGCCGGGCGAAGCAGTAGATGCAGCCGTGCTCGCAGCCGCGGTACGGGTTCACCGACAGCTCGAACGAGATGTCGGGCGAGTCGTGCGTCGACACGATGCTGCGGACCATCGTCTCGACGACCTCGGTGGCCGGCCGTGGCGGCGGCTCGCGCTGCGCCTCGTCGAGCGACCCCCAGCCGTCGTCGAACCCGTCGACGCTGCGCACGCCGAAGCGACCGGCCGCCGACCAGCCAGTGCCGCGGCCCTTCACAGCGGCGGGGGGAGGCGGGCGCCGTGTGTCCGCGACCGGCTCGGTGGCGTGGTCTTGCACGGCGAAGATCGGGATGCGGCGAGAAGGCATGCTGTGTTTATATCCAGTTCTCGGATCGGTTACAACCCCTGCCACGAGACGCCAGCTCGCAGCTTCGGTGGCTCGCCCGTCTCCGACAATCACCGCTCCGTGCCAGGCGCGGCTCTCTTCGCTCTGCCGCGATCGCCATGACCGAGCCGACCCACGTCGTCAGCACAGCCGCCGCGCCCGCCGTCCCCGACCCGCAGGGCGAGGTGCCGCGGCGTTCACCGGTGTTGCGCTGGCTGATCGCGGTTGCCGCCGCCGGCGTCGCGGCAGGGGTGCGCGAGGCGCTCTCGACGGTGGTGCGCGAACCGGTCGCCTGGATCATGGCGTACCCGGCCGTGGTGCTGATCTCACTGCGGCTCGGCTTCGGCCCCGGAGTGCTGACCGCGGCGCTCTGCGGCCTGGGCGCCTCGCTCCTCGGCTCGTCCCCGGCCTTGCCGACGGCCGACCTCGCGGCGCAATGGGGCCTCTACGGCACGGCGGCGATCGTCATCGCGCTCGCATGCTCGCAATCGCCGAGATCGCGCAGGACCGCGAGCGTCGCGTTGTCGGACGCGGCGATGGCCACCCGCGTCGACACGCCGCTCACCCGCTGGCTGCAAGCGGTGTTGTGGGGCGCGGCGACGATCCCGCTCATCCTGTTCGCGTGTGCAGCGTGGTGGGGCCGCGTCGAGGCGGTCACGACCGCCGAGGAACGCGTCAGCCGCACCAACGGCGTGGCGCTGCGGCACGCCGAGCGGGTCTTCGCGACAGCGCGTGAGCTGTTGCTCAAGGCCCGCGACCTCGCGGCGCAACCCGACGAGCAACTGCGTGCCAGCGGCGACGAGGTGCGCCAGCGCCTGCAGGACATGATGCTCGGGACGACCGTGGTGCAGGCGATCACGTTCTGGGACGCCGACGGCCGCAGCATCGTCAGCACCATGCTCAACCCTGCGATCGCCCGCGCGAACATTGCCGACCGGCCCTACTTCGAGCAGGCGCGACAGGCCGGGGACGCCATGTTCATCTCCGAACCGATCAAGGGCCGCGTGACCGGGGGAACCGTCGTGAACGCCGTCGCCCGGCGCACGACCGCCGACGGTCGCTTCGCCGGCGTCGTCGTCGTCTCGCTGTTCCCCCAGTACTTCCAGGACTTCTACCAGTCGCTCGCGAGCGCCGAGACGGGCTTGAGCACCTTCGCGATGTTCGACGCCGGGGGCACCGTGCTCGCGCGCTGGCCGCCCGCCGCCGGACAGCTCCGCGTGCCGCCCGACAGCAAGCTGAAGCTCGCGACGCTCGCCGGCGACGACCAGGGCATCGTCCGGCTCGTGTCCAGGCACGACGGCAAGCCGCGGATGATCAGCTTCATGCGGGTCCCGGGGCTGCCGATCTACACCTCGGCGGCGCTCGACGAACAGGCGATCTTCGAGCCGTGGCACCGCTTCGTCGCGCTGCTCGCCGGAGTGCTCGGGCCGTTGACGGCAGGCCTCGTCTATGTCTCGTGGCTGGCGCTCAAGAAGACGCGCCGCGAGCAGGTCGTGCTGCTCGAGCTGCAGGCGCAGATGCGACGACGTGCGCAGACCGAGAAGGCGCTGGCGCAGGCGCAGCGCCTCGAAGCGCTGTCGGTGCTGACCGGCGGCGTCGCGCACGACTTCAACAATCTGCTCGCGATCGTCAACGGCAACCTCCACATGATCCGCCGCCACCACCCGGAGGTCGGTGGCGGCCGTCACCTCGGGGCGATCTCGCGGGCGGTCGCCTCGGGCGTGCGGCTGACGCGGCAACTGCTGTCGTTCGCGCGCCGGCAGGCGTTGACTCCCGAACAGATCGTGCTGCAGACGTGGCTGCCGGGCATGGCCGACCTGCTGCAGAGCACCGTCGGCCACGGCGTCGCCTTGCGGATCGACGTCGCGCCCGACGCGCCGCCGATCCGCGTCGACGCCGGCGAGTTCGAGCTCGCGCTGATCAACCTCGCGACCAATGCCAAGGACGCGATGGACGAGCAGGGCGCGCTGCGGCTCGAGGTCGCGTCCGAGCCGGTCGACGGTACGGGAAGCGAATCCGGTCGGCGCGTCGTGCTGCGCGTCTCCGATACCGGCAGCGGCATCGCGCCCGATCTGCTCGCCAAGGTCTTCGAACCGTTCTTCACGACCAAGGCGCCGAACAAGGGCACCGGCCTCGGGCTGAGCCAGGTCTACGGCTTCTGCCTGCAATCGGGCGGCACCGCGCGCGTCGACAGCGAGCTCGGCCACGGCACCACGGTGACGCTGTCGTTCCCGAGCGATGCCGGCGCCCTGCCCGCGGCCGACGCCGCGAGCGCGCCGAAGCCGATGCGGCGCCTGTCGGGCCGCGTGCTGCTCGTCGAGGACAACGTCGACGTCGCGGCGGCGAACCGCGAACTGCTCGAAGCCGTCGGCATCACGGTCGACTGCGCGGCGTCGGGCGAGGACGCGCTCGCGTTGCTCGAGCGCGCCGGGCCGCGCCACGACCTGGTGCTCTCGGACATCGCGATGCCCGGCGCCGTCGACGGCCTGCAGCTCGCGGTGAAGCTCAAGGCCTCGCGACCGAGCCTGCCGGTCCTGCTGGTGACCGGCTATGCCGCGCGGCTCGACGACGCGCGCGATCTCGGCTGCCGGGTTCTCGCGAAGCCGGTCGATCCCGACCTGCTCGTCGGCGAGATCGCGAAAATCCTCGAAGCCGAGCCGATCTTCGGCTGACAGGCGCGCTGCGTCCGCGGTCGGAACGGCGCCGTCGCGCGATGCCATCGCTCGGGCCGAGCGTCCTCGACCACGGACACACGGTGCACCGTTCGTCAGCTCGGCGGACACACCGACGAGGCGCGCGCGCAGCGGACGTTGTCCGACGGCCGCAGGCGGTGTCGACCGCTGGCCGCGGCACCGCCGCACGCGCCCACTCCGGGTGTCATCCGCACCCGGGAGCCCTGCATGCTCGAACAACTGCCCGACCTGGTCGGCCACGCGCTGCGCGGCCGGCGCGCCGGTCTCGATGCGCTCGCGATGCACCGTCTCGATCAAGGCTCCGCGCTCGGCGCCATCGATCTGCGCAGCCTCGCCTTCGCCGACCACGCGCCGATCCCGAGCCACTGCACGGCCGATGGTCCGGGCGTGTCGCCGCCGCTGCACTGGACGGGCGTGCCGAGCGCCGCCGCCAGCCTCGTCCTGATCGTCGAGGACGCCGATTCGCCGACGCCGCAGCCGCTCGTCCATGCCATCGTCGTGGGGCTGGCGCCGGCGGACGGCGCGCTCGCCGAGGGCGCACTGGCGAGCCCCGACCACGAAGGCGTCGGCCTGCAAACCGGCAAGAACTCGTTCCTCCGCGACCGCTGGCTGCCGCCCGACCCGCCGCCGGGTCACGGCGTGCACCGCTACGCCTTCCAGCTCTTCGCGCTCGACGCCGCGCCGTCGTTCTCCGACTCGCCCGGCCGGGAGGAAGTCGTCGACGCGTTGCGCGCGAACGCCATCGCGCACGGCTGCCTGATCGGCACGTACGAGCGGCCGGACGGCTCGGACCGCGAGACGGCCGTCGCCGCCACTGCGGCGCCGCGGCTCGCGGACGGCATGTCCGTCTGACCGACGGACGCGACCCGGTGGGCGGTGTCGGACGGGCACACAGCCGCTCCGCCTGCTCTCGAGGTCGAAGTGCACGGAGCCGATCGGCACGGTTGCAGCGGCGAGGCGATTCAGGCCATGGTCGAAGGCCGCACGGCACCCGGACGACCGCCGCATCCTCCGCGATCGTGCAGTGCCGTCGTGCCGTCCGGTGCAGTCCGCCGCGGCGCGTGACGCCGACCCCACGCCGTGCATGCGCGCACCGCCGTGCGATCCTTCGTCGATGAGCCTGCGCCGCCGCGACGCCCTCCTCGCCCTGGCTGGCATGGGTGGCGCACTGCGAGGTGCGCGCGCCGAGAACCGCGCCGCCGGTCTCGTCTTTCCGGCGGACTTCGGCGCGCATCCGGCCGAGCGCACCGAGTGGTGGTACATGACCGGAAGTCTCGCCGCAGGGACGCGACGCTTCGGCTTCCAGGTCACCTTCTTCCGCTCCGGCACCGGCGTCGCGGCAGGCAACCCGAGCCGCTTCGCCGCCACCGAACTGATCTTCGCGCACGCCGCGCTGACCGACCTGCAGGCCGGCCGCCTGGTGCACGACCAGCGCATCGCGCGCAGCGGCTTCGGCGTCGCGGATGCGCGCCGCGGCGACACCGGGGTCGCCTTGCAAGGCTGGCGGATGACGCGCACCGCACGGCCCGACGGCGGCAGCCGCTACACGTCGGTCGTCGCGAGCGAGTCGGCCGGCTTCACGCTCGATCTCGTCGCCGAAGCAACCCAGCCCGTGCTCGTCCAGGGTCAGGACGGTCTCTCGCGCAAGGGCCCGCAACCGCAGCAGACGAGTCGCTACTACAGCGAAGCGCAGCTTCGGGTCGCCGGCCGGCTCTCGCAGCGCGGTCCCGCCGTCGAGGTCACCGGCCGCGCCTGGCTCGACCATGAATGGAGCGACGCCTTCCTCGACCCGGCGGCCGTCGGCTGGGACTGGATCGGCATGAACCTCGACGACGGCGGCGCGCTGACGGCGTTCCGGCTCCGCCGCGCCGACGGCAGCGCGGTCTGGGCGGGCGGCAGCTTTCGCCAGGCCGGCGGCGCGGTGCGCGACTTCGCCGCGGCCGACGTCCGCTTCGTGCCCGGTCGCGCCTGGAGCAGCGCCGCGAGCCGCGCGCGCTATCCGGTCGAATGGACGGTCGAGACGCCCGCGGGCCGCTTCCAGGTCCGCGCGCTGCTGGACGACCAGGAGCTCGACAGCCGCGGCAGCACCGGCTCGATCTACTGGGAAGGCCTCAGCGATCTTCTCGACGCCGGCGGCAGGCGCGTCGGCGGCGGCTATCTCGAGATGACGGGCTACGCCGCCGCGCTCCGGCTCTGACGCGCCGCGCCGCCGACACCATCTGCCGGTCAAAGCGCCGGCTGTTCCAGTGACCCGCGACGGCCTGGCGCCGAACAATCGCCGGATCGCCCGCGCCGGATGTCGTCGCCATGCACCTCTCGATTCGCCTTCGCCTGGTCGCCGGTCTCGGCATCGTCGCACTCGCCGCAGGCGGTGCGGCGTTCGGTGCCGCCAGAGCCGCCGACCGCATCCGCGATGCCGCGGCCGCGAGCGCACGACATGCCGCCCAGGAGTTGGCCGACCGGCTCTCCGGCGCGATGGCCGCGTCGTCGCGGGAGGTCGCGGCGCTCGCACGGCTGGACGTTTCGCGCAGCGGCAGCATCGACCGCGCCGCGCTGCGCGGGGCGCTCGCGACGCCGGTCGACGCGCGGGACGATGCCGCGTCGTGGATCGCCGTCACCGACACCGACGGCCGGATCGTCGCCGGCCATCCCGCCGCGATCGAGGGCCGCTCGCTCGCGGAGCGGCCGGCGTTCCATCACGGGCGGCTCGCGCCGTGGACGGGCGACGGCGGCGCCGCCGCATCGCAGCCGGACCATGACGAAGACTTCGCCGCGGTCGACCTCGCCGCGCCGTGGAAAGGCGCCGACGGACGGCTGCGCGGTGTGGTCGCGCTGCACCGCTCCGGGCGCTGGGCCGAGACGCTGCGCGACCAGGTGGCGCACGCCGACGCTGCGTCGACGGGCATCGCGCTCGCGATCGTCGGTGCCGACGGCCGGCCGCGGCTCGGCGACGCGCCGCATGCCGCGCACGCGTCGGGCGGCATCGCCGCCGAAGCGACGAGCCGCCCGCTCGGCGACTTCAGGGGCTTCGGCTGGCGCGTCGTCGCATGGTTCGACCCCGCCGCGATCGACGCGAGGATCGGCGCCGCCCGGCAACGGATCTGGGGTTGGAGTCTGGGCATCGGCGCGGCCGTCGCGGCGGCGCTGGCCGCTGCGCTCGGCCGGCAGGACCGGCAGCGCCCGGTGCATGCCGACGGCCCGCCGGCGATGCCGCGCCGCGACCGGCGCCGCGCATCGAGCGGCGACGTCGCCGGCGCGCTCGCGCGGCTGCGCGCGTCGCTCGGCGCCTGGGGCGGCTCGGAGCGCCGCGCCGCCGATCCGCTGACCGGCCTGCCAAACCGCACCGCGCTGACGCGGCTGGCGCGCGAACTGGCCGAGGACGGCTCGCTGATGGCGCACGAGTTCTCGGTCGTCTGCCTCGACCTCGACGACTTCCGGACGGTCAACGAGCGCTTCGGCCGCAGCGTCGGCGACCGCGCGCTGCGCGACGTCGCGATCCGGATCCGGCAGACCGCCCGCGCCGACGACATCGTGCTGCGGCTCGGCGGCGACGAGTTCGTCGTCATCGCTCCGGCGTCGGGCGACGGTGTCGACAGCGCGTCGGCGCGCATCGCCGATCGTCTGCTCACCGCGCTGCAGCGACCGTTCGAGGGACTCGGACCGTCGGCGCTGGTGCTCGGCGGCTCGATCGGCACGGCGCAGTGGCGTCCGGGCGGTCCGCTCCTGGTCGAGGTGATCGCCCAGGCCGGCGAGGCGCTGCTGGCCGCGAAACGCGCCGGCCGGCAGCAGGTGCGGCACTACGCGTCGCGGCGCGGGCGCAAGGCAGCGATGGCGGAGGCGGCGACGCCGATGCCGTGACCGCGCGCCGGCCGCCGGTCAGTGCGCGCCGCCCGCCTCGACCGCCGTGCCGCGCTGCGGCCTCGACAGCCAGACCATGCCGATGAGCAGGAAGAAGAGCAGCGACGACATGTAGAAGACGTCGGTCACCGCCATCGTGTAGGCCTGCTGATCGACGATGCGGTTCACGCTCGCGAGCGCCTGCTCGGGGCTCAAACCAGCGGCGCCGAGCTGGCCGAGCGTCGCGACCGCCGTGTCGTTGCCGCGATTGAGCGTTTCGGCGATCTGACTGTGGTGGAGGATCGCCCGGTTCTCCCAGACCGTCGAGAAGAGCGACGTCCCGATCGCACCGGCGGTGATGCGCACGAAGTTCGACAAGCCCGACGCCGAAGCCGTCCGCTCGGGCTCGAGCCCCGAGAAGATGATCGCCTGCAGCGGCACGAAGAAGAACGCCATCGCCGCGCCCTGGATCACCGTCGGAATCAGGATGACGAGGAAGTTGGCCTGCGCGTTGAAGTCCGAGCGCATCCAGAGCACCACGCCGAACAGCACGAAGGCGACGGTCGCGAGGACCCGCGGGTCGATCTTGCCGACGTTGCGGCCGACCCAGGGCGACAAAAGGATGGCGAGGATGCCGACCGGCGCCGTCGCGAGCCCCGCCCAGGTCGCGGTGTAGCCCATGTACTGCTGCAGCCAGAGCGGCAGCAGCACCACGTTGCCGAAGAACAGGCCGTAGGCGATCGAGAGCGCCAGGCAGCCGGTGACGAAGTTGCGGCGGGCGAAGAGCCGCAGGTCGACGATCGGATGCCGGTCCGTCAGCTCCCAGCTGATGAAGACGGCGAACGCGACGACCGAGATCACCGTGAGCGAGACGATGAGGCCCGACGAGAACCAATCGAGTTCCTTGCCCTTGTCGATCATGATCTGCATCGCGCCGACGAAGACGACGAGCAGCACCAGGCCGACATAGTCGAGCGGGACGCGCTTCGGCCCCGGATCGCGCTTGCTGTAGATCGACCAGGTGAGCAGCGCCGCGAACATGCCGACGGGGATGTTGATGTAGAAGATCCACGGCCAGGACACGTTGTCGGTGATCCAGCCGCCGAGCAGTGGCCCGACGACCGGCGCGACGAGCACCGTCATCGCCCACATCGCGAGCGCGGTCCCCGACTTCGCCCGCGGATAGCTGCCGAGCAGCAGCGTCTGCGAGAGCGGGATCATCGGCCCGGCGACGAAGCCCTGAAGCACCCGGAACGCGATCAGCATCTCGATGCTCGGCGCGAGGCCGCAGAGCCATGACGCGATCACGAAGAGCACGATGCTCAGCACGAAGAGGCGCACCGGGCCGAAGCGCTGCGTCAGCCAGCCGGTCAGCGGCACCGAGATCGCGTTGGCGACCGCGAACGACGTGATGACCCAGGTGCCCTGCGACGGGCTGACGCCGAGGTCGCCCGAGATCGCCGGGATCGAGACGTTGGCGATCGACGTGTCGAGCACGTTCATGAACGTCGCGAGCGACAGCGCCAGCGTGCCGAGGACGAGCGGCGTGCCGGTCAGCGGCGGGAATGTCTGCGGCGCGGCGGCTGGAGGCGCGGCGGCGGCGGCGCGGTCGCTTGCCGCCGGAAGGGCGGCGCTCGTCGAGGCCATGGTGGATCAGCTCCTGCGGTCGAGGGACGCCGTCACTTGGCGGTGACGCGGTGCTCGCTGCTCGCGACGGTCGCGACCGACGGCACGCCGACCGCCGGCGATACCGCCGCGCCCGGCGACGCCGCGCGTGCGACGGGGCTGCCCTCGGCCCTCGCGCCCGAGCGGCCGCCACCGTTGGCGGCGATGATGCGGCGGACTTCGGCGCTGGCGGCGCCGTTGTCGGTGTCGAAGACTTTGGTCGCCGTCGACTTGGCGTTGGGCTGCGCGGCGTCGGCCAGCATGCGGCCATCGGTGCTTTTGACGTCGACCTTGGCGTCCATCGACAGGCCGACGCGCAACGGATGGTCGACGAGCTCCTTCGGGTCGAGCGCGATGCGCACCGGCACGCGCTGCACGACCTTGATCCAGTTGCCGGTGGCGTTTTGCGCCGGCAGCAGCGCGAACGCCGCGCCGGTGCCCGCGCCGAGGCCCTCGATCGCGCCGTGGTAGACGACCTTCTTGCCGTACACGTCGGCCTCGAGCGAGACCGGCTGGCCGATCCGCAGGTTGGCGAGCTGGCTTTCCTTGAAGTTGGCCTCGACCCAGAGCTGGTCGAGCGCGATCACCGACATCAGCGGCGAGCCGGCGGCGACGCGCTGGCCGAGCTGCACGCTGCGCTTGGCGACGTAGCCGTCGACCGGCGCGACGAGTTCGGCGCGGTGCAGCGCGAGGTAGGCCTCGTGCACCCGGGCCGCGGCGCGCAGCACGTTCGGATGCTGGTCGACCGCGGTGCCCTCGGTCAGCGCCTGGTTCGACGCGAGCTGCTCGCGCGCGGCGACGACCGCCGACTGCGCCGCGGCGACGCCGCTCTTCTGCGCCGCGACCTGCGACAGCGAATGGTTGAACTCTTCCTTGCCGACGGCGCCGGTGGCGAGCAGCGGCTGGCGGCGCGACACGTCGTCCTCGGCACGCACGAGCTCGCTCTGCGCCTTGGCGAGGTCGGCCTGGCGCAGAGCGATCTGCGCCTTGTAGGTGCTGTTGTTCGTGTAGAGCGTGCGGACCTCGCGCACCGTCTGCGCGAGCTGCGCCTCGGCCTGGTCGAGCGCGACCTGCGCGTCGGCCGGGTCGAGCTTGACGAGCACCTGGCCGGCCTTGACGTGCTCGGTGTCGTCGGCGCCGATGGCCGTCACCGTGCCGCTGATCTGCGGCGTGAGCTGGACGACGTTGCCCTGCACGTAGGCGTTGTCGGTCGACTCGAAGTGATTGAGCACGAGCGCCCAGTAGGCGCCGTAGGCGATGCCCGCGACGACGACGACGCCGGCAACGGCCGTCAGCGCCTTGCGCCGCTTCGGGTTGCCGGCGGGCACGGGCGCAGCCTTTCCAGCGGGCGCCGCGGGCGCGGCCGGGACGGTGGGCGCAGCCGGGGCGGCGGGCACGGGCGCCGCGTCGGGCGTCTTGTCGGTGGTGGTCGTCATCGGGTACTCCTGGATCCTGTGTTCGGTGCTGCGGCGGCCGGTGTCAGCGGGCCGCCGACGCGGTCGTCCGTGCGGCGAGCTCGACATCGGGCGTGAAACCGCCGCCGAGAGCGCGGATCAGCGCGACCTGGCCGTCGAGCGCACGGGCCTTGAGATCGGTCGAGAGCCGGCGCTGCGCCAGCACGTTCGACTCGGCGTTGAGCACGGTGACGTAGGTACCGAGGCCGGCGCGGTAGCGCTGCGTCGCGAGGTCGAACGCCGACTCGGCGGCGGCTTGCGCGCCGGCCTGCTGCTCCTGCTGGCGGCCGATCGACCGGACCGCGCTCAACTGATCGGCGACGTCGTGGACCGCGTCGACGACCGCGCCGTTGTAGCTCTCCACCGCGGCGTCGAGATCGGCGGTGCGGCCGCGCAGGTTGGCGCGCAGCCGCCCGGCGTCGAAGATCGGCAGGCGGATCGCCGGACCGACGGCCCACTGCCGGCTGTCGGCTTCGAACAGGCGGTCGAGCCCGATGCTGCCCAGGCCGACGAAGGCCGTCAGGTTGACGTTGGGATAGAACTGCGCCTTCGCGTTCCTGACGTCGCTCGTCGCGGCCTCGATGCGCCAGCGCGCGGCGGTGACGTCGGCACGGCGGCCGATCAGGTCGGCGGGTACATCAACCGGCAGCGGCAACGCGGTCACGACGGCGAGGCCGGGTGCGAGCGCGTCGTAGGCGTTCGGCGGCTGCTGCGTCAGCGCGGCGAGCGAATGGCGGGTCGCCGCGATCTGCTCGTCGATCTGCTCGATCTGCTGGCGCGACTCGGGCAGCAGGCCCTCGCCCTGGCGCTGCTCGACCGACGTGTCGAGGCCGCCCTGCACGCGCTGCTTGATCAGCGTGAGGATGTCGTCGCGCTGCTTCAGCGCGCGGAGGCCGACATCGCGCTGCTCGACCAGCCGGGCCAGCTGCACGTAGGTGCGGGCGACGTTGCTCGCGAGCATGACGCGGGCGGCCTGGATGTCGGCTTGCGCCGCGCGCGACGCGCCGATGGCGGCCTCGATCGCCGCCCGGTTGCGGCCGAAGAAGTCGAGCTCCCACGAGCCGTTCAGCTGCGCGGTGCCGAGCCAGTAGGTACCGCCGCCGAGCGGCGGCGGATAGATGCTCTGCGCGCTGAAGCGGTTGCGGCTCGCGTCCAGCTCGCCGCCGAGCTGCGGCCGGTCGGCGGCGCGCGTCGTCTCGAGCGATGCGCGGGCACGCTCGAGCCGGGCCTGCGCCACGCGCAGATTCGGGCTGTCGGCGAGACTCTTGTCGATCAGACCGGTCAGGACGGGATCGTTGAACTGCTGCCACCAGTCGGGTGACAGGGGCGGCACCGACGGCGCGGCCGGGTCGGCGGTGATCCCCACGGTCGCCGGATCGAGCGGCTTCGCGACCGGCTCGATGCCGGCGCTGCTCGCGCAGCCGCTCAGCATCAACACCACGCTCGACGCGAGCGCGACGGCGACGGCGGCGAGGGTCGGCAGGTTGTGGCGCGTCGTGCGCAGCAGCGCCTCGACGGTGCAGGCTTCACAGGGCCGGTTGAATAGTTGCAGCGGCTTCATTTGCTCAGGCAGTCATTTTGGAGGGAGACGCCGAGGCCGGTTCCTGCCGGCCGCGGGCGCCGGACGAGGCGTCCTGCGCCTCCCGCAGGCTTTCGCCGGTCGCGGCGATGCGTTGCAGGTAGCCCGTCAGCGCCATGCATTCGATCTTCGAAAACCCTGCCAGGTGGGCGTTCATGACCTCGGCCAGAACGGCAGGCACCTCGACGATCGCGGTCGCACCGGCGGGGGTCAGTTCGACCTGCACGACCCGGCGGTCTTCGGTCGAGCGAACGCGCTTGACCAGCCCCTTCCGCTCGAGACGGTCGAGAAGTCGCGTCATCGCGCCGGCATCGACGTTGAGCCAGCGAGCGAGCTCCGCGACCGTCGAACCGCCGACCGTCTGCAGGCGCAGCAGCGGCCCCCATTGCGCGCTGGTGAGGCCGTGCACGCCGAGGCGCTTGTCGGCCTGCGCCACGACCGACAGCATCACCCGCTTCATCAGGTAGCCGACGCTCTGCTCGGCGCAATAGCTGTCCGGCTGGTAGAAGGTGCAAGGGGAAACTCGGGTCACGGAAGGCATCTCCATCGTGTAGGCGAGAATATACATGCCTAGGCAGTTACTGTCAAGGCGTTGTCCGGCAAAGCGGCACCGAGCGGCCGACGCGGCGCTCTCCCCTACACTCGCAAGCATGGCAAGTTCCACTCGACCGCTGCCGGTCGGCGCCGCCCCGGCGGGCGACATCTCCGCGGATGCGGCCCGGTCGCGCAAC
Organism: uncultured Rhizobacter sp.; assembly: GCA_964249855.1. Taxonomy (GTDB): domain Bacteria; phylum Pseudomonadota; class Gammaproteobacteria; order Burkholderiales; family Burkholderiaceae_C; genus LMDS01. The sequence goes on along the minus strand of CAXUDL010000005.1, from coordinate 40,610 downwards.
GTCCGCGCGCTCCGCGGACTGGGTCCGTTCCTGCGGCCGTACCGCGGTCGGATCGCCCTGGCGGCGGTCTTCCTCGTCATGGCCGCGGTCAGCACGCTCGTCTTTCCGGCGGCGCTCAAGTCGCTGATCGACGACGGGCTCGTCGCGTCCGACCCCGGCGCGCGCGTGATGGCGCTGCGCGAGCACTTCTTCGCGCTGTTCGGCGTCGGGGCGGCGCTCGGCCTTTTTTCGGCGCTGCGCTTCTACACCGTCACCTGGCTCGGCGAGCGCGTCACCGCCGACCTGCGTAACGCCGTCTATGCACACGTCGTGACGCAGAGCCCGGAGTTCTTCGAGACCACGCAGACCGGCGAGGTGCTCTCGCGGCTCACGACCGACACGACGCTCGTCCAGACGGTGGTCGGCTCGAGCCTGTCGATGGGCCTGCGCAACTGCGTGCTCGGCATCGGCGCGCTCGGCATGCTGCTCGTGACCAACCCGTACGTGATGGCGCAGGTGCTCGGCATTCTGATTCTCGTGCTGCTGCCGAGCGTCTATTTCGGACGCCGGGTGCGGCGGCTGTCGCGCGCGAGCCAGGACCGCGTCGCCGACTCGAGCGCGATCGCCGCCGAGGTGCTCAACGCGATCCCGGTGGTGCAGAGCTACACGCAGGAGCGGCGCGAGGCCGCGCGCTTCGACGCCTCGACCGAGAACGCCTTCAAGGTCGCCGTCAGCCGGACCCGCATGCGCGCGGTGCTCGTCGCCTTCATCATCACCGCCACCTTCGGCGCCCTGCTCTACGGCCTCTATTCGGGCACGCAGGCGGTCGAGCACGGCGAGATGAGCGCCGGGCACCTGGGCCAGACAGTCGTCTACGTGATCATCCTCGTCAGCAGCGTCGCGGTGCTGTCCGAGGTCTACGGCGACCTGCTGCGCGCGTCGGGCGCGACCGAGCGCCTGATGGAGCTGCTGTCGATGCGCTCGCCGATCACAGACCCGGCGCGGCCGGTACCGTTGCCTGCGGCGCGCGGCGGTTCGTCGGTCGCGCTGCGCGACGTGACCTTCCGCTATCCGTCGCGGCCGCTGCACCCGACGCTCCAGCACTTCGACCTCGTGATCGCGCCCGGCGAGACCGTGGCGCTCGTCGGCCCGAGCGGCGCCGGCAAGAGCACGGTGCTGCAGTTGCTGCTGCGGTTCTACGACGTCGCGTCCGGCGACGTCCGGCTCGACGGCGTGCCGGTCACCACGCTCGCGATGCACGACCTGCGCCAGCGCATCGGCATCGTTCCGCAGGACAGCGTCGTCTTCTCGGCCGACGCGATGGAGAACATCCGCTACGGCCGGCCGGACGCGAGCGACGCCGACGTCGTCGCCGCTGCGAAGGCCGCGTTCGCGCACGACTTCGTCAGCGCACTGCCCGAGGGCTACGCGACCTTTCTCGGCGAACGCGGCGTCCGGCTGTCGGGCGGCCAGCGTCAGCGCATCAGCATCGCCCGGGCGATCCTCAAGAACCCGCCGCTGCTTCTGCTCGACGAGGCGACGAGCGCGCTCGATGCCGAAAGCGAACGCATGGTGCAGGCCGCGCTCGCGTCGGCGATGAAGGACCGCACGACGCTCGTCATCGCCCACCGGCTCGCCACCGTGCAGCGCGCCGACCGCATCGTCGTGATGGAGGCGGGCCGGATCGTCGAGACCGGCACCCATGCGCAGCTCGCCGCAGCGGGCGGCCTGTACGCCCGGCTCGCGGCGCTGCAGTTCAGCGACGGCGACGCGCAGGACGAACCGCCGGTCCTGCGGCGCTCGAACGCATGAGCGGCCCTCGTGCCGAAGACCAGGACCCCGCCGTGACCGCCTCGATCCCGTCGCCCTACGAAGACCTGATGCGCCTCGTCGACACGCACGGCGTCCGGAAGGCCGACCGCACCGGCACCGGCACGAAGAGCGTCTTCGGCCACCAGATGCGCTTCGACCTGCGCCAGGGCTTCCCGCTCGTGACGACGAAGAAGGTGCACCTCAGGTCGATCATCCTCGAGCTGCTCTGGTTCCTGCGCGGCGACGGCAACGCTCGCTGGCTGCAGGAGCGCGGCGTGACGATCTGGGACGAGTGGACCGCGCCCGACGGCGACCTTGGCCCGGTCTACGGCGTGCAGTGGCGTTCGTGGCCGACGCCCGACGGCGGCCACGTCGACCAGATCGCCGATGTGCTTGCGCAGCTCAGGTCGAACCCCGACTCGCGGCGTCTCGTCGTCAGCGCCTGGAATGTCGCCGAGCTGTCGAAGATGGCGCTGATGCCGTGCCACGCGCTCTTCCAGTTCTACGTCGCGCCGTCCGCAGTCGCCGGCAAGCCGGGGCGGCTCAGCTGCCAGCTCTACCAGCGCAGTGCCGACATCTTCCTCGGCGTGCCGTTCAACATCGCGAGCTACGCGCTGCTCACGCACATGGTCGCGCAGCAGTGCGACCTGGAGGTCGGCGACTTCGTCTGGACCGGCGGCGACTGCCATCTCTACAGCAACCACGCCGAGCAGGTCGCGCTGCAGTTGTCGCGCGAGCCGCGCCCGGCGCCGAGGCTCGTGATCCGGCGCCGGCCTGCGTCGCTCTTCGACTACGACTACGAAGACTTCGCGGTCGAGGCCTACGACCCGCATCCGCCGATCAAGGCGCCGGTCGCGGTCTGAAGACCAGCCATCGAGCCTGAGCCGCGTTGCGCGTCGCTGCGGACGCGCGCGGTGGACGCGACGACGTCTGCGACCTGCGTCGCGTCGGCACCTCGCGAATCGCCGCGGTGACGCGCAGCGCTTCCCAGAAATGCGGCATGGCCGCTTCGAGCCGGCGCTTCTCGGCGTCCGAGCAAACGCGGCGGCAGGAAACGGCGCCGACCGAGGCGCAGAACGCACGTGCCGTGTGTGCGGCGGCGAGCGTCGCGACGTCGCATGGCGCCGTTGCAGGCTGCGGAGCGCGCGTGCCGACGCAATCGACGGTCAGAGCGGCTCGACGACCCGAAAGAGGTGCCCGTCGGCGACCGCGAGGTAGATCGGCGCCTCGACGCGGCCGTCGCCGAAATGCAGCGCACCGCGCGCGCTCGGATACGCCGCCGGCGTGCGGCCGAGCTCGGCCGCCGCCGCGACACGGCCGTCGGCGCGCAGCAGCGCGGCGAGGAAGCGCAGGCCTTCGTAGGTCGACTGGCCGATCGAGCTGAGCGTCGGCGCGCGTTCGCCGAAGCGGTCCCGGTACCGTTCGACGAACGCGAGGTTGGCGTCGGTCTGCAGCGCGCCGAAATAGCCGAGCGCGACGTGCAGATCCTCGGTGTGCGCGGCGCCGATCGCGAGCAGCTGGTTCTCCTCGATCGCGCACGACAGGCGCAGCACCGAACGCGCCAGGCCCGCCTGGCCGAACGCGCGGTTGAAGTCGACGGCGTCCTGGCCGACCATCGAGATCAGGACCGCGTCGGCGCGCAGCCGGCGCAGCTGCTCGAGCACCTCGGCATAGTCGGCGGCGCCGAAGGGCAGATAGGTTTCGCCGACGACCTGCGCGCCCGAATCCGCGATGCTGCGCGCGGCGATGCGGTGCGAAACCCTCGGCCACACATAGTCGTTGCCGATCAGCATCCAGCGCTTGGGCCGGCGATGCCGCGCGATCCAGTCGATCGACGGCCGCAGTTGCCGCTCGGCCGTCTCGCCGATGGCGAAGAGGTTGGGCGCCGCGTCGATGCCCTCGTGGAGGCAGGTGTAGACGAACGGCAGCCGGCCGCGGACGACGCGGAGCATCCGGCTGCGCACCGAGCTGATGCTCATGCTGACGAGCGCGTCGACCTCGCCGTCGGCAATGGCGTCGGCGAGCCGAGGTTCGATGTGTGCCGATTCGTCGGCCGCGTCGATCAGCACCAGCTCGCACGGGCGGCCGGCGATGCCGCTCGACCGGTTCAGCTCGTGCTCCGCGAGCCGCGCGGCGGCGAGGCACGACGGCCCCCAGATGCCCGCGGCGCCCGACATCGGGAAGCACAGGCCGACACGCACGGTCGCGCCACCGGTCGCCCAGTCGCCCGGAAGGCGGCGCGCGCGCCGCGGCGGGTCGACGGGCGGGCGCCGCGGCGCTGCCGCTGCCGCTGCCGCTGCCGCTGCCGATCCCGCCGTGGGCCGTGACTTCGTCGTCGTCGGGAACGCTGTGTGAGTCGCCAAGTGATTTCCGGAGAAAGCGCCGCGCCCTAGAATCATGGGCTATTCACGTGCCACGCAAACCGTATGCCGGACCAGCCTCTGTCCGAGTACCTCGCCTTCCTGCTCGCCTCCGCACACCGCCGGATGCGACTCGGCATCAGCCAGTGCATCGCCGACGAGGCGTTCACCGAGGAGCATTGGCGCATCCTGCACGTGCTCTCCGACGAGACGGGCCGCTCGATGGGCGAGCTCGCCGAACTCGTGCTGATGAACGGTCCGGCGTTGACCAAGAACACCGACAAGCTGGTGAGCCGGGGCGTCGTCCAGCGCGCTGCCGATCCGCAGGACAGCCGCCGCGTGCTGCTCTTCATCAGCGACCTCGGGCTCGAGGTCGTCGAACGGCTCGGCACGCGCGTCGACGCGCACCACGACAGCATCGAGGAAGCGCTCGGACCGCGGCGGACGCTGCAGCTGAAGCGCCTGCTCGAGCGCTTCATCGCCGAGGCGGCGCCGGGAGCGTGAGCCAGGCGCGGCCGGAGTGGCGAACCGGCGCGGCCGGAGACGCGAACCGGCGCCCGACCGGCGCGCCCGGGCGCTCGGTGTCGAACGTCGGTGCCGGTGCCGGTTCCGGTGCCGGTGCCCGCAGGCGTCGCGGCTGACGCCTGCGGCGGCGCGGCGGCCGGCATCCGCGGCCGGCCGACCTGCGAGGCCTCGCCATGGCTTTCTGCGCAGCGGTGCCGGTCTCGACGCACACCCCCTGCCGACCGCGACGCCGCCTGCGCCCGCAACTGTCGCCGCGACACGGCGACGCCGCTACGCCTGCCAGAACGTCTTCTTCCGCACCGCTTGCCGCAGCGTCTTCTCGCAGCGCTCGACGAGCGTCTGCAACGTCGCGAGCGTCCAGCGGATCGCCTGCCGGCGGTCGGCACCGGGCAGAAGGTCGGCGCGCATGAGCGACAGGCCGACGTGGTGGTCGTTGGCCTCGCCGAGCGCGTCCTGCGCCGCCTTCCACGACTTCAGGTAGCGGCGCACGCGTTTCGGTCCGAACAGCGGCTCGGCGAACTCGGCGAGATAGCGCAAGCGCTTGAGCCGCTTGCGGGCGCGGTGCTGTCGGTCTGCCGACAGGCGGGAGAAACGCCGGGCATCGCGGGCGAGCGCATCGTGCAGCCGGTCGAGCCGCTTCGCGACCTGGCGCTGCAGCCGCTTCTTCGCCCGCGGCTCGCGCGGCCGCGGCACGGTCAGCGCCTCGCAGAACGCCATGACGCCGAGCAGCGCGCGCTGCAGGTCGCGGTCGGCGACGATGTCCGCGGGCGTTGCGGCGGACGCCTGCGGCGCCGCATCGGGCGGCGTGTAGCGCAAGCCCGCGGCGCGCATCTCGGCGCGCAGCGTCGGCAGCACGGCCTCGGCGTCGCGATGCGCACCGAGCGCCTGGAAGCTGCGGCGGAAGGTCGCTTCCCACGACGGATCGATGCCGTCGGCGAAGTCGTCGAGCTCGCGCAGCGCGGTGCGCAGCCGCCGCAAGCCGATGCGCAACTGGTGGACGAAGCCTTCCTCGTCGCCACCACCACCGAGCTCGCTCGCGTTGCCGAGGATCTGCTTCAGGCAGATCGCGAGCACCGCCGCGACGAACGGTTCGGTGCCGCCGCGCCGGTCGACCTGCGGCGGCGCGGCCGTCAACGGCGACGCCGGCGACGCGTCGGCCAGCAGGCGGCCCCCGCGCTCGGCCTTCGTGATCGTGCCGAGCGCGAGGCCGCGATCGACGGCCCAGCGTCCGGCGACGTCGAACAGCGACTTAACGGCGCCGGACTTGAGCTCGAGCTCGAACTCGCTGACGGCATCGCTGCGGTCGCCGGCGCGCACCTCGCCGCGGTCGAGCGCGAGTTCGACGACCGCACCGTCGTCGGCGATCTCACGCCGGACGAGTCGCTCGACGTCGGTGCGAAAGCGCTCGACCAATGGCGGCGGCGCTTCGCCGAGTGCCGCACGCAGCGCCGTGCCGGCGGCTCCGCCGTCGTGCAACGCGGGGTCGGGCCGCGGCTCGCCACCGTCGGGCGGCGCATCGCGGTCGACGTTGTCCTCGAGGCGGCGGACGTGGTCGGGCGTCAGCGCCTTGACCGTCTGCACCCAGCGGCCGTTCTCGCTGCGCAGCCGCAGCGCGACCGATCGGGCGGCAAGGCGACCGTCGTCGGTGTCGAAGTAGCGCGCGAGCAGGTGCTGGCGCTCGGTGTCGCCGGTCTGCAGCGCCGCGGCGATCTCGTCGAAGCGCGACGGCGGGACGGTGAATTTCAGCTCGATTTCCATGGGGCGGACGATGGGCTCGCTGACAGGAGCCTCGGCGGTGCGGCACGGCCCGCCGGGCGTCGCCGAGTATCCGCGCTGCGGTGGCCCGGCCGGCGAAAACCGCGACACGCACGGGGACGCGCCGCCGCCGCGGCTCAAGCCGGGTCGAGCGCCGCCAGAACTGCGCCTGACGGCGCGTGCCACCCGACGATGCCGCCCTGCGCCGCGATCATCGCGAGCGTCGCCGCCTTGAACTCAGGGAAGTAGCTCTCGGTCGCGTCGGACACGAGCAGGCAGTCGTAGCCGCGGTCGTTGGCCTCGCGCATCGACGTCTGCACGCAGACCTCGGTCGTCACGCCGGTGAAGACGAGGTGGCTCACGCCGCGCGCCTGAAGCATCTCGTGCAGGCCCGTCGCCCAGAACATGCCCTTGCCCGGCTTGTCGACGACGATCTCGCCGGCCGCGGGCGCGAGCGCCGGAACGATCGACGTACCCGGCTCGCCGCGCACCAGCAGCCGGCCCATCGGCCCTGCGTCGCCGATGCGCAGGGTCGGCGAGCCGCGCAGCCGCTTCGCGGGCGGACAGTCGGAGAGGTCCGCGAGATGCGCTTCGCGCGTGTGCACGACCGCCCAGCCGCGGGCACGCCACGCCGCGAGCAGCGCCGCGATCGGTGCGATCGCCGCGTGCAGCAGGGCGACGTCGTTGCCGAGCGACGCGCCGAAGCCGCCGGGCTCGACGAAATCGCGCTGCATGTCGATCACGACGAGCGCGGTGCGGCCGGGCTCGAGCGGATAGCCGAACGGAGTCGCGGCGACGACGGTCATGCGGCCTCCTTGGCCGGCGCCGCGTGCGCGCCGTGGTCGCCGCCACCCATGTGCGCGCCGATCGCGCGGCGGTCCGCCTTCGCGCCCGTCGTCTCGTGGACGATGCGGCCCTCGCTCATCACCGCGATGCGGTCGGAGAGTTCGATCAGCTCGTCGAGGTCCTCGCTGATCAACAGCACCGCGCCGCCGTTCTCGCGCACCTGCAGCAGCCGCGCGTGGATCTCGGCGACGGCGGCGAAGTCGAGGCCGAAGACAGGGTTCGCGGCGATCAGCACGTTGATGTCGCCGGCGAGTTCGCGCGCCAGCACGGCCCGCTGGACGTTGCCGCCCGAGAGGCTCGCGATCGGCGCGTTCTCGCCGCGCGTCTTCACGCCGAAGTCGGCGATCCAGCCGCGTGCACGCTCGCGCCAGACGGCGAAACGCAGCCAGCCGCCGCGCGTCATCGGGGCGCGGTCGAAGTCGCGCAGCGCCATGTTGTGCGCCACGCTCAGGTCGCCGACGCAGGCGTTGCGCAGCGGCTCCTCGGGCAGTGCGCGCAACCGCAGCAGCCGGTTCTCGGCGCGGCGCGCGGCATACGGCTGGCCGACGACGGCGACGCTGCCGGAAAGCCGTGGCCGCTGCCCGACGAGCGCCTCGACGAGTTCGCGCTGGCCGTTGCCCGAGACGCCGGCGATGCCGAGGATCTCGCCGCGCCGGACCGTGAGGCTCAAGCCCTGGACCGCGAGCGTGCCGCGGTCGCCGTACGCGCTCAGGTCGCGCACCTGCAGCGCGACCGGCGCGTCGCGCGGCGTTGGCGTCCTCAGCACGGCACGGCCCTCGGCGACCAGCGCCTGCGCCCGGCCGCCGACGTCGCCCATCATCGCCTGGGCGAGCATCTGCGGCGTCGCCTCGGCGACCCGGCCGCCGTGCACCCGCCTGCCGCGGCGCAGCACGGTCACGTCGTCGGCGTAGGCCATGACCTCGCGGAACTTGTGCGTGATCATCAGCACCGTGCACGCGCCGCGGCGGGCAACGGCGCGCACCCAGGTGAGGACCTCGTCGGCCTCGGACGGCGTCAGCACCGAGGTCGGCTCGTCGAGGATCAGCAGCCGCGGGCCGAGGTAGAGCTGCTTCAGGAGCTCGAGCTTCTGCTTCTCGCCGGCGGCGAGGGCGGCGGGCGTGGCGTCGAGGTCGAGCCGGAAGGGCGTGGTCTCGAGGAACGCGGCGAGCGCGGCACGCTCCTTCTTCCAGTCGATCAGCGCCGGCGTGCGGCCGCCGGCGAGCAGCAGGTTCTCGGCGACCGTCATGCCCGGCGCGAGCGTGAAGTGCTGGTAGACCATGCCGATGCCCAGGGCGCGGGCGACGACGGGCGTCGCGATGTCGCGCTCGCGGCCGTCGATCACGATCGACCCGCCATCGGGCCGCTGCGAACCGGCGACGCATTTGACGAGCGTGCTCTTGCCGGCGCCGTTCTCGCCGAGCAGCGCGTGCACCGAGCCGGCCGCGACGGTGATGTCGACGCGGTCCATCGCGACGAAGCCACCGAAGCGCTTGGTCAGCGCGACGGTTTCGAGCGTGAGCGCGCCGGCGGCCGACGCGCCGGCTGCGCCGCCCGAAGTCGGGCCGTCCGTTCCCGAGAGGGTTTTCGTCATGCCGGAAGACTCTCGAGCACCGCACCGCTCGACGCGACGGCACCGAAGACGCCGCCCTGCATCGTCACCATCTTGAGCGCAGCCTGGTGGTTGCCGATGTCGGTGGCCGCGGTGCAGTCGGAGAGCATCAGGCATTCGAAGCCGCGGTCGTTGGCTTCGCGCATCGTCGTCGAGACGCAGACGTCGGTCGTGATGCCTGCGAGCAGCAGGTTCTTGATGCCGCGCGTGCGCAGGACGAGTTCGAGGTCGGTGGCGCAGAACGAGCCCTTGCCCGGCTTGTCGATCACGACCTCGCCGGGCAGCGGCGCGAGCTCGTCGATGATCTGCCAGCCGGGTTCGCCGCGGACGAGGATGCGGCCGCACGGGCCGGCGTCGCCGATGCCGCGGCCGTCGAGTCCGATCCGCCGCGAGCGCCAGCGCTTGTTGGCAGGCAGGTCGGACAGGTCGGGCCGGTGGCCTTCGCGGGTGTGGATGACGTGGTAGCCCGCGGTGCGCATGCGGGCCATCAGCGTCGCGATCGGCTGGACCGGCGCGCGCGTCAGCGACAGGTCGTAGCCCATGCGGTCGACATACCCGCCGACGCCGCAGAAGTCGGTCTGCATGTCGATGACGACGAGCGCGGTGTTGGCTGGCCGCAGGTCGCCGTCGTAGGGCCAGGGATAGGGGTCGGCGGCGATGGTGGTCATGGCGGCGGCATGTTGTCGGGGTCGTGGAGGCGCGTCGGCGGCGCGAAGCCGCACGAGCGGCCGTCGGTGTGCACGACCTCGGCTTCCCACGGCAGCCTGAATTCGCCGTTCACCATGTCGTGCATGAAGGTGTAGGGGCAGTCCATCGCCCCGCCCTTCACGGCCGTGTAGCCGCGGTGCCAGAGCTGGTAGGGATTGTTCTCGACGCCCCAGTGCAGCCGCGCCTCGCGGACCAGGTCGGGCCGCACCTCGCAGGTCACGATCTCGTCGACGCGGCCGCCGCCGTGCGCCATCACCGTGCCGTCGAAATTGCAGACCATCGCCTCGCCCATCGAGTCGAAGCTGCCGTCGCTGCCCGACAGGCACACGCTGGCGGTGACCATCAGGTTCTGGAAGGCGTTGGCCTGGTTGGTGATCTGCCAGGCGTGGCGGATCGGCGCGGTGTAGCCGGCGGTGCGCAACATGACCTCGGCGCCCTTGTACGCGCACTCGCGGGCCATTTCCGGGAACATGCCGTCGTGGCAGATCACGAGCGCGAGCTTGCAGCCCTTCGGCCCGTCGATCACCGGGATGCCGAGGTTGCCCGGCTCCCACGGCTCGACCGGCACCCACGGATGGAGCTTGCGGTAGTAGAGCGCGATCCGGCCCGCGTCGTCGACGACGATGCCGCTGTTGTACGGGTTGCCGTTGGGGTTGGATTCCATCAGCGAGAAGCAGCCCCAAAGCCGGTGCGCGCAGCAGGCCGCCTGGAACGCCGCGACCTCGGGCCCGTCGATGCGGCACATCAGCTCGGGCGCGGTGTTCATCGAGAGGCCGTGCAGCGCGTACTCGGGGAACACGACGAGATCGAGCCCGGCGTTGTTGCGCCGCGCCTTGCCGACCATCTCGACGATCCGCCGGGCCTGCGCCTGCAGCTGGGCCGGCGTCTCGACGACCGGCAGCTGCAGCTGCACGAGGCCGATGACGACGCCGTCGGGCGACTTGTTCAGACCGCCGAGTCCGCTCATGGGAATCTCCTTCGGATGGGGTTCAACGCGTCGACGACAACTCGCCCGGACTGCCGCGCGCGACGCTGCCGGGCTTGCAGCTGATCACGAGGATCACGAGCGTCAGCACGTAGGGCACCGCGGCGAACAGGTAGTAGCCCTGGCTGATGCCGATCGACTGCAGCGCCGGGCCGATCGCGCCCGCGCCACCGAAGAGCAGCGCGGCGAGCACGCAGCGCAGCGGGCTCCAGCGGGCGAAGATGACGAGCGCGACCGCGATCAGCCCCTGGCCGCTCGAGATGCCCTCGTTCCAGCTGCCGGGGTAGAAGAGCGTGAGCGACGCGCCGCCGAGGCCGGCGATCGCGCCGCCCGCGGCAGTCGCGGCGATGCGGATCCGGCCGACCGAGTAGCCGAGCGCCTTGGTGGCGCTCGCCGAGTCGCCGGCGAGCCGCACCAGCAGGCCCCAGCGCGTCCGCGCGAACGCCCAGTGCATCGCGATCGACAGCAGCACGCCGAGCGGCAGCAACGGGTTGACCTGCAGCGCCGACTGCAGCACCGGCGACGCGCTCCAGCCGCCGAGCGCGAGCGGCGGCAGCTGTGTCGCCTGCGGCTGGATCAGCGGCTTGCCGAGATAGAACGCGACGCCGGTGCCGAGCAGCATCAGCGCGATGCCGGTCGCGACGTCGTTGACGCGCGGCAGCGTGCAGAGCAGGCCGTGGAGCAGCGCGAGCGAGGCGCCGGCACCGGCAGCGAAGCCGACACCGAGCCACGGCGAGCCGGTGAGGTACGAGCCGGCGAAGCCCGCCATCGCCGACAGCACGAGCACGCCTTCGAGGCCGAGGTTGATGCGGCCCGACTTCTCGGTCAGGCATTCGCCGAGGCTGACGAAGAGAAACGGCACGCCGACGCGCAGCGCGCCGCCGAGCGTCGCGGCGAAGAGGGCGAGAAGCGTGTCGGCGGTCATGCGCGGCCCCGGCGCGGCACCGGGCTCGTCGAGCGCGTCGCGCGCGGCGCCGCGCGGTCGCTGTGGCGGTGACGGGTGAGCGTGCTCACGGCGGCGTCACCATCGGCGCGAGCGGTGCGGCGTCGTCGCGCGGCACCGAGCGGCGGAAGCGCGCCCCCGCCGCATGCCAGTCGACGCCGCGCAGCGCCTCGCAGCTGAGGATCAGCACGAAGGCGATGCCCTGCAGCACCTGCACCGACGCGTCGGGCAGGCCGAGCCGCCGCTGCAGCAGGCTGCCGGCGGCGCCGAAGCCGCCGAAGAGGATCGCGACCGGCACGATCGCGATCGGGTTGTGCCGCGCGATGAAGGCGACAAGGATGCCGGCGTAGCCGTACCCCGCGATCAGCGAGGCGTTGGCATTGGTGTGGACGGCAGCCACCTCGATCGCGCCGGCGAGCCCGGCACAGCCGCCGCCGAGCGCGCACGCCAGCAGGATCAGCGTCGTCGCCGGCAGGCCGACGAGCTGCGCGGTGCGCGGGTTGCCGCCGACGACGCGCACCGAGAAGCCGCGGGCGGTCAGCGCGAGCCAGATCCCGAGGACGACGCAGGCGACGACGCCGATCACGAAGCCCCAGTGCACGTCGCTGCCGGCGATGCCGCCGATCTGCAGGCCTTCGGCGAGCGTGCGCGTCGACGGCTTGTTGAGCGTCGCCGGGTCGCGCATCGGCCCTTCGACGAGCTGCTTGAAGAGCGCGATCGCGGTGTACGCGAGCAGCAGGCTGCTGATCGTCTCGTTGACGCCGCGGTACTGGCGCATCGCGCCGACGAGCGCGATCCACGCCGCGCCCGCCACGAAGCCGGCGACGCAGAGCACGGCGGTGCCGAGGACGTTGCCGGGCAACCCGAACGCGTACGGCACGCCGGCCGCGGCCAGACCGCCGAGCACGAGCGCACCCTCGCCGCCGATCACGACCAGCCCGGCGCGGGCCGGCAACGCGACGCACAGCGCCGTCAGCATCAGCGGCGCCGACCGCGTCAGCGTGTTCTGCCATGAATAGGCATCGCCGAACGCGCCCTTGAAGAGCAGCGCCCAGGTCTCGACCGGGCTCACGCCGCCGAGCCGCACGAACACGCCGAAGAGCAGCAACGCGCCGACGAGCGCCGCCACCGGAAGCAATACGCTGTCGAGCGTCTGGCGCATCGGTCGGCCTCGAAAACGTCGTCAGGCCGAGCCGACGACGCCTTCGACGAGGTAGTTCATCTTCTCGAGCTCGGGGTCGGTCTGCTTGAGCGGCTTGCCGGCCGGAATGACGACCGCGCCCTTGTTGTCCTTCAGGCCGCCCTTGAAGAGGTCGAAACCGCCGGCGGTCATCTTCGCCTTGACGTCGTCCGCCATCTTCCGGGCCTTCTCCGGCACCATCGCGCCGTACGGCGACATCTTCACGTAGCCTTCCCTGAGGCCGCCGCGAAGGAAGTTCGGATGCGGCTTGCTTCCGCGCGCTGCGTCGATGACCGTCGTGTAGGCGGCCGTCCAGTTCCACTCGGCGCCGGTCAGGTAGGCCGCGGGCGCGAGCTTCGCCTGGCTGACGTGGTAGCCGCAGACCTTCTTGCCGCGCTTGGCGGCGGTCTCGACGATCACCTTCGGGCTGTCGACGTGCATCGTGAAGACGTCGATGCCCTGGTCGGCGAGGCTGTTGGTCGCCTCGGCCTCCTTGACCGGCATCGACCATTCGCCGGTGAAGATGACCGTCGTCGTGATCGACGGGTCGACCGAGCGCGCGCCCATCGTGAAGGCGTTGATGTTGCGCAGCACCTGCGGGATCGGCTTGGCGGCGACGAAGCCGAGCTTCTTCGACGTCGTCATGTGGCCGGCGACGATGCCGTTCAGGTACTGGCATTCGTCGATGTAGCCGAAATAGCTGCCGGTGTTCTTCGGGTGCTTCCCCTCCGTCCACATGCCGCCGCAGTGCGAGAAGCGCACATTGGGCTCCTTCGCGGCGAGCGCGACCATGTACGGGTCGAAATAACCGAACGAGGTTGGGAACAGCACCGTCGCGCCGTCCTGCTTGATCATGCCGGTCATGGTCTTCGTGACAGCCGCGGTCTCGGGAACGTTCTCTTCCTCGACCACCTTGATGCCCGGCATCTTCTTCAGTTCGGCGGCAGACGCGGCCTGCGCCTGGTTGTAGCCGAAGTCGTCGCGCGGGCCGACGTAGACCACGCCGATGGTGAGCGGCGACTGCGCTGCCGCGTGCCGGAGCGCCCATGGCGACAGCGTCGCGAGCGACAGCGCCGAGAGCCGGGCCAGCGAGCGGCGCCGGGAAGCGTCGAGCACGTCGTCAGGGGAAGAAGTCATCGGAACTCTCCGGAGGTTTGGGCGGCGGGCACGACCGTCACGTGTGTCGACTGGGGTGGGAGACGTGGAGGCACGAACGCGGGTCGGGAGCTCCGACGACGGTGCGTCGCCCACGGCCATCTCAAGTTGGTGCACTCACTGGTATACCGACTTTGGTGGCGCAAGAGGTGTGCCAGCACTGGCAAGCCACAAGTCTCAGTGCCGCGTGCCCGACGACTCGGTCGTGTGCCTCCCGACCACCCCGTCGGGTGCTTGTGCGTCCGGCCACTCGCACCGCAGCGTCCTCGCCGCCCAGGCATCAACCGGCCAGCCGGCGCCGTGCCTCGTTGAGCGTGTGCAGAGTGATCTTGCGGACCTCGACCTTGCTCTGCTCGATGTGCGTGCGCAGCAGCAGCTGCGCCTGGTCGGCCTTGCGCTGGATCACCGCCCGAAGCAGCTTGGCGTGTTCGGCGTAGGTCGCCTCGATGCGGTCCGGCCGGGTGAAGTCGAGCCGGCGGATGATGCGGATGCGTTCGGTGACGTCCCAGTGCACGCGCGCCATCTCGTCGTTGCCGGCCGCCCGCACCAGCGTGGCGTGGAAGTCCTCGTCGTTCGCACCGACCTGCCGCGCGTCGCTGAGCCGCTCGGCGACCGGCACGAGCCAGATGCGTTTCAGGGCGTCGAGCGCCGGCGGTTCGTCTGTGTGGCCGCAGAGCCGAACGACGCACGCGGCCTCGAGCACGATCCGCAGGTCGTAGAGCTGCTCGAGCTTGCCGAAGTCGATCGGCTTGACGAACCAGCCGAGCTTGGGCTCCACATCGAGAAAGCCTTCGTTGCGCAGGCGGAACAGCGCCTCGCGCACCGGCGTGCGGCTGACGCCGAGCCTCGCGCCGAGTTCGGCCTCGGAGAAACGGTCGCCGGCGACGAGCTCGAAGTCGTGGATCTTCGCCTTGAGGTCGGAGTAGACGCGTTCGGCCAGGTTGGCGCGCGAGACGGTCGACGGGTCGGGTCTGGCCATCGTCGGCCGTCAGTGACCCGAGGCCGCGGACGATGTCCTGCCGGCCGTTGGCCCGCGCACCGACGCGCCGCGGGCGAAGGTCGCGAGACCGCACGTCGCCGAGCGCGTGGCACCACGGCGCACGCGCTGCGTGGCAGCGGCACAGACGCGCCCCGCGACCGCGCGACGGCAGCACGGAACCGCATGCCGATGCTCGCCCGTGACACGGCCGGCGACCGCGTCGCGAAGCGCATCGACGTCGCTTCGGGCCAAAGCATGCACATCGTCCGAGAAGGCGTCGGGCAGTGGCATGGCGGCGGCGGGATCGTTCGGGCAGCCGCTCGCGAGCGGGCCGCAAGGCGCGGGCGGGCAGTCTAGCGGCCAGGGCTCCACGACGGTGCGTCGCCTTGCCACGATCAACCGTCGATCACGCTGACGTGCGCCGCCACGACGCGCCAGCCCTGCGGAAACCGCACCCAGGTCTGGCTCTGCCGGCCGATGCCGGCGCTGCGCTCGCGACGGAATTCGGTCATCGCCGTCGCGGCGTCGCGGCCGAAGGTGGTGATGACGGTGCAGCCGAGCGTCCGCGCCAGTCCGGCGGCCGGCCGCGCCGCGCGGAACGCCCGGATCGCGTCGATGCCCAGCAGGTTTTCGGCGATGCCGTAGCGGACGGTGTGCGGCGCGTCCCAGAACAGCTCGTCGAGTACGGCGACATCGTTGGCGACGAGCGCCGCTTCGTAGCGTTCGAAGACGGCAGTCACCTCGGCGAGGACGTCCGGCAGGTTGACGGCAACGGACGGCGGCTCGGCAATGGTCACGGCGCGCTCCTCCGGGCGGCGCTCAGGCCGCGATCCGCGCCACCGGCGCGCGGCAGACGCCGAGCGCCTCGAGCGCAGCGGCGACGCGCAGGACGCGGTCCTCGCGCCACGGTGCCGCGATCAGCTGCACGCCGATCGGCAGATGCGGCGCGTCGGCGTCGCAGCCCCACACCGGCACGGCGCAGACCGGCAGGCCGATGCACGAGATCGGCTGCGTCAGCAGGCCGAGGCTGGCGCGCAGCGGCAGGCGTTCGCCGCCGACGTCGAGCCATTCGCTGCCGAGCGCCGGCGCGACGCAGGGCGTGGCCGGGGCGAGCAGGATGTCGACGTCCTCGAACAGCGCCGCGGCGGCGAGCGCGACCTTGCGGCGCACCCGCTGCGCCTGCAGGACCCAGGCGGCGGGCAGCAGCGCGCCGGCGAGGAAGCGGTCGCGCGACAGCGGCTCGAAGTCGTCGGCGCGGCTGCGCAGGTCGGGCAGGTGCAGCGCCGCGCCTTCGGCGTTGCTGATGATGAAGGCCGCGGCGCGGGCGCGCTCGGCGTCGGGAAGGACGACTTCGCGCGTGGCGCCGAGCGCCTCGGCGACGCGGGCCACCGCCGTCGCCCCGGCGCGCTGCGTCCGCGTCGCGAAGTAGCCGCCGAGGATGCCGATGCGCAGGCCGGCGGTGCCCTCGCCGAGACGGTCGCGGGTCGGTTCGACCGGGCGATCGACGCAGGCCGCATCGCGCCGGTCGACGCCCTGCAGCGCGTCGTAGACCAGCGCCAGGTCGGCGGCGCTGCGCGCGAAGGGTCCGAGATGGTCGAGGCTCGCGACGAACGGGTAGGTGCCGTTGCGCGGCAGGCGGCCGTAGGTCGGCTTGAGGCCGAACACGCCGCAGAGCGACGCCGGCACGCGGATCGAACCGTTGGTGTCCGAGCCGAGCGAGAGCGGCACCTGGCCGGCGGCGACCGCAGCGCCCGAGCCGCCCGACGAGCCGCCGGCCACGCGTGCGAGGTCGTGCGGGTTGCGGGTCGGGCCGGCGTGGCTGTTCTCGGTCGTGAAGCCGTAGGCGTATTCGTCCATGTTGAGCGCGCCCACGAGCACGGCGCCCGCGCGCTCCAGGCGCTCGACGAGCGGGCCGTCGGCGGCGGCGGGCGCGCGATCGCGCTCGATCTTCGAGCCGGCGAGCGTCGTGACGCCGGCGATGTCGAAGAGGTTCTTGACCGCGAACGGCACGCCGAGGAGCGGCTGCGACACACGCTCGGCTGCGTCGCGCGCGTCGATTGCCGCCGCGGTGCGCCGGGCGCGGTCCGCCGTGATGTCGGTGAAGGCGTTGACGCGGTCGTCGGTCGCGGCGATGCGCGCGAGCGAGGCCTCGGTGACGGCGGCTGCCGAGACGTCGCCCGAGCGCACTGCGGCGGCGATCTCGGCCGCGCCGCGGCCGAGCCAGGCGTCGGCGGACACGCTCATCGGGCGCCACCGGTGCGCGGCGACACCGGCACGAAGGCTTCGGCCGGTTCGTCGTCGAGCGCGAGCACGTCGGCGCCGAGCCGGTCGGCCATCGCCGCAGCGAGCGTGACATAACGGATCACGCCGGGCCGGTGCGCCGCGGCGATCGGCAGCCGCAGCGCCGCGGCGGTGGCGTCGACGTAACGCTCGATCTGGTCGGGTGTCATGGCGGGCGGCGCTCGTGACGCCGGAGAGTTTCGGAGCTCGGGAACGTCATCGCGACGACGTCGTCGCCATCCTGGGAACGAACGTTCGCGCGGACAGAATGGGGAGCATGCCGGTCTACGTCGACGAGGCACCGGCCTCGGGGCGGCGGGCGGCGGCGTCCGCGAGGAAGGCGCGCCAGCCGCCGAAGGCGCTGATGTCGCGGCCCGAGGCGGCGGCACCGGCGTCGCAGACGAAGCCGTGCACCCAGCGGCCGTCGGCGAGCTCGACGGCGCCGACGGCGAGCGGCCAGGGGACGAGCGCGAGGACGCCGCCGACCGCGCGTTCGGGAAGGTCCCAGACCTCGACCTCGATCGGCCGGCCGTCGCCGTCCGCGACGCGCACCATGCCCGGCTTGGGCGGGACCGTGCCCGGCAGCGCGTAGAGCCGGTAGCGCGGCGCGGTGGTCGTCGTCTCGCGCAGCGTCGCGCCGCGCTCGCGCAACTGGCCGTTGAGCGGCTGGCCGGAGAGGTGCGCACCGACGACGGCGAGCGGGAACAGCGCCTCGGCCGCGGGCATCGGCGCGTCGACTGCGACCGGCACGTCGCGGGCCAGGCGCGATGTCGCGCCGAGCGGCAGCGCGACCGCGGCCTCCCACGTTGCTCCGAAGCGGGCGAGCGCGGCGTCGGCCGCGCCGGGCGCGATGAAGGTGACGCCGAACGGCAGCGCGGGCGCGGCGAAGCCGGCCGGCAGCGCCAGCGCGCACCAGCCGAGGAAGTTGACGAAGTTGGTGTATGCGCCCAGCCGGGTGTTGACGCCGATCGGGTCGGCGTCGACCTCGGTGTGGCGCGGATGGTCGGGCGCCGTCGGCACCATCAGCAAGTCGACCTCGGCCCAGATCGCCGCGGTGTCGCGCCGTGCGTCCTGAACGGCGTACACGGCACGGAACGCCTCGGTCGCGCTGAAGCGGCGGGCGCGCTCGACGACCTCGCGCACGCTCGGCTCGACGGCGTCGGGCTGCGCCGCGAGCAGCGCTTCGACGACGGCATGGCGCTCGGCCACCCACGCGCCGCCGTACAGCGCGTCGCCGACCGCATGCAGCGGCTCGAAGTCGACCGTTACGGCGCGGTGGCCGAGTGCCGTGAGGCGTGCGATCGCGGCGTCGAACGCCACCGCGAAGCTCGCCCCCAGCGGACCCGCGGCGAACCTGGGCGTCCGCGGCACGCCGATGCGCAGCGACGACGCGAATGCTCCAGGGCCGACACGAAAGGCGCTGCAGGCGTCGCGCGGATCGGCGCCTTCGACGACCGCGAGCACATGCGCCGCATCGGCGACCGTCGACGCGAAGATGGACACGCAGTCGATGCTGCGGCACGCCGGCACGACGCCTGCGGTGCTCACGCGACCGGGCGTGGGTTTCAGGCCGACGATGTTGTTGAAGGCGGCAGGGACCCGGCCCGAGCCGGCGGTGTCGGTGCCGAGCGCGAAGGCGACGTCGGCGCGCGCGACGGCGACGGCCGACCCCGAGCTCGAGCCGCCGCTGATCCGTCGCGGATCGATCGCGCTGCTCGGCCGGCCGTAGGGCGACCGGGCGCCGACCAGGCCGGTCGCAAACTGGTCGAGGTTGGTCTTGCCCATGCAGACCGCGCCGGCGTCGAGCAGCCGGGCGACCACGGTCGCGTGCGCGGCCACCGGCCTGTCGTAGCCCCGACAGGCGACGGTCGTCGGCAGGCCCAAGACATCGATGTTGTCCTTGACCGCGAACGGCACGCCGAAGAGCGGCATCTCGCACCGGAACCGGGCACTGTCGGCGATCGCGCGCCGGCGTGTCTCGATCGCCTCGATTCGGGAGGCGAGGCCGGCAACGTCGGTGCGAGTGATCCAGATCTCGTCCGGGCTCGACAGCGCGAGCCGCCGATGCAACGCGCTCAGCAGCTCCGTCGGCGACGCGCCGTCGGCGTAGGCACGCTGCCAGTCGGTGATCGTCTGCAGCTGAGAGGACGGATCGATCGCGTTCAATGTGCTGATTGGTGCGCTAGTTAGTATACCGGCGCTTTCCAAGCATCTTCTGTGCCCTTGCCTCGACCGCGCGGCGCCGGTTGCACGACCGACCCGATGCCGCACCGCGAAAGTGCACCCGCCCAGCGCTTCAATCCGATGCGCGCGAGCGACCGTCGACCTCGCCTTGCGAACGCGGCGCCGTCCGACAGTCGGGCGCCTCTCCAGGGCTTGCGCCAGCGGCATGCTCGGTTACGCTCGATCGACGCGGGCATCGTGCCGGCGCACCGCGCGGCGATCCGTGGCCGCCGCACA
Source organism: uncultured Rhizobacter sp. (assembly GCA_964249855.1). Lineage (GTDB taxonomy): Bacteria > Pseudomonadota > Gammaproteobacteria > Burkholderiales > Burkholderiaceae_C > LMDS01. The sequence continues at coordinate 21,034 of CAXUDL010000005.1, read as the reverse complement.
CCATGCCGCAGCCCCGCCACACCGCGCTCCGCCGTTCCGCGCGTCGCCGCACTGACCGACGGCCGCCTCAGCAGCCACCGAACGGGCTTCGATGCACGCCAAGCGGCTGTTGAGACGTCCGTTCGGATGGCGGACTGCCGCTGCAGCGGCGGCGTCGGTGCTCGTCGTGGGCATCGGCGTCGTCCTCGCTGCGCCGACAATCTTGCGGCCGCTGATCCAGCACGTCGTCCGAAGCAACACGGACCGCGCGATCGACTTCGGGGCGCTGCGCGTGCGTCTCGGGCACCGCCTCGGGCCCCGGCTCGAGTTCGACGACCTGGTGATCGAGAACACCCGCTGGGCGACGTCGGCCGAGCCCTTCGTCAAGGCGAGGACGGTGAACCTCGACCTGACCTGGTCGGGCCTGGTGTCGGGCCGCTGGGTCGTCGAGCGGCTCGAGCTCGAGGACGCGGCGGTCGACCTCGAACGCGATGCCGCGGGCCGGCGCAACTCGCGGCTGTCGCGTGCCGACGGCCTCGGTCCGCCGCGCGCGCAGGTGCTCAGCATCGACGGCCGACGCACCCGCCTGCGCATCGTCGACGCGATCACCGACTTCGACATCCAGCTCGCGAGCACTCCGCTCGCAGCTCCACGGACGCTCGCCGGCCACGTCGACCTGCCGCTGACGCGCACGATCGCCTTCGAGGGCCACCATCGCGGCACCGCGTTCGCCGGCAGCGCCGATGTCAGCGACACCTTGACGCTGCAAGGGACGGGCATCGCCTTCGCGCTCGACGGCGCGCTGCGCACCGACGGCGGGCGCGTGCAGGTGGCCGGCGTGGTCGCCGACCTGCAGCGCCTCGGCCGGCTCGACGCCGACGTGCGCCTCGCGGCCGACCCGCTGTCGCGTCTGCACCCCGGCCTGCTGCCGCACCTGCCGGCGCTGCGCGACATCGCGGCCGACGCGCACGTGACGCGCGACGGACTGCGCTGGTCGGTGACCGGGCTCGAGGCCAGGTCGCGGCACGCCGCGCTCAGCGGCTCGCTCGACCTGCATCGCGCCGCCGACGGCAGCGACCGGCAGCGGCTCACCGTCACTCTCGACGCATCGCGCCTCGACGTCGACGAGTGGCTCGACGCGCGCGGCCACGGCGCCGCGCGTGCCGTCGTCGTCAAGGCCGCAGGTCCGGCGGCGGCAGCAGCGGCGCGAGAGCAGGTCGCCGGGGCCGGCTCGTCGAACGGCATGCGACCGGCGAGCGGGCGGCACGCGACCGGCGCGACCCGCGACGCAGACGCCGCGACCGCCGGCGGGGCGCAGGGTCCGACCGCCGGCGGCGCGTCGACCGTGGCGGCCCCGACGGCTCGCGGCCGTGAGACACGCGGCTCCGCTGCACCGCTCGCTGGCGCCCCGGCGAGGTCGCCGGCTTCCGTGGACCCAGCCGCACCGGCCGCGCCCGGCACCTTCGACTGGGCCGGCCTGCAGCGCGCCGACGGCACGTTCAGCTTGCGGATCGCAGAGCTGGCCGCTGCGAAGGAGGTCGTCGTTCGCGACGCACGTCTGCATGCGACGCTCGAGCAGGGCCAGCTTCGCGTCGACGTGCCGGAGGCCAGGCTCGCCGGCGGTCGCGGCAAGGCCGAGCTCCGCCTCGACGCCGCGAGCCAGCCGGCGACGGCGAGCCTCGACGCGCAGCTCGACGGCGTTCGCTTGCGCGAACTGCCGGCGGCATGGGCGACGACACGACAGCAAGTCGACGGCGGCCTGTTGACGGCGACGGCGAGCGTCCGCGTTCGCGGTGCGTCGGTGGCCGACTGGACGTCGTCGGCATCGGGCGGGATGACGGCATCGCTCACCGGCGCCAGCGTCTCCAACCGGCTCGAGGCCAAGCTCGGTCTGGACGGCATCGCCTTCCTCCGCGCATGGCTCGGCGGGCCGTCGGCGGTGCCGCTGCGCTGCGCCGAGCTCGCGCTCGACGTGCACGGCGGTCGCGCGACGATCCGGCGGCTGTCACTCGATACTCCGCGCACGGCGGTCGACGGCCGCGGCGCGATCGACCTCGTCGGTCGCAGCGTCGACGTCGTGCTCGCGCCGACCTCGCACGTCGACGCGCTGTTCGCGCTCGACCGCGACATCCGTCTGCAAGGCCCGCTCATGAAGCCGAAGGTGTCGCTGCAGGCGCCGCGCGCCGGCGCTGCGGCGTCGCCCTGCTCCGCCGGCTGACCGGTGGGTCCTTCGGTCCGCTGACCGCGCTTCTTGCGCGAAGGCGCCACCCGGCCGTCGCCCGGGCGCTGCTGCATTCGAACGTCGGGCGTCTCCAGTCTCGCGACGAAGCGTCGTCCGGGTCGCGGCGCACTCTTCCATGCAATCCGCTTGAACGGCGTCGTCGAGCCACTTGCAATGGGCGCCGTTCCGAGCGGCTACAGTCCGCCTACTCCGAATCCTGCCGCAGACCGCCCGCTCGCCCGCCTCGCCCATGCCGATCCCGCCACCGACCCGCTACACACGCATCGCGATCGCGTTTCATTGGCTGATGGCGGTCATGCTCGTCGTGTCGTTCTCGGTCGGGTTGTACATGGCGGACCTGCCGTTCTCGCCGCAGCGGCTCAAGCTCTACAACTGGCACAAGTGGGCCGGCATCTGCATCCTGACGCTCGCCGCCCTGCGCCTGCTCTGGCGGCTGACGCACCGGCCGCCGCCCGAGGTGCCGATGCCGGCGTGGCAGCACCGCGTCGCGTGGCTCACCCACAACGCGCTCTACGTCCTCTTCTTCGCGGTGCCGCTGGTCGGCTGGGCTTACAGCTCCGCCGCCGGCTTCCCGATCGTCGTCTTCGGCGTCCTGCCGCTGCCCGACTTCGTGCCGAAGGACAAAGCGCTCAGCGAGGCCATCCTGCCGTGGCACGGCTATCTCGCTTACGCGATGGCGACGCTCGTCGTGCTGCACGTCGGCGGCGCGATCAAGCACCAGCTCATCGACCGCGACGGCCTGCTGTCGCGCATGTGGCCATCAGCGGCCCTGAAGGAAAGCGCATGAAATTCGCCCTCACCGTCGGCCTCGCCCTCTCGCTCTTCGCGGCCAGCGCCACCGCCCAGCAGAAGCTCGTGCCCGCACAGAGCGAGATCGCATTCACCAGCAAGCAGATGGGCGTGCCGGTCGACGGCAAGTTCAAGCGCTTCGACGCGCAGATCGCCTTCGACCCGAAGAACCCGGCGACGTCGAAGATCGCTTTCACGATCGAGCTGGCGAGCGCGACGCTCGGCTCCGCGGAAACCGAGGCCGAGCTCGCCAAGCCCGACTGGTTCGCACTCAAGTCGTTCCCGCAGGCGCAGTTCCAGTCGAGTGCCGTCAAGTCGAGCGGCCCGGCCAAGTTCGACGTCGCCGGCAAGCTGACGATCAAGGGCACGAGCCGCGACGTGGTCGTGCCGGTCACGCTCGCGCAGTCCGGCGGGACGACGACCGCCACCGGCAGCTTCGCGATCAAGCGACTCGACTTCAAGATCGGCGAGGGCGACTGGAAGGACACGTCGATGGTCGCCGACGACGTGCTCGTCAAGGTCAAGCTCGCCGTGAGCGGCGTGCCGCCGATGTAGCCCCGGCGCGTGCCCTCTTCCATCCGCTTCCCCTGTCCGCAACCCTGGATCCTGTCCCATGAAGATTTACGCCCTCGCCGCGCTCGCCACCCTCGCCACCACCGCCACGGCACTGGCCCACGCCGAAGCCACCACCTACGCGATCGACCCCTCGCACACCTTCGTGACCTGGGAAGCCAAGCACATGGGCACGTCGACTTCGCGCGGCCGCTTCGACAAGAAGGAAGGCATGGTCACGATCGACCCGGCGGCGAAGACCGGCAAGGCGAGCATCACGATCGACATCGCGTCGCTCACGACCGGCGTGCCGCCGCTCGACACTCACCTGAAGGGCAAGGATTTCTTCAGCGCCGGCGAAACGCCGACCGCGAAGTTCGAGGGCGACAAGTTCACCTTCGACGGCGACAAGGTGACCTCGGTCAGCGGCACGCTGACGATGCTCGGCAAGACGCAACCGGTGACGCTCAAAAGCACCGGCTTCAACTGCTACGAGAACCCGATGGCCAAGCGTCAGGCCTGCGGCGGCGACTTCGAGACGACGATCACGCGCAGCCAGTGGGGCATGGGCTATGGCGCCAAGTTCATCTCCGACGACATCCGTCTGCTGATCCAGGTCGAGGCCATCAAGCAGTAGTGACCGGACGCCGCGGCCTCGCGGCGTCGCCGTCCTAGGAGCGTCGGCGGCAGCAACGCGCTCATGCGCGCGTCCCACAGCTCGGCGGCCTTGCGAGGCGTGAGCAGGAACATCGCCTCGAACGCCTGCAGCGAGAGCTGCCGCGCACTGAGCCGCGACAGCATGGTGCGGCGCTCGCGCAGGTGCGCACGAAGCGGCGCATCCATTCTTCGTCGGGAGCGGGAGCGGGCGGGAGGATCGGGGGCCATCGACGACCGGCCGCCCCGACGATGCGGCCCGGTCGTCCCGTTCGAGCCCAACCGGCCTCGGCCTCGAGCGGCATGGCGCGCGTGGCGTTTGCGGGCTCGTCCGGACACAGCGGCGCGGCGTCGAACGGGCCGGTCGCACCTCTTCACGACAACTCGTTAGCATTCGCCGGCGACTCCGTGGCGCCGCAGCCCGGCGTCCGCGTTCGAAAGGAACACCGGTGGACAGCTCCGACCCGACGCTCTTCCCGACCGCCCTCGCCCGTGCCGACGGCCTGCCGTCGTACGGCCACCTGATCGCGAACCGCTGGGTCGCGGGCGATCGTGCGCCACTGCCCGTGGTCGCACCCGCCACCGAGCGGCGCTTCGCCGCGATCGCGGCTGGCGATGCGGCCGCCGTCGACGCCGCGGTGGGCGCGGCGCGTGCCGCGCTCGACGGCATCTGGGGCGCGACTCCCGCCGCCGACCGCGGCCGCACCCTGCTGCGCTACGCCGCGCTGATCGGCCGCGACGCTGAACGCCTCGCCTGGCTCGAGGCGCACGACACCGGCAAGCCGATTTCGCAGGCCCGTGGCGACATCGCTGCCGTCGCCCGCTACTTCGAGTTCTACGGCGGGGCCGCCGACAAGGTCCACGGCGAGACGATCCCGTACCTGAACGGCTACAACGTGAGCGTCGTGCGCGAGCCGCTCGGCGTGACCGCGCACATCATCCCGTGGAACTATCCGGCGCAGATGTTCGGCCGCACGCTCGCGCCGGCGCTCGCGATGGGCAATGCCTGCGTGCTGAAGCCGGCCGAAGACGCCTGCCTCGTCACGCTCGAACTCGGTCAACTCGCGGTCGAGGCAGGCCTGCCGCCAGGTGCGCTCAACATCGTCACCGGACTCGGCGAGGAGGCCGGCGCGGCGCTGTCGCAGCATGCCGGGATCGCCTTCGTGTCGTTCACCGGCTCGCCCGAGGTCGGCCGCCGCGTGCAGGAGGCGGCCGCACGCCACCACCTTCCGGTGACGCTCGAACTCGGCGGCAAGTCGCCGCAGCTCCTCTTCGCCGACGCCGACCTCGACCTCGCGGCAGCGACCGTGTGCAAGGCGGTCGTGCAGAACGCCGGCCAGACCTGTTCGGCGGGCAGCCGGGTGCTGGTCGAGCGGTCGATCTTCGACACCTTCATGGCGCGGGTCGCGCGCCGCTTCGCCGACTTGCGGATCGGCCGGCCGGAGGACGACGCCGACCTCGGCCCGGTCATCAACGCGACCCAGCGACAGCGGGTGCTCGACTTCATCGACCGCGCCGGCCGCGACGGCTTGCCGATGATCGCGCAGGCGACGTTGCCGGCATCGCTCGGCGACGGCTACTTCGTGCCGCCGACGGTGTTCGGCCCGGTGCCTGCCGACAACCCGCTCGTGCTGCGCGAGGTCTTCGGCCCGGTGCTCGCGGCACAGGTCTTCGACACCGAGGAAGAGGCGGTCGCGCTCGCCAACGGCACCGACTTCGGCCTCGTCGCCGGTGTCTGGACGCGCGACGGCGCACGCCAGCAGCGGCTCGCCAAGCGCATCGTCTCGGGCCAGGTCTTCGTCAATTGCTACGGCGCCGGCGGCGGCGTCGAGCTGCCGTTCGGCGGCACCAAGCGCAGCGGCCACGGCCGCGAGAAGGGCTTCGTCGCGCTCGAGGAGTTCAGCACGACCAAGACGATCGTCAACTGGCACGGCTGAGCCGCCGCGCCGTCACCGTTCGAACAAGGGAGACACCATGGGTCATCAGCTCGCGGGCAAGGTCGCGATCGTCACCGGCGGATCGCAGGGCTTCGGCGAAGGCATCGTGCGGCTCTTCGTCGCCGAGGGCGCGAGGGTCGTCAACGCCGACCTCGACGCGCCGCGCGGCGAGGCGCTCGCCGCCGAGCTCGGCGACGCCGTCGACTTCGTCCGGTGCGACGTGTCGCTCCGTGCCGACGTCGACGCCGCGGTGCGCGCATGCGTCGACCGCTTCGGCCCGCCGGACATCGTCGTCAACAACGCCGGCACGACGCATTCCAACCGGCCGATGCTGGAAGTCGACGAGGCGACGTTCGACCTCGTCTACGCGGTCAACGTGAAGTCGATCTTCCACATGGCGCATGCGGTCGTGCCGCTGATGCGCGGCAAGCGAAGCGGCGTGATCCTCAACGTCGGCTCGACCGCCGGCCTGCGGCCGCGGCCCGGGCTCACCTGGTACAACGGCAGCAAGGGCGCGGTCAACGTGCTGTCGAAGTCGATGGCGGTCGAGCTCGGCCCCGACAACATCCGCGTCAACGCCATCTGCCCGGTCATGGGCGAGACCGCCCTGCTCGGCAAGTTCATGGGCGTGCCCGACACGCCGGAGAACCGGGCGCGCTTCATCGCGACGATTCCGCTCGGCCGGCTGTCCAAGCCATCCGATGTCGCACAGGCCGCGCTCTACCTCGCGAGCGACGCGGCAGCCTTCATCAGCGGCGTCGAGTTTCCTGTGGACGGCGCTCGGACGGTCTGAGCGCGGACGTTCGACGACGCGTCGTTCGCATCGCGGGCGACGCCGGCAACGCCGCAATGTCGGTTCTCGGTTCTCATCTCTCCACGTCGTGGAGTTGCCGCTTCTCGGACTTGCACTTCGAGGAGTTGCCGCTTTGAGACTCGCGGACTCGCGGACTCGCGGACTCGCGGACTCGCGGACTCGCGGACTCGCGGTCCAGCGCAGCGTCGGCAGCAGAGCGGCGCTCCGTCGACGACGGGCGACGGTCGGCCTCGGTGTCGTCATCGCATCACGCGCGCCGTCGACCGGCCGCGCGGCCGGAACGCGCCTCGTCCCTGCGTGCAGTCGACGCGTACTGGCGGACCAACTCGACCCGCCGGTTCTTGGCGCCCGGCCGGAACGAACGCATCGTTCTCGGCGCAGCCGATCGAACGTTTCATGCGCGGTGGACGTTGCCGCGCGCAGCGCGATCGTCCCGGGCCGCGTCATCGTGCCATGCGCCGACCCGCTGCTGCCGCTGGCAAGCGAGTTGCGCCTCGAATCGCCCTACGACTTGCGCGCCGAGGAGGGCGCGCGAATCCTGGTCGATACCGCTCACTCCATCGCGCCGGAGCCCGGCTGGCAGCGGAGTGCGCCCATCGCACTTCCTGCGGCGCGTGGGTCGGAGTCCGCGCCGAAGACCCGCGTCGCAGCGAGCCGCATGTCATCGACGACTTGCCATGCCGATGCGGCGACGACCTCGAAGCCGCTGATGAAGAGCGCCTTGCGCACTTCTGCCAGCGCGGCATCGCTGCACGCGGCGGCGAGCGCGCTTCGGAGCGCCTGCAGCTCGGCGGCCGTCGTGTCGGCCGCAGTGACCAGCGGCAGGCCCGGCACGGCCTTGGTCGAACCGACGTGTTCGAGCCCCACGAGCGTCTCGGGCGCGTGTCGACGAAACCCCGCCAGCGTGACGCAGTCGATCGCAGCGATGTCGGCCCGGCCGGTCTGCACGGCCACCAGCGACTGCCGGTGCGAGCCCGACACCAGTTGGCCACCGAAGAACGCGCCATCGAGCGCGAGCGGCGCGACGAGTGCGCGCACGGCACCGGCGCCGGAGTGCGAATCGAGCGCGTTGATCGCGAGGATGCGACCACGGAAACGCTCGATCGCCGCGCCCTCGCCGCTCCGCGCCATCAGTTCGCTTCGGTAATCGATGCCCGAGCACCCCGGCGCGCAGTAGCGGAACGCGCCGACGACCTGCACGGCATGCCGCAGCGTCGTCACCAGCGGAAGGCCACAGGTCTGGCTCAGCAGCAGGCGCGAATCGCGCCAGTGCGTGGCGAGATCGGCCGGCCAGGCGAGCGCCGACGGGACGCCCGCCATGCCCTGTGCATGCAACGCGCGCGCGATGCCGTGCCACCATGCCTCGACCGACGCACGATCGGCGTCGTACATCGGCAGCGAGGCGATGCGCTCAGCCATCGGCAGGCGGCATCGAGTGGATCGGGGAATCGATGGTCGTGAGCGCGTAGCGGCCGATCAGCGACAGATACCCGGGCACCACGAAGCCGCCGTTGCGCCTGAGCACGTCGGCACGGTGGGCCAGGTAGAACTTGCGAACGAGGTACCACGGCAGATCGGGTCGCTCGTGGTGGACGGCGTGATAGTTGTTGTTCAGGTAGAGCACGCGCCAGAAGAGCCCGGCTTCGTTGACGACGACACGATGCGCCGGCGATTGCGCCGGGCGGTGCTCGTAGAACGATCTGAGCATCGCGAGGCCGAGCGCCGGGCAGCCGACCGTGAGCACGTAGCGCAGCGGGTCGATGCCGGCCCAGCGGTCGAGCCCCCAGAGCATCGCGGCGAGCAGCGCCAGATGCAGCGCCCACGACCCGCACTGCGAGCAGTCGCCGCGCAGAGGTCTGCGAAGGATGTCGAGCCAGGTCGGCACGATCATCATCGGCGGGCCGAGCAGCACCCGACCGAGCGCCGTTCGCTGCGCGATCCACAACGGTCTGATGCACGCGGGCAGTGCGAGATAGTCGGCCTCGGAGATGTAATTGCTTTCGGGGTCGATGCCGGGTTCGGTCAACAACGCGTCGCGATGGTGTGCAAGGTGGCTCGATCGGTACAGCTCGTACGGATACCAGACCGCCAGCGGTGCGAGGCCGAACAGACGATTGACCCGCCGGTCGCGGCTCGGATGTCCGTGGATCAGCTCGTGCTGCAAGCTCATGAACCAGCAGGTGGCGAGCGTCAGCAGTGCCGTTCCAGCCACCGGGCCGAGCGCGCTCCATGCCGACGCAGCGACGATCCACGTGCCGTACACCGTCGGGATCAGGAGCCAGCTGCGCCACTCGCCGCTCGGGCGAGCGCCGGCACCGGTGCGTGCGGAAGAAGGAACGTCGTCGGTCACAGCCGCATCTTCGACACGGCAGCAGCGCTGCTCAACGAACTAAATCATCGATGCATATGAGATCCGGGCACGGCCGCACGGTGCGCTGGTCGGTGGCTTCGCCTTCGACGCGGAAGTAGCGCTCCCGGCTGTCGCAGGGATCGAGGCCCTGGACTACGGAGCGCATGAACGCGAAGTGGCCGACGTGCAGCTTGCGCTGACGTGCGGCGCCGACCGCGGTTGGGGTGCGCAGCAGGGTGCGCCCCGAGCCGTCCGCCGCAGGCGCTTCGATGCCCTGCCTGGCGCCCAGCGCCTCCGGGCCCATCAGGTCTGCACTTCCAAGCCCTGCTTGCCGTCGGCCCTGCGGCTCGGACCGTCCAGGCAGCCCCTTCGGCATCCTTGAAAGCGGTCTTCATTCGTGTCGAGGCCTTCAGCGTGCCGGTGCCGTCGGCGTGCCCAGGACCGGGTGGCCCAGGTGCAGGGCTGCGGCGAGCAGTCGACTGTCGAGGCTGACCAGCACCAGCGATCGGCGCAGCGCGAGCTCAAGGTAAGCAACGTCATACGCGCTCAGCCCATGAGTGGCGGCCAGCCGATCGAGGCTGACGAAGCCAGGCGTCTCGGTGTCGAGTCGAACCGGCAGCTCGGCCAGCTCGCCAGCGATCTCGGCACGGCGCAACGGGTCCAATCGACGCCAGCGTTGTGCGCTCCGCAAGACGTTGGTGCACTCGAGCACCCAGAGCCCGGTGCCCACAGCGGCTGGTCACCCAGACGGTCAAGCAGCTGCTCGGTGAACGGCGTGGTCTCGTCGGGGAAGAACCGGGGCATGGTCACCGATGCATCGATGACCCACCCGCTCGTCACCGGAAGGTCGGCGAGGGCTTCGGCCTTCCCCTGCGCCATCAGCGTCGACCTTCGTCGATCAGGTCTCTCATCGGTACCTCGATTGCCAGCGGCTTCCCTGCCCTGCTCTGCCTGATTCGCGCAGCCAGCCGTTGCGCCTGTTCGGCGGCGTCGATCGCCGGCGGGGGCATCAGTCGAGCGACCTCCTGGCCGCGGCGCGTGATGACGATCTCCTCGCCCCGCGAGGCACGGTCCACCAGTTCCGACAGGCGGTTTTTCGCCTCGAAGATGCCAATGGATGTCACAAGGTTCCCGGGATAGGTCACGAGTTTTGATCTAGCTGTCTAGTTTTAGCTGCCAGCACAAGGCGGTTTCAAAGGCTCGCAGGTGCGGCACCTGCACATCTGACCCTGCTGGCCGCCCGCGCGGTATGATATTGCATCGCACTTGCAACGCACCCGATGAAGTCCTCCTCGTTCCCTTCTCTGCGCGTCGAGCCCGAACTGCGTGAGGCCGCCGAGAGCGTCCTTCGCGATGGCGAGACACTCACCAGCCTGATCGAGACCTCGGTCCGTGAAACGATCCAGCGCCGCCGCGTTCAGGAGGAGTTCATTGACCGCGGCCTGCGCTCGCGCGAAGACGCGCAGCGGACCGGCATCTACCACTCCGCCGAGTCAGTGCATTCGGAGTTGCAGCGACGCCTCGATGCGCGGCGGAAGTCGGTCCTGGAGTGAGCGCGGCGTTCGAAGTACCGTACACCGACGCGGCGCGGGAGGACCTGTTTCGGCTGTTCGACTTCTTGCTCGAGCGGGCTCAGACGGCTGAGAGCTTCGATTCAGCGCAGCTGGCGATTGACGCGATCAGGGACACCGTCGAGCGAGGCCTTAGCAGGATGCCGTTCGTCTACCGCAAAGCTGGTGACAGCCCGTTTCTGCGCGAGTTGCTGATTCCTTTCCGTGGCGCTGGCTATGTGGCGCTGTACGAGATCGAGGATGCAGCTCACGTCACGGTCCTGGCCGTGCGTCATCAGCTCGAAGACGACTACTACTGAGCTTGCGGGTTTGGCGGCGGCTGTGCGTGCCATGACAAAGGCACGAGCCATAGATAAAGACTGGCACCTGGTTACCGCATGCCGGGACGACCGCTTCAGGGCAGCCGCAATCGATTTCAGCACCTCAAGCTGCCTGTCATCGTTTAGGTCACCTGCCTCGGTCAAGCCGACCCGTTTGCCGGGCTCGATGTACAGCCGCACGGCTCGAAGCCGATCCTGGTATGAAAACATGGACTACCCTTTCAAGTAGTCCAAGAATTCGTCCGCACCTCCCTGTGAAAGTACACCATGCGCTGGGACACGGCCGATCAAAGCCGCCACAGCGGGCGGAGTTTTGCCGGCAAAACTCCATCGAAGCTCCGACGCCTCGAAGTTCAGATCGACTGAAGAAGTTGGTGCGGACGGCGGGACTCGAACCCGCGTCGTGGCCTTATAAGGGACCCCGCTCTGCCGTTGAGCTACGCCCGCATGCTACGGGCGAGCAAGGCTCGACCCGCCGCCTACAAAAAGCTTATCTGCAGATCAATGGTGCGGGAGCGCATGGCCAGGAGGGTAGCTCAATCCGGGTGACGCGGGTGACGGCGTACCGCCTCGACCAAAGCATCGTCTTCGATGTGGAACAGCTCAGGGCAAGGCATGGCCGGATGGACCGCGTTGACGAGCAGTTGACCGAGTCGGAGGTCCGGCCACTTCTCCCAAGCTTGCCGGATGGCCGCCAAGACGGGTTCGATTCTGGTGGCATCTCTCATCTCAGTGCGCCCACTCGTGCGCCCTCCAAGGATCAACAGTTCACTGCGTGACAAACCCTGATGGCATAGATCGACCGGGATTGCATTCGCAGCTACGCCCTCTGCGCCGCAGCACCCGGTCCCCTCGGTCCACGGAACGGTTAGGTGCTTTGAACAGACTTAAAGTGTGCCTTGGCGAGTGGCCCCGCAGATCGCGCCTGGCGGCCATCAGGTGCTTCACGAGGACCATCCGGACATCGTCTTGCAGCGCCGGATTCGCCTGGCGCCGGAGGCGAAGCATCGCATGCACGAGCTCTTCGGCCGCTCTCTCTACTGGCCGGTCATACCGCAGCCGCGAAGCTCGTCCGGGGGCTCGGTGCGCCGTAGATTAGCCGTCGCCGACTGAGTCGCGTGAGCTTTCCATACGCTCGAAGTGTGGCCGTGCGATTTCTCCGGACGGCCGTTGCTGTCTCCGCGCCGGCCTCGTCCAACCCAACCGTTCAAGGCGGCTTGCTTCTGGCGAGACGCTCCATGTGGGCTATCCGAGCGTTGCTGGCTTCGACAAAGTCAAGCGCACTGTCGATCTTCGACCCTGCACGCTCGGCAGCCAGACGAGCGGCGTCGGCCAGGCGACCGAGCTCGTGTTCGGAGTGACGGCGTCGGTAGCTCAGAGCACCACGCCGCAAAAGTTCGGGGACTGCGAGATGCAGCTTCCTCGCTTTCGCGATGATCATGCGTCTGTCGTTGGCGCACAACGAGATGACGACTCTAGTAACTTTCGCGGTCGACATGCGGTACCTGACTGTGTTGGAAATGCACTTCGAGCAAAGCAATCGGACACCTCGACGAACCGGGATTCAAACATCGATCAGTTCCTTCCGCACGGCCCGGTAAGCGGCCCTCAGAGCTAGCGCGTCGGCCAGCTCCTGATGCCGACGCAGGCCCCCTGCCCTGAACGCCAGGTAGCACTCCTCGGCCGCAATCTCGCCCTCGATCGTTCCCGTGATCGCGTCAACGTGCACAGGCCGCACGACCTCGCGCACCCGATCCCAAAGCCCGGCGTGCCGGATCGCATATTCGAGCAGTTCGTAGTCGTCCGAATAGTCGTACCCGATGGAGACGCCCGCCGATGCCGGTTTCGTCCCGGTTGATCCGCGCATGCAGTGCCAGCAGCCACTCGCCGGCTCTGCGTCCCACCTCCCACGCCGTGCCCGCGGTGTCCGGAATACGCCCCCACTGTGTGAGCACTTCCTCGCGGACGAAGTCGGACGACTGCGCGACGAGTCGCTTGCCGTCGCCGGAAGTCAAGTCGACCTCGGCGTAGAACGTCTCCACCGGCTCGCCTGCCGTCGCCATGCCGAGCGAGAGCAGCTCGGGGCCGATGAACGCAGTGAACTCCGTATCGATCAAAACCATCATGACGCCTCCTTCTCGATCAGGACGGCCGGACTTCCGACTCAACGCCCGAGGAGCCCATCCGAGGCCGCAGGTCGCCGACGACGAGGTGACGCCGGTCCGCCTCCAGTGCGTTGACGAGCGCGTCTTCGACCACCCGCCGCATCAGGCGGGCGGTGTCGATGGTCGCGATCTCCTGCAGGACCGCTCCGGACGGCGCGGCGATCACCCCGGTCAGGTTGAGCTCCGCATACACGTCAAACGCGACCGAGCGGGCCGTCCCGATGCGCGCGCGCGCATCCGGCTCGCCGATCAGGAAGATCCGGAACCGCGACAGCAGCGGCTTCTCGATCGGCGAGACCGCGTTGACGCAGGCGACGTAGATCGCGTAGCTCGCGTCGAACCTGAGGTCGACGCTCTTGTCGCGCAGTCGACGCGAGGTCGAGACCTCGGTCGGGCCGAGCAGCTCGCGGGCCGGCGCGTAGCCACCGGCGCTGCTCGGCTGACGGGCCTTGTCCAGTTCGTCGAGGACGACGAGCGGGTTGGCGGCACGACCCAGCACGATCTCGCGGAAGAGGATGCCCGGCTCGCTGTTGCTCCAGTGCTTGTCCGAGCCCGTGAGGTCCGAGACCGTCTCGGCCGTCTGCAGCGAATGCAGGTAAGACGGCACGCCGAGCGTCGAGGCGAGCCGGAGCGCGAAGTGGCTCTTGCCGACGCCCGGGCGGCCCGCAAGAAGCATCGGCGGGATCCGCAGCGGTTGCCGAGTGATGCCGCGCAGGCGACAGCGCGCACGGACGAAGTCGATCGGCGCGGCGAAGGCGGGCATGTCGTCTTCGAGCGCGTCGAGCCGCCACGCCCAGTCCTGCGCGAGGACAACCTTTCGATGCGTTCCCTTCAGGGACAGATTGCGGGCCATCTCCTTCAGCTGCCGGTTCTCGTTGACGTCCTTCCTGAGCCCCACCCCCGTCTCGACCATGCGCGTGTAGCGGAGCAGCTCGTCGGCTTCAACGATGCAGACTGGATCGAAGTAGAGCGGCGTCGACGCGTTCGACTGCGCCGGGCCCTCGTCATTAAACGAGCCGAGATCAGCCGGCTGCTGCGCCGGACCTTCGTCCTCTGTCATGGCCACTTCCCCCGGCTCCCGGCCGGATCGGCGACCTCGACCACGAAGGCCGGGTCGAACCGGGCGTTCTCCAGCGAGCCGTCGCGCATCGGGTAGCCGCGCGGGTTGCAGACGACGCGCGTGCGGCCATGGACGTAGTCGAAACTCGCGTGGGTGTGGCCATGGACCCAGAGTGCTGGGACCTCGAAGAAGGCGCCGGGCAGTTCGCTCGCAAAGCCGGCGGACACCCAGTCGCTCGCCCAGCGCTCCGCGACCGACTGCCGGCAGGGCGCGTGGTGGGTCACGACGACGGTCGTGCCTGTAAACGGTTCCTGCAGACGGGCGAGGAGCCAGTCGCGCTGCTCGAGATGGAGGCGGAGCGTGTCCTCGGGCGTGAGCCGGCGCAGCGCCCGCGGAGGTGGCAGATCTTCGGCGTCGGGGTCGCCTGTCGCCCCTTCCCGGTCGGTCGGTGCCGTACCGCCCTCCCCCTCGACGGCGATGCACGAATAGTCGGCCAGCGCCAGCCGGGCTTCGCGCATCGCCTGCCCGACGTCGCTTCGGAAGGTCGGCGTCGCCGCACCCTGCGGCGAAACCCGGATCGGCAACGCGAAGTCGGTCCAGAGCGTGCAGCCGAGCACCCGCACCCGGCCGTTGTCGAGACGGACTTCGCCAGGGTCGAGCACGTGGACGTTGGCGTTCAGGTGCGCACGCATCCGGAGACGCTCGTCTTCCATGACCGTGCCGTAGAACTCGTGGTTGCCGGGGACGATGATGATCGGCCGGTCGTGGCCGAAGGTCCTGGCGGCCCAGTCGGGAAGCGATCCGCCGGCGGGTTTGATGTCGCCGGCGAGGATCAGGGCGTCGTGGTCGACGTTCGGCACCGGCTTGTAGGCGCCGGACTCGATGTGCAGGTCGCTGAGGACGAGGAACTTCATGCGTCTTCTCCTTGATCTTCGAGCGTGACGGTCGGACCTTGCGACCGTGGCTCGTCCAGTTCCCCGGCTACGACGACCGTCGCGTTGCCGTCGGCATCCAATGCGGTGATGCCGCGCAAGCCGACGCCGTGGCTCTTGAAGCCCTGGATCGCCCAGCGACCCGAGCTGTCGAGGCGGTCGTGGTGGTGACCGTGCAGGGTCGCCCGGACGCCCATGGCCCGCGCGAGACGGTCGAGGATCGCAAAGCCGTGGCGGTGGTAGCCCGGCGCCTCGTGGGTCACGAGGATGTCGGCGCGTTGCGAGGCGAGCGCCTGGACGTCCTCCGGACGGATGGAAGTCCAGTGCGCGAGCGCCGGGCGGTCGCCTTGGCCTGGGCGGCGCCTCTGGGCGAGGAGGCGCTGCGTGCGTGCGGGGCGGTCCGAACCGGCGAAGAGTTGGTCGGCGGCGCCGGGGTACCAGACGGCGGCGCGGAAGACGCCGCCGAGCCCCGCGATGCGGGTACCGTCAGGCAGTCGGCCGACGCGGCCCTGAAGGTTGCGCCGCTCCTGGCCGTCTTCGAAGAGCCAGCGCCAAGACGCTTCGTTGTCGCTGTCGTGATTGCCGGGGATGAAGAAGAGCTCGGCCCCCTGGTCCAGGAGCGGCTTGAACTCCAGGTCGAGCGATCGGCGGGCCTCGATGTCGCCGAGAAGGACGACCGCAGAGGCGTTCGTGCGGAGACCAGCGTCCAGAATGTGTTGGAAGTGGCCATGGGGGTCGCCGCAATAGAGGACTGGACCGACGGCGCGCGGCTTGGTCTGTCGCGAGGCGGTGGCGACGCAGGAAGATGGTCGGTGACGGGTCATGACGGGTCCCGTGAATTGGAACGGGGGACCGGTCGATGAGGCGCACGGTGCGCTCTGCAAACGACGAGGGCCCCAGACGGGGCCCTCGAGGGCTAAGCGGTTGTCCGTCGCGGACGCTGCGCTAGCGAAGAGGACCCTCGGGTCTTGCGCCGGTCCGTATGCAAGCGATCGTCCGAGTGACGGACGGGCTCGAACGCAGACGCGCCACGCGAGTGCAGCCACGCTCGAGCGGCATCGAGACGCGTGAACATACAAGGGTGGCCGAAGATCGCATCGCGCAAATGTGCAGGATCGGGTGTCCGGGTGTCAAGGTTCGTAGGGCCCGCTGCCGCGTCATGGGATGAGCAGTCAGTAGGCCGGAGAGAACGTGAACGCCTTGTTGAAGGGCGTGCCGTCGACCGTGCCAGCGACCTGGACCGAATACGTCGCACCGACGAGCAGTGCGGAGGCCGGTATGGCGAAAAATTCGTTCGCCCCGAGCTCGCCGGACGGATCCACGGCCTTCGTGATCTGACGGGTCGCGACGACCGTCCCGTCACCGCGCGTGATGGTCGCGGACGTCACGGTCAGGACGCTGCCGGCGTCGACCTTGAGGTAGACCGGCGTCCCGTACACGGTGCTGGTGTTCGTGATGTCCGGGAACGGATTCGGGCTTTCGGTCGCGGGCTTGAAGGTCGAGGTCAGCTGCGTCGCACCAGCGCACGGGTAGGTCGCCACCGTTCCGGTGCCCAGGCGCTGTGGGTTGGCGTCCAGCGTAGCGATCAGGGCACCGAAACGGTAGTCCTCCTCGGAGTTGCCGCCCGTCGTCGCAAAGGTGCCGTGCGCTGCCGCAATACCGCCGACCCGGCCCCCGTACATACTCCCCGATAGGTGGTAGACCGTGCCCAGGAGCTGGCGCATCGAAGCCGCACCTTGGGCCTCGTCGAAGGCGAATGCTGCGCCTTGCGCCGTCGGGCGCACCGTGTACTCGGCCGTGATGATCTCGTCGATCGGCGCGGTCGGGAAGCCCTGCGCCACCGCCCGGGTGAGAGCGTTGCCGCCGGTGTAACCAGCAGTGCCTGCCTGCTCGCCGTGGCCACTGGCCGGGCCGCCGTTGACCGCCGACTGGCTTACCAGGTAGTTGGCGTGCGCCAGGCTTGCCGCGTCCAGGCGCGTGTCCTGCTGGAGCAGCCCGAAGCCGCAGGCGCCCCGTTCGGCCATGAGCACGCTCCAGCCGCCGCGCTCGACGCTGCCGGCCGCATAGGTGGGCGCCGAGACGCTCGTCACCAGATCCGGCGTCGTCGGGGACACGACAACCGGTCCGGCCGGCGCTGGCGGCTGATCCGGGGGAACCGGGACCAGGACCACAGGCGTCTGGCTTGCGGCTGGCGTGTCGGTGCTGCCGCCCCCGCCACCTCCCCCGCAGGCGGCCAGTGCTGCTAGAGCGCACGCGGCAGACACACGCTCTAGCCGAACGAAATGACGGTTTGGTGAACAAGCGGAACGAACTCTGGTTTCAATCATGAACGGCGGCTCGACAATTTGCGTGGCTCGTTTTGCAACACGAAGCCACGTGGCGCAGGTGATGAGAACGTCTGATACAACGGCTCAGCACGACCGTATGCGGCCCGCGGCCCGTCCAGAAAAATCATCCCTCTGCGACGACCGCGTCTTGCAGCTACCGCACACCGCACCGGTGGGGGCCATGTTCAGCTTCTTACCCAACGCGGATCGGAAAGAGTCCCGAAAAGCATTCGCCAAACCTTGGCGGCCACTCGAACAAGAGCGAGTCCTGCCAACGCCCAGTTTGCGGCGCGTCAACTGGCGGACCTGTGCGGAAGCATTGGAAAGCTTGACCTCAACCATGATGGGTGTCCGCTCGGAGGGGCTGGACGAGGATGCGAGGGATCGGTTTGGTGACCGCAGAATCGTGCGCTCGGAGAGCACTCGCCTTGCCGAAGTCAGAGCCGCCCGCCGCGGACGACGCGCCGGCACACCGGGCGGGCACGCGGCTGAGGGCACAAGACGTCCTCAAGGCTGCGGCCGCGCAGGCGGCGCGCCCTTGCTGCTCCGGAAGCGCCCTGTCTGGCGTGCGGACAAGCCCAAGGCGGATGTGCCCGGCAGCACACCACCTCGTCCCATGATGATGAGCAACTCGACCCAGACGGCGTTGAGTTCGGCACGGGCGGCCGGCGCATCCGGAGCCGAAGACGAAAACACGTCTCCGCCCGCGCGAATGTCCCCGACTGCCTCGGACCACCGGATCCGCTGCCTCATGATGTGCATCGTCGGCGCATCTTGTGCAAGCTCCGCGGCCGAATCCTCGCCGTTGTACCGGGACTTGGCGTAGCTGGGGTCCTCCGCGATGTCCGCCTCGCTCGGCGTCATGGAAAGCACCGCGCTGAACGTCTCGCCCGTCTCGAGCGCATCGGGATGCAGCGCCTGCCAAAGCCGGTAGGTCGCGAGCGTCGGGCGGACTTCCAACGGCGTGAACGGGCAGATCCAATCTTCGACGTGGCTCATGGCGGCGGCCAGGTCTTCGCCGTTGGAGTAGTCGAGCAAAGCGAAGTCCGAGCCGAGGTCACAGTTCTTGAGTCGTCCCCAGCAGTCCTTCAGGGGCATGTAGTTGATCCTGCCCTTGGAGCCGCCCGGCAGCGCGTCGGCATTCGCTGCGCGATCCGTGCACCATGGAAGCGCCTCGCTGTTGGGTGCCGAAACGATCGTGACCGTCGCGCCAGTGCGCTGGAGGAGCGCCGCGAGCTGGATCGTCAGCGTGGTCGAGCCGACCCCGCCCTTGCCGTTGCCGATACCGATCGTGAACATGTGGAGCTTCCAGGTTGATGGGTCGAAGGGTGAAGGTGGTCGGAGGTCAGGAAAGCTTGGTCCGGGCGCCTTGGGGGCTGGCGACCGGCCAGTTCTCGAGCGCAGCGAGGTACTCGGCGAAAAGCCGCCGGCCATAGGCGGCCTTGCGGCCGACTCCTTCGATGACGAGATAGAGCCACGCGACGGTGCAGCCGATCGGCAGCCACCACGTCCCCCAGATCGAACCCTCGGCAGCGGCGGCCTGCTGCATCAGCCGCTCGCACTCGGCGTGCCGTTGCGCGACGAGCTCCCGGACCCGCGCCGGCACCTTTGTCGCGCCGGGCGTGATGCGAACGCAGTTCCACCTCAAGGATGACCTGCGGAGGTCGTCTTCGCTCGTCTGTCGGTAGAGCCCCACCCAGAACAGCACGGCGCCCGCGAACAGCGCGAAGACCAGGACCGTCGCGATCGAGCTTCTCCGGTAACGGCTCTCGAAGTCGATCAGCGGCTTGGACTCGCGGGCGAGGCAATATTGAAGCTGCGAGCTGTGGTTGACGACGAGCTCGCAGCGTTCGACGTTCGTGCTTTCGAAGTGGCAGTAGAGAGCCGTGACGCGCTGCCCGACACGAAGCGGGATCGAGACGTTCTTGAGCGCGAGGGAGTGGTCGCGCCCGCTGTCGTCGGTGATCCAGATGGTCTGGCGCTTGTCGGTCACCGATCGGATCTGGGGTGCGGCGACCGAGCCGCCGTGGGGGCCGACGTAGCCGCCGCCACCGACCGAGTAGAAGCGGGTGTCGGCGGAGCGCTGGTCGTCGGCGACGACGCCCGAGAGTGCTCGGACCTGCACTTGGTCGCCGGACGAGAGATGGATCTTGGGATTCCCGACGGCGTCTTGAGCCATGTCAGTGGTCAGGTGCCGAGACGAACCAGGCCCGTTGCTCGCCGGGTTGGTCCCAGTCGTAGCCCATCTGATACAAGATGCTGCCGATGTAGAAGAAGGCTGGCGAATCGGAGGAGAACCAGGCGGTTGCGACCCTGGGCTCGGTCGGGAAGTTGGTCTTGGGGCGCGCCGGGCCGTCCGTGCGCACGGCGCCGGTCGTCTCCCCGGTCACGTAGGTGTTGGGCCAGTTGGTCAACGTCCGGAACGGGACGCCGAAACTCTTGTCGTTCGCGCACATCTGGAGCCCCTCAAACAAACGCGACGTCTTGGCGTCGGACCACAGGCGGACGTTGAACCGGATGCACTGGTCCGGGGTCGCTTTGCCGAGCTTGAGGATGCTCGGCGTGGCCGAGACGATGGTGATCGCGGCGCGAGGGTAGTTGTCGCGGCTTTGCGGGGTGCCGAGCAGGTAGCGCTTGAAGAGGCCGTCGAGGTCGGAGCCGGCGATGCGGGGCGCAGAGGCTGCGTCCCTCGCTGAAGGCACTGAAGATGGCGTGCTAAAGGCGGCCTCCGCCGAAGTCTTCGCCCGGACGACTGCTTGGTTGACAGAGTCACAGCCTGAGAGCGCAACGCCGGAAACACATCCCAAGGCGATAGAAACGAGCGAACAACGTTGCATTGCCATACTTCAAACTGTTGACTTCGTACACGAGCGCACTTGCAACCGCGGCCACGACGCACCGTTGAGACCGAAGCGGTCGGCAGGTCGATGCGTGAACTATGAACTTTCGACTCGAACTTTAACCGATTTTGGGGTATTCGATGATGGGTTGGATGCTCATCGCAGCAACCGATGCTGTCGATGTCGTCCGAAAGCAACCACCGAGATCAGATGCACTTTCTTCGCGAGCTACGCGAGGCAAGACGGTCGGCCGGCATGACCCAACTGCAGCTTGCGGACATCCTCGGGACGCGCCAGACCTACGTCAGTAAGTGCGAACTTGGCCAGAGGCGGTTGGATGTGTTGGAGCTTCGTACGTGGATCGCGGCGTTGGGCGGGGACTTCGTAAGCTTTTTAAAAGCGCTCGATGAGCGTTTGTCCCGGAACACTCCTCCGAGGTTGCGGCGTTAAGGAAAGTCTGCAAAACCGGCCCGACGCTTGCATGGAGTTGAGCCCATGATTG
>CAXUDL010000004.1:0-160572 GCA_964249855.1 uncultured Rhizobacter sp. | reverse complement strand
CAGCCGGCCGGCGCCCCGGCCGAGCCGTGCAGGAAGCGGACACTGCATGCGAGAGCTCCTTGCGGCGCGGGTCAGTGCAGGGCGAATGTCCAGACCGAGCCGCCCACCGGCACGGACGGCAGGTTCGGGTCGCCGACGACGGCGGCGTAGAGCGTCGCCGCGCCGCTCGTGATCGTCACGTACTGCTTGCCGCCCGCCTCCCAGGTGATCGGGATGCCCGAGATGCCCGAGCCGGTCTGGAATTTCCAGAGCTGCTGGCCGGTGTCGGCGTCGAACGCCATGAATTCGCCGAGCAGGTTGCCGGTGAAGACGAGGCCGCCGGCGGTCGACATGACGCCGGACCAGTGCGGGATCTTCAGCGGCACGTCCCAGACGTGCTTGCCCGTCGCCGGGTCGATCGCCGCGAGGAAGCCCCGGTTGCCGTCGGCCGGCGCCGGGAAGCCGCTGAAGTCGGCACCGAAGAACATCGCCGGCAGCTTCAGTTCCTGCCGCACGTTCTTCATCGCGACGCCGAAGTTCATGCCGTTGACGAAGGCGAGCTGGCGCGTCGGGTCGAAGCTCATCGGCTGCCAGTTCTTCGAGCCGAGGATGTTCGGCCAGACTTCCTCGTCCGCACTCATCACGCCCTGCGACTTGAAGCGCTTGGTGAGGTCGGTCTCGACCGGCCGGCCGCTCTGCAGGTCGATGCCGCTCGCCCAGGTGATCTTCTTGGCATACGGGTTCGCGGCGAGCAGCTTGCCGTTCGCGCGGTCGAGCACGTAGAAGAAGCCGTTGCGGTTGGCGTTCATCACCGCCGGGACCGACTTGCCGCCGACCTTCACGTCGGCCAGCACCATCTCGCTGGTCGAGTCGTAGTCGTAGGCGTCGCCGGGCGAGAACTGGTAATGCCAGACCACTTCGCCCGTCTTCGGCCGGATCGCGAGCACCGAGCAGATGTAGAGCGAGTCGCCGCCGCTCGCGCGCATGACCGGATTCCACGGCGAGCCGTTGCCGGTGCCCCAGTAGACGAGGTCGAGCTTCGGGTCGTAGGTGCCGGTGAGCCAGGTGGTGCCGCCGCCGGTCTTCCAGCTGTCGCTGCCGTTCCAGGTGGCGTTGGCCTTCGGATCGTCCGGGCCGGCGGTGGTGTAGCGCGTCCAGAGCGCCTTGCCGGTCTTCGGGTCGTAGCCGCGGACGAAGCCGCGGGTGTTGTACTCGCCGCCCGAGATGCCGGTCAGGACGACGCCGTTGACCAGCAGCGGCGCGCCGGTCATCGAGTAGCCCTGCTTGTACTCGGCGACCTTGGTGCGCCAGAGGATCTTGCCGTCCTTGGCGTCCATCGCCTGCAGGTGGGCGTCGAGCGTGCCGCGGTAGATCACGCCGTCCTGGACGACGAGGCCGCGCGCCTGGATGCCGCAGCAGACCATCGCCGCGACGTCGGCGGGCAGGTCGATCTGCGTCTTCCAGAGCTGCCGGCCGGTGGCGGCGTCGATCGCCGCGGTCGAGTTGTGCGTGACGACGTACATCACGCCGCCGACGACGATCGGCTGCGTCGACATGTTCGCCGAGTTGTCGAGGCTCGTGTTCCAGACCGGCACCAGGTCCTTGACGGTCGACTTGTTGACCTGCCTGAGCGTGGAGAAGCGCTGCTGCGCGACGCCCATGCCGTAGGTCGAGACCTGCGTCGTCTCGGTGCCGGTCATGCTGTCGGCGGGAGCGCTGCCGTTGCCGCCCATCTGCGCGCAGGCGCCGAGCAGGAGGGTGGCCAGGCCGGCCGCCAGGGCGCCTGGCGAACGAGGGGTCGACGCGGTGGTGCGCATGTTCATGGGGTCTCCAACGAAATGGCTGTGGGGCACGAACCATTGTTGGGAGTGCGAAACCGGTGTCGAGACGGGCTAACCCGAGCGCGCGGCGTCCTCAGCTCTTCAGCCGCCAGCCCGTCCTAAGGATGACCATCGCGACGATCAGCGCCAGCACGAAGAACACCGCGGTCATCGCGAAGCTGATGCCGACGTGCACCTCGGCGATGCCGAAAAAGCTCCAGCGGAAGCCGCTGATCAGGTAGACCGACGGGTTGAGCATCGAGAGATTGCGCCAGAGCGGCGGCAGCATGCTGACCGAGTAGAACGGACCGCCGAGGAAGGTGAGCGGCATCACGACGAGCAGCGGAATCAGCTGCAGCTTCTCGAAGCCGTCGGCCCAGATGCCGATGATGAAGCCGAAGAGGCTGAAGGTCGACGCGGTCAGCACGAGGAACAGCAGCATCCACACCGGATGCGCGATGTGGATCGGCACGAAGAGGCCCGCGGTGCCGAGGATGATGAGCCCGACGAGCACCGATTTGGTCGCGGCCGCGCCGACATAGCTGAAGATGATCTCGAGATGCGAGATCGGCGCCGACAGCAGCTCGTAGATCGTGCCGGTGAACTTCGGAAAGTAGATGCCGAACGAGGCGTTGGCGATGCTTTGCGTCAGCACCGACAGCATGACGAGGCCGGGCACGATGAATTCGGCATAGCTCACGTCGCCGACGTGCTGGATGCGCGAGCCGATGGCCGATCCGAAGACGATGAAGTAGAGCGCCGTCGAGAGCACCGGCGAGATGATGCTCTGCGTCACGGTGCGCCAGGTGCGCGCCATCTCGAAGCGGTAGATGGCATGGACCGCGGGCAGGTTCACTCCGCGACGAGCCCCACGAAGATGTCCTCGAGCGAGCTTTGCTGCGTGTGCAGGTCGTGCAGGCGGATGCGGGCGGCGGCGAGGTCGTCGAAGAGCGACGCGACGGCGCAGTCGGACGCCTGGTCGTCGTAGACGTAGGTGAGGCTGCGGCCGTCCGCCGAGAGGCTCAGCGCGTGGTGCGCGAGCGCGTCGGGCACGGCGTCCAGCGGCTGCTGCAGCTGGATCACGAGCCGCTTCTTCCCGAGCTTCTGCATCAGCGTGACCTTGTCCTCGACGAGCACCAGCCTGCCGTGGCTGATGACGCCGATGCGGTCGGCCATCTCCTCGGCTTCCTCGATGTAGTGGGTGGTGAGCACGATCGTCACGCCCGAATCGCGCAGGGCTCGCACCATCGCCCACATGTCCTTGCGCAGCGCCACGTCGACGCCGGCGCTCGGCTCGTCGAGGAAGAGCAGGCGCGGCTCGTGGGCGAGCGCCTTGGCGATCATCACCCGGCGTTTCATGCCGCCCGAGAGCGTGCGGATCTTGCTGTCGCGCTTGTCCCAGAGCGAGAGCGCGCGCAGCAGCTGCTCGATGTGCGCCGGGTCGCGCTTCCTGCCGAAGAGCCCGCGGCTGAATTCGACCGTTGCGGTCACCGACTCGAACGCCTCGGTCGTCAGCTCCTGCGGCACCAGGCCGATCATCGAGCGCACCGTGCGGTAGTCGCGGACGATGTCGCGGCCGGCCACCGAGATGCGGCCCTCGCCCGGATTGACGAGGCCGCAGATCATGCCGATCAGCGTCGTCTTGCCCGCACCGTTCGGGCCGAGCAGCGCGAAGATCTCGCCGGTCGCGATCTGCAGGTCGATGTGCTCGAGCGCGCGCAGGCCCGTCGCGTAGGTCTTCGAGACGTTCTCGACCGAGACGATCGGCGCTGCCGTCACCCGAACAGCTTGGCGGCGGTCTGCGCGACGAGCATGCCCTGGTGGCGGGCGCCGTCGAGCTCGATCGCCGAGGGCTGCCGCGAGCCGTCGCCGCCTGCGATCGTCGTGGCGCCGTACGGCGAACCGCCGACGATCTCGGTCAGCGTCATCTGGCCCGCATGGCTGTAGGGCAGGCCCACGATCACCATGCCGAAGTGCATCAGGTTGGTGATGATCGAAAAGAGGTTCGTCTCCTGACCGCCGTGCTGTGACGCGGTCGAGCCGAAGGCCGCGCCGACCTTGCCGTTGAGCGCTCCCTTGGCCCAGAGGCCGCCGGTCTGGTCGAGGAACGCCGCCATCTGCGACGTGATCCGCCCGTAGCGCGTGCCGGTGCCGACGACGATCGCGTCGTAGCCCGGGAGTTCGTCGACGGTGGCGACAGGCGCCGGCTGGTCGAGCTTGTAGTGCGACTGCCGTGCGATCGCCTCGGGCACGGTCTCCGGCACGCGCTTGACATCGACCTGCGCACCGGCGCCGCGCGCGCCCTCGGCGATGGAATTGGCGAGTGCCTCGACGTGGCCGTACGACGAATAGTAGAGAACGAGCACCTTGGCCATGAACGCTCCTTTGTGCCCGACGCTCGGGCAGCGGTTGACGACGGGCCGAGCATGCCAGAACTTGCTGTCCTGCACGGCCCGTGGCGTCGTCCGACAGCCGACCGGCGGTCCACCCTACCGCCGGGCCGTCCGACGGCTCCATAGACTGAATCGAATCACACGAGCCGCAGTCCCCATGAGCATTCAACCGAAATCCGAGTCGCCGACCTTCAAGACCGACGAGCGCCCGGCTGGCGGCTGGGGTTCGATCAAGGCGGTCACGACCTATCTGTTGAAGGAGGGGGACGCGATCGCGGGCGCGAAGGCGCTGTGGCACCAGAACAAACCGGGCGGCTTCGCCTGCGTGAGCTGCGCCTGGGCGAAGCCGCGCAAGCCGAGCGCCGCCGAGTTCTGCGAGAACGGCGCGAAGGCGACCGCGTGGGAGCTGACCAGCCGCCGCGCGCCCGCGAGCTTCTTCGAGGCGCACACGCTGTCCGAGCTGCGCACCTGGAACGACCGCGACCTCGAGCAAGCAGGCCGTCTCACGGTGCCGATGCGCTACGACCCGGCGACCGACCGCTATCTCGAGGTCGGCTGGCCCGAGGCGTTCGCCGCGATCGGCGCCGAGCTCAAGGCGCTGCGCGAGACCGATGTCGACTCGGTCGTGTTCTACGCATCGGGCCGCGCCTCGCTCGAAACGAGCTACCTGTGGCAGCTCTTCGCCCGGCTCTACGGCAACAACAACCTGCCCGACAGCTCGAACATGTGCCACGAGAGCACGTCGGTCGCGCTGCCGCAGACGATCGGCGTGCCGGTCGGCACCGTCACGCTCGACGACTTCGAGAAGACCGACGCCATCTTCTTCTTCGGCCAGAACGTCGGCGTCAACAGCCCGCGGATGCTCCATCAGCTGCAAGAGGCCCGCAAGCGCGGCGTGCCGATCGTCACCTTCAATCCGCTGAAGGAGCGCGGCCTCGTCAAGTTCGTGAATCCGCAGTCGCCGGTCGAGATGCTGCTCCCCGGCGACGGTACGCCGATCAGCACGCAATACCTGCAGCTGAAGATCGGCGGCGACATGGCGGCGGTCGCGGGCATGGCCAAGGCGCTCTTCGCTGCCGACGACGCCGCGCAGGCGAGCGGCGCGCCGCGCCCGATCGACCATGCGTTCATCGCCGAGCACAGCCACGGTTTCGCCGACTTCGAGGCGTTCGTCCGCACGACCTCGTGGGACGACATCGAGCGCGAATCGGGCCTCTCCCGCGCCGACCTGGAAGAGGCCGCCGCGACCTTCGGCAAGGCCAGGGCGGTGATCGGCATCTACGGCATGGGCCTGACGCAGCACCGCAAGGGCGTGCAGAACGTTCAGATGGTCTCGAACCTGCTGCTGATGGGCGGCCACATCGGCCGCGAGGGCGCCGGCATCTGTCCGGTGCGCGGCCACTCCAACGTGCAGGGCCAGCGCACCGTCGGCATCACCGAGAAGCCCGAGCTCGCGCCGCTCGACAAGCTCGAGCAGATCTACGGCTTCGAGCCGCCGCGGAAGAAGGGCCTCGCGACGGTCGACACCTGTCGAGGGGTGCTCGACGGCTCGGTGCGCGCGTTCCTCGGCCTCGGCGGCAACTTCGTCCGCGCGGTGCCCGAGACGGTGTTGATGGAGGACGCCTGGACGAAGCTCCGCCTGACCGTCCATGTCGCGACCAAGCTCAACCGCTCGCACCTGCTGCCGGGCGAGGTCTGCTATCTCTTGCCCTGCCTCGGCCGGATCGAGATCGACCGTCAGGCGGGTGGCGCGCAGACGGTGTCGATCGAGGATTCGACGGGGCACATGCACGCGTCCGACGGCGTCGCCGAGCCGGCCGCCGCGACCCTGCGGTCCGAGGCCGCGATCGTCGCCGGCATCGCCGAGGCGACGCTGCCGCCCAACCCGAAGGTGCCGTGGCGCGACTGGGTCGGCGACTACGCGCTGATCCGCGACGCGATCGAAGCCACCTTCCCCGAGATCTTCCACGACTTCAACTTCCGCTTCCGCACGCCGGGCGGCTTCCACCGCACGATCCAGGCGCGCCACCGCGTCTGGAACACGCCGACCGGCAAGGCGAACTTCATCGTGCCCGACGGCCTGAACGCCAACCCCGACATGCGCAGCGCCGGCGGCGACGTGCTGAACCTGATGACGATGCGCAGCGACGATCAGTTCAACACCACGCTCTACAGCCTCGACGACCGCTTCCGCGGCGTCTACGGCACGCGCCATGTGCTGTTCATCCACAAGGACGACATCGCGCGCCTCGGCCTGGCCGAGGGCATGAAGGTCACGGCGACGACGGTGACCGACGACGGCGTCGACCGCAGGGTCGCCGGTCTGCGCGTCACGCCGTGGGACATCCCGCCCGGTTGCGTCGCGGGCTACTACCCCGAGTGCAACCCGCTGATGCCGCTCGCGCACCATGCCGAGCACAGCCAGGTGCCGGCGGCGAAGTCGATTCCGGTCCGGTTGCAGCCC
The DNA here is from genome assembly GCA_964249855.1 of uncultured Rhizobacter sp. Classification (GTDB taxonomy): domain Bacteria; phylum Pseudomonadota; class Gammaproteobacteria; order Burkholderiales; family Burkholderiaceae_C; genus LMDS01. The sequence goes on along the minus strand of CAXUDL010000004.1, from coordinate 153,916 downwards.
GAAGCGGCTTGACCCGCTCGTCGGTGCGCGACACGCCGACGGCGAACACCTCTGCCGACCCGCCGCCCGGAGCTGCTGCTCTCGGAACGACGTCTCCACCGCTCGATCCGCCTCGACATCATCGGCTCGACGTCGAGCCGTGGACCCGCATCGGTCGGACGACGGCACCGGCCGGTTCGCCCGGTCGATCCGGGCCAGAGCCAGCCCGGCCCGGTCGCGCCGTGCTCACATCGCGCGAGCGTGCGGATGCTCCGGGTGATCGAGCGTCTCGGCGACGAGCGCGAGCGCGGCCTCGCACGCCACGCGGTCCATCGGCCCGCCGAGGCAGATGCGCACCGCGTCGGGCGGATCGCCGTCCGTCGAGAAGGCGACGCTCGCGACCACCGCGACGCCCTGCATGCGAAGGAACGACGCGAATTCGACCATGCCCCAGTGCGGCGCGAGTGGCAGCCAGAGATGGAAGCCCTCGGGCTGCGCGACGACGTGATGGCGCGCGAGATGCCGCGTCGCGAGCGCCTGCCGCGCCATCGACTCGCGGCGTACCGCGTCGAGCACCATCCGTGCCGTGCCGTCGTCGAGCCAGCGCGTCGCGAGCGCGTTGGTGATCGGTGAGGCCATCACGGTCGTCGCGCGGAGCGCGCCCGCGAGCCGCTGCGCCTGGCGCGCGTTCGGCGCCGCGACGAACGCGGTCCGCAGGCCCGCGCCGAAGCACTTGCTGAGGCCGCTGACGTAGTAGGTCAGGTCGGGTGCGAGCAGCGCCATCGGGCTCGGCGGCACGGTGGGCAGCATCGCGTAGGCGTCGTCCTCGATGATGGGGATCGAGAAGCGCGATGCGATGTCGACCAGCGCTTCGCGGCGGCGCGGCGTCACCGTGCAGGTCGTGGGGTTCTGCAGCGTCGGATTGCAGTAGAGCGCCTTGGGCTTCAAGGTCTTGCAGGCCTGCTCGAACGCCGCGGCGCTCGGTCCCTCGTCGTCCAGCGGCAGCGCATGGAGATGGACGCCGAGCTGCGTCGCGATCGCCTTCACCCCGGGATACGTCAGCGACTCGACGCAGAGCAGCTCGCCCGGCCGCGCGAGCTGCGAGATCAGCGCCGTCAGCACCGCGTGGATGCCGGGACAGACGAGCACCCGGTCGGCGGTGCAGCCGGGCAGGAAGGCGCCGAGCCAGCGCGCGGCGGCGTCGCGGTCCTCGGGCGAGCCGCCGAAGTCCTGGTAGCGCAGCAGCGACCACATGTCGGCACGCGCCATCAGGTCGGTGGCGCCGTCGTGCAGACGGTCGAGCAGCGCCGCGTCCTGCGGCTCGGGCGGCAGGTTCATCGTCATCTCGGCGCCGCTGCCGCCCCGCAGCGGCAGGCTGGGCCCGGCCCCGCGCAGGAAGCTGCCGGCGCCGGGGCGCGAGACGATCAGGCCGCGCTTGCGCGCCTCGGCGTAGGCGCGGGCGACCGTCGTGTAGTTGAGGCCGAGGTCGTCGGCGAGCTCGCGCAGCGTCGGCAGGCGGTCGCGGGCAGCCAGGCGCCCGTCGCGCAGGTCCTCGGCGATCAGGTCGGCGATCATCAGGTAGGCCGGCTGGTCGCTCGTGGCGAGACGCCGACGCCAGTGGTGCGAAGTCTTGGGCATCGGCGGGTCGAGCGATCGGGAGGCTCGCGTGCGGGCGGTGCCGCGTCGATCGCATGCCGCGTGCCCGCTGCGGTCCGCCCCTGCGCCTGTTCGCGGTGCACGGCCGCCCGTTGATCGGAGGCATTGATCGCACGCCGCGGCCCTGCGCCGGTGCGGGTTCGGCCAGGGTTGCGACGACCGGCGAGCGCCGCCAACGATGTCCGCGGGCCGCAGGGCCCCGCCACGTCGCCTTGATTGCACGTTGATCGCACGGCGGCTGCTCGCCGATGGCACGCGCGATGCAAAGCGTTGCTCACCCGGCCCCGATCTCACGGCCGGCCACCAGGAGATCCGCAATGCCCAAAGTCACCAAGCCGGCCAATGTCAAAGGCGAGCACCTCGTCGACTACGAAGAGAAGGTCTTCGAGGACGTCAAGGCCGAGCCCGGCGAGAAGGCGCTCGTCACCTTCCACACCGTCGCCTTCGAAGGCTCGATCGGCTTCGTCAACCTGCTGCAGGCGACGCGCCTGAAGCGCAAGGGCTTCGACACCTCGGTGCTGCTCTACGGCCCGGGCGTCACGCTCGGCGTGCAGCGCGGCTTCCCGACGCTCGGCGACGAGGCCTTCCCCGGCCACCAGAACTTCAACAACCAGATCACCAAGTTCATGGGCGAGGGCGGCAAGGTCTACGCCTGCCGCTTCGCGCTGCAGGCGCTCTACGGCCACGGCGAAGGTGCGCTCATCGAGGGCATCAAGCCGATCAGCCCGCTCGACGTGCTCGACATCATCCTGCTGCACCGCAAGGCGAACGCCTTCATCCTCGACACCTGGACGCTCTGACGTGGCCACGCGTGTCGTCCGCGCCGCCGCGGTCCAGATCGCCCCGGATCTCGAGGCGACCGACGGCACGCTGAACAAGGTCTGCGAAGCGATCGACGGCGCAGCCGCGCGGGGCGCGCAGCTCGTCGTCTTTCCCGAGACCGTCGTTCCGTACTATCCGTATTTCTCGTTCGTGCGGCCGCCGATGGCCTCGGGCGCCGACCACCTGCGGCTCTACGAACGCGCCGTCGTCGTGCCGGGCCCGGTCACGGCCGCGGTCGCCGAACGTGCCCGTGCCCGCGAGATCGTCGTCGTGCTCGGCGTCAACGAGCGCGACCACGGCACGCTCTACAACGCGCAGCTGATCTTCGACGCCGACGGCAGGCTGCTGCTCAAGCGCCGCAAGCTCACGCCGACGTTCCACGAACGGATGATCTGGGGCCAGGGCGACGGCGCGGGCCTGAAGGTCGTCGAGACGCGCGTCGGCAAGGTCGGCGCGCTCGCCTGCTGGGAGCACTACAACCCGCTCGCCCGCTACGCGCTGATGGCGCAGCACGAGGAGATCCACTGCGCGCAGTTCCCCGGCTCGCTGGTCGGGCAGATCTTCGCCGATCAGATGGAAGTCACCGTGCGCCACCACGCGCTCGAGGCCGGCTGCTTCGTCGTCAATGCGACCGGGTTCCTCTCCGACGCGCAGATCATGGCGATCACGCCCGACCCGGCGCTGCAGAAGGGCCTGCGCGGCGGCTGCTTCACGGCGATCGTCTCGCCGGAGGGCGTGCTGCTCGCCGAGCCGCTGCGCGAGGGCGAGGGCATCGTCGTCGCCGACCTCGACATGGCGCTCATCACCAAGCGCAAGCGAATGATGGATTCGGTCGGCCACTACGCCCGGCCCGAGCTGCTGAGCCTGGCGCTGAACGCCCGGCCGGCCGCCACCACGGTCGAACTGCACGCGACCGCCCCGACCCGAGATCTTCCCTGGAGCACATCCCATGACCCCGTCGAGCCCCTCCGCGTCGAGCCGCACGTTGATGACCGAGCTGCAATCCTTCGGGTTGCGGCTGGCTGACCCGACCGCCCCCGGCTCGGGCGTCGCGAGCCGCCGCGGCGGCGCCGGGCCGTCGGACCACAAGGCGGTGACGGTCGACGGCCACACGATCATGGTGCCGGTGCACACGTCGAGCGCCTGGCAGTCGCCCTTCGTCGCCGAAGCGCCCGATGCGAGCGGCGTGAGCCGGCTCACGCGCGGCGCGATCCCGATCGCGCAGATCGCCTTTCCGAAGGCGCCGCGCTTCTACGCGATGCAGACCTTCGACGGCGTGCCGTACTCGCACATCGCGACCTTGCACGGCGCCGACGTGCTCGCGACGACCGTGCTGCAGACCTGCATCCGCTACGAGAGCCGGAAGAAGACCTGCCGGTTCTGCGCCATCGGCCAGAGCCTCGCGGCCGGCCGCACGATCGCCCGCAAGACGCCCGAGCAGCTCGCCGAAGTGGCACGCGCCGCGGTGCTGCTCGACGGCGTCAAGCACATGGTGATGACGACCGGCACGCCGAACGTGACCGACCGCGGTGCGGCCATCCTCTGCGAGAGCGCGTTCGCGATCAAGGCCGCGGTCGACCTGCCGCTGCAGGCGCAGTGCGAGCCGCCCGACGACGACCGCTGGTTCCAGCGGCTGCACGCGGCCGGCGTCGACACGCTCGGCATGCACCTCGAAGTCGTCACGCCTTCACTGCGCGAGACCATCATGCCGGGCAAGGCGACGGTACCGGTGCTGCGCTACCTGCAGGCGTTCGAGGCGTCGGTCGCGGTGTTCGGCCGCGGCCAGGTCAGCACCTACATCCTCGCCGGCCTGGGCGACAGCCGCGATGCGATCCTCTCGATGGCCGAACGGCTGCTCGGCCTCGGCGTCTACCCCTTCGTCGTGCCGTTCGTGCCGATCAGCGGCACGCCGCTCGAGGACCACGCGCCGCCGTCGGCCGACTTCATGCGGGCGCTGCTCGAGCCGTTGGGGCGGATGGTCGCGAAGGCGGGGCTGCGCTCGGCCGACATCAAGGCGGGCTGCGGCAAGTGCGGCGCGTGCTCGTCGCTGTCCGTGTATGAAAGCGACCCGTCGGCCTCGAAGGGCGGCGACGCGGTCGCGGTCTGACATGGCCGACCGCAATTCGACCCGCTCGGCGCGATTCGCTGCCGGGCGTCGACGCCGGCGGGTCGCACCGCGATGCTGACGCTCGACCGCATCTGCGACCTGCCGCCGGGCTTCGCGCCGGTCGATTTCCGCGTCAAGTGGGCCGACAGCGACTGGGAGCGCGCGGAGGCCCGGCGCCTGCGGCGCGCGGTGTTCTGCATCGAGCAGGGCGTCTTCGTCGGCGACGACACCGACGCCGTCGATGCGCATGCGCAGACGCTCGTCGCCGTCTCGCAGATCGGCGGCATGGCCGACGGCGTCGTCGGCACCGTGCGCCTGCACCGCGACGCCGATGCCGATGCCTGGTGGGGCTCGCGGCTCGCGGTGCATGCCGCGTTCCGCCAGCACGGCCGGCTCGGCGCGACGCTGATCCGCCTCGCGGTGTCGAGTGCCCACGCGCTCGGCTGCGAGCGCTTCCTCGCGCACGTCCAGTGGCAGAACCTGCCGCTCTTCGAGCAGCTGCACTGGCGACTCGTGCGCGAGGAGACGCTGCACGGCCGTCCGCACGCGCTGATGCAGGCGGATCTCGCCCACTACCCGCCGTGCGCCGACCCGCACCGCGGTTTCACCACGCGCGCCCGGGCCGCGCGATGACGCTCGACGCCCTCGCCGACGCGCTCCGTGCGAGCCGCGGCTTCGCCCACAAGCGCGACATCGGCGACGTGCTCGGCGCGCTCGCGGCCTCGCTGCCCGGCGGCACGGCCGACTTGGGGCAGGCCGTCGCCGTCGGCGACGACTGCGCCGCCATCGCGCTTGCGGACGGCTCGTTCCTGCTCTTCGCGATCGAAGGCTTCGTCGACGACTTCGTCGCCGCGATGCCGTGGTTCGCCGGCTACAGCGGCGTGATGGTCAACGTCAGCGACGTCTATGCGATGGGCGGCAGGCCGCTGGCGGTCGTCGACGCGCTCTGGAGCGACGGCGCCGACGCCGCGGTGCTCCAGGGCCTCGCCGCCGCGTCGCTTCGCTACGGCGTGCCGATCGTCGGCGGCCACAGCAACCGCCGCAGCGCGCGCGCCGGGCTCGCGGTCGCGATCGTCGGCCGGGCGACGCGGCTGCTGACGAGCGTCGATGCGCGACCGGGCGACGCGCTCGTCGCGGCGATCGATCTGCGTGGCGCGTTCGAGGAGCCGCAGCCGTTCTGGAACGCCTCGACGACGGCGCCGGCCGAGCGCCTGCGCGCTGATCTCGAGGTGCTGCCGGCGCTGGCCGAAGCCGGCCTGTGCAAGGCAGCCAAGGACATCAGCATGGCCGGCACGATCGGCACGGCGCTGATGCTGCTCGAAGGCTCGCGGGTCGGCGCCGTCATCGACGTCGACGCGGTGCCGCGGCCCGCCGGCGTGCCGCTCGAGCGCTGGCTGCAGGCGTTCCCGAGCTACGGCTTCGTGCTGTCGGTCGACCGCGCGCACCTGCCGGCGGTGCTCGACCGCTTCGCGGCGCGCGAGATCGACGCGGCGGTCGTCGGCGAGGTCACGTCGACGCGCGAAGTCTGGCTCGCTCGCGGCGAGGCCCGCACGCGGCTCTGGGATCTCGAGGCCGACACCTTCATCGCGGCACGCGAGGAGCGCGGTCATGGCTGAGCCGCTCGCCATCGGCCTGCTGACGCACTCGGTCCATCCGCGCGGCGGCGTCGTCCACACGCTCGAGCTCGCCCGGGCGCTGCACGACGCGGGGCACGCCGTCAGCGTCTTCGTGCCGACGCTGCCGGGCGAGCGGCTCTTCCGCAGCGTGCCGTTCCGCGTCGAGCCGGTCGCCGTCGGTGCCGCGGCCGGCGTCGGCGCGATGGTCGAGTCGCGCATCGCCGCGTTCGTCCGCCATCTCGAGGCACGCCTCGACACGGCGCGCTTCGACGTCCTGCACGCGCAGGACCCGATCGGCGGCAACGCGCTCGCCGATCTCGTCGACCGTGGCCGCATCGACGGTTTCCTGCGCACCGTCCACCACCTCGATCCGTTCGGCGACGCGCATCTCGCGGCTTGGCAGCGGCGCGGCGTCGTCGCGGCGAGCGAAGTGCTGTGCGTCAGCGAGCTCTGGCGCGAGCGGCTCGCGCGCGATCACGGCATCGCGGCGACGCGGGTCCCGAACGGCGTCGACCTGCGCCGCTACCGCCGCGACGCCGAGCCGGGCGATACGGCGATCGTCGCGGGTCTCGGCCTGACGCCCGGCGCGCCGGTCATCGCCGCCGTCGGCGGCATCGAAGCGCGCAAGAACACGGTACGGCTCTTCGACGCCTTCGTCCGGCTGCGACGCAGCGTCCCGGCCGCGCAGCTCGTCGTCGCCGGCGGCGCGAGCCTGCTCGACCACGACGCCTACGCCGCCGAGTTCCACCGCAGCGTGCGTGCCGCAGGGGTCGACTGCGGCCCGGGCCGACCGCTCGTCCTGACCGGTCCGCTGCCCGACGCCGCACTGCCCGCGCTGCTGCGCCGCGCCGACGTCGTCGCCATGCCGTCGCTGCGCGAGGGCTTCGGTCTCGTCGTGCTCGAGGCGCTCGCCTGCGGCACGCCGGTCGTCGCGTCGAGGATCGCGCCGTTCACCGAACACCTGACCGGCGCCGACGTGTCGTGGGCCGACCCGACCGATGTCGACTCGATCGCGGCCGCGCTCGCCGATGCCCTGGCACCCGGGCGTGCCGCCGCGCTCGCGCGCAGCACGCCGGCCGTCTGCGAGCGTTTCAGCTGGCGCGCGAGCGCCGAGTGCCATGTCTCGATCTATCGCGCGTTCGTCGCTCGGTTGCTTGCAGGAGTCGCCGCATGCCCGTGATGCACTTCCACGTCCGCTGGCCCGATGCGAGCGAGAGCCGCTGCTACTCGCCGTCGCTCGTCGTCAAGGAGCACCTCGAGCCTGGCACGCGCTATCCGCTCGCGGACTTCGTCGACAGGTCGCGCACGATGCTGCGCATCGCCTCGGACCGCGTCGAGGCGAAGTACGGCTTCGCGTGCTCGGCCGCGCTCGACCAGCTCGCGCAGATCGAGCGCACCGCCGCCCGCTTCCGCGGTCTGCCGCAGGCCGAGGTGGCTGTGCTTCGTTTCGAGGAATGACGATGAAGGACTCCATGACACCACGCCCCGAGCATCACGATGTCCTGATCGTCGGCGGCGGCCAGGCCGGGCTGTCGGCGAGCCACTGTCTGCGCGAGCGCGGCATCGATCACATCGTGCTCGAGAAGTCGACGGCGCTGCACACCTGGCGCGACCGGCGCTGGGACAGCTTCTGCCTCGTCACGCCGAACTGGCAGTGCAAGCTGCCGGGCTGGGAGTACGCGGGCGACGATCCGCACGGCTTCATGGTCAAGGACCAGCTCGTCGACTACCTCGAGGGCTTCAAGCGCCATGTCGCCGCACCGCTGCGCGAGGGCGTCGCGGTGCAGCGCGCCGCGCCGCGGGCCGGGGGCGGCTTCGCCGTCGCGACGAGCGCCGGCGCGTTCACCGCGGACCAGCTCGTCGTCGCGTCGGGCGGCTACGCCCTGCCGGTCGTGCCGCGCTTCGCCGAGCGGCTGCCGGCGTCGATCGTTCAGGTCCACTCGGAGCAGTACCGCAACCCGGCGTCGCTGCCCGCAGGCAAGGTGCTCGTCGTCGGCTGCGGCCAGTCGGGCGCGCAGATCGCCGAGGACCTGCACCTCGCCGGCCGGGAGGTCGTGCTCGCCACCGGCCACGCGCCGCGCTGCGCACGCTTCTACCGCGGCAAGGACGTCGTCGCCTGGCTCGCGGAGATGGGCTACTACGACATCCCTGTCACCCAGCACCCGCTGCGCGAAGGCGTGCGCGACAACACCAACCACTACCAGACGGGCCGCGACGGCGGGCGCGACATCGACCTGCGCCGGTTCGCGCTCGAGGGCATGGCGCTGTACGGCACGCTCCTCGACCTCGACGGCGACACGCTCCGCTTCGCGCCGAACCTCGCCGACAACCTCGACCACGCCGACCGCATCTACAACGGCATCAACGCGTCGATCGACGCCTTCATCGCGAAGCAGTGCATCGAGGCGCCGCCGGCGTCGGTCTACGAGCCGGTCTGGCGGCCGGCCGCCGAACGCACGTCGCTGGCGCTCGACGGCATCGCCGCCGTCGTGTGGTGCATCGGCTTCCTGCCCGACTTCGGCTGGCTCGACGCGCCGGTGTTCAACGGTCGCGGCCAGCCGGCGCACCTGCGCGGCGTGACGAGCGTTCCGGGGCTCTACTTCCTCGGCCTGCCCTGGCTGCACACCTGGGGCTCGGGCCGGTTCTCGGGCGTCGCGCGCGATGCGGCCTATCTCGCCGAGCAGATCGAGGCCCTGCGGTCGACACTGCGCGCGCCGGCCGCGACGCCCGCGTTCGCGAACGCCTGACTGCGGTCCGCGATCAGCCCGCCGACGGCACCGGCGTGCCTTGCGGCGCCTGGTAGAGCGGGCGGACGCGGGTGCGGCCGTTGGTCGTGACGAGCTCGACCGGCGCGCCGACGACGAGCGCCGATTCGCCTTCACGGCCCTGGACGATCGAGCGACGCTCGCCGTTCCTCAGTTGCACGACGACCTCGACCGCGTTCTCGCGCGTGCCGCTGCGCTCGACGGCGTTGCCCGCCAGGCCGCCGGCGACAGCGCCGAGCACGCCGAAGATCAGGCCTTCGCGCGAGCCGCCGATCGACGAGCCGGCGACGCCGCCCGCGACCGCGCCGGCCGCGGCGCCGACGCCCGACTGGCTGCCGTCGACCGTCACCGGCCGGACGGAAATGACGGTCGCGTCCTGCACCTGCGACATGCGCTGGGCGTCGGTGCGGGAAATGACGTTCGGGTCGGACGTCGTGCAAGCCGCGAGCACGGCGACCGACAGGGCGGCGATCAATGACTTCATGGTGGGTTCCTTCGGCGCTGCGCGCCAGCGGATGGGACTCCTGACACGGGCCGCGAGTTCCGGCGGCGACCGTGAAGATCTGGGGCCGGCGCGCGCCATCTCAAGCCGTCACGACATCGGTCAGAACAGCTCCGACGCCAGGAAGTCGAGCGAGCGGCCGTGCGCCAGCGCTGCGCTGGATGCGTGGTAGGAGGCCCGCGCCCAGCAGCTGAAGCCGTGGTCGGCGCCCGGATACACGTGGACTTCGGCGGCCTTGCCGGTCATGGCGGTCCGTACTGCATCGACCGCCGGCGGCGGGATGTGGGCGTCGAGTTCGCCGTAGTGGAACTGGACGGGGCAGGCGATCTTCGCCGCGAGATCGAGCTGGGTATGGATGCCGCCGCCGTAGTAGCAGACCGCCGCGTCGACGCCCGCCTCGGCCGCCGCGAGGTAGGCGAGCCGGCCGCCGAGGCAATAGCCGATCGCGCCGACCTTGCCGCCGCCGACCTCGGGCAGCGCGCGCAGCGCCGCGACGCTGTCCACGAGGTCGCGCACGAGTGCGGAGACGTCGGTGCCGTGGAGCAGCGCCATCGCGCGGTCGCGGTCGGCGCCGTCGTAGCCGAGGTCGACACGCGGTTCCTGCTGCCAGAACACATCCGGCGCCAGGACCACGAAGCCGTCGAGCGCGTACTGCTCGGCGGTGGTGCGGATCGTGTCGTTGACGCCGAAGATCTCCTGGAACAGCACGAGTCCCGGGCCGCTGCCCGAGGGCGGCAATGCGAGGTAGGCGTCGAAGCTGCCGGCGTGGCCGGCGACGGGGATCCAGGCGGTCTTGACGGCGGTGATCATCGGGCGGCTCCGGCAGCGGTGACGAACCATCCTAGCGCCGCCGCGCCCGACCGGTGCTGCAGGGGCTTCGGGCGGAGCGGTGCGGGACGCGGCCGGCTACCGGCGCTCGGTCCACATCGCCGTCGAGCGATCCGGTCGTTCGACGCGCGGACCGGTCGGCGCGCGGGCCAGGCGCCGCCCGGGGTGCCGCGACCGCGCCGCCTTCGCGACAGACGTGCCGGCAGCGGGCCGCTACAGTGCCGCATGCCCCGCCCCCTGATCGCCCTCGACGCCGACGGCGTGCTGCTCGACTTCAACGCCGCCTATGCGAGCGCCTGGGAGCGGACCTTCGGCGTGTTGCCGCAGGAGCGCGATCCCGATGCGTACTGGCCCATGGACCGCTGGCACGTCGAACGGCTGAGCCCCGCCGGGCGGACCAGGTTCCGCGCTGCGTTCGACAAGCTCTTCTGGTCGACGGTGCCGGCGATCGACGGCGCGGTCGACGCCTGCCACCGGCTGCGCGGCGCCGGCTTCGACCTCGTCTGCGTCTCGGCGCTGGACGCGGTGTTCGAGGCCGACCGGCTGCGCAACCTGCGCAACTGCGGCTTCCCGATCGAGCGCGTGATCGCGACCGGCAACGACAGCAGCGAGCGCAGCCCGAAAGCCGACGCGATCACCACGCTGCGGCCGATCGCCTTCGTCGACGACTACCTGCCGTACCTGCGCGGCATTCCGGCGGACGTGCACACCGCGTTGATCCTCCGCGGGCCTCACGGCAGCCCCAACACCGGCGACGAGCTCGTCCTCGCCAGGTCGACGCACCCGGACCTCGCCGGCTTCACCGATCACTGGTTGGCGCGTGGTGGCGGTCCGTGCGCTGCGGGCGTCTCGTCGTCGGCCGGCTCGGCCGGCTCGGGCACGGCGTAGCGTTCGCTCGCCCAGGCACCGAAGTCGTTGTTCTTGCAACGCGCGCTGCAGAAGGGCCGGAATTCGTTGCGCGGTGCGTAGACGCTCGGGCCGCCGCACCCGGGGCAGCGGATGATCCGGTCGAGGGCCGCGTTCACGAGACAGCCTTCCTGCTGCGCACCGCGATATTCGCGCTTCGGGCGGCCGGGCGGCTCATGCCGGCCTACGCGCAGAGCGTCAATTCGAACGGCGTGTCGGCCGCGCTCAGCTTCAGGCGGCCCTCGTCGTCCTGCTTCATCAGCCGCACCGACACCATCAGGCGGTGGCCGCTGATCTCCGGGACGAAGTCGTCGGCGCTCGCGAGCCGCACGCGCATCAGCTGGTAGAAGCGCCCCTGCGGCAGGCTCTGCTGGTACTGGCCGGCCATCGCGACCACCTGGTGCGGCTGCCCCGATTCACGCAGCAGGCCGAGCAGCACCTGCAACGCTTCGGCGAGCGGCATCAGCGTCGAGATCCAGTCCATCAGGTCGGTGCGGCGGCGCGCGGGCGCGTGCGTCCGCCAGGCGTGGTAGGCGGGCAGGTCGAATTCGCAGGTGCCGCCCGGGATGCTGATGCGGCTGCGGATGCTCATCAGCCACTCGTTGCCGGTGAGCGCCGAGCCGGCCTTGCCGGGCAGCGCGTTCAGGCCTTCGAAGGCGTGGTCGATGCGGGCGACGGCGGCGTCGAGCGCGGCCTCGGAGATCGACGGATTGCCGCGGTAGCCGTTGAACTGCACCCGGTGCTTGTCGAGCTCCTTCAGCAGGTCGGACTTCAGGTCGGCGCGCGAGGCGACGTCCATCACCTCGAAGATCGTCGCGAGCGCGTAATGATGGTCGACGACGGTCTCGCGAGCGACAAGCTGCCCCAAACGGTCGAACAGGTGCTCGAGCCGCAGCATCGTGCGGATGCCTTCGTTGAAAGGGTGTTCGTAGAGGATCACGGGGTCGGCGTCACGGTGCGGAGCGCGGCGCGGGCACTGCCGGCGCGTCGACCGCGGATTGTTCCACAGCGACCCACCGCGCCCGGAGCGCTCGGACTTCGGCGCCCAGCGCGTCGAGGCCGATGCCGTCGTTGAGGATCACCGCGTCGGCGACGGCACGGCGCGCCGCGCGGCTCGCCTGCTGGTCGATCACGGCGCGCACCGCCGGCTCGGTCCAGCCCGAGCGTGCCATCACCCGGCGGATCTGCGTCTCCTCGCTGCAGTCGACGACGAGGATCTTGTCGACGCGCTCGCGCCAGCGCCCCGATTCGACGAGCAACGGCACGTCGAAGACGACGATCGCGCCGGCGGGTGCAGCCGCGGCCTCGCGCTGCGTCTCCTGGCCGATCAGCGGATGGAGGATGGCTTCGAGGCGGCGCTTGGCGGTTGCATCGTGGAAGACGAGCTCGCGCATCCGCGTCCGGTCGAGCGCGCCGTCGTCGGCGATGAAGTCGTTGCCGAACGCGGCGCGGATCGGCGCGATGGCGGGGCCGCCGGCGACCGTCAACCGGCGCGAGATGGCATCGGTGTCGACGATGTGCGCGCCGAGGTCGGCGAGCATGCCTGCGACCGTGCTCTTGCCGCTGCCGATGCCGCCGGTGAGGCCGATGCGCAGCGCCGCACCGGGGTGGGTCAGGTCGCCGGGAACCACAGCCGCATCAACGCGTCGCCGAAGAAGATCGCCGCGACGCCGCCGCCGGCGAGATACGGGCCGAATGGAATCGGCACGCGCCGGTCGTGGCCGCGCAGCGCGATCATCGCGATGCCGACGACAGCGCCGACGGCCGACGCAAGCAGCAGCACCGACGGCAGCAACTGCCAGCCCAGCCAGGCCCCGAGCGCGCCGAAGAGCTTGAAGTCGCCGGCGCCCATGCCTTCGCGGCCCCGGATCAGGCGATACGCATGGTGCACAGCCCAGAGCGACAGGTAGCCGGCGACCGCGCCGCCGACCGACGCGACGAGCGGCACCGAGGTCCAGCCCAACGCCGAAGCCGCGATGCCGGCCCAGAGCAACGGCTGGGTGAGGTCGTCCGGCAGGTACTGCGTGTCGACGTCGATGAACGCCAGCGCGACGAGCGTCGCGACGACGCCGCACCAGAGCAAGGTCTGCGGCCGGGCGCCGAAGTGGATCGCGCAGGCAGCGAAGAGCAGCGCCGTCAGCAGCTCGATCGCCGGATAGCGAGCCGAGATGCGCGCGCCGCACGCCGAGCATTTGCCGCGCAGCGCGAGCCAGCTCGCGACCGGAATGTTCTCGTACCAGGCGATCGGATACGCGCAGGCGGGGCAGCGTGAGCGCGGCGTCGACAGCGTGATCGGCGGCGGCGGCTCGATCGCGACCTCGAGCACCTCGGCGGCCTCGAGCTTCCAGTCGCGCTCCATCCGCAGCGGCAGGCGGTGGATGACGACGTTGAGAAAGCTGCCGACCAGCAGGCCGAGCAGCGCGAGCGCGACGGGCGACAGCAGGAAGGCCGTCACCTGCGGATCGAACGGGATCGGCATCGAGACGCCGCCGCGTCAGACCACCTGGCCGAGCTTGAAGATCGGCAGGTACATCGAGACGACGATGCCGCCGATCAGCGTGCCGAGGATGACGATGATGAACGGCTCCATCAGGCTCGACAGGCCCTTGACCGCCTCGTCGACCTCGTCTTCGTAGAACTCCGCCGCCTTGCCGAGCATCTGGTCGAGCGAGCCCGATTCCTCGCCGATCGCGCACATCTGGATCACCATCGTCGGGAAGACGCCGGTCGTCTGCATCGAGGCGGTGAGCGCCGAGCCGGTCGACACGTCCTTCTGGATCTGCTCGGTCGCTTCCAGGAAGACGGCGTTGCCCGACGCACCACCGACCGAGTCGAGCGCCTCGACCAGCGGCACGCCGGCGGCGAACATCGTCGAGAGCGTGCGCGTCCAGCGGGCTACGGTCGACTTGTTGACGAGGTCGCCGAAGACCGGCACGCGCAGAAGAAGCCGGTCCATCGCCTTTTGCATCTTCTCGGAGCGCCTCCAAGACTCCCTGAAGAAGTAGAAGCCGCCGCCGAGGAAGCCGAAGATCAGATACCAGTACTTGACGAACGCCTCGGACAACGCCATCACCACGAGCGTCGGCGCCGGCAGGTCGGCGCCGAAGGAGGTGAAGACTTCCTTGAACGCCGGGATCACGAAGATCATGATGACCGACAGCACGACGAAGGCGACGACCAGCACGGCGACCGGATAGATCAGCGCCGACTTGATCTTGTTCTTGATCGCCATCGTCTTTTCCTGGTAGATCGCGAGCCGGTCGAGCAGCGCCTCCAGGATGCCGCCGGCCTCGCCGGCTTCGACGAGGTTGCAGTAGAGCGCGTCGAAGTGCAGGGGGTGCTTGCGGAACGCCGCCGACAGGCTGGTCCCGGTCTCCACGTCCGAGCGGATGTCTGTCAGGAGCCGCGTCATCCGCGCGTTGGTGCTGCCGCGGGCGACGATGTCGAACGCCTGGATCAGCGGCACGCCGGCGCGCATCATGGTCGAGAGCTGGCGCGTGAAGACGGCGATGTCCTTCTGCTTGATCGCCTTGCCGCCGCTGGTGCGGCGCTTCTTCACCTTGTTCAGCAGGATGCCCTGGCGGCGCAGGCTCGCGCCGACCTGCGCCTCGCCGCCCGCGCGCATCTCGCCGCGGACGGTCTTGCCGCTCTTGTCCTTGCCTTCCCACTCGAAAACGAGTTCCTTGACGCTCTTCGCGGCCAGTGCAGTCGCCATGTCTTGCGCGGAGACGCTAAGGTCGCCGGTCCTTCGGAGTCGTTGCGGGTGACGGGCGCTTCCTGCCCGTCATTCGTTGGTGACCGAGATCACTTCCTCGAGCGTGGTCATGCCTGCACGGACCTTGATGAGGCCGGACTGCCGCAGATCGCGCACGCCTTCGAGCTGCGCCTGCCGGGCGATGTCGGGCGCCGTGCCCTGGTTCAGGATGATCCGCTGGATCTGCTCGGTGATCGGCATGACCTGGTAGATGCCGACCCGGCCCTTGTAGCCGTTGGTGCACGCCGAGCAGCCGACGGCGCGGTACGGTCGCCAGCTGCCGTCGAGGTCGATGTCGACGAAGCCTGCCTTGAGCAGCGCCTCGCGCGGATAGTCGGCCGGCAGCTTGCACGATTCGCAGAGCTTGCGGGCGAGCCGCTGCGCGGTGATCAGGAGGATGCTCGACGCGATGTTGAACGGCGCGACGCCCATGTTCATCAGCCGCGTGAGCGTCGTCGGCGCGTCGTTGGTGTGCAGCGTCGACATGACCATGTGGCCGGTCTGCGCCGCCTTGATGGCGATGTCCGCCGTCTCGAGGTCGCGGATCTCGCCGACCATGATGATGTCCGGGTCCTGGCGCAGGAACGATTTCAGGGCCGCCGCGAACGTGAGCCCGGCCTTGTCGTTGACGTTGACCTGGTTGACGCCCGGCAGGTTGATTTCCGCCGGATCCTCGACGGTGGAGATGTTGACGCCCGGCTGATTCAGGATGTTGAGGCAGGTGTAGAGCGAGACCGTCTTGCCGCTGCCGGTCGGCCCGGTCACGAGCACCATGCCGTAGGGCCGCTGGATCGTCTTCAGCAGCCGGTCGCGCTCGATCTTCTCGTAGCCGAGCGCTTCGATCCCGACCTTCGCGCTCGACGGGTCGAGGATCCGGATGACGATCTTCTCGCCGAAGAGGGTCGGCAACGTCGAGACGCGGAAGTCGATCGCCTTCGAGCCGAACTTGAGCTTCATGCGGCCGTCCTGCGGGACGCGCTTCTCGGCGATGTCGAGCCGCGAGATGACCTTGATGCGCGACGACAGCTTGTCCTTGATCGCGATCGGCGGCTGCGTGATCTCGCGCAGTTCGCCGTCGACGCGGAAGCGCACGCGGTAGTGGTATTCGTACGGCTCGAAGTGCAGGTCGGACGCGCGCAGGTTGATCGCGTCGATCAGCATCTTCTGCAGGAAGCGGACGACCGGTGCGTCCTCGACGTCGGGCGTGACTTCTTCCTGCGGACTCGTCACGTCGTCGGCGACGTCGAACTCGAAGTCGCCGGAGGAGATCGACTCGAGCGTCTCGCTCGCGCTGGCGCCGGAGATCTCCAGGATCTTCGCGAGCTTGTCGTGCTCGACGATCACCCATTCCGGCGACAGCTGCGTCGCGAACTTGATGCGTTCGGCGGCCTCCTGATCGGTCGGATCGGCGCCTCCGATGAACAGCCGGTTGCCGCGTTTGCCGAGCACCATCACCTGGTACTGGCTGGCGAGCTTGGCGTCGATGACGTTGCGCGGCAGACGCGTGACGTCGACCGACGCGAGGTCGAGCAGCGGCAGTGCGAGTGCGCTCGACAGGGTGTGCGCGAGGTCGGAGGCGGAGACCGCGCCGGCGGCGATCGCCGCTGCGACGAAGCTGCCGCGCTTCTCGCGCGAGCTCTTGACCAGGTCTTCGGCGACCTTCGAGCTCAACTTGCCCGCGTGCACGAGCACGCGCGCCACGCCGGACAGGGCGGATTGCGGAGCTTCGGCCAAGGTATCCACGGGGTGACGGTCGCCTCGTTGCAAAAGCCGGGCCCGAGTCGGGCCGGTCATCGACTTTAAGCGGGCTGCGCGGCGGGCGAAGGCCCGAAAATCGGCCGATTTCCAAGCGATATGCAACAAATCGCACGTGGCACGATCTGGCGCCGACGACCTCGGCCCCCGAACCCGGGGATGATCCCAGGCCGATGCCCTCGACCGCAGCAGGATCCGTTGAGCCGAACCGGCTGCCGCGCATGGACGTCTGGTCGGGGTGAGAGGATTCGAACCTCCGGCCTCTACGTCCCGAACGTAGCGCTCTACCAGGCTAAGCTACACCCCGATCTCGGGCTGCAGGTTGCAACGCCGTCTACCGTGGAAGCCCCCGCGACCGACGCAAGACCGTCAGCTCGAACGTTCCACCGATCGAACGCAGAATTCTAGCAGAGCGTCCCGATGCGGTGAAGCTGGAAGGACGGCTAGATTCTGCGCCGCCTTGTCGGCTTCGGTGCGGGCGGCGTCGCGCGTGGCGTCGAGCGCGCCGGTCGAACGAACGATTTCGACGATCTCGGGCAGCCGCGCCACCTCGCCGTGCTCGATGGCGTGGCGGATCAGGTTCCGCTCCACGGCGGTCCCGCGTTCCATCGCGAGCAGCAGCGGCAACGTCGGCTTGCCCTCGCGCAGGTCGTCGCCGACGTTCTTGCCGAGTTGCGCCGTCGCGCCTTCGTAGTCGAGCAGGTCGTCGATCAGCTGGAACGCGGTGCCCAGCGATCGGCCGTAGGCGGCGCAGCAGGTCTCGACCTCGGGCGACGCCTCGGCCAGGACGGCGCCGATCCGCGCGCTGGCTTCGAAAAGCTTCGCCGTCTTGTAACGGATGACGCGCAGATAGTCGTCGACCGACAGATCCGGGTCGTGCATGTTCATCAGCTGCAAAACCTCGCCCTCGGCGATGACGTTGGTCGCGTCGGCGAGCACTTCGAGGACCCGCATGCGCTCGACCGATACCATCATCTGAAAGGCGCGCGAGTAGATGAAATCGCCGACCAGCACGCTCGCGGCGTTGCCGAAAAGCGCATTGGCGGTCTTGCGGCCGCGGCGAAGGTCGGACTCGTCGACGACGTCGTCGTGCAGCAGCGTCGCGGTGTGGATGAACTCGACCGTCGCGGCAAGTTCGAAGCGCTCCCTGCCGGTGAAGCCGAGCGCGTTCGCGAAGAGCAGGACCAGCATCGGACGGATCCGTTTGCCGCCGGCGCTGATGATGTAGTGCGCGATCTGGTTGATCATCACCACGTCGGAAGCGAGGCGGCGCTGGATCACGCCGTCCACCTGCCGCATCTCCTCGGCGATGAAGGCGGCAGCGGTCGCCGACGCGGCGGTGGAGAAGGGAGAGGTGGTCTGCACGCGCGGCTCGGTGGTTGGGCGGAGTCTATAGAAACCGGGCCTTCCGCGGCGGTGCGGGTAGAACGGGCGGACGTGTCGGTCCATCCCTTCGGTCACGACTTCGCCAGAGCAGCGTGCTAGAATGTTCGGCTGTGCGGAAGAATGCAAGGTTTCACATGTACGCGGTCATCAGAACCGGCGGGAAGCAATACAAGGTTGCCGCCGGCGAGAAGCTCAAGATTGAACAGATCGTCGCGGACGTCGGTCAGGAAATCACGATCGATCAGGTGTTGGCGGTCGGTGCGGGAGCTGCGATGCAAGTCGGGACGCCGCTCGTCGCGGGTGCCAGCGTCGTCGCGACGGTCGTCGCGCATGGCCGCCACGACAAGGTCCGCATCTTCAAGATGCGTCGCCGCAAGCACTACCAAAAGCGGCAAGGCCATCGCCAGAACTTCACTGAAATCCAGATCGGCGCGGTGAACGGCGCCGCGGCGGCCTGACGGCGTCGCCATTCCGATTCCAGGAGCTACGACATGGCACAGAAAAAAGGCGGCGGTTCCACCCGCAACGGCCGCGATTCGCAACCGAAGATGCTTGGCGTCAAGGTGTTCGGCGGCCAGAAGATCCCGGCCGGCTCGATCATCGTGCGCCAGCGCGGCACCAAGTTCCACGCGGGCACCAATGTCGGCATCGGCAAGGATCACACGCTGTTCGCGCTCGTCGACGGCGAGGTGAGCTACGCCGTCAAGGGCCCGCGCAACCGCCAGACGGTGTTCGTCTCGCCCCTCGTGGCCTGAGGGCGCAGCGCCCGCCGGCCGCTGGGCCGGTGCCGAGAACACAAGCCCCGGCATGCCGGGGCTTGTTCGTTTCGGTGCCTCGCGTCCAGCCGCGCTTGGACGCGGCGCCCGTCGGTTTCCGTTCGAGGGCTCTCCATGAAGTTCGTCGATGAAGCGACCATCGAGGTCGTGGCCGGTGAGGGCGGCAACGGCTGCATGAGCTTCCGCCGAGAAAAGTTCTTGCCGTTCGGCGGCCCGAACGGCGGCGACGGCGGGCGCGGCGGTAGCGTCTACGCGGTCGGCGACCGCAATCTCAACACGTTGATCGACTTTCGCTACGCGCGTCGTCACGAGGCGCGGCGCGGCGAGAACGGCCGCGGCTCCGACCAGTACGGCGCCGCTGCCGACGACATCGTGCTGCGCATGCCGATCGGGACCGTCATCACCGACGTCGACACTCAGGAGCTTATTGCCGAATTGCTCGTGCCGGACGAGAAGGTGCTGATCGTCAAGGGCGGCGACGGCGGCTTCGGCAATCTGCATTTCAAGACGAGCACCAACCGCGCGCCACGTCAGAAGACGCCCGGGTGGCCCGGCGAGCAGCGGCGGTTGAAGCTCGAGTTGAGGGTGCTCGCGGATGTCGGCCTGCTCGGCCTGCCGAACGCGGGCAAGTCGTCGCTCATCACCGCCGTGTCGAACGCGCGGCCGAAGGTCGCCGACTATCCGTTCACGACGCTGCATCCCAACCTCGGCGTCGTCCGCGTCGGCCCGGAGCAGAGCTTCGTCGTCGCGGATATCCCGGGCCTGATCGAAGGGGCGTCCGAGGGCGCCGGTCTCGGCCACCTGTTCCTCCGCCATTTGCAGCGCACGCACCTGCTGCTGCACCTCGTCGACATTGCACCGTTCGACGACGCCGTCGATCCGGTCGCGCAAGCGAGGGCGATCGTCGCCGAGCTGAAGAAGTACGACGCGTCGCTCCACGACAAGCCGCGCTGGCTCGTTCTCAACAAGATCGACATGGTGCCGACGGAGGAGCGCGAGAAGCGCGTCAAGGACTTCGTCAAGCGCTTCAAATGGAAGGGCCCGGTCTTCGCGATCTCGGCGCTGACGCACGAGGGGTGCGAGGCGCTGGTCCGCGCCGTGTACCTGCACGTCGCCTCGCTGAAGAACGTCGTGCCGAAGGATCCCGACCCGCGCTTCGACGCGACGGAACCGGCAGCGTGACGACCGGCGTGCTCCTGAACGCGCGGCGCATCGTCGTCAAGGTCGGCTCGAGCCTGGTGACGAACGAGGGCCGCGGCGTCGACGCCGAAGCCGTCGGCAACTGGTGCCGGCAGATGGCCGAACTCTCGCGCGGCGGCCGCGAGCTGGTGATGGTGTCGAGCGGCGCGATCGCCGAAGGCATGAAGCGGCTCGGCTGGGCGGTCCGGCCGAAGGAGGTCCACGAGCTGCAGGCCGCCGCGGCTGTCGGGCAGATGGGCTTGGCGCAGATCTACGAATCCAAGCTGCGCGAGCACGGCATGGGCAGCGCGCAGGTGTTGCTGACCCACGCCGATCTCGCCGACCGCGAGCGCTATCTCAATGCTCGCTCGACGCTCCTGACCTTGCTGTCGCACCAGGTCATCCCCGTCATCAACGAGAACGACACCGTGGTCGTCGACGAGATCAAGGTCGGCGACAACGACACGCTGGGCGCGCTCGTCGCCAATCTCGTCGATGCCGACGCGCTCGTCATCCTGACCGATCAGCGCGGGCTGTATTCGAGCGATCCGCGCAGCGACCCTGCCGCGCGCTTCATCGACGAGGCGCCTGCCGGTGCGCCGGAACTCGAGCGGATGGCCGGCGGTGCCGGGTCGAGCCTCGGCCGCGGCGGCATGCTGACCAAGGTGCTGGCCGCGAAGCGCGCCGCGGGCGGCGGCGCGAGCACGGTGATCGCCTGGGGCCGCGAGGCCGACGTTCTGCTGCGCCTGGCGGCCGGCGAATCGATCGGCACGGCACTCGTCGCATCGACGCCGAAAGTCGCTGCGCGCAAGCGCTGGATGGTCGACCACCTGCAGCTTCGCGGCGCGGTGGTCGTCGACGGCGGCGCGGCGCAGAAGCTCCGCGACGAGGGCAAGAGTCTGCTGCCGATCGGCGTCGTCGAGGTGCAGGGCGAATTCCACCGCGGCGACGTGATCGCCGTGCGCACGGTGGAGGGCGCCGAGCTCGCGCGCGGCCTTGCGAACTACGGCAGCAGCGAGGCGCGGCTGATCGCGCGCCGGCCGTCAGCGGACTTCGAGAAGCTGCTCGGCTATGTCGCCGAGCCCGAACTGATCCATCGCGACAACCTTGTCCGGCTGTAGGCTGCCCCGCGTCAGTTCGGCGCTTTCCCCGCGACCGGTTCGATGGCGTTCAGGTTGCGCACCGGTTCGGTCGCAGTGGCTGCCGGCAGCCCATCGTCGCGGTGATGAGGCCGCATTCCCGCCCGCAGATAACGGTTGCTGTGGGCTCCGCGCGGAAGGAAACGCGCGAGCTCGGTCAGCGCCATCTGGTAGACGTCGCGTTTGAATTCGATCACCACTTCGAGCGGCACCCAGTATTCGTTCCAGCGCCAGGCGTCGAACTCGGGATGATCGGTCGCGCGCAGGTTCATGTCGCTGTCGCGGCCGACGAGCTGCAGCAAGAACCAGATCTGTTTCTGACCCTTGTAGTGGCCGCGTGCATCGCGCCGAACGAAGTGGTCCGGGACCTGGTAGCGCAACCAGTCGCGGGTGCGCCCGACGATGCGGACGTGCTCCGGCACCAAGCCGACTTCCTCTTGCAACTCTCGGAACATCGCCTGCTCGGGCGTCTCGCCGTACTTGATGCCCCCTTGCGGGAACTGCCAGGAATGGGTGCGGATTCGCTTGCCCCAAAACACCTGGTTCCGCTGGTTCAGCAGGATGATGCCGACGTTGGGTCTGAACCCTTCACGGTCGAGCATAATCAACCTCGATCAGTTGGTTGAATTGATTATTACACCGGCATGACCGGTTTCAAGCCCCATGGCGCCGCTGCGCTCTCGCGCCGCCGAGCGATCGCCTCCGGTCCGGTCCGGTCCGGCCGACGCGCCGCCGGTCGTGCCCCTGTCTCCCCGCCGTCCGCCCGCATGAAAGCCACCCATTTCTTCGTTTCGACGCTGAAGGAAGCGCCCGCCGATGCCGAAGTCGCGAGCCACCGGCTGATGCTGCGCGCCGGCATGATCAAGCGGCTCGGCGCCGGCATCTACAGCTACATGCCGATGGGCCTGCGCGTCATCCGCAAGGTCGAGGCGATCGTTCGCGAGGAAATGAACCGGGCCGGCGCGGTCGAGTTGCTGATGCCCGTCGTGCAGCCCGCCGAGCTCTGGCAGGAGACGGGCCGCTTCCAGAAGTACGGGCCCGAGCTGCTGCGGGTACGCGACCGGCACGACCGCGACTTCGTGATCCAGCCGACGAGCGAGGAAGTGATCACCGACATCGCGCGCCAGGAGTTGCGCAGCTACCGGGCGTTGCCCAGAAATTTTTATCACATCCAGACCAAGTTCCGCGACGAGCGCCGGCCGCGCTTCGGCGTCATGCGCGGTCGCGAGTTCACGATGAAGGACGCCTACTCCTTCGACCGCGACCTCGCGTCGGCGCGCAAGAGTTACCAGCAGATGTACGACGCGTACGTCCGCATCTTCGAGCGCATGGGCCTCGCGTTCCGTGCGGTCGCGGCCGACACGGGCGCGATCGGCGGCAACGTCTCGCACGAATTCCAGGTCATCGCCGAGACCGGCGAGGATGCAATCGTCTACTGCCCAACCTCCGATTACGCCGCCAACATCGAGCTCGCCGAAGCGCTGCCGCCGATCGCCGGCCGCGCGCCGGCGAGTCAGCCGCTCGCGAAGGCGCCGACACCCTCTGCGAGCACCTGCGAGCAGGTCGCCGCGCTCCTGAACGTGCCGCTGCAGAGCACGGTGAAGTCACTCGTCCTCGCGACCGACACGCCGGGCGCGGAGGGCGAAGCCGCCACGGCGACGGTCTGGCTGCTGCTGCTGCGCGGCGACCATTCGCTCAACGAGATCAAGGCCGGCAAGCTGCCGGGCCTCGACGCCGGCTTCCGCTTTGCGACGGCGGCCGAAATCGACGGCCACTTCGGCTGCAGGCCCGGCTACCTCGGCCTGCTCGACATGAAGAAGCGCGTCCGCGTCGTCGCCGACCGCACCGTCGCCGCGATGAGCGACTTCGTCTGCGGCGCCAACGAAGTCGACTTCCACTACACCGGCGTCAACTGGGGCCGCGACGTCGCCGAGCCCGACCTCGTCGCCGACATCCGCAACGTCGTCGACGGCGATCCCTCGCCCGACCACAAGGGCGTGCTCGCGATCCAGCGCGGCATCGAGGTCGGCCACGTGTTCCTGCTCGGCAGCCGCTACAGCGAGGACATGAACGCGACCTTCCTCGACGAGACCGGCAAGCCGCAATTCCTGCAGATGGGCTGCTACGGCATCGGCATCACGCGCATCCTCGGCGCCGCGATCGAGCAGAACCACGACGAGCGCGGCATCGTCTGGCCGACCGCGCTCGCGCCGTTCGCCGTCGTCATCTGCCCCATCGGCTACGACCGGTCGAGCGAGGTCCGGCTCGCCGCCGACACGCTCCACGACGAGCTCGGCGCGCTCGGCATCGATGTCCTGCTCGACGACCGCGGCGAGCGCCCGGGGGCGATGTTCGCCGACTGGGAGCTGATCGGCATCCCTGCGCGCGTCGTCGTCTCCGAACGCGGGTTGAAGGAGTCGCAGGTCGAGGTGCAGGGCCGGCGCGACGCGAAGGCCGCGGGCTGCGCGCTCGAGGGTGTCATCGAGCTGCTGAAGGCGAAGATCGCCGGATGAGATCGGCGGCGCCGACGCGGGCCGTCGCCGCAGCACTGCCCGACATCGCGAAGCGGCGGACGGCCCGGGCGTTGCTCGGCGTCGTCGGCCTCGGCCCGTGGCTCGGCTGGCCCGTCGGCGCACACGCCGGAGCGCAGCTCGACGAGCCGCTCGCCGATGCCGTTCGCTCGGCGCTCGCCGCCGCCGTCGCCGACAGCGCGCCGCCACGGCCGGCGTTCGACACGATCGACGCACGACTCGCCTATCTGCGTTGGCTTGGCGAAATGAGCGCCCGCCTGAAGCGCCGCGAGCCCGAGCCCATCCGCCGCGACGAATTTCTCGCCACGGCCTGGTACGAGAGTCGGCGCGCAGGACTCGCAACCTCGTTGCTGCTCGGCTTGATCCAGGTCGAGAGCGGCTTCCGGCGCTGGGCGATCAGCAGCGCCGGCGCGCGCGGCTACACGCAGGTGATGCCGTTCTGGACGCGGACGATCGGCGACGGCGACGCGAGCCGGCTGTTCCACATGCAGACGAACCTGCGCTTCGGCTGCACGATCCTGCGCCACTACCTCGACCAGGAGCGCGGCGACCTGTTCCTCGCGCTCGGCCGTTACAACGGCAGCCGGGGTCGGCCCGAGTATCCGAACGCCGTCTTCGCCAACGAGCGGGCGTGGGCCTACACGTCCGCCGCGAGCTGACGACGGCTCGTCACAGGCCGGTCCACGACCGCGGCGCGGCGGCACCGACGCCGAGCAGCGCGAGCACCCGCTCGACCGTCTCATCGACCATCTCGGCGATGCTCTGCGGCCGGTGGTAGAACGCCGGCAGCGGCGGAAACACGACGCCGCCCATCTCGGTGACCGCCGTCATGTTGCGCAGATGCGCGAGGTTCAGCGGCGTTTCCCGCACCATCAGCACGAGTCGGCGGCGTTCCTTCAAGGTGACGTCGGCGGCGCGCGCGAGCAGGTTGTCCGACAGCCCGTGCGCGATCGACGCGAGTGATTTCATGGAGCACGGCGCGACGACCATCGCGTCCGCGGCGAACGAACCGCTCGCGATCGCGGCACCGACGTCCGCCGGGTTGTATGCCACGTCGGCGAGCGCCTCGATCGCCTTGCGATCGAGGCCGAGTTCGTGGTGGACGTTGAGGACGCCCGCCGGGCTGACGACGAGATGCGTCTCGCGGCCGGTCTCGCGGAGCCGTTCGAGCAGCCGCAGCGCATAGACCGCGCCCGTGGCGCCGGTGATGCCGACCACGATGCGGCCGGCCGCGGGCGTCACGCGCGCGGACCGGTCAGGCCGAGGCCTTGTTCAGCGTCTGCTGCAGTTCACCGGCCTCGTACATCTCCATCATGATGTCGGAGCCGCCGACGAATTCGCCGTCGACATAGAGCTGCGGAATCGTCGGCCAGTTGGCGTAGTCCTTGATGCCCTGGCGAATCTCGCCGTCCTCGAGCACGTTGACCGTCTTCAAGCCGGTGGCGCCGCAGGCCTTCAGGATCTGCATCGCACGGCCCGAGAAGCCGCACTGCGGAAACTGGGCGGTCCCTTTCATGAAAAGCACGACGTGATGGCTCTTCACGATGTCGTCGATGCGCTGCTGAACGTCGCTCATGATCGTCACTCTCGATGGGGAAGGGGCCGACTTTATACGGCAAAGGACGCCGGCCGAGACGCCGTGGCGTCATGGCCCGCCGTCGGCGCAGGTCACTCGACGGCAGCTCAGAACGAATACTGGACGCCGAGCTGGACGAGCGGAACCAGCCGCATGTCGCGGGTCGCGTCGTCGAGGCTGCGCTGGCCGCTGCCGAACAGCCGGCTCGCGGCATTGTTCGCGCCCCCGCCGACCACGCCGAGATCGGCGCTGAAGCTCCAGCCGCTGCTCGGCGCGAGGCCGGTGTAGCCGACGCCGACGTAGGGCAGGGCAGCCGGCTCGACGCCGGCATCGAGGCTGTAGGGCAACGCCGATTTGCCGAAGACCCGGCTGCCGGCGCCGAACAGGCCACCCGGCAGGCTCGGCTGGCTGATCGAGAGCTGCGAGCGCGTGCCGATGATGACGCCGCTCGTCGCCCGCAGTCCGCCCGCGCCGCCGCTCGGCGCGAGCGACCTGTCGAAGAAATAGTCGCCGAGCAGGTTCAGGTTCGCGAGCGACCGGTCCTGCTTGATGCGGAAGCCGCCGCTTTCGAAGCCGCCGAGACCGCTGCGCCAGACCGGCGCCGGCACGGCATAGACGATGCGTCCCTGCCACGCGGAACTGTCCAGGTCGGCGGCTGACGACGCCAGCGACAGGCCGCTGCCCGCGGCCGCCGACGCCGTGCCGGCGCTCCCCAAGCCGACGAGCAGCAGCAGCGCGGCGGCGATTCTCGTGTGGACAGTGCGCATCGCAGGTTCCTTTCGACGTCAAGGCCCGGACCGTGGCATCGCGGCGTGCACCGCGACAGCGAAATGACTGTACGTCGAAGCAGCCGCGCCGGGGGCATGGCGAAGGCCGAAAAAACCGGCTTCATTCGCGGTTCGCGCTGATGCAAAGCCGGCCGCCGGTACAGCGTGGTCGGCCGGCGAGGTCGCGCCGCGTCTCGACCATCGACACGCTGCCCGCCGTCAGCAGTGCTTGCACGGCGTCGGCCTGGTCGTGGCCGTGTTCGAGCAGCAGCCAGGCCCCCGGCGCCGCGTGAGCGCAGGCGCCGGCGACGATCGCGCGCAGGCTGTCGAGGCCGTCGCCACCCGGCGTGAGCGCCTGCAGCGGCTCGTGCGCGAGCGCGGCGAGATGCGGGTCGCCTTCCGCGATGTAGGGCGGGTTGGCGAGGACGAGGTCGAAGTGCCGGCCGGCCACGGCGTCCCACCACGAACCGGCGGCGAATTCGACCGGCAGGCCCAGCCGCTCGGCGTTGGTCCGGGCGAGCGCCAGCGCGCCTGCGCTGCGATCGGTCGCGACCACGCGCGCGGCGGGATGCGCGTGCCGCACCGCGAGCGCGATGGCGCCGCTGCCCGTGCCGAGGTCCACCACCGCGGGGGCGGGAGGCAGTGCGTCCGACCGCAGCAGTTCGAGCGCCCAGTCGACGAGGACCTCCGTGTCCGGCCGGGGCACCAGCACGCGCGGGTCGACGACGAGGCGCAGCCCGTGGAACTCCTGTTCGCCGACGAGGTAGGCGACCGGTTCTCCCGCGAGACGCCGCTGCAGCAGCCCGTGCCAGCGCAGCGCGTCGTCGCCACGGATCGGCGCATCGCCGTGCGCGAGCAGCCAGGTCCGCTCGCGGCGGAGCAAATGGCCGAGCAGCAGGTGCGCGTCCAGCCGGTCGATGCCGGCGGCCCTGGCGCCGGCCAGCGCGTCGGCGACCGTCGTCGGCGTCACGCCTCGCCGCTCTCGAGCGCCGCGAGTTGCAGCGCGGCCTGCGCGGCCTGCAACGCGTCGATCACATCGTCGAGCTCGCCGTCGAGCACCGACTGCAGCTTGTAAAGCGTAAGGTTGATGCGGTGGTCGGTCAGGCGGCCCTGCGGGAAGTTGTAGGTACGGATGCGGTCGCTGCGGTCACCGCTGCCGATCAGGCCCTTGCGCGTCGCGGCCTCCTTGGCGGCCCGGGCGTTGCGGTCGCGGTCGCGCAGTCGCGCGGTCAGCACGGCGAGCGCCTTGGCCTTGTTGCGGTGCTGCGAACGGTCGTCCTGGCATTCGGCGACGAGCCCCGTCGGGAGATGGGTGATGCGGATCGCGCTGTCGGTCTTGTTGATGTGCTGGCCGCCGGCGCCGCTGGCGCGGAAGGTGTCGATGCGCAGGTCGGCCGGGTTCAGCGTCACGTCCTCGGCCTCGTCGGCTTCGGCGAGCACGGCGACGGTGCAGGCGCTCGTGTGGATGCGGCCCTGCGTCTCGGTCGCCGGCACGCGCTGCACCCGGTGGCCGCCGGACTCGAACTTGAGCCGCGCATAGACCGCGTCGCCCTCGAACCGCAACACGACTTCCTTGTAGCCGCCGAGATCGCTCGCGCTCTCCGACATCAGCTCGCTGCGCCAGCCGTGGCGCTCGCCGTGGCGCAGGTACATGCGCGCCAGGTCGGCGGCGAAGAGCGCCGACTCGTCGCCGCCGGTACCTGCACGGATCTCGACGAAGGCGTTGCGCGCGTCGTCCGGGTCGCGCGGCAGCAGCGCAGTCTGCAGTTCAGCGCCGAGCCGGCCGAGCTCGGCCTCGGCATCGGCGATCTCCTGACGCGCCATGTCGGCCATGTCGGGAGCGTCGGCCGAGTCGGCGACGAGCTGCAGCGCGTCGTCGCGATCGCGTTCGCGCTGCCCGAAACGGCGGAACCGCTGGACGAGCCCCGAGACTTCGGCATGCTCGCGCGTCAAGGCGCGGAAGCGCTTCATGTCGGCGGCGACGTGCGGGTCGCCGAGCGTCGCGTCGAGCTCCGAAAGGCGGAGCGCGAGGCGCTCGAACTGCTGGCGAAGAGCGTCTTTCATGCGGGAGTCGACATCCGGAGAGGCATCGGGCGGCGACGTCTCGGCGACGTGCCGGGAAGCGGGGCGGCGGAGCCGCTACTGCCGATCGTCGACGGTCCGGACCGGGGGGGTCGCGGGCGGCACGGTCTTGCCGGCGCTGCGCCGCAGGAAGAGGCGCGACACCGTCTCGGCGAGCTCGGTCCGCGCGTCGCCGTCGGCAGCGTGCAGTTCGGCGAGCGTGCCGTGGAGCATCTTCTGCGTCAGGCCGCGCGACAGCGCTTCGAGCACCGCCTCGATGCCATCGCCCTTGGCGAGCATCCGCCGGGCACGGGAGATCTCGGTCGCGCGCCAGTCGTCGGCCTGCGACTGCAGCGCCTGGATCAGCGGCACCGAACCGCGCTGGTCGAGCCAGTGGACGAAGCTCTGCACGCCGGTCTCGATGATCGCCTCGGCCTGCTCGACCGCCGCCTGGCGGCGCTCGCCGGCGGTCTGCACGAGCTGCGAGAGGTCGTCGACGGTGTAGAGGTAGACGTCCGAGAGGCGCCCGACCTCGGGCTCGATGTCGCGGGGGACGGCGAGGTCGACCATGAACATCGGCCGGTGCTTGCGCTGCTTCAACGCCCGCTCGACGGCGCCCAGGCCGATGATCGGCAGCGAGCTCGCGGTGCACGAGACGACGATGTCGAAGTCGGCGAGGCGGTTCGGCAGGTCGGCGAGCCGCAACGCCTGCGCGCCGAAGCGCATCGCGAGCTTCTCGCCGCGCTCGAGCGTGCGGTTGGCGACAGCCAGCGCCTTCGGGCTGCGGGCGGCGAAATGGGTCGCCACGAGATCGATCATCTCGCCGGCGCCGACGAAGAGGACGCGGGTGTCGCGCAGGTCCTCGAAGAGCTGCGACGCGAGCCGGACGGTCGCCGCGGCCATGCTGATCGAATGCGCGCCGATCTCGGTCGCGGTGCGGACTTCCTTCGCGACCGCGAACGAGCGCTGGAACATCTGCTGCAGATGGCCGCCGAGCGTACCGGCGGTTTCCGCCTCGCGCACCGCCTGCTTCAGCTGCCCGAGGATCTGCGGCTCGCCGAGCACCATCGAGTCCAGCCCGCTCGCGACCCGGAACGCGTGGCGGGCGGCGGCGCCGTCCTCGAGCAGGTAGGCGTGCTCGCGCAGCGCGCGGCTCGAGACGCCGCCGACGTCGGCCAGCCAGTCCACGGCCGGCTCGACGAGCGCCTGCGCGCCACCGACGTAGAGTTCGGTGCGGTTGCAGGTCGAGACGATCGCGACCTCGTCGACGCGCTGGAGCCGCTCCCGGAACGCGCGCAACGTCGGCGCGAGCTGCTCGGTCGAGAACGCGAAACGGCCGCGCAGATCCAGGGGTGCGGTCGTGTGGTTCAGGCCGAGGGCGAACACGCTCATCACCGGATTATAAAATTTCGTGTCTCCAACCGGCGCCGGGACCTGCGATGGGCTTGATCGAGATCGTCTGGCACGTTGCGAACTTCTTCCTTCCGGCTGTCGCGGTCGGTGCGATCGCATCCCTGCTTGCCAAAGGGCTCTGGCGCAGCGAGCTGCGCGGCATCGCCTGGCTGCGGCTCTTCGGGTGGTCGGCGACCGTCTCGGCGGCGGCGCTCGTCGTGGGGCTGATCGCGTTCGGCCACGACGGCAGGATGGCAACCTACGCCGCGATGGTGGCTGGCTGCGCGTTGGCGCTCTGGCGCGTCGGATTCGCGCGACGCGGCTGGCTGCCACGGTAGCGGAGCGACCCGCACTGCGTCGCACTCGAGGAATCCGGACGGCGGATGCTCGCGGACGGGCGCCTGCCGACGCATCGCAACGCTGCCTGACGTTCCGCGGAGCTTGGCGCCCGGAGCTGGGCCATGGCCTCGGCCCCGGTCGACGGCAGCGGGCGGGTGCCGAGGCGCCGCAACGGGCACCGACATCGGGGCGCCGACACCCCCTGCGGTCAGCCGGTCGTTGTGCCGGCCTCGTGTGCCGGCTGCACGAGCTCGCCGCGCAGCGAGTGCGCGTTCAGTGCGCTGATCCGCACGTCGACCATCCGCCCGACGAGCGCCGGCGCGCCGGCAAAATTCACGGTGCGGTTGCAGTCGGTGCGGCCGGCGAGTTCGTTCGGGTCCTTGCGCGAAGGGCGCTCGACCAGCACCCGCTGCACCGTTCCGAGCCGCGACGCGCTGATCCGTCGCGCACCGGCCTCGATCGCCTGTTGCAGCCGGTGCAGGCGCTCGAGTTTCACGTCGGCCGGCGTGTCGTCGGCGAGCGTCGCCGCCGGCGTTCCCGGCCGCGGGCTGAAGACGAAGCTGAAGCTGTCGTCGAAGCCGACGTCGTCGACGAGCTTCATCGTCTGCGCGAAGTCGGCGTCGGTCTCGCCGGGGAAGCCGACGATGAAGTCGCTCGATAGGCAGAGGCCCGGCCGCACGGCGCGGAGCTTGCGCACGGTGCTGCGGTACTCCATCGCGGTGTAGCCGCGCTTCATCGCCATCAGGATCCGGTCGCAGCCGTGCTGCACCGGCAGGTGCAGATGCGAGACGAGCTGCGGCACCTTGCCGTAGGCCTCGACGAGCCGCTGGGTGAATTCGTTCGGATGGCTTGTCGTGAAGCGAATGCGCTCGATGCCGGGGATCTCGGCGACATATTCGAGCAGCAGCGCGAAGTCGGCGACCTCGCCCGTCGCGCCCATCGCGCCGCGGAAGGCGTTGACGTTCTGGCCGAGAAGCGTCACTTCGCGCACGCCCTGCTCGGCGAGCGTCGCGACCTCGCCGAGCACGTCGTCGAGCGGCCGCGAGACTTCCTCGCCGCGGGTGTAGGGCACGACGCAGTAGCTGCAGTACTTCGAGCAGCCCTCCATGATCGAGACGAACGCGGTCGCGCCGTCGACCTTGGCGGCGGGAAGGTGATCGAACTTCTCGATCGCCGGAAAGCGGATGTCGACCTGTGGACGCTGCTCGGCGCGCCGGCGGTCGAGCATGGCGGGCAGGCGGTGCAGCGTCTGCGGGCCGAAGACGAGATCGACGTACGGCGCGCGCTTGACGATCGCCTCGCCCTCCTGGCTCGCGACGCAGCCGCCGACGCCGATCAGCACGCCCTTGGCCTTCAGGTGCTTGACGCGGCCGAGATCGCTGAAGACTTTCTCCTGCGCCTTCTCGCGCACCGAACAGGTGTTGAAGAGGATCAGGTCTGCTTCCTCGACTTCGTCGGTCGGCACGTAGCCCTGCGCAGCGCCCAGCACGTCGGCCATCTTCGCCGAGTCGTACTCGTTCATCTGGCAGCCGAAGGTCTTGATGAACACCTTCTTCGGCGCGCCGCTCATGGCTTGCTCCAGGTCTGCGAGCCCGCGTCGAAGGTCCAGCGCTCGGCTTCTTCCGGGGTCGTCGGCCAGGGCCGCACGGCAGCTTCCTCGGGTTGCAGGATCCAGACGTCCCTGACCTGGCCGTTCGTGTCGAGCGTGTAGTGGACGAGCATGCGAGCGCCGACGAGGCCGCCGGTGAGCTCGATCATGTTGGTCTTGCCGCGGATCCGCGCGCCGGGAGCGAGCCGGACCGGACGGCCGTTCAGCACTACCTCGGGCGGCTCGGTGATCAGCAGCGACCCGCGCAGCGCGTTCTGCGGAAAGTTGCGCTGCAGCTGCGCCGCGACCGGGCCGGCCGCGACGAGCGCGAGGACGGCGGCTGCAAAACCGCTGCGGAGAAAGTGGGCCATCGGGCACGCGGCCGCGAGGCCGTCGCGGTCATCACGGGCTTTCGATGTTAGCGCCCCGAGCTGTCGCGGCCTCGGGCGACGACGAGATGCAGCGCGGCGTACCACGACACGTCGGGCAGCGAGGCGCGGGCGAGCAGCGCGCGCTCCAGCTCGTCGAGCGCCGGAAGCAGTTCCCCCGCGAGCCGCTGCGCGAGCGCCGGCGCGTCGTCCGAGAGCAGCAGCAGCTCCGCGCCGAGCTCGGGCGCGCTGGTCGACTGCAGGGTCTCGGGCGGGCCGAGCACGAACGACTGCGCCAGCCGGTGCGCGAGCTCGTCGCCGACGAACGGACGTTGCAGCGGCGCCGGCCCGCAGGGCAGTTCGCCCCACCAGCGCTTCGCGAGCAGGGCACGGATCTCGCGCGTGGCCGGCGAGAACTCAACCGCTTCCCGCCGGGCCACGCGACCCGGCGTCTGCACGAGGTCGGCGATCGACGCGGCAAGCCGTCTGGCGGTCGCATCCGGCACGTGGCCGGGAAAGCACACGGGCTCGATCACGACGATCCGTGCGCCCGCGGGGGCGGCGTCGTCGAGGCGGGCGAGGAGCGCGGTGATCTCGTTCGACGACAGCGCGCTCAGTGCGCCGTGCAGCAGATACGCGCCGGCCGACGGCAGCTGCTCGCGGCCGTCGCGCCACGCATCGATCGCGAGCGGCCGCACGGTCGGTCCGGCGGCCGCGCCGATGGCGGCCTGCAGAGGCGACGGCGCGTCACCTGCATCGGTGACGAAGTGGACGAGCTCGGCGGCACCGCGGACATGGTCGAGCAGCCGCGCGAACATCCGCCGCTGGCTCGCCGGCGCGAACGCGTCGGGCAGCCAGCGGAAGAGGCGTTGCTCGAGGCCGCCGTAGAGGCGCCACCAGGCATGCCGTGCCGCCGCCGTCGCCACGTCGACCGCGGCATGGCGTTGCAGCGGCGTCGGCACGACGCTGCCGGTCGACGCCTGCGGCGCAGCGAGGACGTCGAGCCGGTCGAGCCACGCGCCCGTCGGCGGCGTCTCGCGCTCGCGGAGCGCGTCGACGCACTCGAGCAGCGGCGCGCAGTCGTCGTCGCGCGGGCCGTCGCAATGCAGCCGGCCGACGACGTAGCGCGGATCGGTGAACAGCGAGCCGGTGCGCTCGACCACCTGCGCCGGCCGGACGAGGCTTTGCCGCTCGCCGTCGACCACGCCCGAGAGATCCGGGAAGACGAGGTCGCCGGCGTCGGTCCGACGGATCTTCCGGAACAGCGAGACGCCCGGCGACCGTGCCTTGTCGCGGTGGGTGCGGTGCGTCGGCAAGGTCACCATCTCGACCAGGCCGCTCGCCGCGAGCCAGGTCACGACGAGCCCGAGATCGTCGTAGACCAGCGTGTCGTGCAGCGCGAAAAGCCCGCCGGTCTTCAGGAAGGGCAGGTAGCGCACGAGCTCGCCGGAGAGATGCGCATAGGTGTGCAGCGAGTCGAAGAAGATGAAGTCAAGGCGATCGTCGCGCAGCACCGGCCGCAGGTCGAGCGCGAGCGAATCGGCGCGGATGGCGGTGATGTGGCGGGCGAGCGTCGTTCCCTCGAAGAACGGATGCGGCGTGGGTGCGAGATCGATCGTCAGCACGCGCGCGGACTCCGCATCGACGAAGCTCGCCCCGGCCGCGAGGTGCGAGGTCGAGAAGCCGCGCGAGGTGCCGGTTTCGAGGATCCAGCGGCTGCGGGTGTTGACGACGAGCGCATAGAGCAGGTCCGCGACCGGCGTCTCGATGCAGTCGAAGACGACATCCGGATGGCTCGCGCGGAGGCGGTCGACGTCGCTCGGTTCCAGCGGAACATTGAGTTCGCGCGGCGGCAGGTGATAGCCGCCGGTCTTCACGTCGTAGAGCCGCCGGCACGCGAGCGCAGACTGGGGGAGGACGCTGAAGAGGAATTCGAGCATGAGGCGTACCGCCCGACGAGGGGCAAGCGGTACGCCCGGGACACGACCTGGTCGGGGTGCGCGAGGGCGCGATCGGCTTCCGGAGCCGGCGTCGCGGCGGGCTTGCGGGCGGGCACTCTGGTATTGAGCGCCGACGCGCTCTCGTGCGCGTCTGCGGCAAACGCCAGGCGTCGCTGATCTGAGGGCCGTTGCAGGACACGCTTCGGACCGTCGTTCCGAGCCGCATCGGATCGCATCGCGAAGACCAAGCGCGTTCGCCGGTCGCCGCTCGAAACATCGAAGGCCGCAACCCGAGCCGGCGCGGCCTTCCTGATGACGTTGTGGTGGCGCTTCAGGGACTCGAACCCCGGACCTGCGGATTATGATTCCGTCGCTCTAACCGACTGAGCTAAAGCGCCTAGCCCACCAGTATATCTTCGGTTCCTGGGGCGTCGGCACGGGCTCGGCCGGCAGCGTCGGTGGCCGCGGCACCGCGACCGATGTTCCCTTCGACGCACAGCATGTTCAGTTTTTTCAAGAAGAAGCCGACACCCGCCGAGCCGTCCGAAGACGCGGCGACGAACGCAGCGCCCGTCGAGGAATCCGAGCGTCGCGGCTGGCTCGAGCGGCTGCGCGGCCTCGTCGACGACGCACCGCCGCGCGAGCCGCCGGCAGCGGTCGGCGTACCGCGTCCCGGCGTCGCGCCGACAGTCGACGACTCGATTCGGCCACACATCGCCGAGCCGGCAGCGCCGGCGGCCGGTCCGCCGCTACCCGCCGCGGTGCCGCGTGCCGATCCTGCGGTCGCCCGCGATGCCGACGTCGCT
This sequence comes from uncultured Rhizobacter sp., assembly GCA_964249855.1. Classification (GTDB taxonomy): domain Bacteria; phylum Pseudomonadota; class Gammaproteobacteria; order Burkholderiales; family Burkholderiaceae_C; genus LMDS01. The sequence continues at coordinate 119,378 of CAXUDL010000004.1, read as the reverse complement.
CCGGTGCCGGAACGTCGAAGCTGGTTCGACCGGCTCCGCGGCCCCGGCGACGCGGATCTCGACCGAGACGCCGCCGCGGCTGCGAAACCGCCCGGCGCACCGTTCGAAGCCGCCTCGTCGCTCGACGCGTCCTCGCTCGACCCGGACCCCGCCGTCGCGGCGCAGAGCGGCGAACCGTCGTCGACCGCGGATGCCGACAGCGCGACCGAGCGCGAGCGCCGCGGCTGGCTCGACCGCCTGCGCCGGCTCGCGGGGCAGGACGACGAGGCCCCGCTCGTCGGTCCGGAGCCCGTGGCGGACGTTGTCCCGGCCGACGCGGCCGTCCCCGTCGTCGAGGAACGCCGCGACTGGCTCGCCAAGCTCCGCGGGGGATTGCGCAAGACCGGCTCGAATCTGGCGCAGGTCTTCACCGGCGCGCGCATCGACGACGCGCTCTACGAGGAGCTCGAGGACGCGCTGTTGATGGCCGATGCCGGCGTGCGCGCGACCGAGTGGCTGCTCGACGACCTGAAGCGCCGCGTCAAGTACGAGCGCGCCGCCGACCCCGCCGCAGTGAAGGCGCTGCTCGCGGACGCCATCGCCGACCTGCTCGCGCCGCTCGAGAAGGGCCTCGTCGTCGGCGAGCACGTGCCGACGGTGATGATGGTCGTCGGCGTCAACGGCGCCGGCAAGACGACGACGATCGGCAAGCTCACCCGCCATCTCGCGGCAGCCGACCGGAAGGTGCTGCTCGCCGCGGCCGACACGTTCCGCGCCGCCGCGCGCGAGCAGCTCGCGGTCTGGGCCGACCGCAACCGCGTCGAGATCGTGAGCCAGGAAGGCGGTGATCCGGCCGCGGTCACGTTCGACTCGGTCGTCGCCGGCAAGGCACGCGGCTGCGACGTCGTCATCGCCGACACCGCCGGGCGGCTGACGACGCAGGTCCACCTGATGGAGGAGCTGAAGAAGATCCGCCGGGTGATCGCCAAGGCGCAGGCCGGCGCGCCGCACGAGGTGCTGCTCGTCGTCGACGGCAACACCGGCCAGAACGCGCTGAGCCAGGTGCAGCTGTTCGACGAGGCGCTCGGCCTGACCGGCCTCATCATCACCAAGCTCGACGGCACGGCCAAGGGCGGCGTGCTCGCCGCGATCGCGCTCTGGTCGCGCGACCGGCAGGACCGCGGCGGCAGCGCGTTGCCGGTCTACTTCGTCGGCGTCGGCGAGAAGCTCGAGGACCTGCAGACGTTCCAGGCAAGAGAGTTCGCGCACGCGCTTCTGAGCTGAAGGAGCACGAGCACGGGCGCGTCGGGGGCTGCGGCAGCCCGGCTCAGCGGAAGCCGCCGCCCGGCCCGCCCATGCCACCCATGCCTTTCATGCCGCCCATGCGCTTCATCATCTTCATCATCCCGCCGCCTTTCATCTTCTTCATCATGTCGCGCATCTGCTCGTACTGATTGAGCAGGCGGTTCACGTCCTGCACCTGCACGCCGGCGCCGGCGGCGATGCGGCGCTTGCGGGTCGCCTTCAGCAGGTCGGGCTTGCGGCGCTCCTGTGGCGTCATCGAGCAGATGATGCCTTCCATGCGGCGCACGTCGCGCTCGGCGCGGTCCATGTCGGCCTGCCCGATGTTGCCGGCCTTGCCGGTCAGCTGCGACGGCAGCTTGTCCATCAGGCCGGAGAGGCCGCCCATCTTCTTCATCTGCGACAGCTGCGAGAGAAAGTCGTTGAGGTCGAAGCTCTCGCCCGACTTGACCTTGTCGACGAGCTTCTGCGCCGACGCCATGTCGACGCCCTTTTGCACCTCCTCGACCAAGCCGACGATGTCGCCCATGCCGAGCACGCGGCCGGCGTGGCGCTGCGCGTCGAAGACCTCGAGGCCGTCGATCTTCTCGCTGACGCCCGCGAACTTGATCGGCGCGCCGGTGATCTGGCGCACCGACAGCGCCGCGCCGCCGCGCGAGTCGCCGTCCATCTTGGTCAGCACGATGCCGGTCAGTGGCAGCGCTTCCCTGAATGCCTTGGCGGTGTTGATCGCGTCCTGGCCCTGCATCGCGTCGACGACGAAGAGCGTCTCGATCGGCTTCAGGGCCGCGTGCAGCTCGGTGATCTCGCGCATCAGCGCTTCGTCGATCGCGAGCCGGCCGGCGGTGTCGACGAGCAGCACGTCGAAGTAGTGGCGCCGCGCATGGTCGAGCGCGGCCATCGCGATCGCGAGCGGCTTGTCGGCGGCCGACGACGCGAACCACTCGGCGCCGGCCTGCTTCGTCACCATCTTCAATTGCTCGATCGCGGCCGGGCGATAGACGTCGGCCGAAACCGTCAGCACCTTCTTCTTGCGGCGTTCGATGAGGTGCTTGGCGAGCTTCGCGGTCGTCGTCGTCTTGCCGGCGCCCTGCAGGCCGGCCATCAGGATGACGGCAGGCGGCTGCGTGGTCAGGTTGATGTCGGCGACGCCTTCGCCCATCGTCAGCGCGAGCTCGCGGTTGACGATGCCGACGAGCGCCTGGCCCGGCGACAGCGAGCCGACGACTTCGGCGCCGAGCGCCTTCTCCTTCACCCGCGCGATGAAGTCGCGCACCACGGGCAGCGCGACGTCGGCCTCGAGCAGCGCCATGCGCACCTCGCGCAGCATGTCCTGGACGTTGTCTTCGGTGATGCGGGCCTGGCCGCGCATCGTCTTGACGAGCCGCGTCAGACGGTCGGTGAGGGTCGAGGCCATCGGTCGGCAGCCGCTGTGCGGCGGCCGCGTCAGTACACTGTTGCGATGATTCTATCGTTGGGGTCCCAGGGCGCCGCAGCCCCGTCCGCGCCCTGGGTGCTCGGCGTGCCGGCGCTGCTCGCGGTGCTCGGCTATGTGGCCGCGGCCAGCCTCGGCGAGGGTGCCGCCACGGCGCGGCGCCGGTCGCTCGTCTGCGCCTGGGTCGCCCATGCGGTCGCGATCGTGATCGACATCGCCGGCATCGGCAGCGCCTCGGAAGTGGCGCGCTTCGGCTTCGCGCCGGCGCTGTCGCTGACGATCTGGATGGTGGTCGGCGTCTACGTCGTCGAGACCAGTTTCGTGCCGCTGCCGGGTGCGCGGCGCGCGCTCGCGGCGCTCGGCGTGCTCGTCGTCGCGCTCGCCTGGATCTTCCCCGGCGACCTGCGGCCGCAGGCGCCCTTCCGCTGGGCGCCGATCCACTGGGTGCTCGGCATCGCGTCCTATGGCCTCTTCGGTGCGGCGGTGCTGCATGCCGCGATGCTCAACCGCGCCGAGCGCCGCATGCGACGCGCGCCGCAGGCCGTCGCGATGGACGCGAAGGGCATGCCGCTGATGCGGCTCGAGCGGCTCACGTTCCGCTTCGTCGGCGTCGGCTTCCTCGTGCTGTCGGCGGCGATCGCGCTCGGCGCCTGGTCCCTCGACCCCTGGCGCTGGGACCACAAGACGGTGTTCTCGATGCTCGGCTGGCTCGTCTTCGCGGCGCTGCTGATCGGCCGCCGCACGTTCGGCTGGCGCGGTCCGGCGGCGACCCGCTGGGTCTACGCCGGTGCCGGCCTGCTGCTGCTCGCGTACGTCGGCTCGCGCTTCGTCTTCGAGGTCATGCTGCACCGTCCGCCGGCCTGACCGACGCGCCGCATGAAGGTCCTGCTCGTCCTGGTCGCCTGCTACGTTCTCGTGTGGCTGCTGCGGCGCTCGTTCCGCAGCCGAAGTCGCCCGCCGCCCGGCTCGCCGAAGGCGCCGCAGACGATGCTCGCGTGCGCGCAGTGCGGCGTCCACCTGCCCAGCGACGAGGCATTGCCCGGTCGCGGCGGCGTGTTCTGCAGCGAGCCGCACCGGGCGGCGTTCGAGCGCGAGCGCACCGAGCGATGACCGATGCCGACGCCTCCGTCCCGGCCGGTGCAGCGGCCCGAGCCGGCGTCGCGGCGCGGTCGGACGAGCAAGCGCCCGGGCCGCCTGCGGACCGCCGTCTGATCGAACGCCGAAGAACGCCGCGCGCACGTGCCGGCGAGTCGTGGTTCGGCACCAAGGCGGCGGCGCCCCGGCGTGGCGCCGGTGCGGAGGTGCGGCGGGTCCTCGCGGACGCCGACGGTGTGCAGCCGGCCGCGTCGGCCGCCGATGCCGATCCGCCCACCTTCGGCCGCATCTACCGCACCTTCGTCGCGGCGCGCGCGGCGCTCGGGCTCGCGCTCGTCATCGCGCTCGTCGTCGCCGGCGTGTTCGGCGCCAGGCCGCCATGGGGCGTCGCCGTCGTCAGCATCGTCTACGCGATCCTGTCGATGGGCTTGTGGCTGCTGCCGGCCGAGGAGCCGGTCACGGCGCCCGGCGCGCTCGACCTTCTGCGCGGCCCGCAGTGGCTCGCGACGATCGGCATCGATCTGGTCTGCTTCCTCGCGCTGCATCTGACGTCGCCGGGGTCGAGCTTCAACTACGTCGCGTTGCTGGTCCTGCCGGTCTTGATGGCGGGCGTGCTGACGCCGCGAATCGCCGCGCTCGCGACCTCCGCCGCGATCACGATCGGCCTGCTCGCGAGCGGCTGGCTCGCCGAGCTGGGCGGCACCGACAGCGCCGCGTCGTTGACGCAGGCCGGACTCGCAGGCACCGGCTTCTTCGCGATCACCATCCTCGCAAGCGAACTCGCCGACCGCCTCGCCCGCGAGGAGCAGAGCGCGCGCGGCAGCCTCGAGCTGGCGCGCCAGCAGGCGCAGCTCAACCGGCTCGTGATCGTGGAGATGCAGGACGGCGTGCTCGTCGTCGACCGCGAGGGCCGCGTCCGCACCGCGAACCCGGCGGCGCTGCGGCTGCTGAGCCAGCGCGAGCTGCCGGACCCCGCGCCGTTCCAGCTCCGCGGCGTGCGGGCGTGGGACGCGCTGGTCCGCAGCGTCGAACGCGCGTTCAAGGAAGCGGCCTGGCCCGAAGCGGGTCGCGACGTCGAGCTCAGCTTCGACAACGGCACGACGCGGGTGCTGCGGGTGCGCGTCCGCTTCACGCGCGAAGGCGCTTCGGCGGCGCACGAGGACCTCTGCGTGCTGTTCCTCGAGGACGTCCGCAACATGCAGGCGCGCAGCCGCCAGGAGAAGCTCGCGGCGATGGGCCGGGTCTCGGCCGGCATCGCGCACGAGATCCGCAATCCGCTCGCCGCGATCGCGCAGGCCAACGCGCTGCTGAGCGAGGACGCGACCGACCCGGGGCAGCGCCGCCTGATGCGGATGGTGACGGACAACGTCGAGCGTCTGAAACGCCTCGTCGACGACGTGATGGAGGTCGCGCCCGGCACCGCGCATCCGGTCGGCGTGATCGATGCAACCGCGCAGATCGCGGCCGTCTGCAGCGAGTGGGCGCGCAGCAGCGAGCTGCCGCTCGGCGAGGCGAGCCGGCTGCGCGTGCACCTGCCCGACGAACCGATGGGTGTCTCGTTCGACGCCGAGCATCTTCGCCGCGTGCTCGTCAACCTGCTCGACAACGCCGCGCGCCACTCGAGCGATGCGCCCGGCGCGATCCGGCTGCGGCTCGACTCGCGCCACGAGGGCCAGGCCTTCCTCAGCATCGCGAGCGACGGGCCGCCGATCCGGCCCGACGTCGAGCCGTATCTCTTCGAGCCCTTCTTCTCGACCCGCAGCCGTGGCACCGGGCTCGGCCTGTATATTTGCCGTGAGCTGTGCGAGCGCTATGGCGCAACGATCGGCTACCGGCTCCGATCCGACCCTGAAGGACCGCGCAACGAGTTCTTCGTCGACATGCGCAGCCAAACCCTCGGACCGGTCGAAGCACGACTGCAACTCACCTCATGACCGCTTGCCGCGCCACCCGCCGACGGGCCGAGATGCCCGCCGGCGGGAGCGCGTCGGTGGCCTGGAGCTCGCCCGCTCCGCACGGCGCGGCGCTGCGGCGGCACGGGGCGCGCCGGTGAGCGCGCGATCGGTTCGCGTGCTCGTCGTCGACGACGAGCCCGACCTCCGCACGCTTTATGAGCTGACCCTGCTGCGCGAGGGCTACGACATCGAGACCGCGGGCACGGTGCAGGACGCGCTCGGCCTGCTGCACGAGGGTCGCTTCGGCGTCGTCATCACCGACATGCGCCTGCCCGACGGCACCGGCCTCGAGATCCTGCGCTGGCTCGAGGACCAGGGCCGTCGCGACAGGGCGATCGTCATCACCGCCTATGGCTCGAGCGACAACGCGGTCCAGGCGCTGAAGGCCGGCGCCTACGACTACCTGACCAAGCCGGTCGACCTGAAGCAGTTCCGCACCGTCGTCGCGAACGCGATCGGCGGCGATGCGGCCGCGCCGGCCCCGGCATTCGATCCGGCGAGTCTGCGCGCCGACTCCGCGCCCGCTGCCGCCGCGGCGCCGCGGCCAGCGCGCCCGCCGGCCGCGCAGACGCCACGCGGCGGCGCGGCGCTCGACCGCATCGCCGGCCGCTCGGCACCGATGCAGCACGTGCGCTCGCTGATCGAGAAGGTCGCGCGGAGCATGGCGCCGGTGCTCGTCACCGGCGAGTCCGGAACCGGCAAGGAACTCGTCGCCCGCGCGATCCACCAGGTGAGCGCACGCGGCGCCCAGCCCTTCATCGCGGTGAACTGCGGCGCCATTCCCGAGGCGCTGATCGAGGCGGAGTTCTTCGGCTACCGGCGCGGCGCGTTCACCGGCGCGGCCGAGGACCGCGAAGGCTTCTTCCAGGCGGCCAACAACGGCACGCTCTTCCTCGACGAGATCGGCGACCTGCCGCTGTCGATGCAGTCGAAGCTGCTGCGCGCGGTCCAGGAGCGCTCGGTGCGGCCGGTGGGCGCGGTCAACGAACTGCCGGTCAACGTGCGGCTGCTGAGCGCGACCCACAAGGATCTCGGCGCCGAGGTCCAGGCGGGGCAATTCCGCCAGGATCTCTACTACCGCCTCAACGTGATCCAGATCCGCGTGCCGCCGCTGCGCGAGCGGCTCGACGACCTCGGCGCCATCGCCCGCCAGGTGCTCGAGCGCATCGCCCGCGATGCCGGCGACGACACCCCGCCGCGGCTGACCGACGCCGCGCTCGCGCACCTGGCGCGCTATCCGTTTCCCGGCAACGTGCGCGAGCTCGAGAACCTGCTGCACCGCGCGATCGCGCTGTCGGGTGGCGAGCGGATCGACGTGCTCGATCTCGGCCTGCCCGAGACGGCGTTCGCCGACGTCGAGCCTGTCGAGAGCCGTGCCGCCGACGTCGCGGCCGACGTGCCGTCCGCGCCGTCGCTCGGCGCGCTGGTACAGGAGCCGCTGCCGCCCGACCTCGCGCGGCATCTCGACGGCGTCGAGCGCGACATCCTCGAGCGCGCGCTCGAGCGCCACCGCTTCAACCGCACCGCGGCCGGCGCGAGCCTCGGCCTGTCGCTGCGGCAGATGCGCTATCGCATGGCCCGCCTCGGCATCAACGTCGCGGGCGACGCGGGCCCGGGCGAGCGCGAGTGAGGGCGCTCGTGCGGCTCGCGCGCCGTCCCGCACGCGATCGCCGCCGCGGATGAAGCCGCGCGACATCGAGCGCAGCGACTGGTCCGGCGGCTGGTTGGCGGTGGCGCGACGCTGCGAGTCGCCGAACGTCGGCCCGCGCCCCGCGGGGGTCGCGGTCGACCTCGCGGTCATCCATTCGATCAGCCTGCCGCCAGGGCACTACGGCGGCGACGCCATCGAGCGGCTCTTCACCAACCAGCTCGACTGGACCGCGCATCCCTACTTCGAGACGCTTCGCGGGCTGACGGTGTCGGCGCACTTCCTGATCCGTCGCGACGGCGCTCTGGTCCAGTTCGTGTCCTGCGACGAGCGCGCATGGCATGCGGGTCGGTCGTCGTGGCGAGGTCGCGGGGGCTGCAACGATTGCTCGGTCGGCATCGAGCTCGAAGGCCTGGAGGGCGACCGCTTCGAACCGGCGCAGATGGCGGTGCTGGCGGCTTTGCTCAAGGCCATCGACGCACGCCGGCCGCTCGCGGCCGTCGTCGGCCACGAGCATGTGGCGCCCGGCCGCAAGCACGACCCCGGACCGGGCTTCGATTGGGCCGCGTTGCGGTCCGCGCTCGGCGCTCCGGCTTGGGACTTTCCCGAGTCCGCTACCGGCGACGCGGAGTGAGCGAAGCGAGGCGGGTTGCGGCCCCGACGGGCAAAGTCTCCGGCAGGCCGCGCCGTTGCTCGTCGCGCGCCGCGAGGCCCGCGTCTCACCTCGCTCCGCGGTCGATCCGGCCGCTGCTGCGGTGGCGCGTCCTGGACGACGGGTGCTCGCGACCGCTGCATCGGCGGTACACTACTGCTAGTGGTGCGCGCAGCGGACTACGCTACATCTAGTGGCTGCATCGATGTGCCGAGCGCGAGCATCGTCGTGCCGCCGCAGCGCCGCCCCGGGTCGCCGATCGCACGCATCCGCTCCTTGAACCCTTCCTCGTTCGATCGCCGCGTCCAGGTCGCCCGACCGGCGGCGATCGCTTCCTCCCGACCAGCCAGAGAGGCCCCTTCCATGCAGATCTCGACCCCGATCGCCCCGGCGACGCCACCGGCCCGTGCCGCATCCTCGACCGCATCGACCGCCGCGCCGTCGATCTATCAGGCGTACCACATCATCCGGCGCAACGGCGCGGTCGTCGCCTTCGAACCCAACAAGATCGCGGTCGCGCTGATGAAGGCATTCCTGGCCGTCCACGGGACGCAGGGCGCGGCGTCGGCGAGCGTGCGCGAGACCGTCGACGGCCTGACCGAGTCGGTCGTGCGGGCGCTGCTGCGCTCGCGTCCGGGCGGCGGCACGTTCCATATCGAGGACGTTCAAGACCAGGTCGAGCTCGGCCTGATGCGCGGCGGCCATCACGAGGTCGCACGCGCGTACGTGCTCTATCGCGAACGCCGCACGCAGGAGCGCTCGAAGCAGGGCGCGGCGGCGGCCAGCGTGGAGCCGGCGCTGACCGTGCTCGACCGCGGCGTGCGCGTGCCGCTCGACCTCGACCGGCTCAAGGCGGTGATCGAGTCGGCCTGCGTCGGCCTGGGCGGCGACGTGAGGCCCGAGCCCATCCTCGCCGAGACGCGGCGCAACCTCTACGACGGCGTGCCGATCGACGAGGTCCACAAGGCGCAGGTGCTCGCCGCGCGCACGCTGATCGAGAAGGACCCGGGCTACAGCCGCGCCACTGCGCGGCTGCTGTTGCACACGATCCGCCGCGAGATCCTCGGCGAGGAGGTGCTGCAGGCCGACATGGCGACGCGCTATGCCGACTACTTCCCCGGCTTCCTCAAGAAGGGCGTGCAGGCCGAGCTGCTCGACGAGCGCCTGCTGCAGTTCGACCTCGCGCGGCTCGGTGCCGCGCTCAAGGCCGACCGCGACCTGCAGTTCGACTACCTCGGCCTGCAGACGCTCTACGACCGCTACTTCCTGCACATCGACGAAGCCCGCATCGAACTGCCGCAGGCGTTCTACATGCGCGTCGCGATGGGTCTGGCGTTGAACGAGATCGACCGCGAGGCCCGCGCGATCGAGTTCTACGAAGTGCTGTCGAGCTTCGACTTCATGAGCTCGACGCCGACGCTCTTCAACGCCGGCACGCGGCGCTCGCAGCTCTCGTCGTGCTACCTGACGACCGTCGCCGACGACCTCGACGGCATCTACGAGGCGCTGAAGGAGAACGCGCTGCTCTCGAAGTTCGCCGGCGGCCTCGGCAACGACTGGACCAACGTGCGCGCGCTCGGCAGCCACATCAAGGGCACGAACGGCAAGAGCCAGGGCGTCGTGCCTTTCTTGAAAGTGGTCAACGACACGGCGGTCGCCGTGAACCAGGGCGGCAAGAGGAAGGGCGCGGTCTGTGCCTACCTCGAGACCTGGCACCTCGACATCGAGGAGTTCCTCGAGCTGCGGAAGAACACCGGCGACGACCGCCGCCGCACGCACGACATGAACACCGCCAACTGGGTGCCCGACCTCTTCATGAAGCGCGTGATGGAGGGCGGCGACTGGACGCTCTTCTCGCCGAGCACATGCCCCGACCTGCACGACAAGTTCGGCCGCGACTTCGAGGTCGCCTACGTCGGCTACGAAGACAAGGTCGCGCGCGGCGAGATCAAGCTCTTCAAGAAGACGGCCGCCAAGGACCTCTGGCGGAAGATGCTCTCGATGCTGTTCGAGACCGGCCATCCGTGGATCACCTTCAAGGACGCCTGCAACATCCGCTCGCCGCAGCAGCATGTGGGCGTCGTCCACTCGAGCAACCTCTGCACCGAGATCACGCTCAACACGAGCGAGACCGAGATCGCCGTCTGCAATCTCGGCTCGGTCAATCTCCTGCAGCACATCGGGGCCGGGTCCGACGGCGTGCGCGGCATCGATCAGGCCAAGCTCGCGCGCACCGTCGCGACCGCGATGCGCATGCTCGACAACGTCATCGACATCAACTACTACGCCGTCAAGAAGGCCCGCGACTCGAACCTGCGCCACCGGCCGGTCGGCCTCGGCATCATGGGTTTCCAGGACGCGCTCTACGAACTCGGCGTGCCCTACGCCTCGCAGGCCGCCGTCGACTTCGCCGACCGCTCGATGGAAGCCGTCTGCTACCACGCGTACTGGGCGTCGACCGAGCTCGCCGCCGAGCGCGGCCGTTACTCGAGCTACCGCGGCTCGCTCTGGGACCGCGGCATCCTGCCGATCGACTCGCTCGACCTGCTCGCCGAGACGCGCGGCCCGGCCTACGTCGAGGTCGACCGCACGAGCACGCTCGACTGGCAGGCCCTGCGCGGCCGCATCGCGACTCACGGCATGCGCAATTCCAACTGCGTCGCCATCGCGCCGACCGCGACCATCTCCAACATCGTCGGTGTCAGCGCGTCGATCGAGCCGTCGTTCGGCAATCTGTCGGTGAAGTCGAACCTGTCCGGCGAATTCACGATCGTCAACGAGTACCTGGTCCGTGACCTGAAGAGGCTCGGGCTCTGGGACGACGTGATGGTCATGGACCTGAAGCACTTCGACGGGTCGCTCCGCCGCATCGACCGCGTGCCCGAGGACCTGAAGGCGCTCTACGCCACCGCGTTCGAGATCGAGACCGAGTGGCTCGTCGAAGCCGCGGCGCGGCGCCAGAAGTGGATCGACCAGGCGCAGTCGCTCAACATCTACATGGCCGGCGCCTCGGGCAAGAAGCTCGACGAGACCTACAAGCTCGCCTGGCTGCGCGGCCTGAAGACGACGTACTACCTGCGCACCGTCGGCGCCACGCATGCCGAGAAGTCGACGGTCAAGGCAGGGCAGATGAATGCGGTCGCGAGCGGCGGCAGCAGTGCTCTGCAAGCGGCCCCGGCGGTCGGCTCGGCGAGGTCGTCGAGAGGGATCAACGGAGCGCTCGAAGCCGAGTCCGACATCAAGTTCTGCGCGATCGACGACCCGGGTTGCGAGGCCTGTCAGTGAGTCGATCGAGTCCGTGGACAGCATTGCGTCGAACTCGATGCAGTGCAGCAACAAGCCATTTGCGCAGAAGTCAATAAGTGCTTGGGGTTCTCGCGCAACACTCTCATAATCAAGAAGCACAGGAACATTGCCATGCTGGTCTGGGAAGAAGAAGTCAAGTCCTCGTCACCTCACGCTGCAGGTCCTGCGATGGCTCCGGCGACCTTGCCGTCAGCAGCCACTTTCCCGTCGATCGACATGGCGGCTTCGCCCGCCGCGGCGCGTGCTTTGGCAGTCGCCAAGGGCTCGCCCGACGCGATCGCGAAGGCACCGGACGGCGCTGCGGGCCAGCGCGTCAAGGCCGACGACAAGCGCATCATCAACGGCCGCACCGACGTCAACCAGCTCGTTCCCTTCAAGTACAAGTGGGCCTGGGAGAAGTACCTCGCGAGCTGCGCCAATCACTGGATGCCGCAGGAGGTCAACATGTCGCGCGACATCGCGACCTGGAAGGACCCGAACGGCCTGACCGCCGACGAGCGCCGCATCGTCAAGAGGAACCTCGGCTTCTTCGTCACCGCCGATTCGCTCGCCGCCAACAACATCGTGCTCGGCACCTACCGGCACATCACCGCACCCGAGTGCCGGCAGTTCCTGCTGCGGCAGGCCTTCGAGGAGGCGATCCACACCCACGCCTACCAGTACATCGTCGAGTCGCTCGGCCTCGACGAGAGCGAGATCTTCAACGCCTACAACGAGGTCCCGTCGATCCGCGACAAGGACCAGTTCCTGATCCCGTTCATCGAAGGGATCATGGATCCGGCCTTCGCGACAGGCACGCCAGAGTCGGACCAGAAGCTGCTCAAGTCGCTGATCGTCTTCGCGTGTCTGATGGAGGGCCTCTTCTTCTACGTCGGCTTCACGCAGATCTTGGCGCTCGGCCGGCAGAACAAGATGACCGGCGCTGCCGAGCAGTACCAGTACATCCTGCGCGACGAGTCGATGCACTGCAATTTCGGCATCGACCTCATCAACCAGATCAAGCTCGAGAATCCCCAGCTCTGGAGCGCCGACTTCAAGGCCGAGATCAAGGCGCTGTTCCTGCGCGCGGTCGAACTCGAGTACCGCTATGCCGAAGACACCATGCCGCGCGGCGTGCTCGGCATGAACGCATCGATGTTCAAGGGTTATCTGCGCTATATCGCCAACCGGCGTGCGACGCAGATCGGCCTCGAGCCGCTCTTCCCGAACGAGGACAACCCGTTCCCGTGGATGAGCGAAATGATCGACCTCAAGAAGGAGCGCAACTTCTTCGAAACCCGAGTCATCGAGTATCAGAGCGGCGGCGCGCTGTCGTGGGATTGAACCCGCGGCGCGATGCGCTCGCACGGCCCGGTCGCCGGGCCACGGCAAGGATCAAGATTGGCGGGCCCGATGTGCGCGATCCGGAACGGCTGCTTCGGCACTCGTTTCGGACTGCGACTCGAACAACGACGCACACGCGTCCCGCACCCGGATTCATCGTATCGAAGCGCCCCTCCTGGGCAGACTCCGGGCGATGAATAGCCGCTGGCGGCCCGGATCGATGTCCGGCTCGCCGCGGTTCTTTTTCACTTGATCAAGGAGAACGAAATGGCAACTGCAAAGAAGGCGCCGTCCAAGAAGGCGGCTCCGGCGAAGAAGGCGCCGGCGAAGAAGACGACGGCCGCGAAGAAGGCCGCACCCGCGAAGAAGGCGGCCCCTGCCAAGAAGGCGCCGGCCAAGAAGGCTGCGGCCGCGAAGAAGGCCGCTCCGGCGAAGAAGACGACGGCCGCGAAGAAGGCTGCACCCGCGAAGAAGGCAGCCGCGAAGAAGGCGGCGCCGGCGAAGAAGGCCGCGGCCAAGACCGCGCCGGCGAAGAAGGCTGCGGCCAAGACCGCGCCGGCGAAGAAGGCTCCGGCGGCCAAGAAGGCGGCCGCGAAGAAGGCGCCCGCCGCCCCGGCCGCCGCCGCGCCCAGCGCGAAGACCTCGTTGAGCCCGCAGGCTGCGTGGCCGTTTCCGACCGGCAACAAGCCGTGACCGAACGGTCGTGACAGCGTCGAAGCCCGGTTCCGTCCGGGCTTCGTTTTTTGCGGGACGAACATTGCAGGGTCGTGGGGGCCGGCCGGCGCCCTGCTCGGCGCGACGGCGCCGATCACTATCGGCGTTCGGCGTTCGGCGTTCGGCGTTCGGCGTTCGGCGTTCGGCGTTCGGCGTGACGATCGATCGGGCCTCGCACGGTCGTTCGCCTCGGGTTCGAACAAGCCCGAGCGCCCTGGATCGCCGCTGCCCAGGGACTGGACCTGGAGGCCGCCGCCACGCGCTCGCTTGTCCAGGCGAGCGCAGGCCATGGCGATCGAACCGTCGACCGCCATCGACGATCGAGTCTTATCGGCCCTCGTCCCGGAGAAGCGTCGACGAACCGGCGTCGACCGGTCGCCGAGCCGACGCCCTGAGACCGGCAAGGGTCGCGAGAGGTGCAACGCGCCGCGCCACGCGGCGATGCGGCCGCCGCCTCGCTGCATGATCGGGCCGGCACGGACCGCGGGCGCAGGCCGGCGAAGCGATGTCGGTCATCGGCTCGCCACCGCCACAACGGCTCGGCCGATCGACGAGCGTCGACCGGTCACTGCGGCGCCACGCGCCACCCACCAATCCTCGACCTGCGACCACGCGACCACGCGACCACGCGACCACGCGACCACGCGACCACGCGACCACGCGCGGCCCGCCACGCGCGCGGCCGCGCGATCACCCCGCCTCGACGATCCGCTCGAGCACGTGGTTCTGTCCGCCGCGGTGGCCGATCTTCGCGGCGCCGGCGCGGTTGCCGAGTTCGACGCCGCGCTCGATCGTCCAGCCGCGATCGATGCCGTAAAGCAGCGCGGCACGGAACGCGTCGCCGCAACCGGTCGGGTCGACCACCTCGTCGACCGGGACGCCCGGCACGTGCGTGCGCCGACCGTCCTGCCACAGCTCGCAGCCATCGGCGCCCAATGTCACGATGACGGCCTTCAGATGCGATCGCGACAACGACTCGAGGCTCGTCCCGATTCGGTCGCAGAGCATGCGGCCTTCGTAGTCGTTGACCGCGATCCACGTCGCCTGGTCGACGAAGCGCTTGAGTTCGATCCCGTCGAACTGCGGCAGCTGCTGACCCGGATCGAAGATGAAGGGGACGCCCGCGGCGGCGAGCTGCTCGGCATGCTCGACCATCGCCTGCCGGCCGTCGGGCGCGATGATCGCGACGCGCAGATCGTCGCGCACCGGTACCTTGCCGTGGTGCGCCAGCTGCATCGCGCCTGGGTGGAAGGCGTTGATCTGGTTGTTGTCGGTGTCGGTGATGATGATCGCCTGCGCGGTGAAGCTGTCGCGCTCGACGCGCACGTACTCGGTGCTCGCGCCCCAGCCTGCGAGCCGCGGCAGGTAGTCCTCGCCGTCGGCGCCGAGCGTGCCCATGACCAGCGCCTCGCCGCCGAACTGGCAGAGCGAATACGCGATGTTGCCGGCGCAGCCGCCGAACTCGCGCCGCAGCGTCGGCACGAGGAACGACACGTTCAGGATGTGGAGCTGCTCGGGCAGGATCTGCTGCGCGAAGCGGCCCGGGAAGTTGGTGATCGTGTCGAACGCGAGCGAACCGCAGATGAGTGCCGCCATGGGGCCTCCGGAGTGAAGTGGACGTCGCGCGGCCGGAGATCGGCCGCGCGTCAGGGGTAGAAGATTTCGACGGTGTAGCCGGTCACCGCGGCCGTGCCCGCCGCGATCAGCGCCTGGAAGGGCACTTCGGTGCCCGGCGGCAGCGCGACCGCGGTGGCGCGGAAGTCGGCCGGCGCGAGCGTGCGGCGCGCGATCAGCCGGCCGCCGCTGTCGGTCAGGCTCAGGTCGACCGACGGCAGCGCGACCGCGTGGTTCGCGCGGTTGCGCAGCGAGAGGCCGAGCTTCAATGCGTCGGTACCGATGACAGGCGCGAGCGCCGAGCTTTCGACGACGATTTCCTCGATGCGGCGCGGCGCGGCGACCGAGCAGCCGGCGACGGCGCACCAGCGCGCGAGCACCGGCTGCAGTCCCGGCCAGCGCGCTGCGGCCACTTCGCTGGATTGCGCGACGATCTGCGCGCCGAGCAGCACGGCGAGGAGCGCGGCCGCGGTGGCGAGCCATGCGGTCGTGCGGCCACCGGCGCTGCTCGGGCGGAACGTCCGTGCCGGCTCGCCGAGGCCGATCGCCGCGTGTTCCGGTGCCCATGCGGAGCGGTCGTCGACGGCCGGTTCGTGCGGCGACCCGAGCGGCGCCGAGCGGCCCGCGAGTTCGTCGGCATGGCGAGCGAGCGCGGCAGAGACGAAGTCGTGCGGGACGGCAGGCGTCGCAGCGGCATCGACGTCTCCCGGCGCCGGCGCGAACCGTTCGGGCGCGCCGCGACCGGCGTAGGCGTCGTCGTCGGCGCCGGCCGGCGGCTCGCCCGGCGGCTGGGTCGGCGACCAGGGCGGCGGCGCCTCGCGTTCGAGATCGAACAGGCCTTCGCCGGCATTGAAGACCGCGTCGCAGCGGCCGCAGCGCACCCAGCCGTCCGAGACCTTCAATTGATCCTGGACGACGCGGAACACGGTGCCGCAGGCGGTGCAGCGGGTGGCAAGACTCATCGGCGGAAATGCTTCGTCGTCGGACTCGCCGTCCGGCACGGCGGCGGGATCATGCCATGCCCGTCATGCGGCCGGCCGGGTACCGCACATCAGCACCCAGCCGTCGTCGAGGTCGGCGACGTGGAGTGCGATCCACGGCGCGTACGCCGCCTCGAGTTCGTCGGTCTGCCGCTCGAGGATGCCTGCGAGCACCAGGTCGCCGCCCGCCGCGACATGGCCGCAGAGCAGCGGAGCGAGCAGCTTGAGCGGCGTCGCGAGGATGTTCGCGACGACGAGCGGATAGACGCCGCGTGCGGTCTCGGGCGTGCCGGCGTGCAGCGCGACGCCGTTGGCCTGGGCATTCGTCGCGGTCGACGCCACCGCCGCCGGGTCGATGTCGACCGCGTCGATGCCGCGCGCCCCGAAGAGCGCCGCGCCGATCGCGAGGATGCCGGAGCCGCAGCCGTAGTCGAGCGCGCGGTCCCAGCGTGCGGTCGTCGTTGCCGCCTGCGTCGCCAGCCAGCGCAGGCACATCCGCGTCGTCGGATGCGTGCCGGTGCCGAATGCGAGACCGGGGTCGAGCCGGATGACGCGCGTGGCAGCGGCCGGAGGCTCGTGCCAGCTCGGGACGATCCAGAAGTCGTCGGTGACCGCGACCGGTGCGAACTGCGACTGCGTCAGCCGCACCCAGTCGCGGTCCTCGACGGCGGCCACGGAGCGGAGGCGCAGCCCGCCGGGCCAGTCGTGCGCGAGCAGCAGCGTCGCTGCCTCGGTGGCTTCGGCTTCGGTGTCGAACAGCGCCGTGACGACCGAGCGCTGCCAGCCGCCGGCAGGTGCGGGCATGCCGGGTTCGCCGAAGAGCGCGTGTTCGTGCTCGGTGCCGGCATCGGCATCCTCGACCGACACCGAGCGGGCGCCGAGCTCGTCCATCAAGGCGTCCGAGACCGCGTCGACGTCGGACTCGCGCGCGACCAGGCAGAGCGCGAACATTTCAGGACCGCATGCCGGCGCAGCGAGGGCGCATCAGCGCTTGCGCTGGGCGAGCCAGCCTTCGAGGTAGTGGATGCTCGTCCCGCCCTCGATGAACTTCGCGTCGACCATCAGTTCTCGGTGCAGCGGCACGTTCGTCGAGATGCCCTCGATCACGGTCTCCGAGAGTGCGATGCGCATCCGCGCCATGGCCTGCTCCCGGGTGTCGCCGTGGACGATGATCTTGCCGATCATCGAGTCGTAGTTCGGCGGCACGAGGTAGTTGGTGTAGACGTGCGAGTCGACCCGCACGCCCGGGCCGCCCGGTGCGTGCCACATCGTGATGCGGCCGGGCGACGGCATGAAGTTGTACGGGTCCTCGGCATTGATCCGGCACTCGAGCGCATGGCCGCGCAGCACGACCTGGCGCTGCGTGAACGGCAGGCGCTCGTTCGCGGCGATGCGGATCTGCATCTGCACGATGTCGATGCCGGTGACGAGCTCGGTCACCGGATGCTCGACCTGCACCCGCGTGTTCATTTCGATGAAGAAGAACTCGCCGTTCTCGTACAGGAACTCGAAGGTGCCGGCGCCGCGGTAGCCGATCTTCTTGCATGCCGCCGAACAGCGCTCGCCGATGCGCTCGATCACGCGCCGCGCGATGCCGGGCGCCGGCGCTTCCTCGATGATCTTCTGGTGGCGGCGCTGCATCGAGCAGTCGCGCTCGCCGAGCCAGACCGCGTTCTTGTGCTCGTCGGCGAGCACCTGGATCTCGATGTGGCGCGGGTTCTCGAGGAACTTCTCCATGTAGACGGCCGGATTGCCGAACGCCGCGCCGGCCTCGGCCCGCGTCGTCTGCACGGCGTGGATCAGCGCGGCTTCGGTGTGCACCACCCGCATGCCGCGGCCGCCGCCGCCGCCCGACGCCTTGATGATGACCGGGTAGCCGACGGCGCGCGCGGCCCGGATGATCTCCTTCGGGTCCTCGGTCAGCGCGCCCTCGGATCCCGGCACGCACGGCACGCCCGACTTGATCATCGCCTGCTTGGCCGAAACCTTGTCGCCCATGATCCGGATCGACGCCGGCGTCGGCCCGATGAAGGTGAAGCCGCTGCGCTCGACACGCTCGGCGAAGTCGGCGTTCTCGGACAGGAAGCCGTAGCCCGGATGGATCGCTTCGGCGTCGGTCACTTCGGCGGTCGAGATGATCGCCGGCATGTTGAGATAGCTCTGCGCCGACGACGCCGGGCCGATGCAGACGGCCTCGTCGGCGAGCTTCACGTACTTCGCGTCGCGGTCGGCCTCGGAGTAGACGATCACCGACTTGATGCCGAGTTCACGGCACGCCCGCTGGATCCGCAGGGCGATCTCGCCTCGATTCGCAATCAGGATTTTCTTGAACATGGTGCCTCGGCTCAATCGCCCACGCGGGCTGCGCCCGCCGGGCGATGTGGCTTCGCCGAAACCGCTGCGCGGCTTTCGCCTCGATTCGCAATCAGGATTTTCTTGAACATGGTGCCTCGGCTCAGTCGCCCACGCGGGCTGCGCCCGCCGGGCGATCTGGCTTCGCCGAAGTCGCTGCGCGGCTTTCGCCTCGATTCGCAATCAGGATTTTCTTGAACATGGTGCCTCGGCTCAGTCGCCCACGCGGGCTGCGCCCGCCG
Organism: uncultured Rhizobacter sp.; assembly: GCA_964249855.1. Lineage (GTDB taxonomy): Bacteria > Pseudomonadota > Gammaproteobacteria > Burkholderiales > Burkholderiaceae_C > LMDS01. Next base: position 100,781 of record CAXUDL010000004.1, on the reverse strand, counting down.
GGCGATGTGGCTTCGCCGAAGCCGCTGCGCGGCGTTCGCGCCGCTTGGCGACCGATCTCGTCTTGAACATGCAGGCCCTTATTCGATGACGAACAAGGGTTGACCGAACTCGACCGCCTGGCCGTTCTCGCAGAGGATCTGCCGGACCGTACCGGCGGTGTCGGCCTCGATCTCGTTCATGATCTTCATCGCCTCGATGATGCAGATCGGGTCGCCCTCCTTGATCGCGTCGCCGACCTCGGCGAAGGCCTTGGCGCCAGGATTGGCGGAGCGGTAGAAGGTGCCGACCATCGGCGACTTGACCACCCGGCCGATGTCGACCGGCGCCGGCGCAGGCTCGGCGGGGGCGGGCGCCGGCGCACCGGCGCTCGGTGCGGCCGACGCGACCGGCGCCATCATCATCGGCGTCTGGTAGAGCGCATGGGGAGCGCGGTTCGGGTCGGCCTTGACGATGCGGACCTTGCCGTCGGCCTCGGTGATCTCGAGCTCCGAAATGTTCGAGTCCGATACCAGGTCGATCAGGGTCTTGAGCTTGCGCAGGTCCATGTCAATGCCGCGCCGTCCGGACGAGACACGAGCCGGGGAAGCGTTGGGGCTGGTTCATGCGGGACGTGCCTTCGGAAACGGATGGGTCGAGATCGGGCGGTCGTTGCGCGGCGCAGGGAAGCATGAGCACGCTGGCGGCACTGGACGAAGGCGCGGACTTTACGCCGCTTGTCCACCGTTGAAGGGAGTTGACAAAATTGAATCGCGACTTCGGCGCCTGTTCGCTCGCATCAGACCACCGACGCATTCCAGCGTTCGAGATCGCCTGCCGCGATCGTTCCGAGCTTTCGCGACGCCACGGCGCCGTCGCTGTCGACGACGATGCTGAACGGCAGGCCGCCGCCGGCATTGCCGAACCTGCGCGACAACGCGACGCCGTCGAGCCCCGCCATGCCGACCGGAAATGCGACCGGATGTCGGGCGAGGAACTCGCGCACCGGCACGACCTGATCGACCGCCAGACCGAGCACCTGCCAGTGCACGTGACGGCGCGCGAAGGCGTCGAGCAGCGGCAGCTCGCCGACGCACGGCGGGCACCACGTCGCCCAGAAGTTGACGAGCAGCGGCCTGCCGCGCAAGGTCGCGAGCCGGATCTCCGCGCCGTCCGGACGTTCGAACCGGAGCGGCCACAACATGGCGGCGACATCGTCGGTCGCGCGCGAGCGCCATGCGCCCGCGCCGATGCCGACCGCCAGCGCCGCCAGGCCGCCGGTCCAGACGGTGCGGCGCTTCACGATGCGTCGACGCTCTCGGTCAGCCGGCGCAGCGCCGCCAGGTCGCCGCGCTGCGGCCGGCCGGTGGTGTCGGGCTTCAACGCACCGCGCAGGTCGTCGTGGTCGAGCACGCTCAGATGGACGGTGACGCGCTCGCTGAATTCGGCGCTCGGCTCGGCCACGCTCAGCACGTCGATCGGTTCGCCGCGCGGACCGGGCCGGCTGCCGACCTCGTAATCGACGCGGCGGTCGATCAAGGCGAGTTCGGCGGCCTTCGAGTCGTCGCAGAAGAGCTCGAGGTGGACGTTGTTGAGCCGTGTCGCCGTGCCGCGCCACACGGCGCCGGTCAGATGCGGGCGGAAGTCGGCGAGGCGCTCCATCCACACCTCGGCGATGCGCCGCAGCTCGGCGAGTTCGTCGGGTTGCGTGTCGGCGCAGAAGACGGCGATGTACTCGCGCACCTGCGCCTCGACGAGGTCGTTGCCCGGCAGCTCGGCGTGTCGGCTGGCGTTGCGGCCGAGCTGGCGCGCGGCGCGGCGCTTCGCAGGCCCGAACTCCATGCCCTCCTCGACGACCAGCCGGGCGGCCACGGCGGCGATTTCTTCGGTCGATGCAGAGCTCATCGACTCATTCTAGAAGTGCCGTCGTCACGGCAGCGCGACCGAACCCATCCGCGCGACGATGGTCGCCGTCCGGCCGGTGACGTACGCCGAGCCAGGCCGTTTCTCGAAGCGCTTGGGCGCCGGCAGCATGACGGCGAGCTGCGCGGCCTGCTGTGGGCGCAGTGCCGCGGCGTCGACGCGGAAGTAGCGTTCGGCCGCGGCTTCCGCGCCGAAGACGCCCTCGCCCCACTCGACGCTGTTGAGATAGATCTCGAGGATGCGACGCTTCGACAGCATCGTCTCGAGCATCCACGTGATCGCGAGCTCCTGGCTTTTGCGCGCCAGCGTGCGTTCGCCGCTGAGGAAGAGGTTCTTCGCGAGCTGCTGGCTGATCGTCGAGCCGCCGATGATCTTCGCTTCGGGCGCTGCGCGGCCCGGCGGCACGGCGCGGCCCGAGGGCCGCGAAGCGCCGAGCCGCCCGAGCCGCTGCTCGGCCCGCTGGTTGCGGCCCCACGCCTTCTCGATCGCGTCCCATTCGACGCCGTCGTGGGCGACGAAGCCGGCATCCTCCGACGTGATCACGGCCTGTTTCAGCGCCGTCGCGATGCGCTCGCCGGGCACCCAGCGCTGGCGCCATGCGAGGCCCTGGCCGGAGCTCGCCAGGCGCCACGCTTCGGAGCGCTGGAACGTCGTCGACCGCGGATCGACGACCGTCATGAGCGCGACGCGCGCCGCGAAGAAGACCTGCAACGACAGCGTCGACACCAGCAGCAGCAGCGCGATGCGGCGGGCCTCGCGCAACGCGCGGCTCACGCAGCGGCCTTCGTGCGAACGGCGTGCCGCGCGCCCGGTGGGTTGTCCGCGCGTCTCACCGCCCCGCCGCTCCGGCGAGCCGCTCGCGCAGCAGGGCGAGCACCGGCGCGGTCTCGGGCCGCCGTCCGCGCCACCGCTCGAACGCCGCCGCGGCCTGCTCGACCAGCATGCCCAGTCCGTCGCGCGGGACGGCGCCGTGGGCCTCGGCCCAGCGAAGGAACGGCTCGGCGGCCGCGCCGTACATCATGTCGAGCGCGAGGCCGCCCGGGCGCAGCACCGCCGCGTCGACGGGCACCGCCGCGCCCTGCAGGCTGCTCGCGCTCGCGTTGACGACGATGTCGAAGGCGCTGCCGCAGGCGTCGAGCGCGCCGGTGCGCAGCGCCGTGCCGACAGGGGCGACGTCCCGATGCCGCTCGGCCAGCGCCGCGGCACGAGCGGCCGTCCGGTTCGCGACGACGACCTCTGCCGGCCGCGCCGCGAGCAACGGCCCGAGCACGCCCGCCGCGGCGCCGCCCGCGCCGATCACGAGCACGCGCCGGCCCTGCAGCGCGACCCCGGCGTTGCGCTCGATGTCGGTCACGAGGCCGATGCCGTCGGTGTTGTCGCCGAGCGGCCCGTCGGCGTCGAAGACGAGCACGTTGACGGCGTCCGCCAGTGCGGCGCGCGGCGTCAGCCGGCGCGCTGCCCGGGCGGCCTCGAACTTGAACGGCACAGTGACGTTGCAGCCCCGGGCGCCGCTCGCGATCAGCGCCCGGATGCCGTCCGCGAAGCCGTCCGGCGACCAGTCGACGCGGCCGTAGGTCATCGCCTCGCCGGTCCGGCGGGCGAACTCGGCATGGATGAACGGCGACTGGCTGTGCGCGACCGGATGGCCGGCGACGACGTAGTGGTCCATGGCGCGTCTCGGCGGTCCTAGCGGGGCGGCGTCGCGGTGAGGCTGGTCTCGAGCCCGTCCTCGCGCGTGAAGCGAAAGCGCGAGGTCACGACGAGCTGGTCGGCGGTCCGCCGCATCGCGGCATTGAAGGCGCCGAAGGGCGCGGCCCCGCGCACGATCGCGACCGCGCGGCGGTCGAGGATCGGCGAACGCGATGGCCGGACGATCTCGGTGTCGACGACGCGGCCCTCGGCGTCGATCGTCACGTTCATCGTCAGCTCGCCGTAGAGCTTCCTGCCGCCGTCCTCGGGGAAGTAGCGCGTGCCGCGCTGCTCGATGCGCCGGCGCAGGCGGTCGTAGTAGATGGCGTAGACCTCCTCGCGCGTCGCCGGACTGATGTAGCGCCGTTTCGGCCGGGCGTTCTCTTCGTTGATCCGCTTCTCGATCTCGGCGAGCAGCTGGAGCAACTGCTCGCGGTGCTCCTCCTGCGCCCGGGCTTCCGGCGTGCCCTGGTCCTGGCGCGGGTCGGGCGCGGGCAGGAGCGCGAGCTCGCGCCGGACCTGCGCGAGCAGCTGCTCCTGCGTCTCCTGCAGCTGCTCGATCTTCTTCGACGCGTCGACGCTCGCGTCGCCGCTGCGCAGCCGTTCGGAGGGCGGCAACGGCGACGTCGCGCGGCCCGTCGCCGCTTCGCCCCCGCCCGCGAGGTTGGCCTGCGCGATCGCCTGCGCCTTCTCCGGCGCGTCGGCGGTGCGCGCGTTGACGAGCACGACGTCGAGCGGGGTGTCGCGGAACGCCCGCTCGAAGCGCTCGGGCGCGACGAGCCGCACGCCGAGCAGCGCGAGATGCACCGCCAGCGACGCGACCAGCGCGAGCTGCAGCGCCGACGGGCGCCACCACCGCGACGCCAAGAACTCAGGCGGCGAGAGTGGGCTCGGAACGGTCGTCTGCGGCGCCAGCGGCGCTCGCGCGCGGGGCGCCGTCCGGGTCTTCCGTTTGCGTGCCATCGGCTTGCATGTCGATCGCCAGGGCGAGCGGCCCGGCACCCGCGTCCTCGAGCTCGTCGACCTCGGCGTCGGTGACGACCGTGTCGTCGGTTTTCGTCGCCGGGTCGTCGCGGCGGGTCGAGACGCTCGCGTGGACGTCGAGCGTCAGCAGATCGGTCGCCGCGATCCGCGCGACGATGCGCGCGCCGCGCGGCAGGCCTTCGGCGCCGAGCGCGCGGAAGACGAGCGGCAGCGCGTCGGCGCGGACCAAGCCGTCCTTCATGACGGTCGCCGGCAGTTCGTCGATGCCATGCTGCGCAAGGTACTGCAGCGTCCAGTAGCGCTCGATGCCCGACTGGAAGGCGCTGTAGTCGGCATGTGCGGCGTCGAAGGCCGAGATGATCGAGAAGAGCTGGACGTCCTTCGGCTTGAACGGCGCCACCAGCGCGGCGGTGCGGCCGTGGCGGGCGCAGGCGACGAGCTGCCACTGGTTGACCAGGTCGACGTAGCGGCGCAGCGGCGACGTCGCCCAGGTGTACTGCGCCACGCCCATCCCGGCGTGCGGCGCCGGCTTCGTTCCCATCTTGACCTTGATGCCGGGCGCCATGCTCGCCTGGCTGCGGTAGATGCCCGGCACGCCGCACTCGGCGAGCCAGCCGCCCCAGGTGCTGTTGGCGAGGATCATCGCCTCGGCGACGACGAGATCGAGCGCCGAACCGCGCTGGCGCTGCGTGATCTCGACCCGCTCGTCGCCGCGCGGCTCGCCGCCGCTCGCGTCGACGAGCCGGAAGCTGTAGTCGGGGCGATTGAAGTTCTCGGGCTTGCCGCGCGCGAGCTCGCGCTGCGCCTTGAGATGCCGCGCGAGGCGATAGGCGAACGCGAGTTCGGGCGCGAAGGCGTAGTCGGCCGGCGCGGCGCCCGTCAGGCTCGCGTCGGTCACAGTGCCTTCGAGTTCGTCGTGACGGAGGTTGGCGGCGATCGGTACCTGCTCGAGCCGCGTCTCGCTCGCCGTCACCGCGAGCGATGCCTCGTCGATCGTCAGGTAGAGCGACACGGCCGGGCAGTCGCGGCCGGCCTGCAGCGTGTAGGCCTGGACCACGTCGTCGGGCAGCATGGTCAGCTTGTGGCCGGGCATGTAGACGGTCGAGAGCCGCTCGCGGGCGATCCGGTCGAGCGGCGATTCCGGGCCGAAGGCGAGCGCCGGGGCGGCGATGTGGATGCCGAACACGACCGCGCCGGTGCCGAGGCCCCGGACCGAGAGCGCGTCGTCGATCTCGGTCGTCGTCGAGTCGTCGATCGAGAACGCGCGGACCGGCGCGAGCGGCAACGCGTCCTTGATGTGCGGTGCCGGCAGCTGCGGGAACGCCGTGCCCTTGGGGAAGCGCTCGAACAGGAAGCGGCGCCAGTGGAACTGGTAGGGCGAGTCGATCGCGCCGGCGGCTTTCAGGAGTTCGAGCGGCGCCTTCTGCGACCGCCTTGCCGCCTCGACGACCGCCTTGTATTCGCCGGCGTTCTTGTCGGGCTTGAAGAGGAGCTTGTAGAGCTGATCGCGCACGGGTGGCGGGCAACGTCCGGCGGCGAGCTCGTCGGCCCAGGACTCGATCTGGAGCACGAGCTGCTTCTTGCGCTCGATGCCGAGCAGCGCCGCCTTGACGATGTCCTCCGGCGCCTTCTTGAACTGGCCCTTGCCGAGACGGCGGAAGTAGTGCGGCGCGTCGAAGAGGCGGAAGAGCGCGGCGACCTGCTTCTCGACGCCGGCGCCGGCGTCGAAGTAGTCGCGCGCCAGATCGGCGAAGCCGAAGTCGCCGTCGGGTGCGAATTCCCAGGCGAGGTCGAGGTCGATCTCGGGCGCGAGCCGTTGCGCGGCGGCGACGAGTTCGGCCGGCGACGGCTTCTCGAAGCGCAGCAGGACGTTCGCCGCCTTGACCTTGACCCGCTTGCCCGACTCGAGCTCGACCTGCACCGAGGTGTCGGCCTCGGACATCAGCCGGCCGGCGTGGAACTTCCCTGCGTCTTCGTAGAGAGCGTACATGCGCGGATTGTGGCCGCAAGTCATGACCACGGCGACGCGGCGCCACGACGCCGACGTGCCGGCCGGCGGCGCGTGGGAAGGCGCCGTGCGCGCCGGGCCGCGTCAGCGCGGCCGATGCCGTACCGCCGCGCCCAGCAGCCCGAGTCCGGCGACGAACAGTGCCGCGGGCGGCGGTTCGGGCACGACCGGGACCACGGCGGCCCGGCCGAGGTTGAGGTTGTCCGCGGAGACGAAATGCGTGTGGTCGGGATCGGTCAGCGCGAGCGAGACAATCGTGCCGGTCGAGACGAAGCCGACGAAGGTCGACGGCAGCGCATCGGCGATCGTCACCGTCGTCTCGACGCCGAAGGAATCGCGGACGGTCAGCGATACGCGGCCGCTCGCCACGACCGGAACCGTGTTGTTGCTCGAGACGCTGTCGAAGAAGTTGCCGCCGATCGCCTGCGCGCCGGCGGTGAGCGAGGCGAAGGTCACCGTGTCGCGCAGGTCGCCGGCGGCGAGCCAGCGGTTCGCGCCCGGGCTCTCGTTGAAGAAATACGGGTAGTTCGGGCCGGTCGTCGCCGTGTAGCCGAAGGTCGGGGTGGCGCGGGTGAGCGGGCTCGACGGGATCGAGCCGGGAAAGAGGCTGTCGAACGTGTCCACCTCGACCGCCGTCGCCGCGGCCAGGAAGCTCGCCTGCGTGGTGAAGACCGACACCGCGGCATGCGCGCCGCCGACGCCGCAGGCCGCGGTGCACGCGGCGGCCAGCAGCAGAGCCGAATGTCGTTTGTCTTTCATGGGGGTTCGCCGCGAGTGGGACAGCGCCGCCGACTGTGGGCGAGCGTACGCGTCCGAGCCATCCTGCGAATTTGGGGGGCTGCGGGGCGTCCTGCCGGTCAGTAGGTGCGCCCGCGGCGGTACTGGGCATGCGCCCGCGGCGCGAGCGTCGCGCCGCGGGCCAGCGCCGCGATCGATGCGCCGGCGTGGGCGTGGCAGATCGCGAGTCCGAGCGCGTCGGCGGCGTCCTTGCCGGGCAGGCCGGGCAGCGTCAGCAGGCGCATCACCATCGCCTGCACCTGCTCCTTCTTGGCAGCGCCGTGGCCGACGATCGCCTTCTTCATCTGCAGGGCTGTGTATTCGGAGACCGCCAGGTCGTTCGAGACGAGTGCGGTGAGCGCCGCGCCACGGGCCTGGCCGAGGAGCAAGGTCGACTGCGGGTTGACGTTGACGAAGACGATCTCCACCGACGCGCAGTCCGGCGCGTAGCGCGAGGTGATCTCGCGGACGCCGTCGAAGATCGTCTTCAGCCGCTCGGGCAGCGGCCGGGCCGGCGCGGCACCGGTCGAGATCGTTCCGCTGGCCACGTACGCGAGCCGCGGGCCGTCGGCCTCGATGACGCCGAACCCGGTGGTGCGCAGGCCCGGGTCGATGCCGAGGATGCGCATCAGCCGACGCCGTCAGTGGCGGAAATGACGGACGCCGGTCAGCACCATCGCGATGCCGCGCTCGTCGGCGGCGGCGACGACCTCGGCGTCGCGCATCGAACCGCCGGGCTGGATGACGCAGGTCGCGCCGGCGTCGGCGACGACGTCGAGGCCGTCGCGGAACGGGAAGAAGGCATCGCTCGCGACGGCGGAGCCGGCGAGGCTCAGTCCGGCGTTCCGAGCCTTGATGCCCGCGATGCGCGCCGAGTCGATCCGGCTCATCTGGCCGGCGCCGACGCCGAGCGTCATCCCGGCGGCCGCGAAGACGATCGCATTGCTCTTCACGTACTTGGCGACCTTCCAGGCGAAGAGCAGGTCGGCGAGCTGCGCCGGGCTCGGCTGCGCACGGGTCACGCAGCGGAGCTCACCGAGCGTCATGCCGCGGTGGTCGGCAGTCTGGACGAGCACGCCCGAGCCGACGCGCTTGATGTCCTGCGCGTTGCGGCCGTTGTCCCGGGGCGTCACGCCGCCCGGCGGCAGGGCGATCTGCAACACGCGGATGTTCGGCTTGGCGGCGACGACCGCCAGCGCCTCGGGCGTGAACGACGGCGCGATCAGGACCTCGAGGAACTGCCTGGCGACTTGCGCCGCGGCGTCGCCGTCGAGCGTGCGATTGAAGGCGATGATGCCGCCGAAGGCCGACGTCGGATCGCATTGGAGCGCCTTGAGATACGCCTCGGTCGCGTCGGCGCCGAGCGCGACGCCGCAGGGGTTGGCGTGCTTGACGATCACGCACGCCGGCCCGTCGGTCAGCGGGTCGAACGAGCGCACGCAGTCCCAGGCCGCGTCGGCGTCGGCGATGTTGTTGTAGGAAAGCTCCTTGCCCTGCAGCTGCGTCGCGGTGACGAGCGAGCCGGGTGCCGGATGCAGGTCGCGGTAGAAGGCGGCGCTCTGATGCGGGTTCTCGCCGTAGCGCAGGTCCTGCAGCTTGACGAAGCGGGCATTGACCTGCGCGGGGTACTCGGCTCGGCTGCCGTCGGCCTGCAGCGACGAGAGGTAGTCGCTGATCGCCGCGTCGTAGTTCGCGATCCGGTTGAAGGCGGCGACCGCGAAGGCGAAGCGGGTCGACCGTGACACCTGTCCGGCGGCGCGCAGTTCGGCGAGCGCCTGCGGATATTGCGCCGCATCGGTCAGCACCGCGACGTCCTGCCAGTTCTTCGCGGCCGACCGCACCATCGCCGGGCCGCCGATGTCGATGTTCTCGATCGCGTCCTCGAGCGTGCAGTCGGGCGCCGCGACCGTCGCCTCGAAGGGGTAGAGGTTGACGACGAGCAGATCGATCGTCGCGATGCCGTGCTCGGCGAGCGCCGCCATGTGTGCCGGCACGTCGCGGCGCGCGAGCAGGCCGCCGTGGACCCGCGGATGCAGCGTCTTGACGCGGCCGTCGAGCATCTCGGGAAAGCCGGTGTGCGCGGCGACCTCGGTCACCGCGAGGCCGGCGTCGGCGAGCAGCCGCGCGGTGCCGCCAGTGGAGAGCAGCGTCGCGCCGAGCGCGGCGAGCCCGCGGGCGAAGTCGACGACGCCCGTCTTGTCGGAGACGGAGAGGAGGGCAGTCAGCGCCATGGTGCTACGCCTTGATGCCGTGGTCGAGCAGCTTGCGCCGCAGGGTGTTGCGGTTGATGCCCAGCCACTCCGCGGCACGGCTCTGGTTGCCTGCGGCGTGCTTCATGACGACCTCGAGCAGCGGCTTCTCGACCACCGTCAAGATCATGTCGTACATCGCCGCGGGCTCGACGCCGCGCAGGTCCTTGAAGTAGGTCTCGAGGCTGTCGCGCACGCAGTCCTCGATGTGCTTCGGTCGCGTCATGCGGTCCCGGCTCCGGTCGACGCGGTGCTGCCGCGCGCGTCGTCGTTGGCGGCGACCGGTCCGACGGGCAGCAGCGGGTGCGTCTCGGCGAGCGCGGCGAACCAGTCGGCGAGCGCGCGGGCCTGCGCCTCGCAGTCGTCGATCGTGTTCATGCGGGCGTTGAACGCCTCGCCGCCGGGCAGGCCGCGCACCGCCCAGCCGACGTGCTTGCGGGCGCTGCGCACGCCCGTGCCGCCGGGCGCGTCGCCGTAGAGCGCATGGTGGTCGCGCAGGTGCTCGACGAGCCAGCGACCCGCGTCTCGGGTCGGCGGCGGCGGCAGGCGTTCGCCGGTCGCGAGGAAGTGGGCGATCTCGCGGAAGAGCCACGGCCGGCCCTGCGCGGCGCGGCCGATCATGACGGCGTCGGCGCCGGTCGCGGCCAGCACGTCGCGCGCCTTCTCGGGCGAATCGATGTCGCCGTTCGCGACGACCGGGATGCGCAGCAGCGCCTTGACCTCGGCGATCGTGTCGTACTCGGCGACGCCCTTGTAGCCCTGCTCGCGGGTCCGGCCATGGACCGTGACCATCGCGATGCCCGCGCCTTCGGCAGCGCGTGCGATCGCGAGCGCGTTGCGCGACTCGGCACACCAGCCGGTGCGCATCTTCAGGGTCACGGGCACGCCGCGCGGCGCGCACACCGCGACGACCGCCTCGACGATCTCGAGCGCCAGGCGCTCGTTCTGCATCAGCGCCGAGCCCGCCCACTTGTTGCAGACCTTCTTCGCCGGGCAGCCCATGTTGATGTCGATGATCTGCGCGCCGCGGTCGACGTTGTGGGCCGCGGCCTCGGCCATCATCGATGCCTCGGTGCCGGCGATCTGCACGGCGATCGGCTCGACCTCGCCGACGTGGTCGGCGCGGCGGCTGGTCTTCAGGCTGGTCCAGAGGTCCTTGCGCGAAGTCACCATCTCGCTGACCGCGTAGCCCGCGCCGAGGCGCTTGCAGAGCTGGCGGAACGGCCGGTCGGTGACGCCTGCCATCGGCGCGGCGAACAGCCGGTTTGCCAGCGGAATGTGGCCGATGAACATGGAAGGCGAAGGGGGCCGGCGACTGCCGGAAAGGGAGGCGGAGTATAGCGGCGGGGTTCCGCCGCCCCGGCTTCGATAATCGTCGCGGTGGATGCCTGGATCGACTCCCTACTGGCGATGCTCGCGCTGCCGCATGTCGGCCTCGGCACCGTCTTCGTCATCGCGCTGCTGTCTGCGACCCTGCTGCCGCTCGGGTCGGAGCCGGCGGTCTTCGGGCTCGTCAAGCTGAGCCCCGACCTCTTCTGGCCGGCGGTGCTCGTCGCGACGCTCGGCAGCACGCTCGGCGGCGTCCTCACCTGGTGGATGGGCCGTGCCGCCGAGCGCGCCTACGAGCGCGTCAGCCGCAGGAAGCCGCCCGATCCGCGCGCCTTGCGCTGGCTCGAACGCTTCGGGCCCCGGGCCTGCCTGCTGTCCTGGCTGCCGATCGTCGGCGACCCGCTCTGCGCCGTCGCCGGCTGGCTGAAGATGCCGTTCTGGCGCTGCACCGTCTACATGGCGATCGGCAAGTTCCTGCGCTACGCGATCGCCACGGCGGCGTTGCTCTGGCTCTGGCCGGGTCGTATCGGTCCGGTCTAGTCGGGCGCTACCTACAATGAATCCGAACCCCCATGCCTTGGCAGACCCCATGACCGCCGACGCCGCCGCAACGCCTTCCTTCGCGCCCGACCTCGCCCACATCTCGCCGCGCGACAAGGCCGAGATCCTCGCCCAGGCGCTGCCCTACATCCGCAAGTTCCACGGCAAGACCATCGTCATCAAGTACGGCGGGAACGCGATGACCGACCCGGCGCTGCAGCAGGACTTCGCCGAGGACGTGGTGCTGCTCAAGCTCGTCGGCATGAACCCGGTCGTCGTCCACGGCGGCGGGCCGCAGATCGAGGACGCGCTCGCCAAGATCGGCAAGAAGGGCACGTTCATCCAGGGCATGCGCGTCACCGACGACGAGACGATGGAAGTCGTCGAATGGGTGCTCGCCGGCCAGGTGCAGCAGGACATCGTCGGCCTCATCAACGTCGCCGGCGGCAAGGCGGTCGGCCTGACCGGCCGCGACGGCGGGCTGATCCGTGCGCGCAAGCTGAAGATGGTCGACCTGAAGGATCCGAACAAGGTCCACGACGTCGGCAACGTCGGCGAGATCGAGTCGATCGATCCGTCGGTCGTCAAGGCGCTGCAGGACGACCAGTTCATTCCGGTCATCTCGCCGCTCGGCTTCGGCGCCGACAACGAGAACTACAACATCAACGCCGACGTCGTCGCGGGCAAGCTCGCCGAAGTGCTGAAGGCCGAGAAGCTCGTGATGCTCACGAACATTCCCGGCGTGCTCGACAAGGCCGGCACGCTGCTCACCGACCTCAGCGCCCGCGAGATCGACGAGCTCTTCGCCGACGGCACGATCAGCGGCGGCATGCTGCCGAAGATCTCGTCGGCACTGGAAGCGGCGAAGAACGGCGTCAACACCGTCCACGTGATCGACGGCCGGGTACCGCACGCGATGCTGCTCGAGGTGCTGACCGAGCAGGCGTACGGAACGATGATCCGCTCGCGGTGATCGGCGAACCGCGCCCCGCGGCGCGGGCGGGCGCGCCTGCGCTGCCGGGCCTGCCGTCAAGCTCGCCTCGTCCCGTCGTGTTCGGCTTCTCGACGCCGCGCGAGAAGGCCCTGGCGCGCAAGCGCCGGCGCGGCGACCGGCGATCGAAGACGGTCTGGCTCTTCGACCTCGACAACACCTTGCACGACGCGAGCCACGCCGCCTTCGGCCAGACCGGCAGCGCGATGAACGCCTACATCACCGAGCACCTCGGAATCGACGCCCCCGAGGCGACGGCGATGCGCAAGCACTACTGGCGGCGCTACGGCGCGACGCTCCTCGGGCTCGTGCGCCACCACGGCGTCGACGCGCGGCACTTCCTCGAGGCGACGCACCGCCATCCCGGGCTCGAGTCGCGCCTGCGCACCAGCGCCCACGACCGCGCGGCCCTGAAGCGCCTGCCCGGCCGCAAGCTCGTCGTCACCAACGCGCCGCGCAGCTACGCCGTGCGCGTGCTCCGCGCGCTCCGGCTCGACCGCGCCTTCGACGGCGTCGTCAGCGTCGAGGACATGGCGATGTTCGGCGAGCTGCGGCCCAAGCCCGACGCCCGGATGCTGCGCGCGCTCGTCGCCCGGCTGAAGGTGCGCGCGACCGACTGCGTGCTCGTCGAGGACATGCTCGACAACCAGAAGTCCGCCGCCGGACTCGGCATGCGCACCGCGTGGATGCAGCGCTATCTCGGCGGCCGCTGGCGGGGCCCGGCACACGGCGGCCGGCCGCCGAACCATGGCGGCCCGGCCGGGGCGCCAACGCGACGGCGCTGCCAGAGTCCGCCCTACGTCCATGCGAAAATTCACGGCTTGAACGCTCTGATGAAATTTCGATGACGGGCGTGCGCGCCCTGCTCGCGCGCCGTCCGGCCGAGGTGGAGGCGGTGCCGCGCCTTCCGGTGCCTGCGCCGACCTCGTTCCCCTCGCTCGCGCTCGGCGACGAAACCGTGCTCCTGCTGCCCGAGAAAGCCGCCTTCCTGCCGAAGACGGGCACGCTCCTCGTCGCCGACGCGCATTTTGGCAAGGCGACCAGCTTCCGCCAGCTCGGCGTGCCCGTGCCGAGCGGCACGACGATGGAGACGCTGCTGGCCTTGAGCGCCATGATCCGGCGCCTCGACGCGCGCCGCATCGTCTTCCTCGGCGACTTCCTCCATTCGGCCCGCGCCCACGCACCCGACACGATCGCCGCCTTGCACGCTTGGCGCGCCGAGCATCCGGCGCTCGAGCTCGTCCTCGTCCGCGGCAACCACGACGACCATGCCGGCGACCCGCCGGCGTCGCTCGCGATCGAGGTCGTCGACGAACCGTTGCGCGAGGGCGGCCTGGCGCTGTGCCACCACCCGCGTCCGGTCGCCGGCGCCTTCACGGTCTGCGGCCACCTGCATCCCTGCGTCAGCGTCGGCGGCCGGGCGCACGACTGGCACCGCCTCGCCTGCTTCTGGGTCACGCCGCGCCTGGCGGTGCTGCCGGCCTTCGGCGCGTTCACCGGCATGCAGGCGATTCGCGTCGGCCGCGGCGAGCGGGTGTTCGCCGTGCTGCCGGACCGCGTCGCCGAGCTCGCGCCGCGGCTGCGTTGACGCGTCCCTGCCCGCGCCGGAGCCGCCGCTACACTCGCCCGCTTTGTCGACGGGAGCCGCCGAGATGTCCGCCCAGATCGACCCGCTGTCGACGCTGATCGCGCGTGCCGAGCGCCTGCTGACGCGGCTCGAGGCAGTGCTGCCCCAAGCGCCCGCGGCGCCGGACTGGAGCGCGTCGATCGCCTTTCGCTACCGCCGGAGCACGCAAGGCGCCGGCAGGTTGCTGCCGGTGAAGCAGGTGGCGACGGTGCGCCTCGACGCGATCGTCGAGGTCGGCCCGCAGAAGGAACGGCTCGTCGCCAACACCGAGCAATTCGTCTCCGGGCGGAGCGCCAACAACGTGCTGCTGACCGGCGCGCGCGGCACCGGCAAGAGCTCGCTGATCAAGGCCTGCCTGAACGCGTACGCCGCTCGCGGCCTGCGGCTGATCGAGGTCGACAAGGCCGATCTGGTCGACCTGCCGGACATCGTCGACCTCGTCGCCGACCGCCCCGAGCGCTTCGTCGTGTTCTGCGACGACCTGAGCTTCGACGAGGGCGAGCCCGGCTACAAGGCGCTGAAGTCGATCCTCGACGGCTCGATCTCGCAGGCGACCGACAACGTGCTGGTCTACGCGACCAGCAACCGGCGGCACCTGCTGCCCGAATCCATGAAGGAGAACCTGAGCTACCAGCACCTCGAGAACGGTGAGGTCCACCCGGGCGAGGTCGTCGAGGAGAAGATTTCGCTCTCCGAACGCTTCGGGCTCTGGATCAGCTTCTATCCCTTCAGCCAGGACGAGTACCTCGCGATCGTCGCGCAGTGGTTGCGCGGCTTCGGCTTCGGCGACGCCGAGATCGATGCCGCGAGGCAGGAGAGCCTCGTCTGGGCGCTCGAGCGCGGGTCGCGTTCGGGCCGCGTGGCGTTCCAGTTCGCGAAGGACCGCGCGGGACGCAGGGTCGCATGACGGCCGGCGTCGAACGCGAACCGGTCGACGTCGCGGTCGGCGTGCTGATTCATGCCGACGGCCGCTTCCTGCTCACGTCGCGGCCGGCGGGCAAGGTCTTCGCCGGCTTCTGGGAGTTTCCGGGCGGCAAGCTCGAGCCGGGCGAGACGGTCGAGGCCGCGCTGCGCCGCGAGCTCGACGAGGAGCTCGGCATCCGCATCGGCGCCGTCCATCCCTGGCGTGTCGAGACCTTCGACTACGAGCATGCCCGCGTGCGCCTGCACTTCTGCAAGGTCTTCGACTGGACCGGCGACTTCGTCATGCGTGAGCGGCAGGCGATGGCCTGGCAGCGGCTCCCGGTCGACGTCGCGCCGGTGCTGCCGGGCACCTTGCCCGTGCTCGACTGGTTCGCCGCCGAACGCGGGTTTTCGGGCGCCACTACACTCGTTCGATGAGCTTTCTCGACGACGTGCGCTGGGACGCGCAAGGCCTCGTGCCGGCGATCGCCCAGGACGCCGGCTCGCACGAGGTGCTGATGGTCGCGTTCATGAACCGCGACGCGCTCGCGCAGACCGTCGAGTGCGGCGAAGCCGTCTACTTCAGCCGCTCGCGCCAGCGCCTGTGGAAGAAGGGCGAGGAGAGCGGCCACGTGCAGACGGTGCGGGAACTGCGGCTCGACTGCGACAACGACGTCGTGCTGCTGAAGGTCGATCAGCACGGCACGCCGCCGATCGCCTGCCACACCGGCCGCCGCTCGTGCTTCTTCCGCGTGCTGCGCGACGGCGCGTGGCACGACGTCGAGCCGGTGCTGAAGGACCCGAAGGCGATCTACCGATGAGCGCCCCGGCAGACGACGCCACGCTCGCGCGCCTCGCCGCGGTGATCGAGTCGCGCCGCGGCGGCGATCCGGCGACGAGCTACGTCGCGCGGCTGTTCGAGAAGGGCGGCGACGCGATCCTGAAGAAGATCGGCGAGGAAGCGACCGAGGTGGTGATGGCGTGCAAGGACGGCGAGCGCGACAGGATCGTCGCCGAGATGGCCGACCTCTGGTTCCATTCGATGCTCGCGCTCTCGGCGCACGGCCTGGCGCCGGCCGACGTGCTGCGCGAACTCGAGCGCCGCGAAGGCCTGTCGGGCCTCGAGGAATTCGCCGCGCGCAAGCTCAGGCAACGCGACGAGGAAGGAGGAGTCCGCAGTCCATGAACAAGCTCATCGACGACATCCCCGGCGACACCGCCGCCATCGACAGCTCGCTGCGCACCGTCGGCCACATCAGCTACGCGCTCCACGCCGTCGTCGCGGTCGGCGCCGTGCTGCCGGGCGTGCAGGCGAGCATCGTGCTGCTGCTCGCCGCGTTCATTCTCGACCTCGTCAAGCGCGACGACGCGCGCGGCACCTGGCAGGCGTCGCACTTCGCCTGGCGCATCAAGAGCGTGATCTGGGCGGGCATCCTCTACATCGTCACGATCCCGCTCTGGCTGCTCATCGTCATCCCCGGCTGGATCGCCTGGGGGCTGATCTCGATCTGGTTCCTCTACCGCGTGATCCGTGGCTGGCTCGCGCTCAACGATCGGCGGCCGATGCCGCAATGACCTCCAGCATCGACACGACGCGATGAACAACCACGACCCCGACTGCATCTTCTGCAGAATCGTCGCCGGCAAGATCCCGACCAGGAAGGTGTTCGAGGACGACGAACTCGTCGTCTTCCACGACATCGCGCCCTGGGCGCCGGTGCACCTGCTGATCATCCCGAAAGAGCACTTCGCGTCGCTCTACGAGGCCGAGGACCGCCATGCGCCCCTGCTCGGCCGGATGATGCGGATGGCGCCGAAGCTGATGACGGAGCACGGCGTGACGAACGGCTTTCGCACGCTCGTCAACGTCGGCCCGGACGGCCTGCAGGAAGTGCCCCACCTCCACCTGCACGTGATGGGCGGGCCGCGGCCCTGGGCGAAGGGCTAGGAGCGCATCCTGCCCGGCGTGACCGTCAGCGCGAAGGGCGGGTGTCTTCGGGCCGCGGTATCGCACCTGTCCGCAGGCTCCGAAGCAGCGACCAGGCCATCGCGCCGAGCACCGCCAGGCCGAGCGCCAACGACGCCCACAGCCACGGCAGCGTCGATGTCGGCGTCGCGTTCGTCGGCGGCTTCTCGGCCACCGCCGCCGACGGCAGCGGCGCGAGGGTGACGCTCGCGGTGCCCATCGACGGCGCCGCGCGTGCATCGCCGGGCCGACCCGGCATCAGCACGTTCAGCGGCAGCGGGTTCGCAGCGTCTCGCGACGCGGCGGCTCCCGGAGCGCTCCACGTCAGCGCGAACGGCGCTGCGCCGCTGGCGAGGAAGACCAGCACCCTGGGCCGGGCGCCGAAGGCGAGCACCGGCGGCGATCGACCGAGGGCGGCCACCGTGCCGCGCTCCAGGCTCAGGCGCAGCACGGCGTGGGGCGCGCCGTCGAGCGTCACCGGCGGCGACTGCAGCTCCGTGCCGCCGCCGGGGGCGTCGAGCCGATAGAGCACGGTGTCGGCGAGCGGCCAGTCGGCGCTCTGCCCGCGGTCGGCGCTCGACGGGCGGCGGTGGCGCAGCAGATGGAGCGGGCTGTGCGGCCGCGCGGGTCGGCTTTCGCCGGCCGGTGCGGCGAGCGTCGAGATGCGCACCGGCGCGAGCACGTTGGGCTCGGCCAGCGTGATCCGCAGGCTGTCGACGGGCAGGCCGCGTGGCGCCGGGTAGTCGCAGTGGTCCTGCGTGCAGGCCGACGGGGCCACGCCGGCCGACCACTCGAGCGCAGGCGCCACGGCCGGCGCCGCGCGGCTGCTGTCGAGCGTCACGCCGATGAGCGTGGCGGTCCGGCCGGGGTCGAGCCAGCGCAGACGCAGGTAGCGGGCAGGTCCGGCATCCAACTCGACGCTCAGGCGCTCGATGCGCTGGCCCGACTGCTCGAGCCGGACGAGCGCGTCCTGCGCGACGAGCGGGCGCCAGCGGCGAAGGTCGTCGCTGGCATCGAGCGCGAACGGGAAGACGCCCTGCTGCCCGGGCGCGAGGGCGAACGTCGCCTGGACGAGGTCGCCGCCGAGCCGGCTGGCGTCGATCCACCATTCGTTCGCCGGCGCTGCCGCGCCGGTCGCCGTGCCGCCGGGCAACAGGGCGAGCGAGCCGTCGGGGCGGACGCGCAGCGCGAGGGCGGTGCCTTCGGCGGCCTGCGCCGTCGTCGCCTCCGCGGCCCGGGCACGCGGCACGGCGAAGAACGGCACCGCGGTCGAGGCCGTCGGCGCCGCCGGCGTCGGCTCCACCGCGCTGTCGAGCCAGGCGAAGGGCACCGGCTGCCCGGCGGCATTGCGGATGCGGACGTCGCTCAGGTCGGCTGCGGCGGCGCGCGCATAGATCGCCGTCGGCAGCACCAGCCGGTGGTACGGCCCCGGACCCTGCAGCGCGATGGGCGCCGCGGTCTGCGCTGCGGCGGTGCACGCGGCGATGCACAGCGAAACGCCGATCGCCGCCTCGACGAGCGCGCCGAACGCAGCGGCGGCGCGCCGGCGTCGCCCGCTCACGCCGCCACCTCGTCGAGACCGCGGCGCGCCGGCGGTACCGGAGCGAAATAGCCGACCAGCAGCAGCAGGACGCCGACGCCGATGAACGACACGATGCGGAACAAGCCGCCCTGGTCGGCCAGTTCGACGAAGAAGAGCTTGAGCACCACGACCGCGATCAAGCCGGCGCCGGCGACCCAGACCGGCCGTGCCGCTCGCGCGTGGCCGGCGACCATCGCGAGCACGCCGCACACCGCCCAGGCGATCGACACCGCCGCCTGGGTCGGCCAGGACGCGTAGAGCGAGGCCACGTCCCAGGGCACGCCCAGGAGGTGGTGACAGCTGCGCAGGACGATGCCGGTCAACAGGGCCCAGCCGGTGACGGCGGCGATCCGCGCTGCGGCCGTCGACGAGACGCGCGGCCCGCGTTCCGGCGACAGCGCGCGCCACCAGAGGCCGCAGGCCACCACCACGAGCCCGTGCGCGAGCTCGAGCGGATTGACGAGCGGCAGATAGGGCAGCGGCGCCGCATCGCCGGCGTTCGTCACGTTGCTCACCCAGCAGCCGCCGAGCAGCAGCACGGCGACCGGCGTCAGCGCGATGTCGATGTACGCCCGGCGCTGGCCGTCGAGCGGCCAGCGTCGCAGCACGCCCGGCGACCGCAGCGCCCAGAGCAGGACCGTCGGCACCAGCACCCAGCCGAGGAACGACCAGGCCGAACCGCCGTCGCCGAGGCCGCGGAAGAGATGCCGGCACTCGCCGGTGGCCAGACAGAGGAAGAACCACAGGCCGGCGACGTGCCATGGCGCGAGCCGCGCCGGCGCTGCGAAGCGATCGTGCAGTCGCAGCAGGCGCAGGTGCCACAGCAAGGCGAGCGGCCAGGCGAGCCAGCCGAAGCCGCTCGCGGGTCGATAGCCTTCCGTCGATCCGGCGACGAGGAGATCGCCCGCGGCGGCCATCGCCGTCAAAACCAGCAGCGGCAGCGTCGCGAGGGTCGACTCGCGGAGCTCGCGCCAGCGGCGCCGGTCGGCGATCACGCGCGCCGCGATCGACGTGGCGAGCAGCAGGCCGACGGTGGCCGCGGGGACGAGGTCGGCATGACCCGAGAGCGCCAGCACCCGCTGGCTCTCGCCGACGACCGCGACCGTCCACCAGAACAGGCCGACGACGACGGGCAGCCAGCGGATCGGCGGCCGGGCGCACCATGCGTTGACCCAACGGCGGCCGACCACGGCGGCCCCCGCGGCCGACGCGTGGCGCTCGGCCTCGGCACGCAGCCAGTCGCCCGCGACCAGGGCGGTCAGACCGGCGGCGAGCGGCGTCCAGAAGTCGAAGTTCGCGAAGGCCGGCAAGTCCGTGGCGGGCGAGTCGAACAGCCGTTGGATGAACACCATGGCGCCGAAGCCCACCGCCGCGGCCGCGTGCAGGATCGCCGCCAGCGCTGCCAGCGGCGCGTGGGCCAGGCGCAGCGCGACCCAGAAGACGACGAGCGCCGTCACCGGCCAGACGACCGCGATCTGCTGGACATCGAGCCCGAGCAGCATCGCGAGGTGCAGCAAGGCGACACCGGCGACCGGCCCGACGCGCTGGCTGCCGGTCCAGACCGGCGGCGTGCCGTGATCGAGGGCGGCGCGGTGCGCGAGCCGCATCGACGCCGCGACGGTCCCGAGCACGCTCAGCACGATGAGCGCCGCCTCGAGCGGGCCCTCGCGGCCGCCGTCGAGGACGCTGCGCCCGGTCAGCCCGCCGAACTGCAACGTCGCGACGAACGCGAGCACGGCGAGCAGTTGCAATGCGTGGACGATCGCGCGCAGCGGCGCGAGGCCGAACCGCAGCGAGACCGCGAAGGTCACGACCGACAGCAATGCGGTCGCCGCTGCTGCGGCCGGCGGCGACAGCGTTTGCCACGGCAGAAGCGTGAGCGCGCCGACGCCGATCCACGGCAGCGGCGCGCCGGCGATCGCTTCCCAACCGGTTCCCAGGTCGAGCCGGTGACGGCGGTGCAGCAGCCAGACCGCGAACACGCCGGCCGCGAGCAGCACCGGCCCGATCAGGCTGCCCTGCAGCAGTGCGCCGTCGGCCGGTCCCGGCCGGATTGCGCCCAGCAGCTGCAGCACCGCGCCGACGACGAGCACGAAGGCGAATGCCCGTGAATAGACGCGTTGCTGGCGGATGCCCAGCCAGTACATCCCGGCGGCTTCGACCGCCCAGGCGGCGCCGGTCCACTGGCCTTCGACGGCGAGCGGAACCGCGAGCGTCGCGAAGATCACGCCGACGATCGCGTACGCCTCGGCCAGCAGCGCGAGCCCCTGTGGCCATCGGGCCGCGACGAAGCGGCCGAGCGACAGGTAGAAGGCGCCGAACGCCAGCGCCGAGAACGCCGGGCCGAAGGCGGTGTCGCGCACCAGCACGTATTGCAGGCCGAACGCCGCCATCGGCGCGCCGAAGACGAGCGAGCTGTCGACCCGGCCGACGCGCCGCAAGGTGGCGAGCGCGCGGTCCGCGAGGGAGGCATCGTCGGCGCCGGCCGGCGTGTCTGCGAGCGTGCGGCGCGCGAACGACAGGCCGATGACCGCGAACAGCAGGAAGAAGACGACCAGGAACGTCTGGACGACCGCGTACTGGTCGGCGGTGTAGGACTGCTGCGCCCAGCTCCCGGCGAGCGTGAACGTGCCGACGAGGCCGATCAGGTGCAGCGGTCGCCAGGCCTTGAACCAGGCGACGAGGGCGATGCCGATGTCGAGCACCAGCAGGTAGCTCAGCAGCCCGGCGGCCCGGCCCCCGCCGGTCGACGCCAGGACCGGCGCGGCGAAGCCCTCCAGCGCAGCGACGATCGCCAGCACCGGTGCGTTCTGCAACACGGCGAGCAGCGCACTGAGGACGGCGACGGCGAACAGGAAGCCGAAGCCGAGCGCCGGCGGCAACAGGCCGCTCAGCTTCATCGCCGCGAGCGTCGTGAGATAGAACACACCGATGCCGGCGCCCTGCAGGACGAGCGCGTAGTCGCGGCGGCGGCCGCGCAGGAACCAGCCGGACGCGAGCAGGCCTGCGCCTGCCAGCGCCACCAGCGCATAGCGCAGCTCGACCGGCACCGTCACCCGCTCGGCCGTGTAGCTCAGCAGGAAGGCGAGGCCGAGGAACACGAGCAGCACGCCGACCTTCACGAGCGTGTTGCCACCGAAGATCAGGCGCTGCAGCGGAGCCGGCAGGCGCTCGCGCCACGGCCGCGCGGGCGGACGGGGCGGTGGTCGAACGGCGTGCGGCGCCGCCTGGTCGGAGACGCCCGCGTCGGCGATATCGCCGTCAGGGTCGAGGGCGGCGTCGGCTGCCGCAGCGGCCGGTGGCATGCGCTCCGGCATGTCGATCGGCTCCGGCGACGGCTCGGCGGCGACGGTCTGCACGGGTGCTACCGTCGCAGCGCGCTGGTCGAGCGGCTCGACGGGCGCCGTTGCAGCGGCGGGCACGGCGGCTTCGCTCACTTGCCCGCTGCCGGCGGCGACCGCGAGCTCCAGTGCTTCGACCCGCGCCGTGAGCGCGTCGATCCGTCGAAGCAGCGTCGTCTCGACCGGACCCGTGCCGAGTGGCGACAACGCGGCCGTGCCGGGCTGGCGTTCGCCTTCGTGCCGGGGCGACTTACTCCTTCGTTGGTAAAGCTCCACGCCAATGGCGCAGGCCACTCCACAGAACAAGGTGGCCGGCATCGAGTCGAAGAGCCCACCGATGAGCATGCCGACGACGAAGCCGATGATCCACATCTCGTGTTTCCGTTCCTGCGGTGAGCGTCGAGTCTAGGAGCGAAACCTCCCCGCTCGACGTCCGCTCCCGGCAGGGCGCGGACGGTGCACGGAATGTCGTGCGCCGCAGCGCGAGGTCGGCGCCGGCGACGCGTCGCGCGATGCGTCGCCGACGGCTTCTCGCGCGTGCACGCGCCTCGTGCACCGCCTGATCCGGCCGCAAGGGCTTCGGGCGCTGACCTAGAATTCCCCGATTGCACTTCTCCGGAGAGATCCACCATGGGCTCATTCAGCGTCTGGCACTGGCTGATCGTCCTGCTGATCGTGGTCCTCGTGTTCGGCACGAAGAAGCTCAAGAACATCGGCAGCGACCTCGGCGGCGCGGTCAAGGGGTTCAAGGACGGCGTGCGCGACGGCGGCGCCACGACCGCGACCACCGACGGCACCGCCCCGCCGCATCAGGTCAACGTCAGCGGCAAGGCCGTGGATCCGAACACCGTCGACGTGGAAGCGAAGTCGCGATCGTGATCCGCGGTTCGTTCCCCGATCCGGCGCTCGCCGACGGCGGCCGAGTAGTCCCGCAGGAGCTCGCGCACGGCGCACGCGGCCTGTGATCGATTTCGGTTTCGACAAGATCGCGCTGATCGGCGCGGTCGCGCTGATCGTGATCGGCCCCGAGAAGCTGCCGCGGGTCGCACGCACCGTCGGGCACTTCATCGGCAAGGCGCAGCGCTACGTCGCCGATGTCAAGGCCGAGGTCAACCGCTCGATCGAACTCGACGAGCTGAAGAAAATGAAGACCGAGTTCGAGGATGCCGCGCGCAATGTGCACAGCAGCGTCTCGAGCGAATTCAACCAGGCGGCGTCGGACCTCGAGCGCTCGGTCAAAGGCGGCGCCGACCCCATGATCGAGACCGCCGCGGCGCCGGCCTGGCAGCCGCCGCCGCCGGTCTACAAGCATCCGAAGAAGAACTGGCGCCTGAAGCGCGGCGCGACGCCGCAGTGGTACAAGCGCCGCAACGGCGTGCGCTCGAAGGCCCAATCGGGCGCGGCGCGCGTCGCCCGCTACCGGCCGCCGGCCGCGGGCCGCGGCGGGTGATCCGATGAGCACCGGCTGGAACGACGGCAAGAAGCCCGACGAGCTCGAAGGCACCGAGCAACCGTTCGTCTCGCATCTCGTCGAGCTCCGCGACCGGCTGATCCGCGCGGTCATCGCGGTCGGCATCTGCTTCGGCGTGCTGACGGTCTGGCCGGGCCCGGCCGGACTCTACGACCTGCTCGCGATGCCGCTGGTCCAGCACCTGCCCAAGGGTGGCACGTTGATCGCGACGAGCGTCATCTCGCCGTTTCTCGTGCCGCTCAAGATCACGCTCATGGCGGCGTTCCTGGTCGCGCTGCCGGTCGTGCTCTACCAGGTCTGGGCATTCGTGGCGCCGGGGCTCTATTCGCACGAGAAGAAGCTCGTGATGCCGCTCGTGATCTCGAGCACGCTGCTCTTCTTCCTCGGCATCGCGTTCTGCTACTTCTTCGTCTTCGGCAAGGTCTTCACCTTCATCCAGTCGTTCGCGCCGAAGAGCGTCTCGGCGATGCCGGACATCGAGGCCTACCTCAGCTTCGTGCTGACGATGTTCATCGCCTTCGGCTCGTCGTTCGAGGTGCCGATCGTCGTCGTCGTCCTCGCGCGGATGGGCCTCGTGACGGTGCAGCAGCTGAAGGGCTTTCGCAGCTACTTCATCGTGCTCGCGTTCATCATCGCCGCGGTGCTGACGCCGCCCGACGTCGTCTCGCAACTCGCGCTCGCCGTGCCGATGGTGCTGCTCTACGAGGCGGGCATCTGGGCGGCGCAGATCTTCATCCGCCACACCCAGCCCGAAGCCGAGCCCGGCAGCACGACGACGACGAGCTGAGCCGGGCGGGCCTCATTGCGGCACGCGTGCCGGCTGCGCGCGCGCCGGTCGCTGCGCGACGGTCACCGTGACCTCGAGCGCCTGGTCGCCGCGCTGCACGCCGATCGCCGCTTCGGTCCGCGGCTTGAGCGCCGCGACCGCGTTGAGCAGCTGCGGCGTGTTGACGATCGGCGCGCCGGCGATGCGGACGACGACATCGCCCGGCCGCAATCCGCCCGCCGCGGCCGGCCCGCTCTGCAGCACGCCGGTGATCAGCACGCCCTGGCGGATCGGCAGGTTGAGCGTCTGCGCGATGTCGGGCGTGAGGTCGCGCGGCTCGACGCCGATCCAGCCTCGCGTGACCCGGCCCTCGCGGATCAAGCCGTCCATGACCTGCCTCGCGGTCGTCGCGGGAATGGCGAAGCCGATGCCCATGCTGCCGCCGCTGCGCGAGTAGATCGCGGTGTTGATGCCGAGCAGGTTGCCGTTCGCGTCGACGAGCGCGCCGCCCGAGTTGCCGGGGTTGATCGCGGCGTCGGTCTGGATGAAGTTCTCGAAGGTGTTGATGCCGAGCTGGTTGCGGCCGAGCGCGCTGACGATGCCCGAGGTCACGGTCTGGCCGACGCCGAAGGGGTTGCCGATGGCGAGCACCACGTCGCCGACCTGCAGCCGGTCGATGTCGCCGAAGGTGATCGCCGGCAGCTTGTCGAGCTCGATCTTCAGCACCGCGAGGTCGGATTCGGGATCGGTGCCGACGATCCGCGCGCGGCTCTGGCGGCCGTCGTTGAGCATCACCTCGATGTCGTCGGCGCCGTCGATCACGTGGTTGTTGGTCAGCAGGTAGCCGTCGCTCGAAACGATCACGCCCGAGCCGAGCCCGACCATCGGCTCGCGCTGCTGCTGCGGCAGACGGCCGTTGCGTTCGCCGAAGAAGAACTGGAAGAACGGGTCGTCGGTGCGGCCGCCGCGCGCGGGCGCCTTGCTCGCCGTGATGCTCGCGACCGCAGGCGACGCGCGCTGCGCCGCGCCGCTGTAGCTGAAGAACGGCGCCGCGCCGCTCGCGACGGTGATCGGCGCCTGCGGCGACTGCGCCGGTGCGACGCCGATCGCCTGCGGCGCGACCGCCCTCGGCGTCTCGCCCGGCCGCAGCCATTGCGGCTTGAGCGTCGAGACGACAAAGAGCAGCGCGACCGCGACGGTCACGGCCTGCGAGAAGACGAGCCAGGTGTTGCGCATGGGAGGGAGCCGCGACCGGAGACGGGCCGGGCGTCTCGGATTATCGCGGTCCGGACGCCTCGCGGCGCTCGCGGTGGCGACAATGCGCCGATGAGCGAAGCACTGCGCCGCCGCCCGATCGCCGTGACGATGGGCGACGCTTGCGGCATCGGCCCCGAGATCATCGCCAAGCGCTTCCGCGACGATCCGGTCGGCAGCCGCGGTTGCGTGGTCTTCGGCGACGTCGCCACGCTGCGCCGCGCTGTCGGACTGATCGGCGGCGGCCTGCCGGTCGCGCTCGTCGACGACCCGCGCGACGCCTGGCTCGCGCCGCCCGGCAGCCTCCCCGTCTGGCAGGTGCCCGGCCTGCCCGTCGATCTGCTCGACGCACCGATCGGCGGCGTCGACCGGCGCGCCGGGCTCGCCGCCGCGGCGTGCATCGAGGCCGCGGCGCGATCCGCGCTCGCCGGCGAGGTCGGAGCCGTCGTCACCGCGCCGATCCACAAGGAAGCGCTCGCCGCCGCCGGCATCGCGCATCCCGGCCACACCGAGATGCTGCAGACGCTGGCGGCGCAGGACGGCCGGCCCGCGCCGGTCCGCATGATGCTGGCCAACGACGAATTGAAGACCGTGCTGGTGACCATCCACCTCTCGCTGCGCCGGGCGATCGAGGCGGTGACGTTCGACGCTGTCCTCGAGACCCTGCGCATCGCGCACCGCAGCGCGGCGGGCTGGGGCGAGCCGGCGCCCCGCATCGCCGTCGCGGGCCTCAACCCGCATGCCGGCGAGGGGGGCCTGTTCGGCGACGAGGAGCTCCGCATCATCGGTCCGGCGATCGCCGCCGCGCGCGCCGAGGGCATCGACGCCCGCGGCCCCTTCGCCCCCGACACCGTTTTCATGAGGGCCCGCCATGTGCCCGGTCATCCGGGCGAGTTCGACGTCGTCGTGGCGATGACCCACGACCACGGGCTGATCCCGGTCAAGTACCTCGGCGTCGCCGACGGCGTCAACGTGACGCTCGGCCTGCCGTTCGTGCGCACGAGCCCCGACCACGGCACCGCCTTCGACATCGCCGGCACCGGCCGCGCCGACGCCGCGAGTCTCGGCGCGGCGCTGCGCATGGCGCGCCGGCTCGACGCGTTCGAGCGTCGGCCCTCCTCGACCCATCTGCCTGCATGACGCCCACATTCCGCCTGTCTCGCGCCGCCCGCATCGCACCGCTCGGTTTCGTTCTCGGTTCCGCCGCCGTCGGCGCCGCACCACGCGGCGCGCCGTTGCCGCCGCCGATCCCCGCTCCGCGCACAGCCGTCTACCCAGGCGTCCTGACGCTGCACGTCGACGTCAGCGACGTCGAGCGTCACCTCGTTCGCGTCCGCGAGACGGTGCCCGTCGCCAGGCCGGGACCGATGGTGCTGTCGGTGCCGAAGTGGATCCCCGGCGAGCACTCGCCGAGCGGACCGATCGCCGGACTCGCCGGTTTCGTCGTCACCGGCAACGGCCAGCGCATCGAATGGCGCCGCGACACCGTCGAGCCGAGTGCCTTCCACGTCGACGTGCCCCCGGGCGTGAAGACGCTGCAGATCGACCTGTTGCAGCAGGCCGGGTCGGCCGGCTCGAACGACCACAACGTGACGACCGCCGACGTGCAGATCGTCAAGTGGGGCAGCGCGGCGTTCTATCCCGCCGGATATGCGGTCGCCGGCATCCGCATCGAGCCGTCGATCACGCTGCCGGCCGGCTGGCGCTTCGCGACCGCGCTCGACGGCGCCGAGACGGTCGGTGCGGATACGCGCTTCGCGCCGACGAGCTTCGAGACGCTCGTCGACTCGCCGCTCTACGCCGGTCGGCATCTGCGCAGCTACGACCTCGACCCCGGCGCCGCGGTGCCGGTGCGTCTCGACGTCTTCGCGGCCGACGAGGCGAGCCTCGAGGCCAGGCCGGAGGCGCTGCAGGCGCACCGCGATCTCGTTCAGCAGGCGTACAAGCTGTTCGGTGCGCGCCACTACGACCACTACGACTTCCTGCTGAGCCTCGACGAGGGCATCGGCGGTCTCGGCATCGAGCACCACCGCTCGAGCGAGAACGGCTACGCGTCGTCCAGGTACTTCACCGACTGGGAGCACAGCCACGCCTCGCGCGACCTGCTGGCGCACGAATTTGCGCACTCGTGGAACGGCAAGTTCCGCCGTCCGGCCGACCTCTGGACCGCCGATTACACGGTGCCGATGCAGGACAGCCTGCTCTGGGTCTACGAGGGCCAGACGCAGTACTGGGGCGAGGTGCTCGCGGCGCGCGCCGGCCTGCGCACCGCGCAGCAGACCCGCGACAGGCTCGCCTGGGTCGCGGCGACGGCCGAGGCCCGCGTCGGCCGTCAGTGGCGCTCGCTGCAGGACACCACCAACGAGGCGATCCTCGGCCGTGGCCAGCACGGTGCGACGAACTGGTCGCGGTCGGCCGACTACTACCCGGAAGGCGCCCTGATCTGGCTCGACGCCGACACCACGATCCGCGAGGCGAGCGGCGGCCGACGCTCGCTCGACGACTTCGCTCGCGCCTTCTTCGGCTTCGGCGACGGCAGCAGGACGCCGGTCACCTACGGGTTCGCCGACGTCGTGGGTGCGCTCGACGGCGTCCACCGCAACGACTGGGGGACCTTTCTGCGCAGCCGGCTCGACAGCCACGGGCCGGGCGCGCCGCTCGACGGCCTGGTGCGCGGCGGCTACCGGCTCGTCTACAGCGACACGCCGACCGACGAACTGACCCAGCTGGAGAGCGACCGCAAGTCGGTCTTCTTGGACTTCTCCATCGGCGTCACGATCGGCAAGGAGGCCAACGTCTCGGATGTCGCGTGGAACGGACCGGCGTTCGAGGCGGGCCTCGTCGCGGGAGCGACGCTCGTCGCCGTCGACACCGTGCCCTTCAGCGGCGACGTGCTCAAGACGGCGATCCGCGCCGCCGCACGGCCCGACGCGCCGCCGATCGAATTGCTGGTCAAGGCCGACGACCGCTACCGCACGCTGCGGATCGACTACCACGGCGGCCTGCGCTACCCGCGGCTCGAGCGCATCCCGGACGTACCGGCGCGGCTCGACGACATCCTCGCGCCGCGGAACTAGGAGCGTTGGCGGCAGAAATCATGGCCGACGCTCAGCCCCGCGCGTCAGACCCGCTCGGCGACGGCCGCCGGGCGCAGCGCCGCGAGCTGCCGCCGCGCGCGCTGGGTGGCGCGTTCGAAGAGGTAGTCGCTCTCGACGGCTCGGAAGCGGCCTGTGCGGCACATGCGGGCGAGCATCCGCGAGGTCAACGAAATCGTTTCCTGGTGGGATTTGCCGGCAGAGAAGACGAAGAAGCCACGGCCTGCGCTGACGTGGGTCAGCCGGACTTTCTGCCAGGCGTCCTTCAGGTGCATCTGGTAGGCGAAGCCGAGCTTGACGTGATCCATCAGCTCCGGACCGGTGGTCGGCTCCGGCGCCTCGCCGGCACGGGCGCCGGGCTCGAAGTCGAGCGCGATGTCGATCGCCGGCGCGCCGGTCGTCGGATCGTCGGCGCTGCCCGCCGGGCCGGCGCCGAGGTCGATGTCGACCGGTCCGGACCAGTCCACCGCCGTCTCGGCGACCAGGCCCACCGCCTTCGCTTCCTCGGCGCTGAAGCGCGGCTCGCCGGCCGCTCCGGCGTCGTCCAGGGTCACGGGGGCCGGGCCGTCGCCCGGGGGCAGTGCGAAGATCGCGTCGAGCCGCTTGGCGAGCAGGTTGTGGTCGAGCTCGGACAGCGGCGCGAGCTTCATCGACTCGGCATGTGACGGCAGCAGCACCGCGAAGAACTGCTGCTGCGCCGACGCCGGCCAGCCGACGAGCGCCATGCCCTCGTTCAGGTCCTTCATCAGCGGCGGCAACTGCATCAGGAAGCGCTTGCGCATCGCGGGCGAGCCCTTCGGCTGCACGCTCAGCACGAGCTCGCGGCCGGCTCGGCGGAAACGCTGCAGCCGCTCGGGATCGTTCGCGGCGGGCGCCGACGCCATGACGAGCGCCTGGCTCCAGACCTGCTGCACGAAGTCGCGCAGCCAGGGCGGCATCGCGAGCGGTGCGAGCGCCGTCTGCAAGTGCTGGCGGCAGCGCTGCTGCAGGCGAAGTTCGTTCTCCTTGCGGTCGAGCGTGGCCGGGGCGCCGCTCTGCGCGGCCAGCCGGCCGGTCTGCTCGTCGATGAAGCGTTCGAGCTCGCCGAGCTTCGCGGCGTAGAGCTCGACCTGGTCGAAGTCGCCGTCGACGATCTCCTGCACGAGCTCGCCGACGCGGGCGAGGAGCTGCCGGCCGGGGCCGGCGCCGAAGTCGTCGAAGGCGCAGGCGAGCGAGGCGATGCGGTTGACGAACCGGCGCACCGGATGGCGCCGCGACGAGAAGAAGCTCGAATCGTTGAGCGCGACGCGCAGCACCGGCAGCTGCAGGCGGGCGATCTGCCGCGCCATCTGCGGCGGCACGCGCGTGTCGGACAGGATCTGGTCGAAGAGGCTGCCGACGACGTCGATCACCATGTGGTCGAGCTGGCCGGTCGACGCCTTCAACAGTTCCTCGCGGTGGGCGCGGATCAGGTTGACCGCCATCAGGCCGCTGATCGGACCGGCGTCGGGCGCCGAATCGCCCGGCGACGTCGAAGCGCGGTCGGCGGCGGCCGCGGGGTCGAACCTCGCACGCCGACTGTCCGACGCGTCGAGCGGCCCGGGGCGGCTGGCGCCCGGAGCCTGCGGGTCGACCGGCCCGCCGACCGCCGTGAGCCGTCGCAGCAGCGCCATCAACGCGGCGTCGGCTTGCGCGCCGGCCGGCGCGCCGACGCCGCCGAGCGTGCTCGCGCCGCTCGTCCACGCGCCGCCGCTGCCCGCGCTCGTCGGCGCGTCGAGCGATGGACGCGACGAGGTCGGCTCGACGTCGCCGTGGCGGCTGCTCCGGCCGGCGAGCGGTTCGTGGCCCGACGTGCCGCCGCCGCTGCCGGCGTCGCTGCCGCGGGCGGTCAGCGTCGCCGGTCGGATGCCGAGCGCCTGGAACTCGAGGAGGATCTCGGCATAGCAGGCCGGCATGGCCTTGGCGAGCGCCCGGCCGAATTCGCGTGCCAGCAGCTTGCGCGCTGCGGCATCGGGCGACACCGCCTCGATCGACCGGTAGACGAGCGTGCCGAGCGCTTCGGCGCGCAGCGGATGGCGGTCCGCGTCGCCGCGCCCGCCCGGCAGGAGCGACGCCATGTAGCCGGCGAGCTCGCGCAGCTCGGCGTCGCAGGCATGCGAGATCGACTGGCCGATGCGGTCGGCGTGCATGCGCTCCTCGATCTCGGCGTCGCCGACGAGGCTCAAGGTCTGCCAGTCGCCGGTCGCCCGCCGGCGGCTGTCGCGGTCGTCGCGCGGCGCGAGTGCGCTCGTCATGTCCTCGCGCAACGCGTCGGCGAACGCGTCGTGGATCCGCGGCGCGTGTCGGCGGAGTTCGAACTGGGTGAGGTTCAGCAGGTCCCGCTCGGCGACGCGCACGCTCGAACTCGCGAGCGTGCCGAGCATGGACGCGACCTGGCCGGCCACCGTCGCGACGGTCGCCGCGAGGCGCCGGGTGCCGGCGTCGAGAGCGCCTCGGGTGCGGGAGTCGGACGTGACCATCCGGGGGTTATCGGCAGTCGGCGCACGAAAGCAAGCCCGTCCTTCGCCTCCGTGACGGAGGTCACGCTGCGCCCGGAGCGCCCGGAGCGCCCGGAGCGCCAGGCCGTCGTCAGGCGCGGCGGGCGCCCGGCGCCAGGGCGTCGCGGATCTCTCGCAGGAGCAGCACGTCCTCGGGCGTCGCCGGTGCCGGCGGCGGCGAGCTCTTCAACCGGTTGATCTGCCGGACCATCACGAAGATGATGAACGCGAGGATCACGAAGTTGATCGCCACGGTGATGAAGTTGCCGTAGGCGAAGAGCGGCACGCCGGCCTTCGTGAGCGCCTCGTACGTCATCGGTCCGTTGTAACCCGCCGGCGGGTTCGAAAGCATGAGGAAGTAGTTGGAGAAATCGAGCCCGCCGAGCAGGCGGCCGACGACCGGCATCACGAGGTCCTTCACGATCGAGTCGACGATGCGCCCGAACGCGCCGCCGATGATGACGCCGACCGCCAGGTCGACGACGTTGCCTTTCATGGCGAACTGCTTGAACTCCGAGGCGAACGACATTGACGATCCTTTCGTGTGGGAGCCGGGGCGCGGGAGCGCGGCGGAATTGTCGGCCCGAGCGCGCGGAACCGAGAATGACCGCGTGTCCGCTAGAATCACCGGTTGCGCGCGCGCATCGGCGGCTCGAGTCCGGCCGTCGCCGCCAACCCATTGAACGAGCGACCACGAGACGTGACGACGACGACCATGAGTGAGGGAAGGATCGACAGCGGTAAGCGGACCTGGATCATCGCGTCGGGCTGCGTCGGCGCCGTCGGCGCCGGTTTCGCGGCGGTGCCCTTCGTCAGCAGCTTCGAGCCGTCGGAGCGGGCACGTGCCGCGGGCGCGCCGGTCGAGGCCGACATCGGCGGCCTGCGGCCCGGCGAGAAGATGACCGTCGAATGGCGGGGCAAGCCGGTGTGGATCGTGCGGCGCACGCCGGAGCAACTGGCCGAGCTGCCGAAGGTCGACGGCGCTCTCGCCGATCCCAAGTCCTCGCGGACCAACTTCGCGAGCACGCCCGACTACGCGCGCAACGATTTCCGTTCGATCAAGCCCGAATACCTCGTCGTCGTCGGCATCTGCACGCACCTCGGCTGCTCGCCGGGCGACAAGTTCCAGACCGGCCCACAGCCGTCGCTGCCGTCGGACTGGCCGGGCGGCTTCCTCTGCCCCTGCCACGGCTCGACCTTCGACATGG
This sequence comes from uncultured Rhizobacter sp., assembly GCA_964249855.1. Classification (GTDB taxonomy): domain Bacteria; phylum Pseudomonadota; class Gammaproteobacteria; order Burkholderiales; family Burkholderiaceae_C; genus LMDS01. Next base: position 68,585 of record CAXUDL010000004.1, on the reverse strand, counting down.
CGGGACGCGTCTTCAAGGACAAACCGGCGCCGGACAACCTCGAAGTACCGCCGTACATGTTTCTCTCCGACAGCCGGCTCCTGATCGGCGAAGACAAGAAGAAGGCTTGATCCGCGCAGCGCCCGACACCGCAGCACCCAGGAGTACCACCATGGCGCAATACCAGGAAGTCCCAGCCAACGCCCCCCCCGGGACGAAACTGCTCAACTGGGTCGACAACCGCTTTCCGCTGTCGAAGCTCTACAACGAGCACATCGGCGAGTACTACGCGCCGAAAAACTTCAACATCTGGTACGTGTTCGGCTCGCTAGCGATGCTGGTGCTCGTGATCCAGATCGTCACCGGCATCTTCCTGGTGATGAACTACAAGCCCGACGCGAGCGTGGCGTTCGCGTCCGTCGAGTACATCATGCGCGACGTGCCGGGCGGCTGGATCATCCGCTACATGCACTCGACCGGCGCGAGCGCGTTCTTCATCGTCGTCTACCTGCACATGTTCCGCGGGCTGATCTACGGCAGCTACCGGAAGCCGCGCGAGCTCATCTGGCTGTTCGGATGCGCCATCTTCCTCTCGCTGATGGCCGAGGCGTTCATGGGCTACCTCCTGCCCTGGGGTCAGATGAGCTATTGGGGCGCGCAGGTGATCGTGAACCTGTTCGCCGCCGTGCCGTTCATCGGTCCCGACCTCGCGCTGCTCATCCGCGGCGACTACGTCGTCGGCGATGCGACGCTGAACCGCTTCTTCAGCTTCCATGTGATCGCCGTGCCGCTCGTGCTGCTCGGTCTCGTGGCCGCGCACATCATCGCGCTGCACGAGGTGGGTTCGAACAACCCGGACGGCGTCGAGATCAAGGCGAAGAAGGACGCCAAGGGCCGTCCGCTCGACGGCATTCCGTTCCATCCGTACTACACGGTGCACGACATCTACGCCGTGAGCATCTTCCTGTTCATCTTCAGCGCGGTGCTGTTCTTCATGCCCGAGGGCGGCGGCTACTTCCTCGAGTCGAACAATTTCATCGAGGCCAATTCTCTCAAGACGCCTTTGCACATCGCGCCGGTCTGGTACTTCACACCCTTCTATTCGATGCTGCGTGCGACCACCGACCCGATGGTGACGGTGATCGCCGGCCTGCTCGCGGTCGGCGCGGTGCTCGCCATCCTGCGTGGCGGCTTCAGCGGCTTGGGCAAGGCAGCGATCGCGATCGGCGCGATCGTTGTCGTGGCGCTGCTGAAGACGTTCGATGCCAAGTTCTGGGGCGTCGTCGTGATGGGCGGCTCGGTGGTCATCTTGTTCTTCCTGCCTTGGCTCGACCGCAGCCTCGTCCGCTCGATTCGCTACCGGCCGCAGTGGCACCGCTACGTCTACGGCGTCTTCGTCTTCTTCTTCCTCGTGCTCGGCTACATCGGCACGAAGCCGCCGTCGCCGTTCTTCAACGTCGTCTCGCAGGTCGGCACCGTCGTCTATTTCGGCTTCTTCCTGCTGATGCCGTGGTGGAGCCGGATGGGCAGCTTCAAGCCGGTGCCCGATCGCGTCGTCTTCGCTCCGCACTGATGCTCTACCGTCCGGCGGTGACGGCTGCCGGCGTTCTTTCGAGATCCGGACCATGAAAAAACTGCTGCTGACCGTGTTGCTGGCGTTCGGCTTTCTCGGGGCTGCTGCCGCCGACGAGGATGGTTACGCCTGGGATACGTTTCCGGTGGAAAAGCTCTCCGACATGGCGTCGCTGCAGCACGGGGCGAAGCTCTTCGTCAACTACTGCCTCAACTGTCATTCGGCGAGCTACATGCGCTACAACCGGCTGCGCGACATCGGCCTGAGCGAAGCGGAGATCAAGCAGAACCTCCTCTTCGCGACCGAGAAGGTCGGCGACACGATGCGCGTCTCGCTCGACCCGAAGCAGGCGAAGGAGTGGCTCGCCGCCGCGCCGCCCGACCTGTCGCTCATCACCCGTTCACGTACCGAACTCGGCAAGGGCTCGGGCGCCGACTACGTCTACACCTACCTCAGAACCTTCTACCGCGACAGCACCAAGGCGACCGGCTGGAACAACCTCGCCTTCCCCGACGTCGCGATGCCGAACGTTCTATGGCAGCTGCAAGGCCAGCGCGCCGCCAAGTTCGTCGAGGAAAAGGATCACCACGACCCGACGCAGATGCACAAGGTCTTCGAGGGCTTCGAACGCCTGACGCCGGGGACGCTCGACGAACACTCGTTCGACGAGTCGATCGCTGATCTCGTCGCCTATCTGCAGTGGATGGGCGAGCCCGCGCAGGGCCGTCGCATCCAGATCGGCGTCTGGGTGCTGATCTTTCTCGGCGTGCTGACACTCTTCACCTGGCGCCTCAACGCGTCGTACTGGAAGGACGTGCGCTGAGCGGAGCGCACGGGCTTGCCTTGGTCCGCGGCGCCTCCGGTCCGAAGGCTCGGGGCCGGTCCTGCTGCTGACAACGTTCGCTCCCGCACTGCACGTCTCGTGCACCTGCGAGCAGGCGCCCGCGCCCGCTGCCGCCGACCTGTCCCGCCGGGACATCGCCGCTGACATCGCCCCGGCCCGACCGGTCCGGGCCGCTTCCTCGAAAGGACTCTCCCATGATGGTGCTCTACTCCGGCACGACCGACCCGTATTCGCACCGTTGCCGCTTCGTCCTGTTCGAGAAAGGCATGGATTTCGAGATCCGCGACGTCGACCTCTTCGCCAAACCCGAAGACATCGCGTTGATGAATCCGTACAACGAGGTGCCGATCCTCGTCGAGCGCGACCTGATCCTGTACGAGTCGCACATCATCAACGAGTACATCGACGAGCGCTTCCCGCATCCCCAATTGATGCCCGGGGATCCGGTGGCGCGGGCCAGGGTGCGGCTCTTCCTGTTCAACTTCGAGAAGGAGCTGTTCTCGCACGTCAACATGCTCGAGTCGCGCGGCGTCAAAGGCACCGACAAGCAGCTCGAAAAGGCGCGTTCGCAGATCCGTGACCGGCTGACGCAGCTCGCGCCGATTTTCCTCAAGAACAAGTACATGCTCGGCGACGACTTCTCGATGCTCGACGTCGCCATCGCACCGCTGCTCTGGCGCCTCGACTACTACGGCATCGACATGTCGAAGAACGCCGTGCCGCTCTTGAAGTACGCCGAGCGCATCTTCTCGCGCCCGGCATACATCGAGGCGCTGACGCCGTCCGAGAAAGTGATGCGGAAGTAGCGATCGGCATTCCCTCCCGGTCCTGCTGACAGAATCGCGGCCATGAGCTCACCTCCGATCGCGCCTGCCACAGCGGGCACGTCCACCCGACCGTACCTGATTCGCGCGCTGCACGAGTGGTGCACCGACAACGGCTTCACGCCCTACGTCGCTGTCTTCGTCGACGCGCAGGTGCAGGTGCCGCGCGAGTACGTGAAGAACAACGAGATCGTGCTCAACGTCGGCTTCGAGGCGACCAGCGCGCTGAAGCTCGGCAACGAGACGATCGAATTCAAGGCACGTTTCGGCGGTAGCTCACGCGATATCTCTGTGCCGATCGATCACGTGATCGCCATCTATGCGCGCGAGAACGGTCAGGGCATGGCGTTCCCGATGCCGACCGAGAACCCGTCCGCCACTGCACCCAACGATGGCGAGGCCGGCGCGGTTGCGGTGCCGCGGCCACCGAGACCGGCGCTGATCGATGTCAGCCGGAGCGATGCGGCGGGCGAGCCTCGGTCGACGCCGGCAGCGTCCGACGACGACCCGCCGGAGCCGCCGTCGCCGGGCGGTCGGCCCTCGCTGAAGCGCGTCAAGTAGGGCGCCGACCGGAGCACGCGACCTATACTCCAGCGTCCGCGAACGGTTCGGTCCGGACCGGGCCCGCGCCGGCTTAGCTCAGTTGGTAGAGCACCCGCCTTGTAAGCGGAAGGTCGTCAGTTCGATCCCGACAGCCGGCACCATCGTCGCCCGCGTTCGCTGTGTACGCCCGTACTGCGCGAGCGGGCCTCCGTCGTTCGACCCGGTCTGTGCGTGTCGCTTCCGATGTCGCGCAACGAGTCGTGACATGCCGGTGCCGTTCTCTCGTTCTCTTGCGGTCGACCGGCCTCGGCGGCGGGGGGCGCCTCGCGTCTCGCGCCCATGACGAGGGCAGGTGTCGTGGAACGATGTCGAGGGCCGATGTCGCGGCGAACGGCGCTGGCGCTGGCGCACGTGTCGACCCGACAGTCATCTTCAATGCGGGGCCTGACCACGCGACCATGGTGCCACCCCACGATCGCGAATCAATCCACGGACGACGGCACCGGCTTTACCCGGAAGGCTTCGGCGTCTTCTTGTTGAACAGTTCGTCGATCAACTCTGCAGGGACCGTCGACGGATCCTCTTCGGTGATCTCGACGCCGTGCAGCAGCTCGAACGTCGACATCGCCCAACCCGGCTGACTCGGCTCGACAGTTGTGCGCGGCGGCGGCGGGATCGCAGGACGGCTGGCGTCGACGATCTCGCCGAGGGGCGCGGCTTCGCTGATGCGCCAGACCAGTCGCTTCTTCAACCCGCCGCTCTGCTTTCTCCTGTCCCCCGCCATGATCCCGCTCCGGGCCGCGCGCACAAGAGCGCGACACCTGCTGTTCGACGCGCGAATGGTAGGTCGAGCGTGGGTGCATCGCGCTTCAATTTGAAACCAACTGTTTGCATCTGCTCACATCCGCCGCCGCAAATCTTCTGCAGGCGGGACCACCTTGATCCGGACCGCGCTGGGCATCCAACCCGCATCGCGAAGCGCCGTCTCGATGCGCGGCTGCAACTGTCTGAGCTTGGCCGCAACAGCTGCGTTCGCCGCGAGCAGCGACCAGCCCGTATCGTCGAGCGGGCCCGGACGGACATGGGCGGTGAGCGCGGCCGGCAGCACGGGTCGTACCGTGTCGAACCGCGCATTCGAGTCTGCGAGCAGGGTGCGCAGTCGAACCATCGGCGCGCTGCGGTCGAGCGCCTCCGCGAGGCGCAAGGCGTCGGGCGTGATCGGCGGCAGCCTCCTGGTCACGAGCGGCCACCGTGGGTGCGGTCGGCGCCTGGCGTGGATGGTAAAATGGTCCTTTGACGTCCAGGTCGTCGCGCCCGTGCCGACCCGTCGGCGTCGACCCGACTCCCACGACAAGTCTCGACCGTCCTGAAGCCGGCGCGGGGCGCGGCGTCCGGCGCCCTGTCGGTCGCGCAAGATGCGGATCGCGACCGACTGGCGCCGACGCGTCGGCCGACCGACCCGGGGAGCGTCGATTCCGCTGCGGCCGCCGCCCCTCTCCCACATACACACCGCATGCTGCCCAAGCTCCTCACCTCGATTTTCGGTAGCCGCAACGACCGGCTGCTGAAGCAGTACCGCCAGCTCGTGGCCCGGATCAACGCGATGGAGCCACAGTTCGAATCGCTCGACGATGCGACCTTGACGGCCAAGACCGGCGAGTTCCGCACGCGCTTCGCAGCGGGCGAGTCGCTCGACGCGATTCTGCCCGAGGCCTTCGCGACGGTACGCGAAGGCAGCAAGCGGGTGCTGAAGATGCGCCCGTTCGATGTCCAGCTGCTCGGTGCCATGACGCTGCACGGCGGCAAGATCGCCGAGATGCGCACCGGCGAAGGCAAGACGCTGATGTCGACGATGGCCGTCTACCTCAACGCGGTCACCGGCAAGGGCGTTCACGTCATCACCGTCAACGACTATCTGGCGCGCCGCGACGCCGAGTGGAACGGCCGGCTCTACAGCTTCCTCGGGCTGTCGGTCGGTACCAACCTGCCGCAGATGTCGCGCGAGGAGAAGCAGGCGGCCTACGCCGCCGACGTCACGTACGGCACGAACAACGAGTTCGGCTTCGACTACCTCCGCGACAACATGGTGCAGGACACCGCCGACCGCGTCGCACGCGGCCTGCACTACGCGATCGTCGACGAGGTCGACTCGATCCTGATCGACGAGGCGCGCACGCCGCTCATCATCAGCGGCCAGGCGGAAGATCACACCGAGATGTACGTGCGCATCGACGCGGTGGTGCCCAAACTCAGGAAGCAGATCGGCGAACTCGACCTGCGCACCGGCGAGGGCGTGATCGAGCCGGGCGACTTCACCGTCGACGAGAAGAGCCATCAGGTGTTCCTGACCGAGGACGGCCACGAAAACGCCGAGCGCCTGCTCGGTGAAGCCGGTCTGCTGGCCGTGGGCGCGTCGCTCTACGACCCGGCCAACATCGCGCTGATGCACCACGTCTACGCGGCCTTGCGGGCGCGGCACCTCTACAACCGCGACCAGCACTACGTCGTGCAGAACGGCGAGATCATCATCGTCGACGAGTTCACCGGGCGCCTCATGACCGGCCGGCGCTGGTCCGACGGCCTGCACCAGGCGGTGGAGGCGAAGGAGGGCGTGCAGATCCAGAGCGAGAACCAGACGCTCGCCTCGATCACCTTCCAGAACTACTTCCGGATGTACGCGAAGCTATCCGGCATGACCGGCACCGCCGACACCGAGGCGTACGAGTTCCAGGAAATCTACGGCCTCGAGACCGTCGTCATCCCGCCGAACCGGCCGACGATCCGCAAGGACGAGCTCGACCTCGTCTACAAGACCAGCCGCGAGAAGTTCGAAGCGGTCACCAAGGACATTCGCGACTGCCACGAGCGCGGCCAGCCGGTGCTGGTCGGCACGACGTCGATCGAGAATTCGGAGCTCATCTCCGGCCTGCTCCAGACCGCGAAGCTTCCGCACAACGTGCTCAACGCGAAGCAGCACGCGCGTGAAGCCGAGATCATCGCGCAGGCCGGACGGCCGGGAGTGATCACGATCGCGACCAACATGGCCGGCCGTGGCACCGACATCGTCCTCGGCGGCAACGTCGAGAACCAGATCAAGGTGCTCGAAGCGGACCCGTCGATCGATCCGGCCGATGTCGCGGCCCGTGCCGAGCGCCTGCACGGCGAGTGGCAGGGCCTGCACGAGCAGGTCAAGGCGCAGGGCGGGCTGCGCATCATCGCCACCGAACGCCACGAATCGCGGCGCATCGACAACCAGCTTCGCGGCCGCTCGGGTCGCCAGGGTGATCCCGGCTCGTCGCGCTTCTACCTCTCGCTCGACGACCCGTTGATGCGCATCTTCGCCGGCGACCGCGTCCGCGCGATCATGGAGCGGCTGAAGATGCCCGACGGCGAGGCGATCGAGGCCGGCATCGTCAGCCGCAGCATCGAGACCGCGCAGCGCAAGGTCGAGGCGCGCAACTTCGACGTGCGCAAGCAATTGCTCGAATACGACGACGTCAGCAACGACCAGCGCAAGGTCATCTACCAGCAGCGCAACGACATCCTCGAAGCAACGGACCTGAGCGCCCAGATCGCGAACCTGCGCGAGAGCACGATGACCGACGTCGTGCGCACCTTCGTGCCGGTCGGCAGCGTCGAGGAGCAGTGGAACCTGCCCGAGCTCGAGAAGGTGCTGCGCGAGGAATGGCATCTCGACCTGCCGCTCGCCGCCGAGGTGCAGCAGAGCGCGTCGATCAGCGACGAGGATGTGGTCGAGAAGGTCGTCGGCGCGGCGACTGCGGCGTTCGACGCCAAGGTCGCCAAGGTCGGGCTCGACCAGTTCAACCCGTTCATGCGGATGATCCTGCTGCAGTCGATCGACTCGCACTGGCGCGAGCACCTGGCTGCGCTCGACTACCTGCGCCAGGGCATCCATCTGCGCGGCTATGCGCAGAAGAATCCGAAGCAGGAATACAAGCGCGAGGCCTTCGAGCTCTTCTCGCAGCTGCTCGATGTCGTCAAGATGGACGTCACCCGCGTGCTGATGACCGTGCGCATCCAGTCGCAGGAAGAGGTCGAGCGCGCTGCACTGGCGATCGAGGAGAGCGCCGAGCGCATCAGCAACGTCACCTACACGCACCCCAACGACGACGGCAGCGTCTCGCAGGAGAGCGAGAGCGACACCGCCGTCGCGCTCGCCGACGAGGTACCGAAGGTGGGCCGCAACGAGCCGTGCCCGTGCGGCAGCGGCAAGAAATACAAGCAGTGCCACGGGCGGCTGGCATGACGCCGTCGCCGGCTGGGCGCCCGACGGGCGTCTGACAGGCGAACCGTCGTTCCCCGAGAATCTGGTCACTTCGACCGCGGATCCTGCCCATGCCCGTCCATCTGAAAGCGCCCGAGCCCAGCGACCTGTTGCCGGTCGCCGGCGTGCGGATCGGCATCGCGATGGCCGGCATCCGCAAGGCGAACCGGCGCGATCTCACCGTGGTCGCCCTCGACGAGGGCGCGACCGTCGCCGGCGTCTTCACGCGCAACCGCTTCTGCGCCGCGCCGGTGCAGGTGTGCAGGGACCACCTCGCCGGCGGGGCCTCGCCGCGGGCGATCCTCGTCAACACGGGGAACGCCAACGCCGGCACCGGCACCGACGGTCTGGCGCGCGCCCTGTCGACCTGCCGTGCGCTCGCGGGCCACCTCGGCATCGCGCCCGAGCAGGTGCTGCCGTTCTCGACCGGCGTGATCATGGAAACGCTGCCCTCGGACCGCATCGAGGCGGGCTTGCCGGCGGCTGTCGCCGATCTCGCGCCCGACCACTGGGGTGCGGCGGCCGAGGCGATCATGACGACCGACACCATTCCAAAGGCCGCCTCGCTCCGGGTCGAGATCGGCGGGGCGGCGGTCACCGTCACCGGCATCGCCAAGGGCGCCGGCATGATCCGGCCGAACATGGCGACGATGCTCGGCTTCGTCGCGACCGACGCGAAGATCGCGCCCGAGCTCGTCCGGACGCTCGTTCGCGAGGCTGCCGACGCGTCGTTCAACCGCATCACGATCGACGGCGACACCTCGACCAACGACTCGTTCCTGCTGATCGCCACGCAGCAGGCGGCACACGCGCCGATCACGTCGCTCGACTCGTCGTCTGGCCGGGCGTTGCGCGACGCGGTCGTCGCGGTCTCGCGACAGCTCGCGCAGGCGATCGTGCGTGACGGCGAGGGTGCGACCAAGTTCATCACCGTGCAGATCGACGGCGGAACGAGCGAGGACGAATGTCGCCAGGCGGCCTACGCGATCGCGCATTCGCCACTCGTCAAGACCGCGTTCTTCGCGAGCGACCCGAACCTCGGCCGCATCCTGGCGGCGGTCGGCTACGCCGGCATCGACGATCTCGACCCGTCTCGGATCGACCTCTTCCTGGACGACGTCCACGTGGTCGAGGGCGGAGGCCGGCGGCCGGCGTACCGCGAGGAGGACGGCCAACGGGTGATGCAGCAGAGCGAGATCACGATCCGCGTCGACCTCCACCGCGGTTCCGCGACGACGACCGTCTGGACCTGCGACCTGAGTCACGACTACGTCACGATCAACGCCGATTATCGGAGTTGAACCGACGCGCGTCGCCGTCGGCCGGATCGTGGGGCCGCCGCGTCGATCCGATCGGTCGTGCCGGCGCTTTCGCCCGCGGTCGCGGCGCAGGTCGGCACCGGCGTCGATCCCGGCGGCACGAACTTGTCGCAGCCACGCGACAAGCCCCGTCGAGCGCCGCGCGTAGAATCCCTTTACCCTGATCCACGCTGCCGACGTCCATGCACATCTCCAACCGTCCCCCGCACGTCACCGCGACCCGCGTCGCGGCTGCCGCAGTCGGCTGGCGGACGGGGTTGTCGCGACGCCACCCAGCGCCTGCGATCGGGCTCGACGGGCGCCCGCGCGCGCCGCACTGAGCCTCTCGGCGTCCGCTTCCTTGCGAGGAAGCCTCCGCTGAGCCATCAGCGGAAGAGACGGACGCTTCCTTCCTTTCGCTGTCGACCGCGGTTCCATCGAACCGCTCAATTGGGACTGCAGCCGTGTCTGCGCTCCCGCGAAGGAAACGAGAGGTCAGGCCATGAAATCGGTCTCGATCAAGCCGCCGGGGCGCTGGCGCGCGGCAATGCGCTCGCGCTGGGCGCTTCCCGCTGGCGACCTGCTGCGCGACGCGGTCTACCGGCGGCTCTGGACGTCGATCCTGATCAGCTCGCTGGGCGGCCAGGTGACGATGCTCGCGCTGCCGCTGACGGCCGCAGTGCTGCTCCACGCGACGCCGACGCAGATGGGCTGGCTCACGGCGATGGAGCTCCTGCCGTTCGTGCTCTTCTCGGTGCCGTCGGGCGTCTGGCTCGACCGGGTGCGCAAGCTGCCGGTCTACGTCGCCGGCGAGACCGCGCTGGCGGTGATCGTCGCGAGCGTGCCGCTCGCCTGGTCGCTCGGCTGGCTCGGGATGCCGTGGATGTACGTCAGCGCCTTCGCGATCGGCCTCGTCTACACGACGGCGGGCTCGGCGGCGCAGATCGTGCTGACACAGGTCGTGCCGCGCGAGCGGCTGGTCGAGGCGCATGCCAAGAACGCGCTCGCGACGTCGGGCTCGGAGGTCGCCGGACCCGGGCTCGCCGGGGCACTGATCAAGCTCGCCGGCGCGCCGCTCGCGCTGCTCGTCGACTCGCTGCTGTTGCTGGTCTCGGCGACCATCCTGCGCGGCATCGTCGTCGACGAGGCACCGCGCCGCGGTCGCGGCGATTTCGTCGCCGACCTGCTGCAGGGCCTTCGCTTCGTCGCGCGCCACCGCTTGCTGCTCGCGCTGGGCCTTGCGGTCGGCGGCTGGCAGCTGTGCAACCAGGCGGCGACGGTCGTGCAGATCCTGTTCGCGAGCCGCACGCTCGGCCTGTCGGAATCGGCGATCGGCTTGTGCTACGTCGGCATGGGCTTCGGCACCGTGCTCGCGAGCGTCTACGGCGACCGGATCAGCCGCCGCATCGGCCCGGGGCCGAGCCTCGTGCTCGGCTTCGCGGTGTGCGGCGTCGGCTGGCTCTTGCTGGCGGCGGCGCCGACGAACCGCCTCGGCGCCGTCGCCTTCGCAGCGATGCTGCTGTGCTTCTCGACCGGTGCGGTGCTCGTCTTCATCAACTTCCTGGCGCTGCGCCAGGCGGTGACGCCGCCCGAGTTGCTCGGGCGGATGACGAGCACGATGCGCTGGCTGATCCTGGTGCCGGCGCTGCCCGGCGCCCTGCTCGGCGGCTGGCTGGGCGAGCACGTCGGGCTGCGCGCTTCGCTGGTCTTCGCGGGGGCGAGCGCCTTGCTGCTGGCATGCGCCGCGTGGCGTGCGCCGGTGATCCGCAACGTGCGCCGGTTGCCGACGCAGGCCGAGCGACCGGCCTGACCGGCCGCGGGCTGGCCGCGCCCGCTTCTGCGCGCGTCAGCGAACGCGGTCGGCCGGCAGCGTGTCGACGGCGTCGGTGATCAGGCCGTCGACACCGATCGCGAGCAGCTGGTCGGCTTCCGCCGGATCGTTGACGGTGTAGGCGAGTGCGCGCAGGCCGGCCTCGTGCAGCCGGGCCACGACCGCCGCGTCCAGCACGCGGCGGTGGGCGACGATGGCGATGCAGCCGAGCGAGGCCGCACGGTCGACTCCATCGGGTGGCAGCGTGTCGAGGAGCAGCGCCCGGGGCAACGTGGGCACGGAGCGACGCGCAGCGGCGAGCGCGTCGGGCTGGAACGAGCTGAGCAGCGGCTGCACCGCGGCGTCCTGCCAGAGCCGTGCCGCTTCCTCGGCGACCGCGGTTCCGGTGGCGTCTTCCTGACCCGGCGTGGGCTTGATCTCGATGTTGAGCGCGAACCCGCCGGCAAGGCAGAACGCGGCGATGGCGGCGAGCCGAGGTGGCGGCTCGCCGGCGAACGCCGCGCTGTGCCAGCGGCCGGCGTCGAGCCGGGAGAGCGCATCCCAGGCGAGGTGCCCGGCGAGGCCGCGGCCCGAGGTCGTGCGGTCGAGGTCGACGTCGTGCAGGAGGAAGGGCACGCCGTCGGCGCTGAGCTTGACGTCGCACTCGAACGCACGGTAGCCGTGAGCCGCTCCGACGCGGAACGCGGCGAGCGTGTTTTCCGGAGCGAGCTTGCCGGCGCCACGGTGGGCGATCCAGCGCGGAAACGGCCAGGCCGCGAGGTCAGACACGGGTCGAGCGCTCGGCGTCGAACCAGTGCAGATGCGACGGCGCGGCGCTCAGCATCACCGTCTCGCCCGTTTTGGGTGGCACGCGCGTCGCGTCGATGCGCACTGTGAAGAGCGCGTCGCCGAGACGGCCGTAGACGAGCCGCTCGGCGCCCAGCATTTCGAGCGCCTCGACCACGAGCGGCCAGCCGCCCGACGACGTGGCGTCGATTGCGATGTGTTCCGGGCGGATCCCGAGGACGAGCGGTCCCGATCGTGGCGCAGCGGCCGGCAGGCTCATCGTCCGGTCGCCGACGGTGAAGCGCGAGCCGTCGGCACGGCCGTGGAGCAGGTTCATCGGCGGCGAGCCGATGAAGCTCGCGACGAAGGTCGTCGCCGGGCGGTGATAGACCTCGTCGGGCGTGCCGATCTGCTCCATGCGGCCGGCGTTCATGACGATCATGCGCTGCGCCAAGGTCATCGCTTCGACCTGGTCGTGGGTGACGAAGAGCGAGGTCACGCCGAGTTCGGCGTGCAGCTTCTGGATCTCGAGCCGGGTCTGCGCGCGCAGCTTGGCGTCGAGGTTCGAGAGCGGCTCGTCGAACAGGAAGACCTGCGGCTGGCGGACGATCGCCCGGCCCATCGCGACGCGCTGGCGCTGGCCGCCGGAGAGCTCGCGGGGCTTGCGCTGCAGGTAGGGCCCGAGTTCGAGGATCGCCGCGGCCTTGTCGACGCGGCGGCGGATGTCGGCGACGGGCACCTTGGCGATCTTCAGGCCGTAGGCCATGTTGTCGAAGACGCTCATGTGCGGATAGAGCGCGTAGTTCTGGAACACCATCGCGATGTCGCGCTCGCTCGGCTCGACGTCGTTGACGACGCGGCCGCCGATCGCGATCTCGCCCTCGGTCACTTCCTCGAGGCCCGCGACCATGCGCAGCAGCGTCGACTTGCCGCAGCCGGACGGCCCGACGATGACGACGAACTCGTGGTCGGCGATCTCGGCGCTGACGCCGTGGATCACCGCATTCGCCTTCGGCCCGGTGCCGTAGCGCTTGATGACGTTGCGAAGGGAGATGGCCGCCATGGGGAGAGTCTATTTCTCGGTGTCGACCAGGCCCTTGACGAACCATTTCTGCATCGCGATGACGACGATGGCGGGCGGGATCATCGCGAGCACGGCGGTCGCCATCACGAGATTCCACTCGTTCGTCGCCTCGCCGCCCGAGATCATGTGCTTGATGCCGATGACGACCGGGTACATCGACTCGCGCGTCGTCGCGAGCAGCGGCCAGAGGTACTGGTTCCAGCCGTAAATGAACTGGATGACGAAGAGCGCGGCGATGCTGCTCGCCGACAGCGGCACGAGCACGTCCTTGAAGAAGCGCATCGGCCCGGCGCCGTCGAGCCGGGCGGCCTCGACGAGCTCTTCGGGCACGGTCAGGAAGAACTGGCGGAAGAGGAAGGTCGCCGTGGCCGATGCGATCAGCGGGATCGTCAGGCCGGCGTAGGTGTCGATCAGGCCGAGGCTCGCGACCACCTGATAGGTCGGCCCGATGCGCACCTCGACGGGAAGCATCAACGTGACGAAGATCGCCCAGAAGCAGAGTCGGCGCAGCGGAAAGCGGAAGTAGACGATCGCGAACGCCGACAGCAGCGAGATCGCGATCTTGCCGACCGCGATCACGAGCGCGCTGACGAGGCTCACCCACATCATGCGGGCGACGGCGGCGTTCGAGCCCTGCGATCTGCCCGTGCCGAGCAGCGCCTCGGTGTAGTTCTGCAGCGCGTGCGAACCCGGCAGGAGCGGCATCGGCGCCTGCACGACTTCGGCCGCGGTGTGTGTCGACGCGATCAGCGTGACGTAGACCGGGAACGCGACCGCCGCGACGCCGACGATCAGCACCGCGTGCGACAGCAGATCGAGCCATGGACGGCGCTCGACCATCAGTAGGTCACCTTCTTCTCGACGAAGCGGAACTGCACGACGGTCAGCAGGATGAGGAGCGCCATCATCACGACCGACTGCGCGGCCGAGCTGCCCAGGTCGAGTGCCTTGAAGTCGTAGACGAGCTTGTAGACGAGGATCGCGGTGTCCTTGCCCGGGCCGCCCTGCGTCGCCGCGTCGACGATCGCGAAGGTTTCGAGAAAGGCATAGACGATGTTGATGACGAGCAGGAAGAAGGTCGTCGGCGACAGCAGCGGGAACTGGATCGACCAGAAGCGCTTCCACGGTCGGGCGCCGTCGATCGCGGCCGCCTCGACCAACGACTTCGGGATGCTCGCGAGGCCGGCGAGGAAGAACAGGAAGTTGTACGAGATCTGCTTCCAAACGGCCGCCATCACGATGAGGGCCATTGCGTGGCGGCCGTTGAGGAGGCTGTTCCAGTCCAGGCCGGCAGCATGCAACCAGTACGAGGCGATGCCGATGCTCGGCGAGAAGAGGAAGAGCCACAGGACGCCCGCGACCGCCGGCGCGACCGCGTACGGCCAGATCAGCAGCGTCTTGTAGACGCCCGCGCCACGGCCGACCCGGTCCGCGAAGACGGCGAGCAGGAGCGACAGGCCGATGCCGAGTCCCGCGACGAGCACCGAGAAGATCGCCGTCGTTCCGAACGATTCGAGGTAGCTCGGGTCGCGCCAGAGGGCCTCGAAGTTCTCGAGTCCGACCCACTCGGTCGTGCCGCCGAACGCGTCCGACTGCTGCAGCGATTGCAGCAACGCCTGCGCGGCCGGCCAGAAGAAGAACACGCCGATGACGACGCCCTGCGGCGCGAGCAACGCCCAGGGAAGCCAGGCCGAGCGAAAGACGACGCGCTTGTCGGCGGCCACGGGATGGCGCGCTCAGGGACTGCGGGCGAACCCGGCGCGTCCGGGCGCGCCGTCCGGACACGGCCGGTCCGGGCGGTGGACGCGGGAGCCGTCGGCGCGCAGGCGAGCATCCGCGACGACACGCCGCCGCACCCGGGCGGAACGCGCTGGCGTCTCGATGCGCAAGGTCTCAGCCCTTGTTGGCGCGCTCGAACTTCTCGAGCAGCTCGTTGCCGCGCCTGACCGCCGCGTCGAGCGCTTCCTTCGCGGTCTTCTTGCCGCCCCACACCTGCTCGAGCTCTTCGTCCTCGATCGCGCGGATCTGCACATAGTTGCCGAGCCGCACGCCGCGCGACTTGTCGGTCGTCTTGCGGATCATCTGGTTGACGGCCACGTCGGTGCCGGGACTCTTCTGGTAGAAGCCCGACTTCTCCGTCATCTCGAACGACGCCTTGGTCGTCGGCAAGTAGCCGGTGCGCTGGTGGCTCGCGGCTTGCACCTCGGGTTGCGACAGGTAGGCGAAGAACGCGGCGACGCCTTTCATCTCCTCCGGCTTCTTGCCGCTCATCGCCCACAGGCTCGCGCCGCCGATGATCGTGTTCTGCGGCGTGCCGGGCACGTCGGGGTAATAAGGAAGCGGCGCGAGGCCGAACTGGAACTTCGCGACCTTGTTCAGCTGGCCGTAGGTGCTCGACGAGCCCATCGACATCGCGCATTCGCCCGAGATGAACGCCGCATCGGGCACGTTGCCGCGGCCCTTGTAGACGAAGAAACCCTGCTTCGCCATGTTCGCGAGGTTCTCGATATGGCGCACGTGCAGCGGGCTGTTGAACAGAAGCCGTGCCGAGGGGCCGCCGAAGCCGTTGTTCTTGCTCGCGTACTCGACGTTGTGCCAGGCCGAGAAGCTCTCGAGCTGCGTCCAGCCCTGCCACGAGGTGGTGAGCGGGCAGGCGACGCCGCTCGCCTTCAGCTTCGCGGCCGCGAGCGTCACCTCGGGCCAGGTCGACGGCGGCTTGTTGGGGTCGAGACCCGCAGCCTTGAAGGCGTCCTTGTTGTAGAAGAAGATGGTCGTCGAACTGTTGAACGGCAGGCTGAGCATCTGGCCGCTCGGGGCCGTGTAGTAGCTCGCGACCGCGGGCACGTAGGCCGACGTGTCGAACTTCTGGCCGGCGTCCTTCATGACCTGCCAGACCGGGACCACCGCACCCTTGCTCGCCATCATCGTCGCGGTGCCGACCTCGTAGACCTGCAGGATGTTCGGCGCGTTGCCCGCGCGGTAGGCGGCGATCGCGGCGGGCAGCGACTCGTCGTAGGTGCCCTTGAAGGTCGGCACGACCTTGTACTGCTTCTGGCTGTCGTTGAAGCCTTTGGCGAGGTCGTTGACCCATTCGCCGAGCGGCCCGCCCATGGCGTGCCACCACTGGATTTCGGTCTGGGCGTGCGCCGGGGCGGCGAGTGCGAGGGACAGCGCCGCGGCGCCGAAAGACAGGGATCGGATCGACATGGAAGCTCCGCGGCAAGCACCGGACGGCCGCCGCGGCCGCGACTTTGCGCGACGTTTATGACAGCCGTTCGAAGAGCTCGGGTTATCGCGTCGGGACCGCGGCCCGACAAGCGGGAGAACCCCGTCGCCGCGCAGGTGGCCGGCAGTGCTTGCAGGCACATTCGGCTCCGCTCGAGTCAGGTCTGCGGACGTTCGGCTCCAAGGAGCTGCGATTCCGCTCGCGCAGTTCGTCCGGGTTGCCGACGCGCCGCGGTCCGGGCCGCGGCTGCGCGGCATGTCGCTCGACCCCACTTCGTCCTTCGACGGCGAGGTCGTCGCCCGAGAGGGAGAGCCCGTGGCGACGGAACGACCGGCGAACACTTTTGTGCGGACCGGATGCCCGGCATCACGGCCCGCGCCGACGACCGCGAAAATCTGTCCATGTCGCGTCGGGTTCGCGTCACCGGTCACGCGTGCCCGCGCCGCCGCACGGGGCGCCTGTCGCTGTCACGCGAGCCGCGAGTTGCCGTCGATATACTGGCCCGATTCGGCCGATTCAGGTGCGGCCGCCTTGCACAGGAAGCTTGAATTGACCCCCGTTCTGCCCATCGATCTGTCCGACGGCTTCAAGCTCGATCCCCAGACAGCCCGCCAGATCGGCGAATCGCTGTCGGGCGACTATTGCTTCGCGGAGCCGTTTCCGCACATCGTCCTCGACAATTTTCTGCCGCCCGAGCTCATCGCCGAGCTCTGCGCCCATTTCCCGACGACACGGCTCGCGTCCGATGTCGTCTTCGACGTCGGTTACGCAGGCCACCACAAGCGGCAGATCTTGCCTGCCGATTGCGACAGCTTCTGCCGCCGGGCATTCGATTTCTTCAATTCGCAGCCGTTCGTCGAGTTTCTCGAAGGGCTTACCGCCGTCGACGGGCTGCTGCCCGACCCGTATTTTGTCGGCGGCGGATTTCACGAGATCGGCCGGGGCGGCAAACTGGGCGTGCACGCGGACTTTCGCATCAACGCGAAACTCCACCTCAACCGCCGCATGAATGTCATCGTCTATTTGAACGAGAACTGGCAGGACGAATACAACGGCGCGCTCGAGTTGTGGAGCCGCGACATGTCGCAGAAGGTGAAGAGCGTCATGCCGATCCTGAACCGCTGCGTCATCTTCAACACCGACGCCGATTCCTACCACGGCCACCCGGACCCGCTCAACTCGCCCGACGGCGTGCTGCGCAGGTCGCTCGCGCTCTACTACTACACTGCCTCGAAGGCGATCTACGACGAGGTGCCGAACCGCTCGACGATGTATGCCGCGCGTCCCGGCGACCCGGCGGACGTTCGCCGCGAAGCCGCGCGACTGCGACGCGAGCAGCATCTGCGCGAGTGGGTGCCGCCGGCCGTGCTGCGCTACTCTCGGGCCGTGCTGCGGCGGGTCCGCAAGCGCCCGACCACTGCGACCTGAGCGCTCGACGCAGCGTCAATCCGCGTGCGCAACGCGGGCTTGACCCTTCGTTACACTGCGGCGGCTTCCAGCGCCTCGAGCACCTTCATGGCCGGCCTGACCTCACGAACTCCGCAACCGACTTCGATCACCGCCCACCAAGCGTCCCGCGTGCTCGAGGTCGCTTTCGACGACGGCCGGACGTTTCGAATCCCGTTCGAGCTGATGCGGGTCTACTCGCCGTCGGCGGAAGTGCAGGGCCACGGCCCGGGCCAGGAAACCTTGCAGACCGGCAAGCGCGACGTAGCGCTCGATGCGCTCGACGCGGTCGGCCACTACGCCGTCCAGCCCCGCTTCTCCGACGGCCATGCGTCCGGCATCTTTTCGTGGGACTACCTCTACGAACTCGGTGCGCGGCAGGACGAGCTGTGGCGCGAGTACGAAGCGAAGCTCCGCGCGGCGGGCATCGAACGCGACAGCCCGGCCGGCGCCGCCTCCGCGGCGTCCTGCGGTCATTCGCACTGAAGCGCGGCGCCGTGAAAGACACCCACTTCGGCTTCCAGACGGTCGACGAGTCACAGAAGGCCAGTCGCGTCCGCGGCGTGTTCGATTCGGTCGCATCGAAGTACGACCTGATGAACGACCTGATGTCGCTGGGTATGCACCGCGCATGGAAGGCGTACACCATCGCGGTCGCGAATCCCCGCGACGGGCAGCGGGTGCTCGACATCGCCGGCGGAACGGGGGATCTGGCCAAGGCGTTCGCACGCAAGGTCGGCCCGTCGGGAAGGGTCGTCCACACCGACATCAACGAG
The DNA here is from genome assembly GCA_964249855.1 of uncultured Rhizobacter sp. GTDB lineage: Bacteria > Pseudomonadota > Gammaproteobacteria > Burkholderiales > Burkholderiaceae_C > LMDS01. The sequence continues at coordinate 50,111 of CAXUDL010000004.1, read as the reverse complement.
GCCATGTTGGTTCGCGGCCGCGATCGCCTCATCGACGCAGGGATCACGCTGCCGACGGTCATCTGCGATGCCGAGCAGCTTCCGTTCGCCACGGGCGGCTTCGACCTGGTGAGCGTCGCCTTCGGTCTTCGCAACATGACGCACAAGGAGCTGGCGCTCCGTGAGATGAACCGGGTGCTCAGGCCGGGCGGCCGGCTGCTGGTGCTCGAGTTCTCCCGGATCGCCGCACCGCTCGCCAAGGCATACGACTGGTATTCGTTCAACGTCCTTCCGACGATCGGCAAGTGGGTGACCGGCGACGCCGCCAGTTACCGGTACCTGGCCGAATCGATCCGCGTCCATCCGCCGCAGGCCGAACTGAAGGCGATGCTGAAGGGTGCCGGCTTCGGGCACGTCGACGTACACGATATGAGCGCCGGCGTCGTGGCGCTGCACGTCGGCATCAAGTGCTGAGACCGGAAGTCGACATGCCGCGCGTCGCGAGCGAGTTTCCGTCACACATGCCGGTCGGCGCCTTCGTGCTCGGCGGCTTCGTGCTGTTCGCGGGCGTTGACGATGCCACTGCGGCGTCGCTCGGCGGCGCCGTCTCGTCGGTCGGCGTTGCGGCGGCGCTCGCGACGCTGCTGCTCGTCAAGGGCTGGCAATCCCATCTCGGCAGCGCCGGACTGCCGACGCTCGCCGGCCTCATCGCGCTCGCGACCGGTGCCGGCCTGCTGTGGCGCTCGAGCGCCGGCTCGGGTCGTCGGGGCATGGCAACGGTGCGCCGCGCCGACGCCGCGGCTTCGCCTCCTCAGCGTACCGTCCGGCTGCCCGAAGGCGTCGAACGGCATGCGCTGCTCGAGGAATTGCGGCGTCACTTCTTCGATCTCCAGGCGGCCTGGGATCGCGGTGCCCGGGACGCGATGGGCAGGATGACGACGCCCGACATGCTCGACGAGCTCTGCGCCGCATCGTCTGCCGATGCCGGCCCCGCGCGGCGCAGCGAGTTTCTCTCCGTGCACGCCGAATTGTTGATGTTCGAGGAACGCGGCACGTCGCACCTCGTTTGCGTCGAATACTCGGGGATGGTTCGCGAGGGTCCGTCGCGCGAGGCGACGCCGTTCCGCGAATTCTGGATGTTGACGCGCGCCGCCGACGCATCGTCGGGCTGGCGACTCGCGCGCCACCAAGGGCTGCTGTAGCGGTCCGCGACGGGCGGCGGCGGCGGCAGCAATCCGTCACGCTTGGCACGCGCTCCGATTTCGCCCTCCGGTCCGGTGGGATGAGCCGTCATGCTTCGCCGGTACACTCGAAGGCTGCGCGGGGGCCGCGCCGTGGCCGCTCCAACCGTGTCTGAGCAGGCCTCGATGCACTGCCGGCGGCCCTGCGCAGCGCCGCGACCCGTTCGCCTCTGGAGTGACTGTCGAATGATCCAAAGTCTCCGTGCGCCTGTTTCCATCGCCTTCGGCTCGGCCCGTGTGGCTGCTGTCGTCGTCGCGGCGCTGACGATGTTGTCCGCCTGCGGCGACAAGAAGAAGGACAAGCCCGCCTCGCAGACGGCCGCGAAGGTCAACAAGGAAGAAATCACCGTCCACCAGATCAACTTCGTGCTCCAGCAGCAGCGCGGGCTCGCACCGGCACAGGCGGCGTCGGCGAGCCAGCAGGTGCTCGAGCGCCTGATCGATCAGGAACTCGCGCTGCAGAAGGCGCAGGACCAGAAGATCGATCGCGACCCCGCCGTCGTCCAGCAGATCGAGGCGGCACGCCGCGAGATCATCGCCCGCAGCTACGTCGAGCGGATCGGCGCCGGCGCGCCGAAGCCGAGCCCGGCGGAGATCAAGGCGTATTTCGACGCCCACCCGGCGCTGTTCAGCGAGCGACGGATCTACAGCCTCCAGGAGTTCAACATCGAGGCGAAGCCGGAACAGGTGGCTGGACTGCGGCAGAAGCTCGAAGCGGCGAAGAGCATCCAGGAGTTCGTCGACGAGCTGAAGGCAAGCGACGTCAAGTACGCCGCCGGGCAGGCCGTGCGTGCCGCGGAGCAGCTGCCGCTCGCCAATCTCGAGCGCTTCGCAGCGATGAAGGAGGGTCAGACCGCCTTCAGCCAGACACCGACCGGGGCGACGGTGTTGGTGCTCGTCGGCTCGCGCAGCCAGCCCGTGACGGAAGCGCAGGCGACGCCGGCGATCGAGCAGTTCCTGCTGAACGAGCGAAAGCGCAAGGTCGTCGAGGACGACCTTCGGGCGCTTCGCTCGGCCAGCAAGATCGAATATGTCGGCGATTACGCCAAAGGCGGCGTCCGCGAGATACGGCCGCCCGCGGCGCCGCAACCCGACGCGCCGCCGCTGACGTCGATCGCGCCGCCGCTGCCAGCGGGATCGGCCGTCCAGGCTGCTCCGCAAGTCGAGGTCGAGCTGCCGAGCAGTGCATCGGGGGTGATGCCGTCGACTCCGGTGCTCGAACAAGGGATGAAGGGGTTGAAGTAGTCGCCGGCGGCAGCGGGCGGGGCGAGCTCCGCTGCGTCGTGCCGCCCACGGACCGACCTCGATGGCCCATGCCGATTCCATCTTCACCAAGGTATTGAACCGATGCGCTCTCTGATTCGCTTGCTGTTCCTGATGTTCGGCCTCACCACCCTGGCGTTCGCGCAGCCGGCACCCGCGCCCGGCGCGCCGCCGGACATGGCGATCCTCGGCTCCGGGGACGTTGTCCGCATCACCGTCTATCAAAACCCCGACCTCACCGTCGAGGCGGCCCGCATCTCCGAGGTCGGTCAGATCAACTTCCCGTTGATCGGCAACGTCGCGATCAGCGGCCTGACGCTCAATGCCGCCGAGCAGAAGATCGCCAAGGCGCTTCGTGACGGCGGCTTCGTGCTCAAGCCGCAGGTCACGATCCAGATCGCCCAGATCCGCAGCAACGTCATTTCGGTGCTCGGCCAGGTCGGTCGGCCGGGCCGTTACCCGATCGACACGGTGGGCTCGAAAGTGTCGGAGATGATCGCCGCTGCCGGGGGCGTGGGCCCGGGCGGCGCCGACATCGTGACGCTCACCGGCATGCGCAACGGCCGGCCGGTGAAGATCGAGATCGACCTGCCGACGGTGATCCAGTCGGGGAAGAGCGAACTCGACATTCCGGTCGAGAACGCCGACATCCTCTACGTCGACCGTGCGCCGAGCTTCTACATCTACGGCGAGGTGCAGCGACCCGGCATGCTCGGACTCACCCGCGGCATGACGCTGATGCAAGCGCTCGCCCAGGCCGGCGGCGTCAGCGCCCGCGGGACGCAGCGCGGCATCAAGGTCCATCGCCGCGACGCGAGCGGCACCGTCACCATCCTCGACCTCAAGATGAACGATCCCGTCCAGCGCGACGACGTGATCTACGTCAAGGAGTCTCTCTTCTGAGGAACCGCCATGTCCATCAAGCAATTCCTCCGAATCATCTGGGCCCGAAAGTGGGTCGTGCTCGTCCTCGCGGTCCTCGTGTCGATCGCGGGCACCATATACACCCTGCGCCTGCCCAAGCAGTACACCGCCGACACGTCGATGGTGGTCGAGGTTCGCATCGATCCGGTGCTGGGTGCGATGGCGCCGAGCCTTGCGGCGCCCAGCTACATGGCGACGCAGATCGAGATCATCCGCAGCGAGCGCGTCGCCTCGCGCGTCGTGAAGATGCTCGGCATCGAGCGCTCGCCGGCGTCGGTGCAGCAATGGCGTGACGCGACCAACGCCAAGATCCCGCTCGAGCGCTACTACGCCAACCTTCTGCAACGCGGGCTCGGCGTCGACGCCTTGCGGGGCAGCAACGTCATCAGCGTGTCGTTCTCGTCTCCGGACCCGGTCTTCGCCCAAGCGGCGGCGAATGCGTTCGCACAAGCGTACATGGACATTTCGGTCGAACTGCGCGTGGCACCGGCGCGGCAGAGCGCGGCGTTCCTCGACGAGCAGACCAAGACGCTGCGCAACGCGCTCGAGACTGCCCAGACCAAGCTGTCGAAGTTCCAGCAGGAAAAAGGCATCGTCGTCTCGGACGAGCGGTTCGACCAGGAAAACGCGCGGTACGTCAGCCTCGCGAGCCAGCTCGCTGGCGCGCAGGCCGAGCTCGTCGATGCGGGCACCCGCCAGCGCAACACCGGAGCCGAGACGTCGCCCGACGTCATGGGCAACGGCGGCGTCCAGGCCATGAAAGGTCAGCTCGTCTCCTTGCAGACCAAGCTGACGGAACTGAACGAGATCGTCGGCAAGAACCATCCCGCGCGGCAGCAGATCGAGGCGCAGATCGCTGAAATCCGGCAGCAGATCGCCACCGAGACTCGCCGCGTCGCCGGGACCGCGTCGACGGTCAGCCGCAGCAGCGGCCAGAAGGTGGCCGAGTTGCAGACGTTGCTCGAGGCGCAGAAGAAGCTGCTTCTGTCGCTGCGTTCGGATCGCGACCAGGTCGCGGTGCTGATGCGCGACGTCGACACCGCGCAGCACGCCTACGACGCCATCAGCGCCCGAAACGGCCAGTTCGTGCTCGAGAGCCAGAACAACCAGGCGAACACCCGGCTGCTCAGCCCCGCGGTCGAGCCGCTCGACCCGTCCAAGCCGCGCGTCGCCGTCGGCATTCTCGGAGCGATCGTCGGGGGTCTCGTCGCAGGCATGGTCGTCGCGCTCGGTTGGGAACTGCTCGATCGCCGTGTCCGGGATCCCGAGGACCTCATCCTCGTCGCGGGCGTGCCGGTGCTCGGCGTGCTGCGACCCGAAGGATCGAAGCGGCCGGTGTTCCGCCGCCTGCTCAATATCGGCCCCGGTGGGCCGGCCAGGCCTCTGCTGGCCGCTCCTGGAGTTTCCGCATGAAGATGTCGTCCGTGTCCATGTTGTCCGGCGCGCCGCGTGTCAGCCGCTCGCTCGGTGGCATCCTGATCGACAGCGGCATGCTGAAGCCCGAGGACGCCGAGCGGGTGCTGCTGCTGCAGAAGGAGCACAACCTGCGCTTCGGCGACGCTGCGGTGCGGCTGGGTCTGCTGACCGAGGCCGACATCCAGTACGCGTTGTCGCGCCAGTTCGCGTATGCATACCTGCGGCAGGCGCCGGGTGACAAGAAGCCGGTCAGCGACGAGCTCGTCGCGGCGTATCAACCGTTCAGCTCGCGGGTCGAGCAGCTTCGCGCGATTCGCAGCCAGCTGATGCTGCGTTGGTTCGACAAGGCCGACCAGCGGCAGGTGCTGACGATCGTCGGCTCGGAACGCGGCGAAGGCCGCAGCCACTTGGCTGCCAATCTGGCGGTCGTATTCTCGCAACTCGGCGAGCGCACCCTGCTGGTCGATGCCGATCTGCGCCACCCGCGGCAGCACGAGTTGTTCTACCTCGAGAACAAGGTCGGGTTCTCGACGGTGTTGTCGGGCCGCTCGCGCGAAGAAGCGATCGTGCGCGTGCCGGATCTGGCCGGCCTCTGCGTGCTGCCTGCCGGACCGGTGCCGCCCAACCCTCTCGAACTGCTGAACCGGCTGAACCTCGACGAATTCCTGCTGCAGGCGAAAGCAACGTTCGACGTGGTCATCATCGACACGCCGGCGCTGTCCGTCGGCGAAGACGCGGCGATGCTCGCCGTCCGCACGGGTGCCGCGCTGGCTATCGCGCGCAACGCCCAGACGAAGATCAACGCTTTCACCGACCTTGTCCAGGGTCTGATGAACGCCGGGGTCAACGTCGTCGGTTCCGTGTTGAACGAGGTGCCGGCGCTCAAGATCAAGGCCGAGAAGGCGAAGCCGGAGTTTGCCCGGTGAGCAGTGTGATGTCCGGGGCGACTCGGCCATCGAGCGAGTCGGCGTGGTCCGTCAGCTGGTCGACGGCGGTGCTCGGCTTCGCAGCCATGTTCGTGCCGCTGTACTGGTGGGCTGCCGAGGGCATCTGGCAGAGCGACGAGCAAGCGCACGGCGCGATCATCCTCGCCGTGCTCGTGTGGCTCTTCTGGACGATGCGACGGGACATCGACGCCGCGCCGACCCAGCCTGCACGGTCGATCGGATGGCCGGTGTTCACCCTCGGACTGTTCGTCTATCTGGTCGGCCGGATCTTCGAGATTTCGATCCTGCAGTTCGCGGCACAACCCTTCGTCGTCGCAGGCGTCCTGCTGTTGCTCAAAGGCGTGCCGGCGATCCGGCTCGCGTGGTTCCCGCTCGTCTACTTCGTCTTCATGGTGCCCTTGCCGGGGATGCTCGTCGATGCGATCACCGGCTCGTTGAAAGGGCTGATCGCCAACATCGTCGAGAGCCTGCTGTACGCAGTGGGTTATCCGATCGCTCGCAGCGGCGTCATCCTGTCGATCGGCCCGTACCAGCTGCAGGTCGCGGACGCCTGTTCCGGTCTCCACTCGATGTTCAGTCTGACCGCGCTCGGGACGCTCTTCATGTACCTCATGGGCCGCAAGCGCCGCCTGCATCTCGGGATCATGTTGGCAGCGATCCTGCCGATCGCCTTCATCGCCAACATCATTCGCGTCGTCGCGCTGGTGCTCGTCACCTACTACCTGGGCGACGAGGCCGGGCAGGGCTTCCTGCACGGCTTCGCGGGCATGGTGCTGATGCTCGTGGCGTTGTTGTCGTTCTTCCTGCTCGACCAGCTGCTCGACAAGGTCATCGCGCCGATGCGGAAAACGGCGGCGCCGCTCCCCGGCTGACGGCGCCGGACAGCGACCGCGGGAGCGGCGTCAGGCGCCGGCGATCGTCAAGCCGCTGAGCTGCTTGCGGGTGGCGACCGGAACGGCCGCCATCATGTCGGCAGCGAACTTCTGCTGCATCGCGAAAGCTCGCGCGGCGTCGTTGTCGATCGACGAGATACGGAACAACAGTCCGTCGGGGATCTGTCCGGTGAGGCCGAGTCGGATCTGCGCCACGCGCTTTTGCAATGGCGTCTGGATCACCTGGTCGCCCACCGTCAGCCAGTAGGTGACCGGTTCGTTGCGCGCGCCGAGCGACGTCGTGATGCGACGCACATCGATGGCGCCGAACGAAGTGCCGAGCGCGCCGTCCTCGACCTTGCCGAGCTTGAAGCCTTGTGCCGGATAACAGACCTCCGGCCGATGCGCTTGCAGACCGCCCCGCTGATCGTCGCCGTAGGCAAGCGACAGCATGATCCGGTAGCCGTCCCGGTTGACGTAAGTGCGGGTCAGGAGCTGGCTGTACAGCTTGTCGAGCAGTTCCTGCGTCTGAGGGTTCACGACCTGGACCGCCTGGTCGGGCAACTCGCTCCAGTCGCCGAAGCGTTTCGGCACGATCGTCTCGAGCGCCAACGACTTTCCTTTCTCCGAGGCTTTGGCGCTGGGCCGTGCGGCGAAGCCGACGATCGAGGCGCAGCACATCAGGGCGGCGAGCGTGAGAGCAGTGCTGTTGAGCTTCATGAGGTGCGACGTCTCGTCGTCGGGTCGGGTCCGTGGCGCGGGTGATTATCGCAAGCGGTCGGTGTCTCGACAGCGCAAGGGAGGGCAAAGTGCCGTTCCGACCGAAGCGCATGCCGCCGGAACACGGAACTGCCCGGACGGCGAGCCAGGCGCGTCCGCGCACTTGAGCCCCAGGCTTGCGGGCGCACGGACGGTAGTCGGGAGACAATCCATGGATGTTCGTTACAGTCAACAGGGTTTGCTTGGATTCCACGGCATCGAAGCGCCCGAGCCACAGAGCTGGGAGGCCCTGTGGACGACGTTTCGCACGTGTGTTCCTCACGCGCCTGCGCGGGAGGCGCGGGTTGTCCGCAAGGCCGAATGTTCCTTGAGAGACAATCCGAGGCTGTGCTCGGCGCGGGATCCATCCAGCCGGGCCTGTTCGGTCGCCGCTTCGCACGCCGGTCCGCCTTCGAGCCGCGCCGACATGCGGCCTCGTGCATCGGCGCCAGCGTCATGTGGGCGCCTCATCATCGATCGATGAATCTGCATCCGTTTACCTGGCGTGACCATGTTGAGCAACCTTAAACCGCTCGTCGTCATCCTGGCTCTGGCGCTCCTGGTGTTTCACTTCGCCAAGCCGGTCTGCTTGCAGTTCATGTCGCTGGACGCGTTCGAACGCCGGCGGAACGCGTGGCTGGGCCTGACGGTGATCGCTTTCCTCAGTCCCACCTTTTGGATCTTCGCACTGTGCGAGTTCGCGATCCTGATTCGGCTCGGAAAGAAGGACGAGAATCCGCTCGCACTGTTCGCGATCGCGACATTCACGATTCCGAACGTGAAGTTCTACATTCCGGCGCCGCTGATCAATCAATTTTTCGATCTGACGCAATATCGGCTGCTCTCGCTCGCCTTGCTGGTGCCCGCGGTACTTCGGCTCTACAAAACGTCGAACGACGCCTCGCTGAAGCGCTTCGGCCTGCTGGATACCCTGCTGCTCGGATTCATCCTGGTGCAGATCGTGCTGCCCATGCCGTATGAATCAATCACGAACACGATGCGCCGCGCCTTTCTCGCAGTGCTCGACATCTTCCTCGTCGTCTACGCGTTTCAGCGTCTGTCGACGCGCAAACAGCTATCGGACGTGCTGGCCTGTTATTGGCTGTCCATGGCCATCATGGCGGTGATCGCGATTTTCGAGGCGTTCAAGGGCTGGCTTCTCTACACAGGGCTGGGCGACGCGTGGGGTGATCCGAGCGCGTTCTCGTACCTGTACCGAGGGAGTTCGCTCCGCGCTCAGGCCGCCGCCGGGCATTCGATCAACCTCGGCTATCAGCTCGCCGCTGGGCTGGGTGCATTCTTGTATCTTTGGCGCCCCGGGCTGTCGCGCCGGCTGGGCTGGTCGATCGTCGCGGTTTTCATCGCGGCACTGATCGCGACCGGTTCACGCGGCGCCTGGGTGACCGCGATGATCGGGGTGACGTTGTTCGTTGCGTTCCGCCCGAATGCCGGACGGCGCCTTGCCGGTGCTGCCTTCACCGGCGTCGTGATCCTGACCTTGATGTACTTCTCGCCCTTGAAAGAATCGGTCATCGACAGATTGCCGATCATCGGCACGACCGATCAGGACACCATCGCATACCGCCAGCAGCTGTTCGAGGTGTCATGGCAGCTGATCAAGCTGAATCCATTGTTCGGCGATCCGTTCGTCGTCGATCGTCTCGAATCCCTGCGACAAGGGCAGGGCATCATCGACATCGTCAATGGATACATCTACGTCGCGCTGTTCAACGGGCTGGTCGCGTTGTTCTTCGTCGTGGGGGGCTTCGTGCTAGCAGGTGGGCGGTTGCTGCTCGCCTTGGTCTCGGTTCGCGGTTCGAACGAGGAAATGGCGACGCTCGGCGCCTCGCTGTTCTCCGTCCTGCTGGCCGGGATGTTCTATATCGGCACTGCCGGCATCATCACGACGCATTACGTGTTCATGGGCCTGGCTTACAGCTTCTGGCGCGTCCACTCGGCCAGCGCCCGCACGGCTGCGGTTCCATTTCGCGAAAGACCCTCCGTGATCGTTCGACCAGGCGCCGCATCTTCGAGATAAGAACTTGAGCAACAACATCGTTCCGCATCAGATCGCCGAAACAGAGATCGTCATCCAGCCCCGCCCCGGGTGGATCGCGATCAACTGGAAAGAACTCTGGGAGAGCCGCGAACTTCTCGCGTTCCTCATCTGGCGGGATGTCACCGTCCGCTACAAGCAGACTGTCCTCGGCGTGGCCTGGGCGGTCCTGCAGCCGGTGTTTTCGATGGTCGTTTTCTCGGTCATCTTCGGCAATCTCGCCAAAATGCCGTCCGAAGGGATTCCATATCCCGTGTTCGTCTACGCCGGGCTCCTGCCCTGGATGTTTTTCTCCAATGCGGTCAACGGCGCTTCCAACAGTCTTCTGAGCCAGCAGGCGCTGCTCACCAAGATCTACCTCCCGCGCCTGTTCGTACCTGCGTCGGCCGTCGGGGGCGGCGTGGTCGACCTCGGGGTGTCGTTCGTCGTGTTCGCGCTGCTGATGGTCATCTACCGCGTCGTACCGACCTTCAGCATCCTCGCCCTTCCGTTCCTGGTGCTGTTGACGATGATGGCAGCGACCGGCATCGGCTTGGCCTTGGCAGCGATCACAGTGACATATCGCGACTTCCGCTATGTCGTTCCGTTTCTGATCCAGGCCGGTCTCTATCTCAGCCCGGTCATCTATCCGGTCGATCTCGTGCCGGAGAAATGGCGCTGGGTCCTCGCCTTGAATCCGATGACTGGAATCATCGATGGTTTCCGGGCGAGCTTGATCGGCAAGCCGTGGAACCTGCCTGCGCTCCTCGTCGCCGTCGCGATGTCATCGATCCTTCTGGCGTATGGGCTCTTCTACTTCCGGAGGATGGAGCGCCGCTTCGCGGACATCGCCTGACGGTCGAGTCCGCCCGTCGAGATTCCATTCACCACTCAGAGCGAACGCACTTCACGATGACATCAGCCATTTCAGTCGAAGGTCTCAGCAAGGTCTATCAACTGTCCAAACTCGGCGTACCCGCCGACAGCTTTCGCGAAGCGCTGACGACGTTCGTGACCGCGCCGCTGCGCCGCTTCCGCGAACTCGGCGGCAGGGCGTCGGACACGATGGAGGACTTCTGGGCGTTGAAGGACGTGAGCTTCACTGTCGACCCCGGCGAAGTGGTCGGGATCGTGGGGCGCAACGGCGCCGGCAAGAGCACTCTGCTGAAGATCCTGTCCCGGATCGTCGAGCCCACGCAGGGCCGTGCCGTGATGCGGGGTCGCGTCGCATCGCTGCTCGAAGTCGGTACCGGGTTCCACCCGGAGCTGAGCGGACGGGAAAACATCTACTTGAACGGCTCGATCCTCGGCATGAAGAAGCGGGAGATCGATGCCCGCTTCGACGAAATCGTGGCCTTCGCGGAGATCGAACGGTTTCTGGACACCGCCGTCAAGCGCTACAGCAGCGGCATGTACGTCCGCCTGGCCTTCGCGGTCGCCGCGCACCTCGAACCGGAAATCCTGATCGTGGACGAGGTGCTTGCGGTCGGGGATGCGGAATTCCAGAAGCGCTGCCTCGGGAAGATGAAGGAAGTCGCGACCGGCGGCGGGCGCACGGTGCTCTTCGTCAGCCACAACATGGCCGCGGTCCGCAGTCTCTGCTCCCGGGCCATCCTGCTGAGGAACGGCCAGGTGGCGATGAAGGCGTCGTCCGAAGAGGTGGTCACGCGCTACCTGGACCCGGGCGACGTACCGACCACGCCGAAGCTGATCTTCAAGGCGCCTCGTGACGCCACGATCTGGATGACGGACGCGTCGCTCATCGTCGATGGCGACGCGGCGACGACCGCGCTGATGGGGTCGCACCTCAAGATCAACATCGGCTTCCGTGCCAGGAATCCCACGCAACATCCGCGTTTCGGATATGTTTTGCAGACCGTCGGTGGCGATCGGGTGTTGAACAGCAACAACCGCTATCAGCCTTCACCCGTCTTCAACGTCGCGACCGACCACGGCGTCATCGAATGCGACCTCGGCGTGCCGCCGCTCATGCCGGGTCGCTACATCCTGTCGTTCTGGCTGGGCGATCTCGGTGTCGACCACCACATCGAACTCGAGGCGCTGACGTTCGAGGTGACCGAGCGCGATCTCTGGGGCCTGGGCCAGCTTCCGCCCATGGGAACCTTCTTCTATTGGCCGACGGACTACCGGTTCTTGCCGGCCACGGCTGGCTGACGGTGGAGGCGGTCGGCGGCGCGCCGGATCTGGCGTTGCTGTTCTGGTACTACAAGGAACCCGAGGTTTGCGCACAGCGCCTCAAGGAATTGCGCGGCCTGAATCCACGATCGAAGATTTTCGGCCTGTACGGCGGCGACGTCGCCGATGTCGGTGCGTACCGTGCGTTGCGACAGTGGCTGGACGACGACTGGGTGTTCGGCCGGGATCACGATGCGCAATGGAAATGGCGCAACGGCGACCTGATGCTCGCCGACTGGTTCGATCGCAGGGGCCGCGGACTGACGTGGGACTCCGTCGTCATCGTTCAGTGGGACATCCTGACCCGGGCGCCGGTATCGCGCATCTTCGCGCCGATCCAGCGCGACGACGTCTACCTTCCAGGGCTGCGCCGCATCCAGGAAATATCGACCTTCTGGTGGTGGGTTCAGCACGAGACGCCGGAGGGCGACGCCTTCGCACGATTCGAAGCCACGGTGCGGCAACGGGACAATCGAGCAGATCTGTGGGCCTGTCAATTCTTGACCGCCGTGCTGCCCAGGCGCTTTTTCGAGGAGTTTCAGGCCGATGCGGAGAAGGACATCGGATTCCTCGAATACAAGCTCCCGACGTTCGCGAAGCAACGAGGCTTTCATTGCGTCGCACTGCCGCATCTTCGCGTCATCTGGGAAAAGGAAGCGGTTCCGCACGGCCGCATCGTGCTGAGCGCGGGCAAGGCGCCGATCGCATCGAAGGCGATCCTCGCCGAACTGCTGAGCCGTGACGGTGCGAGGATGTTCCATCCCGTGGCCGACCGGTATCGCTTCGGCCTCGGCAGCATCGCCTTCGGCGTCATCGAGGAGGCGCTGCGGCCGCTCGTCGACTTCGTGCGCAGGGCGGTGCGCGGTGCGGCGCGACGTGCGTTGCGGGTCCGCCGGAGATAGCCGTGCCGCAAATCTCGGTGCTGCTCCCCGTCTACAACGCCGAGCCCTTCGTCGAGGCCGCGGTCCGCAGCGTGCTCGACCAGACGTGTCGCGACTTCGAACTCCTCGTCATCGACGACGGTTCTTCGGACGGAAGTCTCGAGGTGCTGCGCCGGCTCGAGCGCGAGGACAGCCGGATCTCCTTGCTCAGCCGGCCGAACGCGGGCCTCGTCGCGACGTTGAACGAACTCGTCGCTGCCGCGCGTGGCACGTATCTGGCGCGAATGGACGCGGACGACCTTTGCCTGCCCCACAGATTCGAACGCCAGCTGGCCTACCTCTCGCGGAATCCCGACTGTGTCGCTCTCGGCTCCCGGTGCCTGTTCATCGATCCCGATGCGATGCCGATCTGCGAGTTCATGGACGAGGCGACGCACGACGAGATCGAAAGGGCACTGCTCGCGCCTCGACTCGGCATCGTCCATCCGTCGGTGATGTTGAGGCGCGACGCGATGCTCCGGATCGGCGGCTATCGCAGCGGCTTTCCGCATGTCGAGGACCTCGATCTCTTCCTCCGCCTCGGCGAAATCGGTCGGCTCGCCAATCTGCAAACCGTGTTGTTGAAGTACCGGCTCCACGAGGCGAGCGTCAGCCACACGCACACCGTTCTGCAGTCGGCGGCCGGTGTCGAGGTCGTGCGTGCCGCTCGTGCGCGGCGCGGACTCGCGATGCCGCGCGAGGGAGAGCTGCGGCAGACGCACGGGGAGTCCCGGGCGCAGCTCCACCGCAAGTGGTCGTGGTGGGCGCTGCAGGCAGGCAACGTGCGGACGGCTCGCAAGCACGCTCGCCTGGCCCTCAAAAGCGAGCCGTCTCTGCAGCCCAATTTGAGATTACTCGCGTGCGTGCTTCGGGATACCGTGCGGCACCTGCGTTGACCCGAAGCCATGCACGTCGCCCTCTTTTCTCCCGCCTGGCCGCTCGAGCGCTATCACAACGGCATCGTCACGTACGTGCACTGGATGCGACGCGAGCTCGAGAGGCTCGGGCACCGGGTGTCCGTCTTCACCGGCGTCGGCGAGGCGGCCGCCGACGACCCGCACGTCCACCTGGTCCGACTCGGGCTGCTCGGGCGGATCCGGCGCAGGCTGCGGCAGCGCGGGATTCCCGCCGACGCGGAAGTCTTCGAGTGGGGGCGGGTGATCGCGAGCTCGGTGCTCGCGGTCCATCGGCGGCAGCCGATCGACGTCATCGAAATGGAAGAGTCGTTCGGATGGTTCGGCGACGTCGGCCGCATGACCGGCATCCCGGTGCTCGTCAAGCTGCACGGGCCGGCATTCCTCTCGCTGGTCGACGAGGAACTGGCCACGCCCAAGGGAACCGAGCGTGTCCGGCGCGAAGGCGTCGCGCTGGCCGAGGCGTCGGCGATCGCCGCGCCGGCCGCCACGACGCTCGCCCATACCACCGTGCACTACCGGCTCGACCCGGCCATCCGGGCCCATGTCGTCAATCCGTTGACACTGGCCGCCGACACGCCGCGCTGGCGGCTCGACGCCTGCGAGCCGCAGACGCTTCTGTTCGTCGGGCGCTTCGACCGGCGCAAGGGCGGCGATCTCGTGCTGCAGGCGTTCGCGCTGCTGCTGCGCGAGCGGCCGACACTGAAGCTCGTCTTCGTCGGCCCCGACGAAGGCCTCATCCAGCCCGACGGCTCGCGTGTCCACTTCGCGACGTTCCGCGACCGGACACTCACGCCCGTCCAGGCGCTGCAAGTCGACAACCGCGGCCGTCTGCCGAACGCCGAGATCGCCGCGCTCCGCACGCGGGCCATGGTCACGGTCATCGCCTCGCGCTGGGAGAACCAGGGCTACACGGCACTCGAGGCGATGGCGCAAGGCTGTCCTGTCGTCGCGACCGCCGTCGGCGGAAACCCCGAAAGCGTGATCCACGAGCAGACCGGGCTGCTGGCAAGGCCCGAGGACCCCGTCGATCTCGCGGTGCAGATCGCCGCCATCCTCGAGCGACCCGATGCCGCCGCCCGCCTGGGCGCTGCGGCGCACCGGCACGTGATCGAGCACCATTCGTCGGGCAAGGTCGCGAAGGAGTCGCTGGCGCTCTACGAGCGGGTGATCGCCCACCGGCGCTCGCGATGAGTGCGACCGGCGCCATCGACGTCACCGCCATCCTCGTCAACTACAACACGCGCGACCTGCTTCGGCCTTGCATCGACGCGCTCCGCAAGAGCGCGGCCGGGCTGTCTTTGCAGATCGTCATCGTCGACAACGCGTCGCGCGACGGGTCGCCGGAGGTGTTGCGCAGCGATTTCGCCGAGTGCGAGCTGATCGTCAACACGACCAATGTCGGTTTCGGCCGCGCCAACAACCAGGCGGTCGAGCGGGCCCGAGGCCGCCATCTTCTTCTGCTCAACACCGATGCCTTCGTCGCCGCCGAGACGGTCGTCGACACCGTGCGTCACCTCGACGCGCACCCTCGCGTCGGCTTGCTCGGCGTGCGGCTCGTCGGGCGCGACGGTGGCCTGCAGCCGTCGTGCCGCTACTTCCCGACGCCCTGGAACGAATTCCTGGTGCACGCGGGCCTGACACGCTGGTTCCCGCGCGCCCGTCTGGTCGACGACATGGACTGGGACCACGCGTCGCCGCGCGAGTGCGATTGGGTGCCCGGTTGCTACTACCTCGTCCGCAGGAGCGTCGTCGACCAGGTCGGCCTGTTCGACCCGCGGTATTTCCTCTATTACGAGGAAGTCGACCATTGCCGCGCCGTCAAGGCGGCCGGCTGGAAGGTGCTCTACTACCCCTTCACGACGGTCGTCCACATCGGCGGCGAAAGCGCCAGATCGGATGCGGAGATCAGCCAGGCCAGCCGGCAGATTTCGGCACTGCAGATCGAGAGCGGTCTGCTCTACCATCGCAAGCACCACGGCCGGACGGGCGTCTTGACGAGCCTCGTGCTGCAATCGCTCGGCGATGTGCTCCTGGCCGGCAAATGGCTCGCGAAGCGCGGAACCTTGCGCGGCGCGGGCGTCTTCCGTGCGCACACCGTGCTGAGCTGGTCGCTGTGGCGCAAGACCGGTTTCGCACGGCACCCGACGCGCTGACCGCACTGTCCACCTCGCCATGTTCACCCACATCCGCCAGGACCTCCGCGCGTACGGCGGCGACTACGGCGCCCAGGGCTTCTGGGCGATGGTCGTCTACCGCTTCGGCCGCTGGCGCTGCGACCTCCGGCCGATGTGGCTGCGCAAGGCGCTCTATCCGCTCTACCGCATCCTCTACAAGCTGGCGCAGGTCGTGACCGGGATCGAGTTGCCGTGCGAGGTCGAAGTCGGCCGCGGCTTCGTCATCGACCACTTCGGCGGCGTGATCATCAGCGGCTATGCGCGGTTCGGCGACAACTGCCGCCTGCGCAACGGCGTCGTGGTCGGCCTCGCGCATGTCGACGACCCCTGTGCCCCGACGATCGGCAACAACGTCGACATCGGCGCGGGCGCCAAGCTCCTCGGGCGCATCCGCGTCGGCAACAACGTCGTGATCGGCGCCAACGCGGTCGTGACGCGCGACGTTCCGGACGACAGCATCGCCGTCGGCGTGCCTGCGGTCGTGCGCCCGCGCAAGCGCGCGAGAGCGTGCGAGGCTTCGGTGCCGTCGACGCCATGAGCGCCGCGTCGCCTCCACGCGCCGACGCGCCGGCCGGTCGCGTCGGCGTCGTCGTCATCGGGCGCAACGAAGGCGAGCGCCTGCGCCGCTGCCTGATGTCCGTGGTGGTGCCGTCGACCGCCGTCGTCTACGTCGACTCCGGATCGACCGACGACTCGGTCGCGACCGCCTCGCGCCTCGGCGCGACGACCGTCCTGCTCGACGTCGATCGTCCGTTCACCGCGGCGCGTGCGCGCAATGCCGGCGCTGCGCGGCTGCAGCGCGGGGCCGCGGATGTCGACTTCATCCAGTTCGTCGATGGCGACTGCGAGGTCGTCGCCGACTGGGTTCACACCGCCGTCAAGTTCCTCGACCAGCATGCCGACGTGGCCGCCGTCTGCGGCCGCCGCCGCGAGCGCGAGCCGCATCGGTCGGTCTACAACCTCCTGTGCGATCTGGAATGGAACACCCCGATCGGCGAAGCGAAGGCCTGCGGTGGCGATGTGCTGATGCGCGCCTCGGCGTTCCGGCAGGTCGGCGGCTTCCGTGACGACCTCGTCGCCGGGGAGGAGCCCGAGCTCTGTGTCCGGCTGCGAGCCGCCGGCTGGCGCATCTGGCGGCTCGATGCCGAGATGACGCTGCACGACGCGGCGATGACGCGGATCGGGCAATGGTGGTTGCGCAGCGTCCGGGCGGGGTTCGCGTTCGCCGAAGGCGCGCGTCTGCACGGCGCGCCGCCCGAGCGGCACTGGGTCCGCGAGTCGCGCAGTGCCGTCGTGTGGGGTGCCGCGATCCCGCTCGCGATCGTCGTCGCCGCCGCGGCGGTCGGCCCCGCGGCGCTGCTCGCCGTCGCCGTCTATCCCTTGCAGGTCCTGCGACTGGCGCTGCGCGCGCCGGGCCACGGCGCCACGCGGTGGTGGCGGGCGCTGTTCCTCGTGGCCGGCAAGTTCCCCGAGGCGCAAGGTCAGGTGAAATCGTGGCTGCGCCACGTCCGCGATCGCCGCGCCGTGCTGATCGAGTACAAGTGACCGACCCGGCCCGGCCCATGACGCGCATTGCCTATCTCGTCAATCATTACCCGAAGGCGAGCCACAGCTTCATCCGTCGTGAAATCCAGGCGCTCGAAGCGCTGGGATCGCCGGTGCTCCGCATCGCCCTGCGCGGCTGGAACGACCGCCTGGTCGACCCGGCGGACGCCGCCGAGCGCGAGCGGACGCGCTACGTCCTGCAGCGCGGCGGCGTCGCGCTGGTCGCGTCGATGCTGCGTCTGGCGACGACCCGGCCCGTGCGTTTCCTCGCGGCCCTGCGGACCGCCGCCGCACGGTGGCGGCGCTCGGACCGCAGTGCAGTGCACCACGTCGCCTACCTCGCCGAAGCCTGCGAGATCGTTCGCTGGCTCGACGACGCCGGCATCGACCACCTGCACGCGCATTTCGGCACCAATCCGGCCGACGTGGCGATGCTCGTCCGTGTGCTCGGCGGCCCGCCCTACAGTTTCACCGTCCACGGCCCGGAAGAGTTCGACAAGCCGCTGTCGCTCGGTCTTGCGGCGAAGAGCCGCCACGCTGCGTTCGTCGTCGCGATCAGCTCGTTCGGCCGCAGCCAGCTCTACCGGTGGCTGCCGCAGACGGAGTGGAACCGGGTCGAAGTCGTCCATTGCGGCCTCGACGCCGCGTTCCACGCCGACGCGCCGACGGCCGCCGCCGACGTTGCGCGGCTCGTCTGCGTCGGCCGGCTCTGCGAGCAGAAGGGCCAGCTGCTGCTCGTCGAGGCCGCGGCTCGTCTCGTCGACCGCGGCACCGCGCTCGAACTCGTGCTCGCGGGCGACGGCGAGATGCGCGCCGAGATCGAGTCGCTCGTCGCGCGGCTGCGCTTGCAGAACCACGTGCGGATCACCGGCTGGATCGGCAGCGCCCAGGTCCGGGACGAGATCCTCAAAGCCCGGGCGCTCGTGCTGCCGAGCTTCGCCGAAGGCCTGCCCGTCGTGCTGATGGAGGCGCTCGCCCTGCGTCGGCCGGTCGTCACGACCTTCGTCGCCGGCATCCCGGAGCTGGTCGAGGACGGGCGCAGCGGCTGGCTCGTGCCGGCCGGTGACATCGACGCCTTGGCCGCGGCGATGGAACGCTGTCTCGCCGCGACATCGGCCGAGCTCGTCGCCATGGGTGCGCACGGCCGGCGACGCGTGCTCGAGCGCCACGACAGCCACCGCGAGGCCACGAAGCTGGCCGTGCTCTTCGCCCGCTCGGGACACGGGGCCGACCGCGCCGATGCGCGCCGGCATGCGCCGCGGCGGGTGCCGGGATGACGCGCGTCGTCGACATCGTGCTGCTGGCGCTGACCCTGCCGTTCGCGCTGCCGGCGCTCGTGCTGTTCTTTCAGCTGGCGACCGCCGCGCTCGGACCGAATTTCCGCAGTCCGTCCCGTGCGACCGTCGCGGCGGAACCCGGCTCGCTTCGCTTCGCCGTGCTCATGCCCGCCCACGACGAGGCCGAAACGATCGTCGCCGCGATCCGCGCGGTGCTCGCCCAATGCGGGCCCGGCGACCGGTTGCTCGTCGTCGCCGACAACTGCAGCGACGCGACGGCCGCGGTCGCGCGTGCCGCCGGGGCGGAGGTCGTCGAGCGCGACGACCCCAGCCGGCGCGGCAAGGGCTACGCGCTCGACCATGGCGTGCGCTGGCTGGAACGCGATCCGCCGGCCGCAGTGATCGTCGTCGACGCCGACTGCATCGTCGGCTCCGGTGCGCTTCCGGCGCTGGCGCGGTCGTGCGTCGCTGCCGGCCGACCCGTGCAGGCGCTCTACCTGATGCACGCGCCGCCGGGCGCCGGCGTCGGCCTGCACATCGCCGCCTTCGCCTGGCTGGTCAAGAACAAGTGGCGGCCACGGGGCTATGCGGCATGGGGATTGCCGTGTCCGCTGATGGGCACCGGAATGGCGTTTCCTTGGACCGTGCTGCGCGATGCGCCACTCGCGTCCGGCCATCTCGTCGAGGACATGCGGCTCGGGCTGGACCTCGCGGCAGCCGGTCGCCCGCCGCTGTTCTGCGAAGCGGCGGCCGTCGCCAGCGTGTTCCCGACCGACGCGGCCGCCGTGACGTCGCAGCGGACGCGCTGGGAGCACGGGCATCTCTCGGTCATCGCCGCGAGCGCTTTGCCGATGCTGCGGACGGCCTTGGTGCGCCACGATCCGCGCTTGACCGCCATGGCATTCGATCTGCTCGTGCCGCCGCTCGCGTCGTTGGTCCTGGTGCTCTCGCTGGTGCTGTGCATCGACTCGCTCGCCTGGGCCGCGGGCGCCGCTCCATGGGCGGCAGCGGTCGCCTGCGCCGCGTGGCTGCTGGTGTTCGCGGGCGTCGCGCTGGCCTGGGTCGTCGACGGTCGGCGTATCGTGTCGGCGCGAGACCTGCTTGCGCTGCCTCTCTACATCGTTGCGAAGGTTCCTGTGTATGTCCGCCTCTTCACGAAGCGACAGGTGGACTGGGTACGGACACGCCGTGACCACCCCGGCCATCGTTGACGGCAGCGCGGCGAGCGGCGGGGGCGAGCGCCGGCCGCTCGACCGCGCCTTGCCGAAGGCACCGGGACTGCGCGCCGATTTCGACCGCGACATCGTGCCGGTGCTCGGCCTGCCGTTCGATGCGGTGACGCTCGAGCAGGCGGTTCAACGCATTCGCGCCCATGCATTCGCCCGCTCCCGCTGCTTCATCTCGACGCCGAACCTCAACTTCGTCTTCTCCGCACTGTCGGACCCGTCGTTCCGCGACACCGTGCTGCGCAGCGACCTCAGCCTCGTCGACGGCATGCCGCTCGTCTGGGTGGCGCGCTGGTGCGGCACACCGGTCCCCGGCCGCGTCGCCGGCGCCGATGTGTTCGAAGCGCTGCAGGCGCACGGCGGACCGCCGATCAAGGTCTATCTGTTCGGCGGTGCCGCCGGGGCGGCCGCCGAGGCCTGCGACGCGATCAACCGGCGCGGCGGCGGCATGCGCTGCGTAGGGTTCGACCCGGCCGGCTTCGGCTCGATCGAGTCGATGAGCAGCGATGCCCAGATCGAGCGCATCAACCGCAGCGGCGCCGACTTCCTCGTGGCGTCGCTGGGCGCGAAGAAGGGCCAGGCGTGGCTCGAGTACAACGCGCCCCGGCTCGAGGCACCGGTCCTGGCGCACCTCGGCGCGGCGCTCAACTTCACCGCGGGCACGGTGCGGCGCGCGCCGGCCTGGATGCGCTGGTCGGGCATCGAATGGCTCTGGCGCATCAAGGAGGAGCCGACGCTGTGGCGCCGGTACTGGCGCGACGGCACGCTGATGCTCGGCGTGCTGCTCGTGCGCGTGCTTCCCGACATCGTCCTGAGCGCCAGCCAGCGCCGCCAGGCCACGCCCGGCCGCGCGCCCACCGTCGACCTGCAGCGCGGCGCCGGCGGCTCGACGCTTCGCCTCGGCGGCTTGTGGACCGACGCGACGGCGGCGCTGTTGCGCACGCCGCTGGCGCAAGCCGCCGCGCACGGTGGCTTCCTGCGCATCGACCTGGCGCAGGTCGACGACGTGTCCTCCGCGTTCGTCGGTCTGATGCTGGTGGCCAAGGGCTGGTTCGGCGCGCGCGGCGGCTTCAAGATCGTCGACGCCAATGCCGCCGTGACGGCGACGCTGCGCCGCAAGCTCGTGGCGCACACCCTGCTCGCCGATGCCGAAGGCAGATGAACCGCTGCGCCGTCGCCGCCACGCGGGCCGCACGGTCCGGTCGTTCGCGCGGCCCCTCCACGAATCCATTCGATGCAATCCGTCATCCTGATCGCCCCCAACGCCTCGGAGCAGATGGGCGGCGAGGCCATGAAAGCGCTGCAGATCTACCGCGAATTCAAGGCGCTTCGACCCGACACCGTGATGGTGACGCACGAGCGCAACCGGGCCGAACTGCACGGCCGGCTCGGGCTGACGGATGTCGTCCTGATCCGCGACGACCTGCCGTCGATCGCGATGTGGAAGAGCGTGGTGCTGCGGCCCTTCCTCGACTACTGGTTCTTTCGCCTCGCGGTCGCGGAGGCGAAGGCGATCGCCGCGAAGGCGGGCCGCGCGGCGGCCGACGTCGTCATCTACCAGGCTGAGCCGAATTCGCCGGTGCTGCCGCGAATCCTCGCCGACGGCTTCGTCAACACCTTCGGGCCGGTCAACGGCAACATCTACTACCCGCCGCTGTTCCGCGGCAACGAGACGTTCTGGGCGCGCATGCGGCGCCGGATGCACTTCCCCGTCCAGCGCCTGAACCGCATGCTGCCGGTCGGCATCAAGAAGGCCCATCTGATCCTGACCGCCGGCGGCGAGCGCACGCGCGACTCGCTGCTCGCTGCCGGATGCCCTCCAGCGATCCTGATGGACTGCATCGATTGCGGCATCGCCGAGGCGCTGCTGCGCCGGCCGCGCATCGAGCACCGGGGCGAGAACCTGCGCTTCGTCCATTTCGGGCGCCTGGTGTTCCACAAGGGCACGTTCCTGATCCTGAAGAGTCTGGCGCGGACGACGTTGCCCGTGCGGCTCGACATCGTCGGCACCGGGCCGGAGCTCGAGCGCTGCCGGGCGCTGGCGCGCGCGCTGTCGCTCGACGCACGCGTCAGCTTCCTGCCGCCGTACCGCGACCATGCGACGCTCTTCGACGCCTTGTCGCAGTACCGCGGCATGGTGCTGCCGAGCTTCGAGGACGCCAACGGCATGGTCGTCCAGGAGGCGATGGCGATCGGCCTGCCGAGCGTCTGCCTCGACTGGGGCGGGCCGCAGCTGCTGATCGAGCATGGCCGCTCGGGCTACCTGGTCGCGCCGCGGACCGAGGACCAGATCACCGCCGACATCGCCGCGCACCTCGACCGCCTCGCCGGCGATCCGCAACTCGCCGAGCGCTTCTCGCTCGCCGGGCGCGAGCGCGCAACGTCGTGGCGCTGGCCGAGCGTCGCGGCGACATGGCTCGCGGCGTTCGAGCGGCTCCGGGCCTGACGCCGTTGCGGATCCTGATCGTCAGCGACACCACCGGCCACATGAGGGGCGGCGTGCCGGCCGCGACGCGTCACCTGCTCACCGGCCTTGCCGCCCGTGGCCACGCGATCGGCTTCTGCAGCGACGTCGCGCTGGTCGCCGACCCGTCGATCGCATTCTTCCCTGCGCAGATCTTCGAGCCGCGCCAGCTTGCCGCGCAGCTCGTCGAAGCGATCGGGCGCTTCCGTCCGGATGTCGTCCATCTGATTTCGATGAGCTCGCGGGCACTCGCGGCGGCGACACCCGGCCTCGGCGGCCATCCGTGGGTGCTGACCTGCCATTCGATCCCGCCGTACGAGCGCAAGGTCCCGTACTTCCACGGCAGCGAGCCGCTGCACTACGCGCTGCGCTGGCTGCGCTTCCTCGCCAACACCCTCGCCTGGCGCTACCTGTTCGTTCGCGGTCGCATTCCGCACGTGATCGTCCACAGCGAATGGGTCGGCCGGATCACCCGGCGCTACGGTTACCCCGCTCACCGCACCAGCGTCGTGCCGCTCGGCTTCGAGGCCGGCGCACCGCCCGCAGCCGATGGCACGGCGACCGTGCCGCCGACGTCGCCGACCGTCGTCACCGTGGGCGGCATCGCGCACACCAAGGGCCAGCACGATGCGGTGGCCGCGGTGGCCCGGCTCCGCCACAAGTACCCGGGCATCCAGTACCGCATGGTCGGCGAGATCCGCGACGCTGCCTACCTGCGCTGGCTGACGGCGCTGATCCACCGGCTCGGCGTGGCCGACAACGTCCGCGTCCTCGACGCGCTGGGCGAGCGCGACAAGCAGCGGCTGCTCGACACCGCCGACGTCTACCTGCAGCCGTCGCACGAGGAAGGTTTCTGCCTCGCGTTTCTCGAAGCGGCGTTCTGCGTGCCGCGCCTCGTCGCGACCGATGCCGGTGCGATGCGCGGTGTCTGTGGCGACGATCCCGCCGCGCGCGTCGTGCCGGTGCGCGATCCAGCGGCGATGGCGTCGGCGATCGACGCGGTGTTGTCCGGCGAGCTGCCGGCCCGCCTTCTGGACGACCGGACGAAGCGTCTCGGCCGCGACTTCAGCTGGCAGGCCTACACCGACGCGCACGAACGGCTCTACCGCCGCCTGCACGCCGGCGCACCGGCCTGACCGGTGCGGTCGACGCTGTCAGCGCGCGGTCGCGGCCGGGCGCTTCGACGGCGTCGAGGCGAGCGCTTGCCGGTATCGCCGGATGCCCTCGGCTTGCGAGAAGCGCTGCTCGAGCGCTGCGGCGCCGGCGTCCGCCAGCGCCTGCATCCGAGCCGGCGGCAGCGTACGGAAGCGCTCGAGCACCGCGGCGATCTCGTCCGGCCTGTCGGCGCCAAAGCGCAGCCCGGTGACGCCGTCGTCGACCAGGCTGCCGGCACCACCTGCATCGGGCACGACGACGACGAGCCCGGTGAGAAAGGCCTCGAGGATCACGAGACCGAAGGGTTCGACGGGGCAGAGATGCAGCAGGACGTCGGCCTCGGCGAGTCGGTTCTTGACGTCGCTGACATAGCCGTGGAAGCGGACGTTCGGCAGCGATGCGCTGCGTGTCTCGAGCGCCGCGAGTTCGGTGCCGGTGCCGTAGATGTCGAACTGGAAATCCGCCAGGCCGTGCGTCTCGACCGCATCGATCAGGAGATCGATCTTCTTGATCTTGTCCACGCGCGAGACGACGGCAACCCGGACCCGCGCCTGTCGCGGCGGCCGGGCGCCGGCGCCGTCGTAGGGCGCGCGGCGGCTGTACTCGCCGAGCTGCGACCTCGACAGGAAGTTGTCGATCACGCGGATGCTGTCGGCGCGGACGCCGTACTGCATCAGCTTCTGACGGACGAATTCGGACACGGCGACGACGCCGATCGGGATCGCGTTGAGCGGCTTCTTGCTCGCATAGGACCATGCGTCGTCGGTGCCGCCGTGCGCGACCTGCAACTGCCGCAGCCGCACGCCGAGCAGGCGGCCGAGCGCATGACAGATCATGCTCGAGCCGACGCCGACGCCGATGACGTCGATCGTGCTGTGGCGGAGGAACCAGGGCAGCACGCCGCGGAACAGCTGCCAGCGGGTGTGGAACGTCACGGTGCGGTAGCCGGCGGCACGTGCCGCCTCGGTGACCGATGCGGTCTCGCTCGGCTTCGGCGCGACGACCACGCGTGTGGCGTAGTCGTCGAGGCCCTCGAGCGTGGCGAGCGCCATCCGCTCGGTGCCGTAGAGGTTGCCGCTGTGCAGGATGTAGAGCAGCACCGGCGCATCGCTGCGGAACAGGCTCATCAGCGCTGCACCGGGTAGAGGAAGAAGCGCGAGACCGGCGCCCAATCGCTGGCTGGCGTCTTCCACTCGAGGACCGCGCCGGGCCTGGCGCCCTCGATCACGATGTAGTAAGGCCGACCGGCATCGACATCGACCGCGGCCAGCCGCGCGACGGTGACGTACGCGGCGCCGCCGCCGCGCATCCGGAACTCGTGCCGGCCGGGGATCATCGACACGACCCATCCCTTGTCGCCGCTGAGCCCGGTGCCCGGGCCGAGCTGCCCGCAGGTACCCTGCGCATGCGCACGTTGCGCCTCGGCGTCGGCGGACGGGCCCGTGGCCGGCCGCGCGCCCGTTGCCGCGGACGCGAGGCCGGCGAGCAGGGCGACTCGCGCGACGCGCGGCAGGATCGACGGACGGCGGGGCATGGCGTGGTTATCGGCTGTCGTCGGTCGGTCTGAAAAAGGACGCGTCGCGCCGCGACCCGTCAGCGCAGGGCGGATTCGCGCAAGCCCGGTGCCGCCGCATCCTTGCCGGACAGGACCGGCACGAGCCCGTCGAGCGGCCAGTCGATCGCGAGCTCCGCGTCGTCCCAGCGCAACGAGCGCTCTGCGGCCGGCGCGTAGTAGGCGGTCGTCTTGTACAAAAAATCTGCCGAGGCGCTCGTCACCAGGAACCCGTGCGCCAGCCCGGGCGGGATCCACAACTGCCGCTGGTTGCTGCCGCTCAGCTCGACGCCGAACCAGCGGCCGAAGGTGGCGCTCGCCGGCCGGATATCGACCGCCACGTCGAACACGCTGCCCTGTGCAACGCGCACGAGCTTGCCCTGCGCGTGCTCGCCGACCTGGTAGTGCAGGCCGCGCAGCACGCCCTTGGCCGAGCGCGAATGGTTGTCCTGGACGAACGTGAAACCCGCGCCCGCCGCCGTGTCGAATGCGCGCTGGTTGTAGCTCTCGAGGAAAAAGCCGCGCTCGTCGCCGAAGACCTTCGGTTCGAGCACCAGCACGCCGTCGATGCCCGTACGCGTGACGTTCATTGGTACACCTTGTCGCGAAGTACCTGCTGCAGATAGAGCCCGTAGCCGTTCTTCAGCATCGGCTGGGCGAGCGCCTGCAATTGCTCGGCACTGATCCAGCCGAAGCGGTAGGCGATCTCCTCGGGGCAGGCGACCTTCAAGCCCTGCCGCTTCTCGAGCGTCGCGATGAACTGGCCGGCTTCGAGCAGGCTGTCGTGGGTGCCGGTGTCGAGCCACGCGAAGCCGCGGCCCATGATCTCGACGCTGAGCTGACCGAGGCGCAGGTAGGCGGCGTTGACGTCGGTGATCTCGAGCTCGCCGCGCGGCGACGGCGCGATGTCGGCGGCGATGTCGCAGACCTGGCTGTCGTAGAAATAGAGGCCGGTGACGGCATAGTTGCTCTTCGGCGTCTTCGGTTTTTCCTCGATGCTGAGCGCCCGACGGTCGTCGTCGAAGGCGACGACGCCGTAGCGTTCGGGGTCGTGCACGTGGTAGGCGAAGACCGAAGCGCCGGCCGACTGCGCTGCGGCCGCCTCGAGCAGCGCCTGCAGCGCGTGGCCGTAGAAGATGTTGTCGCCGAGCACGAGCGCGCTCGGATCGTTGCCGACGAACTGCCGCCCGAGGATGAACGCCTGCGCGAGGCCGTCGGGACTCGGCTGCACGCAGTAGCGGATGTCCACGCCCCACTTTGAGCCGTCGCCGAGCAGCGACTCGAAGCGCGGCGTGTCCTGCGGCGTGCTGATCAGAA
The DNA here is from genome assembly GCA_964249855.1 of uncultured Rhizobacter sp. Taxonomy (GTDB): domain Bacteria; phylum Pseudomonadota; class Gammaproteobacteria; order Burkholderiales; family Burkholderiaceae_C; genus LMDS01. The sequence goes on along the minus strand of CAXUDL010000004.1, from coordinate 23,932 downwards.
GGATGTCGCGGATGCCGGCGAGCATCAGCGTCGACAGCGGGTAATACACCATCGGCTTGTCGTAGACCGGAAGCAGCTGCTTGCTCATCGCGAGTGTCGCCGGGTGGAGCCGTGTACCGGAGCCGCCAGCGAGGATGATGCCTTTGCGTCGGGATGCGTTCATCGTGGGGGCGTGCGGGTCAAGTCAGGATTTCGGTGAGCATGCGGTCGACGCCGGTCTGCCACGCCGGCAGCGCGAGGCCGAACGTCCGGCGCAGTCGCGAGGTGTCCATGCGCGAGTTGCCGGGGCGCTTCGCCGGTGTCGGAAACGCGCTCGTCGGCACCGGCTCGATGCCGTCCGGCGGAACCTTCAGCGCCACGCCGCGGGCCCGCGCGAAGTCGACGACGTGACGCGCGTAGCCGCACCAGCTCGTCTCGCCGGCCGCGACCGCGTGATAGGTGCCGGCGACGTCCGGCCGCTCCGCCGCGGTGCGCAGCGCGTGGGCCGTCACGTCGGCGAGCAGATCGGCGCCGGTCGGCGAGCCGACCTGGTCGTCGATGACCGTGAGCCGCTCGCGCTCGGCGGCGAGCCGGAGCATCGTCTTCGCGAAGTTGCCACCGCGCGCCGCATAGACCCAGCTCGTGCGGAAGATGAGATGGCGGCAGCCGCTGGCGCGGATCGCCTCCTCGCCTTCGAGCTTGGTCGTGCCGTAGACGCTCAGCGGGCCGGTCGGCGCGTCCTCGCGCCACGGTGCGCTGCCGCTGCCGTCGAAGACGTAGTCGGTGCTGTAGTGCACCAGCCAGGCGCCGAGCGCCGCGGCCTCGCGGGCGATGACCGCCGGCGACTCGGCGTTGAGCCGGCGTGCGACGTCGGGCTCGCTCTCGGCCTTGTCGACCGCGGTGTGCGCGGCGGCGTTGACGATCACCTGCGGCGCCACGGCACGCACCGTCGCCGCGAGCGAGTCCGGATCGGAGAAGTCGCCCCTGAGCGAACCGGGACTGTCGAAGTCGAGCGCGACGACCTCGCCGAGCGGCGCCAGGGATCGCTGCAGTTCCCAGCCGACCTGGCCGTTCTTGCCGAAGAGAAGGATCTTCATCGCGTCAGGGGGTCGTGCGTTCGGCGTAGTTCGTCGCGACCCAGTCGCGGTAGGCACCGCTCTGGACGCGCGCGACCCAGTCCGGATGGTCGAGATACCAGCGCACCGTCTTGCGGATGCCGGTCTCGAAGGTCTCGGCCGGCGTCCAGCCGAGTTCGCGTTCGAGCTTGCGGGCGTCGATCGCGTACCGGCGGTCGTGACCGGGCCGGTCGGTCACGTGGCGGATGTGGCGGGCGTAGGGGCCGGCCGGGTCGGGGCGAAGTTCGTCGAGCAACGCGCAGATCGTCTGGACGATCTCGACGTTCGGCTTCTCGTTCCAGCCCCCGACGTTGTAGGTCTCGCCGACACGGCCGCGCGCGAGCACCTCGCGGATCGCGGCGCAATGGTCCTTCACGTACAGCCAGTCGCGGACCTGCTGGCCGTCGCCGTACACCGGCAACGGCTTGCCGGCGAGCGCGTTGACGATCATCAGCGGGATCAGCTTTTCCGGAAAATGGTACGGGCCGTAGTTGTTGGAGCAATTGGTCGTGACGACCGGCAAGCCGTAGGTGTGATGCCACGCCCGGACAAGATGGTCGCTCGCCGCCTTGCTCGCCGAATACGGGCTGTTCGGCGCGTAGGGATGCGTCTCGGTGAACGGCGCGTCGGTCTTGCCGAGCGAGCCGTAGACCTCGTCGGTCGAGACGTGATGGAAGCGGAACGATGCCTGGGCTGCGGCGTCGAGCGTGGTCCAGAAGGCGCGCGCCGCCTCGAGCAGGGTGAAGGTGCCGTCGATGTTCGTCTTCACGAACGCACCGGGGCCGTGGATGCTGCGGTCCACATGGCTTTCGGCGGCGAAGTGCACGACCGCACGCGGCCGGTGCAGGGCGAGCAGCCGGTCGACGAGCGGCCGGTCGCAGATGTCGCCCTGCACGAAGACGTGGCGCTCGTCGCCCTCGAGGCTCTGCAGGCTCTCGCGGTTGCCTGCATAGGTGAGCGCGTCGAGGTTGACCACCGCTTCGCTCGTCGTCGCGAGCCAGTCGAGGACGAAATTGGCGCCGATGAAGCCGGCGCCGCCGGTCACGAGAATCATGCGAGGCTCCCGGTCGTCATCGGCGTGCCGGCTGCGGTCAGGCCACGGCCGATGCCGAAGTAGTCGATGCCGAGCGACTGCATCAGTTGCGGTTCGTACAGGTTGCGGCCGTCGAAGATCACCGGGTACTTGAGCGACGACTTGATGCCGTCGAAGTCGGGGCTCTTGAACTGCTTCCACTCGGTGACGATGACGAGCGCATCGCTGCCGACGAGCGCGGCTTCCTGGCTCGCCACGAAGTCGACGCCGTCGAGGTGCTCGAGGCTGCGGCGCGCCGCGTCGGCCGCGACCGGGTCGAACGCCTTGACGCGCGCGCCGCGCCGGCACAGGCCCTCGATGACGACGCAGCTCGGCGCTTCGCGCATGTCGTCGGTGTCGGGCTTGAAGGCGAGGCCCCAGACCGCGAACTGGATGCCGGCGAGGTCGTCGCCGAACTTCGCCACGACCTTGTCGACGAGCACGTGCTTCTGCCGGTCGTTGGCCGCCTCGACCGCCGACAGCACCTTGAGCTCGACGCCCACGCTCGCCGCGGTCCGGATCAGCGCCTTCACGTCCTTCGGAAAGCACGAGCCGCCGTAGCCCGCGCCGGCGTAGAGGAACTGGTAGCCGATGCGCGGGTCGCTGCCGATGCCCTTGCGGACCAGGTCGATGTCGGCACCGACCTGCTCGGCCAGCAACGCCAGCTCGTTCATGAAGCTGATCCGCGTCGCGAGCATCGAATTGGCGGCGTACTTGGTGAATTCGGCGCTCTTCACGTCCATCACCAGCAGCCGGTCGCGGTTGCGCGTGAACGGCGAATAGAGCGCGCGCATCAGCAGCACGGCGCGCTCGTCGTCGGCGCCGACGATGATGCGGTCGGGCCGCATGAAGTCTTCGAGCGCCGCGCCTTCCTTGAGGAATTCGGGGTTCGAGACGACCGCGAAGTCGAGCGTGACGCCGCGGGCGGCGAGCTCGTCGGCCACCGCGGCCTTGACCGCGTCGGCAGTCCCGACGGGCACCGTGCTCTTGTCGATCACGACCTTGTAGTCGGTCATGTGACGGCCGATGTTGCGCGCCGCTTTGATCACGTACTGCAGGTCGGCCGAGCCGTCCTCGCCAGGCGGCGTGCCGACGCCGATGAACTGCAGCGTGCCGTGGGCGACGGCGGCAGGCACGTCGGTCGTGAACTGCAGGCGCCCGGCCTTGCGGTTGCGGACGACCATCTCGAGCAGGCCGGGCTCGTGGATCGGAATGCCGCCCGCCTCGAGCGTGCGGATCTTCGCGGCGTCGACATCGAGGCAAACGACGTGGTTGCCCATCTCCGCCAGGCACGCGCCGGTGACGAGGCCGACATAGCCGGTGCCGATGATGGTGATCTTCACGCCGAGGCCTCAGCTCGCACGGCCGTACGTGTCCTCGAAGCGGACGATGTCGTCCTCGCCGAGGTAGCTGCCGGACTGCACCTCGATGATCTCGAGCGGCACCTTGCCGGGGTTCGCGAGCCGGTGCACGGTGCCGAGCGGAATGTAGGTGCTCTGGTTCTCGGTCAGCAGGATCACCTGGTCGCCGTTCGTGACCTCGGCCGTTCCGGTGACGACGATCCAGTGCTCGGCGCGGTGGTGGTGCTTCTGCAGGCTGAGCGTCGCGCCCGGCTTGACCATGATCCGCTTGACCTGGAAGCGCGAGCCCGAGTCGATGCTGTCGTACCAGCCCCACGGCCGGTGGACCTGGCGGTGCAGCGTGTGCTCGCTGCGGTCGGCGCTCTGCAGGCGGCCGACGATCTGCTTGACCTCCTGGCTGCGCGAGCGGTCGATCACGAGCACGGCGTCGGGCGTCTCGACGACGATGACGTTGTCGACGCCGACGACGCCGACCAGCCGGCTCGTCGCATGCACGAGCGTGTTGCGGCTCTGGTGGGTCAGCGAGTCGCCGACGCTCGCATTGCCGTCGACGTCCTTCTCGCTCACCTGCCAGACGGCGTCCCAGGCGCCGAGATCCGACCAGCCCGCATCGAGCGGGACCATGCGGATGTCGAACGCGGCGGCGGAGCCGGAGGCCGTCGGCGCAGGGCACTTCTCCATCACCGCGTAGTCGACCGACTCGCTCGGGATCGCCGCGAACTCGGCCTTGCCCGGCCGCACGAAGCCGTTGTCGGCGGTGCGCGCCGCCCAGGCGGCCTGCGACGCCGCGGCGATGTCGGGACGGAACGATTCGAGCGCCGCGAGCCAGACCGAGGCCCTGACGACGAAGATGCCGCTGTTCCAGAAGTAGCTGCCTTCGGCGAGGTACGACTGGGCCGTCGCCAGGTCCGGCTTCTCGACGAACTGCGCGACGGTCGCGGCGCCACCGCTCTCGGCGGCGCTGCGGCAGCGGATGTAGCCGAAGCCGGTCTCGGGTCGGTCCGGCGCGACGCCGAGGATCACGATCGACCCCGCCGCAGCGGCGCGCACGGCATCTCGAAGCGCGTCGGCGAATGCCGCTTCGTCGGTCACCGTCTGGTCCGCCGGGCTCACGACCAGCACCGGGTCGTCGCCCGATGCGTTCCCGTGCAGTGCCGCGAGCGTCATCGCCGGCGCGGTGTTGCGGCCGACCGGCTCGAGCAGCACCGTGGCCGGCGGCAGTTTCAGTTCGCGCAGTTGATCGAGGACCAGGAAGCGGTGCTCCTCGTTGCCGACGACGCAGACGGGCCCGACCGCGATGTCGTCGCTGTCCAGGTGCGCGAGCCGCAGCGTCGCTTGCTGGAACAGGCTCTGGTTGCCTTGCAAGACCAGGAACTGCTTGGGATGCTGGGCGCGCGACAGCGGCCAGAGCCGCGTGCCGCTGCCGCCGGCCATCACGACCGGCTGCACGTTGATCTTGTTCATCGGATGTCGCTCGATTGAAGTGGATGGATGACTGGCTCAGCCGCCGAAGCCTTGCGGATTGCGGTGCTGCCAGCGCCAGCTGTCGGTGCACATCGCATCGATGTCACGCGTCGCCCGCCAGCCGAGTTCGGCCCGGGCGAGCGTCGCGTCGGCGTAGCAGGCGTCGACGTCGCCGGGGCGGCGCGGCGCGAAGTCGAGCGGAATCGTGCGACCGCTCGCGCGCTCGAAGGCACGGACGAGTTCGAGCACCGAATGGCCGCGGCCCGTGCCGAGATTGGCGGTGATCGAGCGCTTGCGGTCGAGCAGATAGCGCAGCGCGGCGACGTGGCCGTCGGCGACGTCGAGCACGTGGATGTAGTCGCGCACGCCGGTGCCGTCCGGCGTGTCGTAGTCGGTGCCGAAAACCTGCAGCCGCGGCCGCTTGCCGACAGCCACCTGCGTCACGAACGGCATGAGGTTGTTGGGCACGCCGCGCGGGTCCTCGCCGATCAGGCCGCTCTCGTGCGCGCCGACGGGGTTGAAGTAGCGCAGCAAGGCGATCGTCCACGACGGATCCGCCGCCATCGCGTCGCGCAGGATGTTCTCGCCGATCAGCTTGGTCGCGCCGTAGGGGCTCGTCGCGGAAAGGGGGGCGTCTTCGGCGATCGGCAGGCGGTCGGGCTTGCCGTAGACGGTCGCGCTCGAGCTGAAGACGAGCGCCTTGCAGTCGTGGCGGTCCATGGTCTGCGCGAGCGTCAAGAGGCCGCCGAGATTGTTCGCGTAGTAGGCGAGCGGTTTGGCAGTGCTTTCGCCGACCGCCTTGAACGCGGCGAAGTGGACGACGGCGTCGATGCGTTCGCGCGCGAACACGGTGTCGATCGCCGCGGCATTGCCGACGTCGGCCTCGATGAAATCCGGCGCCTGCCCCGAGATCTGTCGCAGCCGCTTCAGCACCTCGGGCGAACTGTTGGCGAAATTGTCGACGCCGACGACGCGAAAGCCCGCGACGAGCAGGGTGAGCCAGGTGTGCGACGCGATGAAGCCGGTCGCGCCGGTCAGGAGGACGAGCGGGGCGTTCACTGCAGCGTGATCTGCGTCGAGCAGGAGAAGATGTTGCCGGTGTAGCTGTCGTTGAAGGTTCCGGACAGGCTGCGGTCGACGCGCCCGACCGAGCAGCCGAGCGACCAGAACCGGCGGATCGACCAGTTCGCGGCGAGCGAGTAGTTCTTGTAGGTGTCTCGATAGCCGGCGACGATCGCGTTGTTGTCCTGCGTCGTCCGTCGGTACGAGGCGCCGGCGGTCACCGAGATCTTCGCGGTCGCAAGATAAGTCGCGCCGAGGCTCACGCTGTTCGACACCGCGCTGCTCGACGCCAGGCCCACCGTCGGCTGGTTCGTCGTGCCGTTGAACGTGTTGTAGAAGTCGCCATTCGTCGACGCATCACGGTTCAGGCTGCCGTTGAAGCTCACCTTGCCGGTCGGCATGTAGGTGAAGCCGAGTTCCCCGGTCAGGCCGGAGAAGCCTTCGCCACCGGCCGCGTTGTCCTGGTTGGTAAAGCTCACGCGGGCGTTGGCGCCGGTCTGCGCCGTCGGACGCCACGACGCCGAGAGATCGATGTTGCGGCCGTTGGTCCGGCTGTCGACGAAGGTGCCGTCGAGCAACTGGAAGGCGCGGTCCGATTCGCCGCGGGTGTAGCGCAGCGCAGTGCCGAGCGTGAGTGTCTCGCCGGGGTGGTAGTAGGCGCCGATGTCGGTCGTCTGGTTCGTCGAGTCGCTCGCGAGGAGCGTCGGCGTCGAGTAGTGCGTGCGGCTGTAGCCGTAGCCGCCGCCGATCGTGATGCGGCCGTTGCCGCCCCAGTTGGCACGGGTGCCGATCTGCTCATTCCGGACCAGATTGCGCCCCTGCGTCTGCTGCAGCAGGTTGTTCTGCAGATTGGCGAGGCCCTGGCTGACGCTGCCGTTGACGGTGCCCGACAAGTCGCCGATCGTCTGCCAGTCGAGCCCGGCGTTGAGCCCGTAGCTGGTGTTGTTGAGCTGCGTGAACTCGCGGTAGCGGTTGAAGGTGATGTTGCCGCTGCCGTACACGCGTTGCCGGCCGAAGCTTTGATTGAAGCCGCCGACGATGCCGGTGCCCGACGAGGTGTCCGACGGGCCGTCGGCGACGTTGTTGATGTTCGTGTTGTGGGTGATCGTCTCGCTGAGACCGATGTAGTAGGGGTTGGGGTCGTTCTGAGCCCAGACACCCGTGCAGCCGACGGCACACGCCGCGGCCCAGCCGACCCGTCGCGCACCGCGGCCCCGTCGGGCGGCGCGGATGGCGCTTCGCACCAGGACGGGTAATTTCAGACCTTGCATTCGGTGGCTCCAGTGAGGACGGGATCGGCGCGGCCGGCGCCGCCGCGTGCCGGGCGCGACCCGGCGTCGAGGCTAATAGGCATGCCGGTCGAACAGCATCAGACGCACGGTACGAACGATGATCTGCAGATCGAGGCCCAGCGACCAGTTGCGCAGGTACTCGAGATCGTATTCGACGCGCGCCTGCATCTTTTCGATCGTATCGGTCTCGCCGCGATGGCCGTTCACCTGCGCCCAGCCGGTGATGCCGGGCTTGACCTTGTGCCGCACCATGTAGGCCTTGATCAGCTGCCGGTAGAGCTCGTTGTGCGCGACCGCGTGCGGCCGCGGCCCGACGATGCTCATCCGGCCCTGGATCACGTTGATGAACTGCGGCAGCTCGTCGAGCGAGGTGCGTCGGATGAAGGCGCCGAAGCGGGTGATCCGCGGATCCTGCTTCGTCGCCTGGCGGACCACGGGCCCGTTGTCCTGCGCCGTCATCGAGCGGAACTTGTAGACGACGATCTCGCCGCCGTCCAGGCCGTTGCGGCGCTGCCGGAAGATGACCGGGCCGGGCGAACTCAGCTTCACGCCGATCGCGAGCGCGAGCAGGATCGGCGAGATCGCGATCAGGATCAGCGTCGCGAGCACGATGTCGCTGATCCGTTTGACGAGTTCGTTGGTGCCTGTGAACGGCGTCTCGAGGATGCCCACGACCGGCACGCCGTTCATGTCCTGCAGCCGCCCCTGGATGATGCTGATGCCGAACACGTCCGGCACGAAGAAGAGCGACGCGGTCGTGCCCTGCACGTCCTCGAGCAGCTCGACGATGCGCGGCTGCGACCCCAGCGGCAGGGTGATGTAGACCTCGCGGATCGCGTGGTCGCGGATGTAGCCGGCGAGCGACTTCAGGCCGCCGAGGCGCCGCGCGACCGCCTCCGGCTGCAGCCGGTCGTCGGTACGGTCGTCGAAGTAGCCGAAGAAGTCGACACCGAAGTCCTGGCTCTCCTCCAGGCCGCGCGCGACCTTGACGCCGAGCGGGCCGGCGCCGACGACGACCGCCGAGCGCCGCGCCTCGGGCCGCGCCGACAGGCGGCGGAGCACGAGCTTGCCGATCCAGACCGCCGCCCACTGCAGCACCGGCGTCACGATGACCCAAGCCGTCAGCACGTCGGCTTCGAAGAAGTGGAGGCTGCGGGTCGCGTAGCCGAACAGCGCGAGGATGCAGACGAGCGTGACCCACGACGACACGATGTCGACGCCGGCGGCGATCAGGTTGTCGCGGAAACGGTTGCGGCCGGGAAAGGTGAGCGCGCCGACGAGCAGGCAGAGCGTGAGCGCCGGGCGGTCGACGTACTCGTCCGAGTACCAGTTGGCGAGCAGGAAGGTGACGATCGTGATGCCGGGTTCGAGCAGCGCCGCCACCAGCGAGGTCACCGATTGAGGCGCGCTGTAGAAGGTTCGCTTGTAGGTCCGGTCGTCAAACATCGGGTGGGATGGCTCGTGCGCAGGGCACGACGGGAACGCCGCCCGGCGAGCTCAGGGGAAGCCCTGATTCTGACCCAAAAAGAGGCGTGGATCGCCCTGCGGCGCCCGGGGCGGCGGCGTCGCGGGTGCCTACAATCCGTGCATGCTTCACAGTCTCGATTTGCTGTTCCGACGGGCTGCGATGGAGCGTCTGACGCTGGTCGTCGACCACGTCATCGCCGCCGAACCGGCTGCCATGGTGCGCCTCAAGCCGCACGCCGGACGTTGCATCCGGTTGCAGCTCGTCGACTGGCCCGGGCCGTTCCCGGCACCCCCGCCGGCCACGTTCTGCGTCACGCCGGCCGGCCTGCTCGAATGGCGCCGCGACGAGGACGGCGAACCGGCGCTGCGGGTGTCGATCGACGCGTCGAATCCGGCGCTCGGCCTGCTCGGAACCGTCACCGGTCGGCGGCCGCGCATCGACGTCGCGGGCGATGCCGCCTTCGCGACCGACCTCAACTGGTTGATCGACAACCTGCGCTGGGACGTCGAGGACGATCTGGCGCGCGTCGTCGGCGCGGCGCCCGCGCACCAGATCGCGCGCGTCGGGCGCGGCCTCGCCGCGGCCATGCGCGGCGCTGCGCAAACCGTCGACGCGATGGTCCAGCGGGGCCGCGGGGGAGCCGGCGAAGCACCGAGCCGATGAGCGCCGCCCGACCGGCCGCCGGCCGCGGGGTGCGCCGATGAGGCACATCGCGCGGCTCGTCTTCATCATCCTGACGGTCCTGCGCTTCGGCCTGGACGAACTCGCCCTGTCGGGCTTCAAGCAGCGCTGGATCCGCGCCGTCGTCCGCGTCATGACGATCGGGCGCCGGCTCGACGCGCCGCGCGGCGTGCGCCTGCGGCTCGCGCTCGAGCGGCTCGGTCCGATCTTCGTCAAGCTCGGTCAGGTGCTGTCGACCCGGCGCGACCTGCTGCCGCCCGATCTCGCCGACGAGCTCGCACGGCTGCAGGACCGCGTGCCGCCGTTCCCCGCCGTGGTCGCACGCCGGCTCGTCGAGAAGGCGCTCGGCCAGCCGATCGACGCGATCTTCTCGAGCTTCGATGCCGAGCCGATCGCGAGCGCATCGATCGCGCAGGTCCATTTCGCGGTGCTGCGCGACGGCCGCGAGGTCGCGGTCAAGGTGTTGCGGCCGAGCATGCTCGCCGTGATCGACGACGACCTCTCGCTCATGCGCACGCTCGCACGCTGGGTCGAGCGGCTGTCGACCGACGGCAAGCGCTTAAAGCCGCGCCAGGTCGTCGCCGAATTCGACAACTACCTGCACGACGAGCTCGACCTCGTCCGCGAGGCCGCCAACGCCGCGCAACTGCGCCGCAACATGCAGGGCCTGCCGCTGATCATGGTGCCGGAGATGGTCTGGGACCATTGCACGCAGACCGTCATCGTGATGGAGCGGATGAAGGGCGTGCCGATCAGCCAGGTGCAGCGCCTGCGCGACGCCGGCGTCGACATCCCGAAGCTCGCGCGCGACGGCGTGACGATCTTCTTCACCCAGGTGTTCCGCGACGGCTTCTTCCATGCCGACATGCACCCGGGGAACATCCAGGTGTCGCTCGCGCCCGAGACCTTCGGCCGCTACATCGCGCTCGACTTCGGCATCGTCGGCACGCTCACCGAGGTCGACAAGGAGTACCTGGCGCAGAACTTCATCGCCTTCTTCCGCCGCGACTACAAGCGCGTCGCCGAACTTCACCTGGAAAGCGGCTGGGTGCCGCCGGCGACGCGCGTCGACGCGCTCGAGGGCGCGATCCGCGCGGTCTGCGAGCCGCATTTCGACCGGCCGCTCAAGGACATCTCGCTCGGGCAGGTGCTGCTTCGGCTGTTCCAGACCTCGCGCCGCTTCAATGTCGAGATCCAGCCGCAACTCGTGCTGCTGCAGAAGACGCTGCTCAACATCGAGGGCCTCGGCCGCCAGCTCGACCCCGAACTCGACCTCTGGAACACCGCGAAGCCATTCCTGGAACGCTGGATGCAGCAGCAGGTCGGCTTCGCCGGCCTGGTCGAGCGCCTCAAGAAGGAGGCTCCCCGCTACGTACAGCTGTTTCCCGAGCTGCCGCGGCTCGTCCACCAGGCGCTGCAGCCGCGGGCCTCCGCCGACCAGCGGGTCTTCGAGGCACTGCTGGCCGAGGAGCGGCGCGCGCACCGCCGCACGCTCGCGCTGCTCGGCACCGCCGTCGCGGGCCTGGCGGCCGTCTGCCTCGTGCAACTCTTTCTGCATCTCCGCTGAGACGCTCGCGCGGCGCTCTATACTCGGGGGTTTTTCCGTTTTTAATCAAGAGCTTAGCACCATGCCGATCTACGCCTACCGCTGTGCCACGTGCGGCCGCGCGAAGGACGTGCTGCAGAAGATGTCCGATCCGGTGCTGTCCGAGTGCCCCTTCTGCGGCGCGGCGACGTTCGTCAAGCAGGTCACCGCCGCCGGCTTCCAGCTGAAGGGCTCGGGCTGGTACGTGACCGACTTCCGCGGCGACCCGAAAGCGCCGAAGCCGGCCGATGGCGCGCCTGCCGCGCCGGCGCCCGACGGTGGTGGTGGCGGTGGCGGTGGCAGCGATGCCGCGCCGGCAGCGTCCCCGGCGCCTGCAGCCACGTCCGCACCTGCCGCCGCACCGTCAGCTGCGCCGGCGCCGCCTGCGGCCGGTGGCAGTGGCTCGACACCGTCCTCCGGCAGCAAGTGAGCGACGGACCATGTCGGGCAACGGTTTGAAGCGCTACCTGATCGCCGGCCTGCTGGTCTGGCTGCCGCTGGCGGTCACGATCTGGGTCCTGCAGGCGGCGCTCGGCCTGCTCGACGGCGTCTTCGTCTGGCTGCTCGACGCGACGCAGGCGGTGCTGCCGCGTGCCGCCGGCGAGCCGATCCAGTATCTCCGCCAGATCCCCGGCCTCGGCGTGCTCGTCATGCTGCTCGGCCTGCTGCTGACCGGCGTGTTCGCGACCAACATCGTCGGCCAGTGGTGGCTGAACCAGGGCGGCAAGCTGCTGATCCGGATCCCGATCGTCAAGTCGATCTACAGCTCGGTCAAGCAGGTGTCGGACACGCTCTTCAGCAGCAGCGGCAACGCGTTTCGCGAAGCGGTGCTCGTGCAGTACCCGCGCGAGGGGGCCTGGACGATCGCGTTCGTCACCGGCAAGCCCGGCGGCGAGGCCGCGCTCCACCTGCCGGGCGACTATCTGAGCGTCTATGTGCCGACCACGCCGAACCCCACGTCGGGCTTCTTCCTGATGGTGCCGCGCAAGGACGTCGTCGAGCTGAGGATGAGCGTCGACGAGGCGCTGAAGTACGTGATCTCGATGGGCGTCGTCGCGCCGCCCCTGCACGTCGCGGTGCTGACGCCTCCAGCGCGCGTCGAGCCGGCGCGAAATCGCACCGGCTGAGCGGCTCTCGACAGCCGTTCGGCCTGCTGCCGGCCGTCGCGCAGCATGCGCTCCGTGCCTTCGACCCTTCGTTTCCCGATTCCTGAGAATCCAGACACTGCCCCCGGCGCAGCGGAGACCGATCCGATGAGAACGACCTATTGCGGCCTCGTCAGCGAAGCGCTGATGGGCCAGACCGTGACCCTGATGGGCTGGGCCCATCGCCGCCGCGACCACGGCGGCGTGATCTTCATCGACCTGCGCGACCGCGAGGGCATCGTCCAGGTCGTCTGCGATCCCGACCGTGCCGAGACCTTCGTCACCGCCGAAGGCATCCGCAACGAGTTCTGCCTGAAGGTCGTCGGCAAGGTCCGGGCACGTCCCCAGGGCACCGGCAACGCCAACATCACGAGCGGCCAGGTCGAGGTGCTCTGCCACGAGATCGAGGTCCTGAATCCGAGCATCACGCCGCCTTTCCAGCTCGACGAGGAGAACCTCTCCGAAACCACCCGGCTCACCCACCGCGTGCTCGACCTGCGCCGGCCGACGATGCAGCGCAACCTGATGCTGCGCTACCGCGTCGCGATGGAAGTGCGCAAGTTCCTCGACGTCAACGGCTTCATCGACATCGAAACGCCGATGCTCACCAAGAGCACGCCGGAGGGCGCGCGCGACTACCTCGTGCCGTCGCGCGTCCACGAAGGCATGTTCTTCGCGCTGCCGCAGAGCCCGCAGCTCTTCAAGCAGCTGTTGATGGTCTCGGGCTTCGACCGCTACTACCAGATCGTCAAGTGCTTCCGCGACGAAGACCTGCGCGCCGACCGCCAGCCCGAGTTCACCCAGATCGACATCGAGACCTCGTTCCTCACCGAGGAAGAGATCCGCACGATGTTCGAGGGCATGATCCGCAGCACCGTCCAGCACGCGATCGGCGTCGAGCTGCCGGCGTTCCCGGTCATGACCTGGGCCGAGGCGATGCGGCTCTACGGCTCCGACAAGCCCGACCTGCGCGTCAAGCTCGAATTCACCGAGCTGACCGACGTGATGCGCGACGTCGACTTCAAGGTCTTCTCGGCGCCGGCGCAGATGGACGACGGCCGGGTCGTCGCGCTGCGCGTTCCCGGCGGCGGCGAGCTGAGCCGCGGCGAAATCGACGGCTACACCGACTTCGTCAAGATCTACGGCGCCAAGGGCCTGGCGTGGATCAAGGTCAACGACGTCGCGAAGGGCCGCGAGGGCCTGCAGTCGCCGGTCGTCAAGAACCTGCACGACGCGGCGCTCGCCGAGATCGTGCGCCGCACCGGTGCGGCCAACGGCGACCTGCTGTTCTTCGGCGCCGACAAGGCGAAGGTCGTCAACGACGCGATCGGCGCGCTGCGCGTCAAGGTCGGCCACAGCGACTTCGGCCGGGCGCGCGGCCTGGTGCAGGGCGTCTGGGAGCCGCTCTGGGTCGTCGACTTTCCGATGTTCGAATACGACGACGCGGCGCAGCGCTGGAACGCGGTCCACCACCCGTTCACCGCGCCGAAGGACGGCCACGAGGACTGGCTCGAGACCGACCCGGGCCGCTGCATCTCGAGGGCCTACGACGTGGTGCTCAACGGCATCGAGCTCGGCGGCGGCTCGGTCCGGATCCACCGCGAGGAGGTGCAGAGCAAGGTCTTCCGCGCGCTGAAGATCGATGCCGCCGAAGCCAAGCTCAAGTTCGGCTTCCTGCTCGACGCGCTGCAGTACGGCGCACCGCCGCACGGCGGCATCGCGATCGGCCTCGACCGCTTCGTCATGCTGCTGACCGGCGCCGAGTCGCTGCGCGACGTCATCGCCTTTCCGAAGACGCAGCGCGCCCAGGACCTGCTGACCAATGCGCCGAGCGGCGTCGACGAGAAGCAGCTGCGCGAGTTGCACATCCGGCTGCGGAGCGCGCAGGCGCCGGCGAGGTAGCCGTCGTGGCGGAGACGGCGCGTCCGCCGAAGATTCCCGAATCGGTTCTCGTCGTCATCCACACGGCCGAGCTCGACGTGCTGCTGATCGAGCGCGCCGACCGGCCCGGCTTCTGGCAGAGCGTGACCGGTTCGAAAGATGCGCAGGACGAGCCCGAGCGGGTGACGGCCGCGCGCGAAGTCGCCGAAGAGACGGGCATCGTCGTGGGCGCGGGCAGCCTGCCCGAGGCGGCGCTGCGTGACTGGGGCCTCGTCAATGTCTACGAAATCTATCCCCACTGGCGCCACCGCTATGCTCCCGGCGTGACGCACAACACCGAACACGTCTTCGGCCTGCGCGTGCCGCGCGCGACGCCGGTCCGCCTGAGTCCGCGCGAGCACGTGGCGCACGTCTGGCTGCCGTGGCGCGAGGCCGCCGACCGCTGCTTCTCGGCGTCGAACGCGGAAGCCATCCTGCAGTTGCCGAGGTTCGTGTGACGGGCCAGATGGCGCGCCCGGTGCTGCCGCACGCGCACACGGCGCAGTTCCCGCACGACGTGCTGCGCGTCGCGACCTACAACATCCACAAGGGCGTGCGCGGCGTCGGCCCGAGGAAGCGCCTCGAGATCCACAACCTCGCGCTCGGCGTCGAGGCGCTCGACACCGACCTCGTGTTCCTCCAGGAAGTGCGGCTGCTCAACCGTGCCGAGGCGCGCAAGTTCACCGACACCCACCTCGGCTGGCCGCGCGTGCCGCAGGCCGACTACCTCGCCCCGGAGGGCTACGAGGTCGCCTACCGCACCAATGCGAAGACCAAGCACGGCGAGCACGGCAACGCGCTGCTGTCGCGCTGGCCGCTGGGCGACATCGGCCACGCCGACGTCTCCGACCACCGTTTCGAGCAGCGCGGCCTGCTGCACGTCCCGGTGCGCTGGAACGGCGTCGTCGTGCATGCGGTTGTCGCGCATTTCGGGCTGATCCATGCGAGCCGCGTGCGCCAGGTCCAGCGGCTCGCCGACTTCATCGCCGCGACGGTGCCCGACGGCGAGATCGTCGTCGTCGGCGGCGATTTCAACGACTGGGGCGAGAAGCTCGACGACCGCCTGGCCGACTGCGGCCTCGTCCGCGCTGGCGTGCCGGGCGATCCACCGGCGCGCTTCAACACCTTTCCCTCGCGCATGCCGGTGTTCTCGATGGACCGCCTCTATCTGCGCGGGCTGCGCTGCCTCAACACGTCCGTTCCGCGCGGCGCTGCCTGGGCCCGCATGTCCGACCACCTGCCGCTGGTCGCCGAACTGGCGGTCGAGTGAAGCCGGGCTGGACGACGCGCGGCTCCCGCCGCGCCCTGCGGCCGAACCATGCGCTGACGCTGCTCAGGGGCGGCGCCGAGCTGTTCCCGGCGATGGTCGAGGCCTTCGACGCCGCGCGCGAGGAAGTGCTGCTCGAGACCTACATCCTCGACATCAGCCGCAGCGTCGTTCCGGTGGCCGAGGCGCTCGAGCGCGCGGCGGCACGCGGCGTCACCGTCCGCGTCGTCGTCGACGGCATCGGGACGGGGCCGATCCCCGACGAGTGGGCGGCGCGCTGGCGCGCTGCAGGGCTGTCGTGGCGCGTCTTCAATCCGGCCGGCGGCTGGCGCGTCGTCCTGCCCAAGGGGTGGCGGCGCATGCACCGCAAGCTCTGCGTCGTCGACCGCACGCTGGGCTTTTGCGGCGGCATCAACCTGCTCGACGACCACTACGACCCGCATCACGGCGAGCTCGAGCGCCCGCGCCTCGATTTCGGTGTCCGGGTCACCGGTCCGTTGGTGCAGGACATCCACGAGACGATGACCCGGCTCTGGTCGCGGCTGCAGATCGCCCGCGAGGCGCGCCGCGGCGAAGTCGGCGACGCGTTGAAAGCTGCACGCGCGTCGGCGCGTGCCGGTGCGGACGCCGGCGACGAGAGCATCAAGACCGCCAAGCGCCGTCTCGCGCCCGGGCCGCCCGAGGGCGCGCATGCGGTGCTGGTGCTGCGCGACAACGTCCGCTTCCGGCGCAGCATCGAAAGCGTCTACCGGCTCGCGATCAATCAGGCGCGCAGCGAGGTCGTCATCGCCAACGCCTACTTCATCCCGGGCGTGCAACTGCAGCGTGCGCTGCTGCACGCGGTGCGGCGCGGCGTCCGCGTGACGCTGCTGCTGCAGGCGAAGTACGAGTACTTCATGCAGTACCACGCGAGCCGCGCGGTCTACGGCGCGCTGCTCGCCGCGGGCATCGAGATCATCGAGTACGAGGCGAGCTTCCTGCACGCCAAGGTCGCGGTGATGGACTCGCCGCTGGGCGCGATCGCGACGGTCGGCTCGTCGAACCTCGATCCGCTGAGCCTGCTGCTCGCGCGCGAGGCGAACGTCTTCGTCCGCGACGAGGCCTTCGCCGGCGACCTGCGCCGTCAGCTGCTCGACGCGATGGGCCGCGAGGGCCGGCGCGTGCTGCCCGACGCGCATTCGCGCCGGCCGGCGACGACGCGCGCTCTGTCGTGGATCGCCTACGCGATGATGCGCTTCGCGGTGTTCGCGACCGGGCGCCGCTACTGAAGACGCGATGACCGAGCCGATCGCTCCCGTCGTCCCCCGCGCCGCCGACCTCGTCGTGCAGCGACCGGAAGGCCTCTACTGCCCTCCCGGCGACTTCTACATCGACCCGTGGCGCCCGGTCGACCGTGCCGTCATCACCCATGCGCACGCCGATCACGCGCGCGTCGGCCACGGCCGCTACCTGGCCGCGGCAGCGGGCGAGGGCGTCCTGCGCTCGCGGCTCGGCGCCATCGACCTGCAGACGCTCGACTACGGCGCCCAGATCGACCACTTCGGCGTGCGCGTCTCGCTCCATCCGGCGGGACACGTGCTCGGCTCGGCGCAGGTCCGGCTCGAGCACCGCGGCCAGGTCTGGGTGGCGTCGGGCGACTACTACGTCGCCGGCGCCCACGACGAGCCGGCCGAATCCAACGCGACCTGCGCGCCGTTCGAGCCGGTCGCCTGCCACTGCTTCATCACCGAAAGCACCTTCGGCCTGCCGATCTATCGCTGGCAACCGCAGCGCGAGCTCTTCGCCGGCATCGACGCCTGGTGGCGCGCCAACGCCGAGGCGGGCCGCGCGAGCCTGCTGCTCGGCTACAGCTTCGGCAAGGCACAGCGCATCCTCGCCGGCGTCGACGCGAGCATCGGGCCGATCGTCGTCCACGGCGCGGTCGAGCCGCTGAACCGGGCGTACCGCGCCGCGGGCGTCGCGCTGCCCGAGACCCGCCTCGTCAGCGACGTCACCGACAAGTCGGTCTTCCGCCGTGCGCTGATCGTCGCGCCGCCGTCGGCGCAGAACTCGGTCTGGACGCGCCGCTTCGGCGAGCTGAGCGACGCGTTCGCGAGCGGCTGGATGCAGCTGCGCGGCGCCCGGCGCCGGCGCGCCGTCGACCGCGGCTTCGTGCTAAGCGACCACGCCGACTGGCCCGGCCTGCAGCGCGCGATCGCCGCGACCGGCGCCGAGCGCGTCATCGTCACCCACGGCTACGAGGCGATCATGGTCCGCTGGCTGACGATGCAGGGCCTAGAGGCCGGCGCCTTCGCGACCGAGTACGGCGACGAGCAGGAGGCGCCGGACGCAGCGCCTGAAGCCGACGCTGGATGAAGGCGTTCTCGCGCCTCTTCGACGCGCTCGACGGCAGCACCGCGACCCGCGCCAAGACCGACGCGCTCAAGCGCTACTTCGAGGTCGCGCCGGCCCGCGACGCGGCCTGGGCGGCGTACTTCTTCGCCGGCGGCAAGCCGCGCCAGGTGGTGCCGACCGGCCTGCTGCGCGCGCTCGCCTGCGAGCTCGCCGTCGTTCCCGACTGGCTGTTCGACGAGTCGTACCTCGCCGTCGGCGACCTCGCCGAGACGATCGCCAGCGTGCTGCCGCCGCCGCGGCACGAGAGCGACGTCGGTCTCGCCGACTGGATCGAGGAGCGGCTGCTGCCGCTGCGCGGGCTCGACCCCGCCGAGCAGGCGCACCGCATCGCCGGCTACTGGAGCGAGCTCGATCGCTCGGGCCGGTTCCTGTTGACCAAGTTGATCTCGGGCGGTTTCCGCGTCGGCGTCAGCAAGTTGCTCGTCCAGCGCGCGCTCGCCGAAGCCGCGGGCATCGATCCGAAGATCGTCGCCCAGCGGATGATGGGCTACACCGACGCCCGCATCGCGCCGAGCGAGGCGAGCTACCGGCGGCTGACCGCGCCCGACGGCGGCGACGCCGACGCCGAAGCGCCGCCCTCGGGCCAGCCCTATCCCTTCTTCCTCGCGCACCAGCTCGACGCGCCGCTCGTCGACTTCGACGCCCGCCTCGGCGCGCCCGGGGAGTGGCTCGTCGAATGGAAGTACGACGGCATCCGCGCGCAGCTCGTCAAGCGTGCCGGCGCGGTCTGGGTCTGGTCGCGCGGCGAGGAGCTCATGACCGACCGCTTCCCCGAGCTCGTCGCGCTCGCCGCGGCGCTGCCCGACGGCACGGTGCTCGACGGCGAGATCGTCGTCTGGAAGGACGGACGGCCCGCGCCCTTCAACCTGCTGCAGCAGCGCATCGGCCGCAAGACGCTGACGAAGAAGGTGCTCGCCGACGCGCCGGTCGGCTTCATCGCGTACGACCTGCTCGAGATCAAAGGCCGCGACCAGCGCGGCGAGCCGCAGCATGCGCGGCGCTCGCTGCTCGAGGCGCTCGCGCCGGCGGGCTTCCATCTCTCGCCGGCCGAGACGCGGGCGACCTGGGCCGAGCTCGCCGCATTGCGCGAAGGCTCGCGCGAGCGCGGCGTCGAAGGCTTCATGCTCAAGCGCCTCGACGCCCGTTACGGCACCGGCCGCACCAAGGCCGACGGCACCTGGTGGAAGTGGAAGATCGACCCGATGAGCGTCGACTGCGTGCTCGTCTACGCACAGGCCGGCCACGGCCGCCGTGCGAGCGTCTACACCGACTACACCTTCGCGGTCTGGAACCGCACGCCGCGCGACGCCGACGAGGCGCAGGCCGTCGTCGACGCGATCGCGAAGCGCGAGCCCGCGCAGCCCGACGCGCTGCAGCTCGTCGCCTTCGCCAAGGCGTATTCCGGCCTCACCGACGAGGAGTTCCGCGGCGTCGACCGCATCATCCGCCGCGACACGCTCGAGAAGTTCGGCCCGGTCCGCAGCGTCAGGCCGACGATGGTCTTCGAGCTCGGCTTCGAGGGCATCAACCGCAGTCCGCGGCACAAGAGCGGCATCGCGGTGCGCTTCCCGCGGATGCTGCGGATCCGCGCCGACAAGCCGATCCACGAGGCCGACACCTTGCAGTCGCTCGAGGCGCTGCTGCGGGTCGAGGCGTCGGCGGCGTGAGCGCGGCGGCCGGTTCAGGCGGCGGCCAGCGCGCGCAGCGTCGACGCGGCGCGCAGCGACCCGACCGCGGTGCCGTTCCAGTTGCGCAGCGCCACGTCGCTCAGCGAGCGCAGGAAGACCGCGTCGGCGTCGTCGAGCGCGACGAAGGCCTCGATCACGGCCGCCATCGCGACCTCGGCGGCGCGGGCGGTGTTGCCGTCGTCGACCTTGATCGCGACGCCGAGTCCGCGTTCCGGCAGCGCCGCGCAGAACACGCCCTCGGCGCCGACCTTGGTGAACGCACGCTCGCCGAGCCGCTCCATCACCCGGGTGTCGAAGCGGCCGGTGCCTGCGACCATGAACGGCGCGGCCGCGACCGCCGCCCGCAGCCGCGCCGCCGCACGCGCGTGGTCGGGCGCGAGGCCGATGCCGGTGCCGACGCGCGCGAAGCCGAGCGCGAGCCGCCGCAGCGGGATCGCATAGGTCGGGATCGAGCACCCGTCGATGCCCTGCGGCGTGGTCGCGAGCTCGTGCCCGGTCGCGGCCTCGATCGCCGCGGCCACCTCGCGCATCACCGGATGCGCTGCGCCGACGTAGCCGCGGACGAAGCCGCGCAGGTCCGTGCCGCCGTGCAGCGCGCAGGCCAGGCACAGAAAGCCCGCATGCTTGCCCGAGCAGTTGTTGTGCAGCGGCCCGGGCGCCGCACCCGAGGCGGCGAGCCGGCGCGCCGCGCCGTCCTCCGACGGCCAGTGCGTGCCGCATTCGAGCGCGCCGGCGTCGAGGCCGGCCTTGGCGAGCACCGCGGCCGCGGTCCTCGCGTGCGCTTCCTCGCCGCCGTGCGACGCGCAGGCGAGCGCGAGTTCGTCGTCGACGAGGCCGAGCGCGTCGGCCGCGCCGCTCGCGACCAGCGGCAGCGCCTGCAGCACCTTGACGGCCGAGCGCGGGAAGATCGGCCGGTCGATGTCGCCGATCGAGGCCACGACGGCGCCGTCGGCATCGACGATCGCGACGGCGCCGCGATGGGCGGATTCGACCGCGCCGCCGCGCAGCGCTTCGACGAGGATCGGGTTCATCGCGCCGACTGTAGCGTCGCCGTCGCATGCCGCTGAGCCCGAGCGTGCTCGCCGGCGTCGATTTCACCAGCCGCCCGACGCCGAGGAAGCCGATCACCGTCGCGCTCGGCCACCGGCAGGGCGAGGTCGTCGTCGTCGACCGCATCGACGCGTTCGCCGACTTCACCGGCTTCGCCGCCTGGCTCGCCGACCCGGCGCCGCGCACGGTCGGCTTCGACATGCCCTTCGGCCTGCCGCGCGAGCTCGTCGTCGCGCTCGGCTGGCCGCAGGAGTGGCTGCCGTTGATGCGGCACTACGCGGCGCTGTCGCGCGCCGAGATCCGCGACACCTTCGCGGCGTTCTGCGCCGCCCGGCCGGTGGGCGCGAAGTTCGCGCACCGCGCGACCGACGCGCCGGCGGGCTCGTCGCCGTCGATGAAGTGGGTCAACCCGCCGGTGGCGTTCATGCTGCACGCCGGCGTGCCGCTGCTGATCGACGCCGGCTTCGACATTCCCCGCCTGCACGCCGGCGATCCGGCACGCGTGGCGCTCGAGGCCTACCCCGGGCTCCTGGCGCGCGAAATCCTCGGTTCGCGCTCCTACAAGAGCGACGACCGCGCCAAGCAGACGCCCGAGCGGCGCACCGCCCGCGAGGCGCTCGTCGCCGCGCTCGTCGACGGGCGCACGCGGCTCGGGCTGCGCCTCGCTCTCGGCGCGCACGCCCGCGACGAACTCGTCGCCGATCCGAGCGGCGACCGGCTCGACGCCGTGCTCTGCCTCGTCCAGGCGGCGTGGGCGAGCGGCAGATCCGGCCACGGCCTGCCGCCGGACGTCGATCCGCTCGAAGGCTGGATCGTGAGCGCCTGAAAGCTCGACCGGCGGCCCGGTCGCGGCCGCTCTGCTAAGGTCGATCGCGATGCAAACGCTCTATCTCCTGCTGCTCGCCGGCGGCCTCCTGGTCTTCACGAGCCTGCTCGCCGGCGTGCTGTCGGCGCGGCTCGGTCTGCCGTTCCTGCTCGTGTTCCTGATCGCGGGGATGCTCGTGGGCGTCGACGGCCCGATCGGCTTCGCGTTCGACAACGTGCTGCTTTCGGCCTGGATCGGCAACGCCGCGCTCGCCGTGATCCTGCTCGAGGGCGGCCTGAGCACCCGCATGGACACCTTCCGCACCGGCGTTCGCCCGGCGCTGCTGCTCGCGACGGTCGGCGTCGGCATCACCGCGGCGATCGTCGGCGGCGTCGCGATGTGGACGCTCGACGTCGACTGGCGCTACGGCCTCCTGCTCGGCGCCATCGTCTCGTCGACCGATGCCGCGGCGGTGTTCTCGCTGCTCCGGCAAAAGGGTGTCCGGCTGTCGGAGCGGATCTCGGCGACGCTCGAACTCGAGTCGGGCCTGAACGACCCGATGGCCGTCTTCCTGACGCTCGCGCTGATCGCGACGATCCAGGAGCACGCCGGCCCGGGTCACGCCGCGGTCCTGTTCCTGCGCCAGGCCGGCATCGGCACGGCGATCGGCGTCGGCGGCGCCTGGGCGGTGGGCGCGCTGCTGCGCAAGCTGCCGCTGACCGTCGAGCACGGCGGCGTGCTGTCGCTCATCATCGTCTCGTCGGGCTTCGTCGCGTTCGCAGCCGCCGGGCTGTTCGAGGCCTCGGGCTTTCTCGCGATCTACCTCTTCGGCATGCGCGTCCGCGAGCTCGCGCCGCAGGCCGCGCATGCGGCGTCGTCCGCGCTCGACGGCTTCGCCTGGGCTGCGCAGGCCGTGCTCTTCCTGTTGCTCGGCCTGCTCGTGACCCCGCACGAGATGCTCGACTCGGCGTGGACCAGCGTCGCGGTCGCGTTGACGCTGATGTTCGTCGCCCGGCCGTTCGCTGTCTGGCTGTGTCTCGCGCCGCTGCGCTTCCGGCTGAACGAGAGCGCGTTCATCGGCTGGGTCGGCTTGCGCGGCGCGGTGCCGATCGTGCTCGCGCTGTTCCCGCTGCTCGCGCACGTGCCCGACAGCGGCCGCTTCTTCAACGTCGCGTTCGCGGTCGTGCTCGCGTCGCTGCTGCTGCAGGGCACGACGATCGGGACCGCCGCGCGGCTGCTCAAGGTGCAGGAGCCCGACCCGGTGCCGCCGCCCGGTCAGGGCGCGGTGCAGGGCCGTCTCATGCTCGACGCCGATCTCCCGCTGGCCGAGACGCTCGGCTTCTTCCAGCTGCCGGTGCCCGACCTGGGCGGCGAGACGCTGCGCGACTGGCTGACCGACAGCCTGGCGCGCGACGCCGTCGAGGGCGACGGCATCGACTGGCACGGCGCGCGCTTCAGCGTGGGAAGTCTCCACGACGGCCGCATCGATCGCGTTCACCTCGCCTTGGCGCCGCGGTCGCCGTCGGCCGCGCCTTCATGACCGGCGGTGCGGCCGCCGCGCGGCGGGCCGACGTCGCCTGCTCGCCGGACGACGCCCCGGCCGTCGGCGACGCCTGGTTCGCCACGCGCGGCTGGCAGCCCTTCGACTTCCAGCGCGACGTCTGGGCGGCGATGGCCACCGGCCGCAGCGGCCTGCTGCACGCGACGACCGGCGCCGGCAAGACCTACGCCGTCTGGTTCGGCGCGCTCGGCCGGGCGCGGGCGCTCGGCGTTGCGCTGACCGGCGCGCAGCCGGCGCCGCTCGGTGTGCTCTGGCTGACGCCGATGCGCGCGCTCGCCGCCGACACCACCCGCGCGCTCGAACTGCCGCTGCGCGAGCTCGGCGCGTCGTGGCGCATCGGCATGCGCACCGGCGACACCGCGCCCGCCGAGCGCGCCCGCCAGGACCGGCGCTTCCCGACCGCGCTGGTCACGACGCCGGAGTCGCTGTCGCTGATGCTGACGCGTGACAAGGCCGAGGAGGAGCTGCGCGGCGTCCACACCGTCGTCGTCGACGAATGGCACGAGCTGATGGGCAACAAGCGCGGCGTCCAGGTGCAGCTCGCGCTCGCGCGGCTCAGGCGCTGGAACCCGGCGCTCGTGGTCTGGGGCCTGTCGGCGACGCTCGGCAATCTCGCCGACGCCATGCGCGTGCTGCTCGGCCGCGACGACGGCGTGCTCGTGCGCGGGCGGATCGCCAAATCCCTCGTCATCGACACCTTGCTGCCCGACCATCCGGGCCGCTTCTCCTGGGGCGGCCACCTCGGCAAGCAGATGCAGCTGCCGGTCGTCGCCGAGATCGAGCGGTCGACGTCGACGCTCGTCTTCGTCAACGTCCGCTCGCAGGCCGAGATCTGGTATCAGCTCCTGCTGCAGGAACGCCCCGAGTGGGCCGGCGTCGTCGCGCTGCACCACGGCTCGCTCGACAAGGAGGTCCGCGAGTGGGTCGAGCTCGGGCTGAAGGAGGGGCGGCTGAAGGCGGTGGTCGCGACGTCGTCGCTCGACCTCGGCGTCGACTTCCTGCCGGTCGAGCGCGTGCTGCAGA